>NZ_JCABYI010000033.1:0-37688 GCF_059499305.1 Delftia sp.
CGGGTCGCCTTCTTTGATCTGACCTTTCTTGGCGAATCAAGAAAGGGCAGTCGGCCGCCGGGCCGAGACCCGGCCCCGAAAAGCAACCCCCTGGCAGGGGCAAAAAGCGCACCGAACCCACGCCCAACGAAAAACAGCTCCTTGAAGGAGCTGTTTTTCATAAGAGAGGAGAAGCCGGAATCAAGCCTCAGGCTGCTGCTCAGATTCAGCAGCCTCAGCCTCAGCAGCCGGAGCCGCCTCACCCGAATCCGCCAAAGCCTGCCGCACACCCGCCTTCTCACCAGCCGAAGCAAACTTGCTGTACTTGCCAACGATGCCGACCAGCGCACCATAGATGCGCGGATTGCCCGCCAGGCATTCCTTCTGCTCCAGGAAATCCGCCTCACCCGTGAAGTTGCCGACCAGGCCACCGGCCTCGGTCACCAGCAGGCTGCCGGCGGCCACGTCCCAGATCTGCAGGCCGCTTTCAAAGAAGCCGTCGGCAAAGCCGGCTGCCACGTAGGCCAGGTCCAGCGCGGCGGCGCCGGGGCGGCGCACGCCTGCGGTTTCCTGCATCACGTCGCCCAGCATGTTCATGTACTGCTTGAAGTTGTCGCCACGGCGGAAGGGGAAGCCGGTGGAGATCAGGCTGTCCTTGAGCTGGATGCGCTTGGACACGCGGATGCGGCGGTCATTCAGGTAGGCGCCGCGGCCGCGCGTGGCCGTGAACAGGTCGTTGCGCGAGGGGTCGTACACCACGGCGTGCTCCACCTTGCCCTTGAAGGACAGGGCAATGCTCACGCAGTACACGGGGAAGCCGTGGATGAAGTTGGTGGTGCCGTCCAGCGGATCGATGATCCAGACGTAGTCGGAGTTCTTGGCGCCGAACTCGTTGCCCGATTCCTCGGCCAGGATGCCGTGGCCCGGGTAGGCGCCCAGCAAGGTTTCGATGATGGCCTGCTCGGCCGCCTTGTCCACCTCGGTCACAAAGTCGTTGACCTGCTTTTGTGCGACACGCACGGATTCCACGTCAAGAGCCGCGCGGTTGATGATGGCGCCGGCGGCGCGTGCGGCCTTGATGGCCACGTTGAGCATGGGATGCAGGTTGGTCGACATAGATTGTGAGGCGTTGGCGGAGCAGCGGCTGTGCAAGGAGAGGACGGTCCTCTCTGGCAAAAGCAGGCTGTTTGACGCGGGTAAGAACGGAAAAAGCCGCGTCCGGCGATGCGGGGCGGCGACAATAGCGCGCAATTTTACCCGCCTTGTCCGTTTTGTGCTGCGCAACCTGTCCCGTCTTGGGGGCTCTGCCGGCGCCGGCAGGCCAGCGACGCCATGAAAACCCGATTCGTACTGATAGAGACCAGCCACGCCGGCAATGTGGGCGCCGCCGCCCGCGCCCTGAAGACCATGGGCTTTGACGACCTGGTGCTGGTGCGCCCGCGCTGGCCCAACGTGCTGCGCAAGGAAGAGACCATCCAGCGGGCCAGCGGCGCGCTGGACGTGCTGGGCAATGCGCGCGTGGTCGAGACGCTGGAGGAGGCGCTGGACGGCATCAGCCACCTGTGCGCCACGGCCATGACGCCGCGCGACTTCGGCCCGCCCACGCGCACGCCGCGCCAGCATTTCGAGCTGCTGCTCAGCGGGGCGCTGGATGTGCTGGCTGCGCCCGATGTGCCCGATGTGCCCGATGAAGCGGCGCCGCCCACCGATGCATCCGTGTCCGCACCGGCTCCCGCGCCGCGCTGCAACCAGTCGGGCGTGGCCTTCCTGTTCGGCTGCGAGCGCTTCGGCATGAGCAACGACGATGTCTACCGCAGCGATGTGGCGCTGTCGATTCCGTCCAATCCGCAGTTCGGCTCGCTGAACCTGGGGGCGGCCATCCAGGTGGTGGCCTATGAGTGGCGCCAGGCGCTGGGCGGCTTTCCCGTGGTGGAGCACACGCCTGCGCCGCAGCGCGCCGACGCGGCCCAGGTGGCCGGCATGCTGGGCCATTGGGAGCAGGCGCTGGCGCATATCGGCTTTCTCGATCCGGCTGCGCCCAAGAAGCTGATGCCGCGCCTCAACCAGCTTTTCAACCGCTCGCAACTGACCGCCGAGGAAATCCACATCCTGCGCGGTGTTGCGAAGGCCATGCTGCAGAGCACCCCACCGAAACGCTAGACTGAGCGGTCTTGTCAACAATAACCAGCCCCTAGATGCTTGACCGCCTGCGCTCCGATATCCAGTGCATCCTTGACCGCGACCCTGCGGCACGCAGCACCTGGGAGGTCATCACCTGTTATCCGGGTCTGCATGCGATCTGGCTGCAGCGCCCGGCGCACTGGTGCTGGAACCATGGCCTCAAGTGGCTGGGGCGCTTCATCTCGCACATCGGCCGCTGGCTCACGGGCATCGAGATCCACCCGGGCGCCGTCATCGGCGAGCGCGTCTTCATAGACCACGGCATGGGCGTCGTTATCGGCGAGACGGCCGTGGTCGGCGACGGCTGCACCATCTACCACGGCGTGACCCTGGGCGGCACCTCTCTGTACAAGGGCGCCAAGCGTCATCCCACGCTGGGCCGCGACGTGGTGGTCAGCGCGGGCGCCAAGGTGCTGGGCGGCTTCGAGGTGGGCGACGGCGCCAAGATCGGCAGCAATGCCGTGGTCATCAAGCCCGTGCCCGCAGGCGCCACGGCCGTGGGCATTCCGGCGCGCATCATCGCCAGCAAGAACGGCCACAGCGCCGATGTGACCGAGCACGACCTGGCATCTGCCAAGTCCGAGGCCATCAAGGTCCCGTCGGCTGCCGCGCCCCAGCCGTTCACGGCCTACGGCATCACCCAGGAAATGGACCCCGTGGCCCAGGCCATGCGCGGCCTGAGCGATGGCGCGGCCGCGCACGAGCAGCAGATCGCGCTGCTGTGGGAGGCGATTGCCAAGCTCTCGGCCGGCAGCAAGGTGGGCGACTGCGTGCCCTGCGAGTCAGAGCGCCCGCAGGCGTTCCAGAAGGACAAGATCGACCAGATCATGGGCAAGTAGGCCTGCAGAAGATCACCAAAGATCCCCCAAGAAGACCGGAGACTCCGACCAGCATGAACGTTGAACAGGCCTTGCATGCGCGCCGCTCCGTGCGCGCCTTCCTGCCCCAGTCGCCCGATGCGGCGCTGGTGCGCTCCCTGATGGAACAGTCGGCACAAGCGGCCTCGGGCGGCAACCTGCAGCCCTGGCGCGTGCTGGCGCTGACGGGCGAGCCGCTGCAGCAGTTGCTGACCGCCGTTGCCGAAGCCGAGCCCCAGGACGCCCAGCCCGGCCTGTCCTACCCGCCCAACCTCTGGGAGCCCTACCGCAGCCGGCGCTTTGCCAATGGCGAAGAGCTGTACCAGTCGCTGGGCATTCCGCGCGACGACAAGCCCGCGCGGCTGGAGCAGCTGGCCCGCAACGGCCAGTTCTTCGGCGCGCCCGTGGGCCTGATCGTGGCGGTGGACGAGCGCATGGGCCTGCCGCAATGGGTGGACCTGGGCATCTACCTGCAGTCCTTCATGCTGCTGGCCTGCGCCAATGGCCTGGCCACCTGCGCCCAGGGCTTCTGGCGCCGCTACAACGACGCCGTGACCCAGGCGCTGGCGCTGCCCGAGGGCTACCACGTGGCCTTCGGCATTGCGCTGGGCTACGAGGACAAGGATGCCCCCATCAACGGCTGGCGCGCCACGCGCGCACCGATGGCCGAATGGGCACAGATGCGCGGCTTCGACTGAGCAGGGCTTTCAGGCCCCTGGGCAAACCCGCAGGGCAAGGGCGCCTTGCCATCCCCTATACTGCGCTCTGCTCCGGGGTGTGCTGATGCACTGAGATGCCAACCGGTCCATGCGCTGCATGGGCCAGGCGGCGAACCCGACGAACTTGATCCGGTTGATACCGGCGGAAGAAGAGCGGGACCCTGAAGCGGGGCCGAAGTCAGAGGATGGAAATCCGCCACGGCGGATACACGCAGGGCCGCAACGGCCAGGCAGGCCACCATCCGAAGCACATCGGCCCTTGCCAACCAAGGCTGCTCGTGCGCCTTGGCGTGCGTGGCAACCAGGGGCCAAGGCCATACGGCCCTGGCAGGCCCACACTGGCATAGCCCGGTGCGCGGCCTTTGGCACAGCCCAAGGAGTGTCCGGTTCCCGGAGCGTTGTTGATCGACGCTTTGAACGCAAGGAACCCGACATGAACGCTCCCGATTCCATCTTCACCCCCGCAGCCGGCGAAGCTCCCGACGCACAGCGTTTTTCCGACCTGCTGGCGCAGTCGCGCAAGCCGTTCCCGGCCTCCACCAAGAGCTATCTGCAAGGCAGCCTGCATGCCGGCCTGAGCGTGCCCGTGCGCGATATCCAGCTGACCAATGGCGAGCAGGTCAGCGTCTATGACACCTCGGGCCCCTACACCGATCCGGCCGTGGCCATCGACGTGCGCAGCGGCCTGCCGGGCGTGCGCAATGCCTGGATCGAGTCGCGCGGCGACAGCGAGTACTACGCCGGCCGCCTGCGCCAGGCCCTGGACGACGGCGGCAAGCGCGGCGAGGAAGACGAGCGCGTGGCCCGCCTGCGGGCCGAGGCCGCATCCCTGCAGCGCCAGCCGCGCCGCGCGAAAAGCGGCGGAAACGTCACCCAGATGCACTACGCGCGCAAGGGCATCATCACGCCCGAGATGGAATACGTGGCCCTGCGCGAGAACGGCCGCCGCGAATGGATGGCCGAGTACCAGCAGGACGCCGCGCGCGAGGCGCGCCTGGCCGGCAACGGCCTGGGCGCCGCCATCCCCAAGATCATCACGCCCGAATTCGTGCGCGACGAAGTGGCGCGCGGCCGCGCCATCATCCCGGCCAACATCAACCACCCCGAGATCGAGCCCATGGCCATCGGGCGCAACTTCAAGGTCAAGATCAACGCCAACATCGGCAACTCGGCCGTCACCTCCAGCATCGAGGAAGAGGTCGAGAAGCTGGTCTGGGCCATCCGCTGGGGCGCGGACAACGTGATGGACCTGTCCACCGGCAAGAACATCCACACCACGCGCGACTGGATCATCCGCAACTCGCCCGTGCCCATCGGCACCGTGCCCATCTACCAGGCTCTGGAGAAAGTGGGCGGCATTGCCGAGGACCTGACCTGGCCCATCTTCCGCGACACCCTGATCGAGCAGGCCGAGCAGGGCGTGGACTACTTCACCATCCACGCCGGCGTGCGCCTGGCCTACATCCACCTCACGGCCCAGCGCCGCACGGGCATCGTCTCGCGCGGCGGCTCCATCATGGCCAAGTGGTGCATGGCCCACCACCGCGAGAGCTTCCTGTACGAGCACTTCGAGGACATCTGCGACATCATGAAGCAGTACGACGTCAGCTTCTCGCTGGGCGACGGCCTGCGCCCCGGCAGCGCCTCGGACGCCAATGACGAAGCCCAGTTCGCCGAACTCAAGACCCTGGGCGAGCTGACCCAGCTGGCCTGGAAGCACGACGTGCAGACCATGATCGAAGGCCCCGGCCACGTGCCCATGCACATGATCCAGGCCAACATGACCGAGCAGCTCAAGCACTGCCACGAGGCGCCGTTCTACACCCTGGGCCCGCTGACCATCGACATCGCCCCCGGCTACGACCACATCGCCAGCGCCATCGGCGCGGCCATGATCGGCTGGTTCGGCACCGCCATGCTGTGCTACGTCACGCCCAAGGAGCACCTGGGCCTGCCCGACCGCGACGACGTCAAGCAGGGCATCATCGCGTACAAGATCGCGGCCCACGCCGCCGACGTCGCCAAGGGCCACCCCGGCGCCCGCGCCCGCGATGACGCGCTGAGCCAGGCCCGCTTCGACTTCCGCTGGCAGGACCAGTTCAACCTGGGCCTGGACCCCGACACCGCCCAGGCCTACCACGACGAAACCCTGCCCAAGGACAGCGCCAAGGTGGCGCACTTCTGCTCCATGTGCGGCCCCAAGTTCTGCTCCATGAAGATCACCCAGGAAGTGCGCGAATTCGCCGCTGCCAAGGGCGTGGCCGAGCAGGAAGGCATTGCCGCCGGAATGCAGGCCAAGGCCGAGGAATTCAACCGCGCGGGCGGAGAGTTCTATATCCCCATCGTGGAGGCCAGCAGCGATACGACGGCGCGTTGAAATCCGCTGACTCCTGATCGGGATTGCGCCGTGTAGGCTGATATTTCCCCTATAGTCGATCCAGCCTTGGACTGGTCAAATAAACACCGCAGGCGCTTTTGGTGCCTGCGGTGTTTTTTCTTAGGACTATTCCTGTTTTTACCGAGAAATAGACGGAAGAATCTGAATTGTCTTATGGGTGACTTCTTTGCGCATTCCACAGCCAATGTTTCAAAGGCCGATTGGCAATCCCTGCCGGATCACCTGAAGGGTGTGGGCACATTGGCTCGACAGTTCGCACAGGCCTTCGGTGCCGGTGAGCTGGCTGAGATACAGGGCTGGCTGCATGACCTGGGCAAGTACACCGAGCCCTACCAACTTCGGCTGCAAGGCGGCGCACTGCGCGTGGACCACTCCACCTGGGGCGCGCGCATTGCAGCCAGACACTATCCCGGAATAGGCCATTTGCTGGCCTATGGCATTGCCGGGCACCATGCGGGATTGGCCAATGGGGATGGGCAAGGGGAAAGATCCGCATTGCGCCAGCGGCTCGATGACGGGTATGAATTGCCGGCGCTCGATTCCGCCTGGAAGCGAGACATCGCATTGCCCGCCAAGCTGCCCATGGTCGATCTCAAGCCCTGTGACGGCAAACGCAAGAATTTCCAGTTGGCATTTTTCACACGCATGATGTTTTCATGCCTGGTCGATGCCGATTTTCTCGATACGGAGCGCTTTTATCTGAAGACGGAAAGCCGTCCCGATCATCGCAGCGCGGGTAAGCCGGCCCCCAGCCTGCAGGCCTTGCGGGAGCAGCTCGATCACTTCCTGGCAGGTCTGCCGACGGGGGGCGACGTCAACCCCATCCGCTCAGACATCCTGCAGCATGTGCGTGCGCAGGCGGAACTGGCGCCGGGGCTGTTTTCCCTGACGGTGCCCACGGGTGGGGGCAAGACGCTGGCCTCGCTGGCCTTCGCGCTGGACCACGCCATACGCCATGGCCTGAGCCGAGTGATCTTCGTGATTCCGTTCACCAGCATCGTCGAGCAGAACGCCGCCGTATTTCGCAGGGCCCTGGGCCCGCTGGGCGACGCCGCCGTGCTGGAGCACCACAGCGCTTTCGTGCAGACCGAGCCGCCGCGCGACGACCCCGAAAAATACCAGGCGCAGAAGAAGCTGCAGCTGGCCATGGAGAACTGGGACGCGCCCATCATCGTTACCACGGCCGTGCAGTTCTTCGAAAGCCTGTTCGCCGCCCGGCCATCGCAATGCCGCAAGCTGCACCGCATCGCGGGCAGCGTGGTCGTGCTGGACGAGGCCCAGACCATGCCCCTCAAGCTGCTGCGGCCCTGCGTGGCGGCCATCGACGAACTGGCGCGCAACTACCGCGCGAGCGTGGTGCTATGCACCGCGACCCAGCCTGCACTGGTGGCGCCCGATTTCGAGGGCGGCCTGAACGAAGTGCGGGAACTGGCGCCCGACCCGGACCGGCTGTTCACGCAACTGGAGCGCGTGCGCGTGCGGCACCTGGGCGTGCTGGACGACGAGGCGCTGGCCGGACACATGCGCTCGCGCGAACAGGTGCTGTGCATCGTCAACAACCGCCGCCATGCGCGGGCCGTCTACCAGGCCATGGCCGATCTGCCCGGCGCACGCCATCTGACCACGCTGATGTGTGCAAGGCACCGCAGCGAGGTGCTGGCCGAAGTGCGGCAGATGCTCAAGGAAGGCAAACCCTGCCGGCTGGTATCGACGAGCCTGATCGAGGCCGGCGTCGATGTGGACTTTCCCACCGTGCTGCGTGCCGAGGCGGGCCTGGACTCCATCGCCCAGGCCGCTGGCCGCTGCAACCGGGAGGGACGGCGCGCCAGGGATGCCAGCGAGGTGCTTGTGTTTCTGCCGGGCAATCCGGATTGGGCACCGCCACCTGAACTCAAGCAGTACGCGGAGAAGGCGCGAGAAGTGCTCAGGCAGTTCGAGGCGCAGCCTCTGGCCCCCGAGGCCATCCAGCGCTACTTCTCGCTGCTGTACTGGCAAAAGGGCTCGCAGGCCCTGGATGTGCCGGATCTGCTGGGGCAACTGACGGCAAGCCGCTTCGACAGCCTGCCGATGGAAACCCTGGCGGCGAAGTTCCGGCTCATCGACAGCGTGCAGATGCCGGTGATCGTGCCGTATGACGAAAAGGCCAGGGACGCGCTGCGGGCGCTGGAGCATGCGCAAGGCAGCGTGGGCCTGGCGCGCAGCCTGCAGCCCTACCTGGTGCAACTGCCGCGACAAGGCTTTGATGCGCTGCGCAAGGCCGGGGCCGTGGTGCCGGTGGTCGAAAGCAAATGGGGTGATCAATTCATGGTGCTGGCGCACGAGGGCTTGTACGACCCGCGCCATGGCATCCATTGGGATGAGCCCGCGCTGATCCAGACCGAGCATTTGTGCTGGTAGCGCAGGCAACGGTGTCTTGCCGCTGAAGGAGAGGAGAGGGCATGGGATTTGGAGTGAAACTGAAGGTCTGGGGTGAGCGCGCCTGCTTCACCAGACCCGAGATGAAGGGTGAGCGCGTCAGCTACGATGTCATCACGCCTTCGGCCGCGCGCGGCATTCTGGAGGCCATCCACTGGAAGCCGGCCATACGTTGGAGCGTAGACCGCATCCACGTACTGAAGCCGATCCGCTTTGAATCGATACGGCGCAACGAGGTCGGCAGCAAGATCTCTCCGGCCAGTGTGTCCAAGGCGATGAAGGCCGGCTCCACGGAAGGCTTGGTCACGCATGTGGACCAGGACCGCCAGCAGCGTGCGGCCACGGTGCTGCGCGACGTGGCCTATGTGATCGAAGCGCATTTCGAGCTCACGCCCAAGGCAGGCGCCGACGACTCGGTGGGCAAGCACCTGGACATCTTCAACCGCCGAGCGCGCAAGGGCCAGTGCTTTCAGATGCCCTGCCTGGGCGTGCGCGAGTTTCCGGCGGACTTCGGCCTGCTCGAAGACGGCGAGGCATTGCCCACGCCGCACGAAAGCCTGCTGCCCGAGCGGGACCTGGGCTGGATGCTGCACGACATCGACTTTGCCAACGGCATGGCCCCGCGCTTTTTCCGCGCCAGCATGTCCGGTGGCGTGATCGCCGTGCCGCCCTGGCACAGCGAGGAGCTCAAGTCATGATCCTGCAGGCGCTTGCCACCTACTACCAACGGCTGCTGGAACGCCGCGAGGAGGGCCTGGCGCCCTTTGGCTACAGCCCCGAGAAGATCAGCTACGAGATCCTGCTGGCCGCCGATGGCCGTGTGGTGCAGGTCAACGACATCCGCGACACCACAGGCAAGAAGCCGCTGCCGTGCGTGATGAACGTGCCTCAGCCGGAGAAAAGAACGGTGGGCATCAAGTCCAACTTCCTCTGGGACAAGACCAGCTATGTGCTGGGCGTGAGCGCCACCAGCAAGCGCGCGGACAAGGAGCATGAAGCCTTCAAGGCCTTGCACCGCGAGCATCTGGCCGGCACGCAGGACGCGGGCCTGAAGGCCTTGCTGGGCTTTCTCGATGCCTGGACGCCGCAGCAATTCGAAGCGCCCCATTTCACCCCGGACATGCTCGATGCCAACATGGTGTTCCGCATGGATGGCGAAAAGGCCTATCTGCACGAACGCCCGGCCGCTCAGGCCCTGCGTGCCCGGCTGCTCGCCAGCGACGACGGTGGAGAAAGCAGTCAGGAGTCGGTGGCGACCTGCCTTGTGAGCGGCGAAAGCCTGCCCGTGGCGCGCCTGCACCCGGTCATCAAGGGCGTCAGCGGTGCGCAGAGCTCCGGCGCCTCCATCGTCTCATTCAACCAGGAGTCATTCACTTCCTACGGCAAAAGCCAGGGCGACAACGCACCTGTCTCGGAGCAGGCCGCCTTTGCCTACACCACCGTGCTCAACCACCTGCTGCGGCGCGGCGAGCACAACCGCCAGCGCCTGCAGATCGGTGATACCAGCATCGTCTTCTGGGCCGAGGCCGCAGATGGCCAGGAGGCCGAACAGGCCGTGCGGGCCGAGTCGCTGCTGGCCGACCTGCTCGATGACCGTCCCTCGGACGACCAGGAGGCCGCGCGCATCCGCATCGAACTGGAGAAGGTGCAGAAAGGCCAGCCGCTCAGCGACATCGACCCCAGGCTTGAGGAAGACACGCGCATGTACGTGCTGGGCCTGGCGCCCAATGCCTCGCGCATCTCCATCCGTTTCTGGGAGGTCGGCACGCTGGGCCTGTTTGCGCGCCGCCTGGCGGAGCATGCCCATGACTTCGCGCTGGAGCCACAGCCCTGGAAGACGGCCCCGTCGGCCTACCGCGTGGTCTTGGCCACGGCACCGCACCGTGAGGGCAGCGCGCCCAAGATGGATGACGCCATGAGCAATCTCGTGGGGGAGTTCATGCGCGCCGTGCTCACCGGCCGCCCCTATCCACGCAGCCTGCTGGCCAACGTGCTGATGCGCATGCGCAGCGACGGCCATCTGTCGGGGCTGCGCGTGGGTATCTGCAAAGGCATTCTGGCGCGTGAGCGCCGCCTCGGAATCAACAGTGACAAGGAGGAGATCCCCGTGAGTCTGGACAAGGAATCCACCAACGCGGCCTACCGGCTGGGCCGCCTTTTCGCCGTGCTGGAAAGTGCCCAGCGCCAGGCGTTGGGCGGGCAGGTCAACGCGACCATCCGCGACCGCTACTACGGCGCGGCCTCGGCCACGCCGGCATCGGTATTTCCCATGCTGCTGCGCAATGCGCAAAACCATCTGGGGCGCCTGCGCAAGGACAGGCCGGGCGCTGCCGTGGGGCTGGAAAAGGACATTGGCGAGATTGTCGGCGGCCTCACCGACAGCTTCCCCCGCAGCCTGCGCATCGAAGACCAGGGCCGTTTCGCCATCGGCTACTACCACCAGTCGCAAAGCCGTTTCGGCAAATCGGTTGCCAACGACGACAGCAACGATTCCACACAAGACACCTCCGAGGAAGCCTCCGCATGACCGCCATCGCCCACCGCTACGAATTCGTCTACCTGTTCGACATCACCAATGGCAATCCCAATGGCGATCCCGATGCCGGCAACCTGCCGCGCCTGGACCCCGAGACCAATCGAGGCCTGGTCACCGATGTCTGCCTCAAGCGCAAGATCCGCAACTTCGTGAGCCTGGACAAGGAAGATGCGCCTGGCCATGCCATCTACATGCAGGAAAAGGCCATCCTGAACCAACAGCACCGCAAGGCCTACGAGGCCATCGGCCTCAAGCCCGAAGACAAGAAACTGCCCAAGGACGAAGCCAAGGCCCGCGAGATCACGGCCTGGATGTGCGCCAACTTCTTCGACATCCGCACCTTTGGCGCTGTCATGACCACGGGCGTCAATGCGGGCCAGGTGCGCGGACCCATACAGATGGCCTTCGCCACCTCCATCGACCCCGTGGTGCCGCTGGAAATCTCCATCACGCGCATGGCCGTCACCACAGAAAAAGAGGCCGAAGCCCAGAGTGGCGACAACCGCACCATGGGCCGCAAGCACATCATTCCCTACGGCCTGTACCGTGCCCATGGCTTCATCTCGGCCAAGCTGGCCGAGCGCACCGGGTTTTCCAACGAGGACCTGGACCTGTTCTGGCGCGCGCTGATCAACATGTTCGAGCATGACCGCTCCGCCGCACGCGGCGAGATGGCGGCGCGCAAACTCATCGTCTTCGAACATGAAAGCGCCATGGGCAACGCGCCTGCGCATGTGCTGTTTGACGCCGTCAAGGTGGAGTCCGCACAGCCGGCCGATGCGGGCGCTCCCCGGCGCTTTGCTGACTACCGTGTGCACATCGACACTGCGGCCGTGCCTTCGGGCGTGACCCTGCGGGAACTGATCTGAGACGGTTGGCAAAGCCGCCGACGCACCATGAGCGAAGACGACGCCATTGCCCTGTCGGCATTGCAGCATTACCTGTACTGCCCAAGGCAATGCGCCCTCATCCATGTCGAGCAGCTCTGGGCCGAAAGCCGGCATACGGCTGAAGGCCGGCTGCTGCACGAAAAGGCCGACAAGCCCAAGGCCGAGCGGCGCAAGGGTGTGCGCACTGTCACGGCCATGCCGCTGGCCGAGACGCGCCTGGGCATCACCGGCATTGCCGACGTGGTGGAATTCCACCAGGGCCCACAGGGCGAGCGAGCGTTTCCCGTGGAATACAAGCGCGGCCGGCCTAAGGCCCATCGTGCCGATGAAGTCCAGCTCTGCGCCCAGGCGCTGTGCCTGGAGTCCATGCTGGGCCAGCCGGTAGAGGCGGGCGCCCTTTACTACGGCGAGGCCCGCAGGCGCACCGATGTGCGCTTCGACGAAGAACTGCGTCAGCTCACCTGCGGCACCATTGCCGCGGTGCGCTCCATGCTGGACTCGGGCACCACGCCAACGGCGCGCTACAGCCCCCGGCTGTGCGATGCCTGTTCGCTGCTGGACCTTTGCCAACCCAGGCTGTTGGGGCGAACCCAGAGTGTCAATGCCTGGCTGTCAGCGCAATGGAGCAAGCAGATGGAAGAAGGTCCATGCGACGGCAACTGAACACCCTGTACGTGACCACCGAAGGCGCCTGGCTGCGCAAGGACGGTGCCAACATCGTGATGGAGGTCGAGCAGCGCGAGCGTGCCCGTCTGCCGGTGCACATGCTCGAGAGCCTGGTCTGCTTCGGACGCGTGCTGGTGTCTCCACCGCTGATGGGCTATTGCGCCGAGCAGGGCATCTGCACCAGCTTTCTCACGCCCAACGGGCGCTTTCTTGCGCGGGTGGAGGGGCCTGTTTCCGGCAACGTGCTGCTGCGCCGTCAGCAGTACCGGGTCAGCGATGATCCGGGCCGTTGCGCCGCCATCGTCCACAACATCCTGCTGGGCAAGCTGCACAACCAGCGCGCGGTCCTGGGCCGGGCACTGCGTGACCACGGCGACAAGCTGGAGCCCGAAGCCGAGGCAGCACTGACGCACGCCTACAGGCGGCTGGGGCGCATTGCGGACAAACTGCCCGGAGAAACCAGCCTGGACATGCTGCGCGGCTACGAGGGCGAGGCGGCGCAGGCCTATTTCGGCGTGTTCGACATGCTCATTCGCGTGGACAGCCCCGCCATGCGCTTTCAGGGGCGCAGCCGGCGCCCACCGCGCGACGCGGTCAATGCCTTGCTGTCTTTTCTCTACACCCTCGTCACGCACGACTGCCGCTCAGCACTCGAAAGCGTGGGCCTGGACCCCGCCGTGGGCTTCTTGCACCGTGACAGGCCTGGGCGCCCCAGCCTGGCGCTGGACCTGCTGGAGGAATTCCGCCCCCTGCTGGCGGACCGGTTGGCGCTGTCGCTGATCAACCGCAAGCAACTGGGTGAGCGCGACTTCCAGACCATGGACAACGGAGCGGTCCTGCTGACCGAAGCATCACGCAAGACCGTGCTGACCGCCTACCAGGAACGCAAGCGTGAAGAACTGCGCCACGCCTTCATCGAAGAAAAAGCCGCCATCGGACTGTTCCCCTTTATCCAGGCGCAACTGCTGGCCCGCCACCTGCGCGGTGATCTCGATGCCTATCCGCCATTCCTTTGGAAATGAAACATGGCCCCCACGCTTCCTTTGTTGCGCAAGGTCCGCTGCCCCCCGAGGGAGCCGCTTTTTCATCTTGGGACGGCCCGGCGATGAGAAATGAGGTGTGCCGATGATGGTCCTGGTGAGCTATGACGTCCGCACCCAGGACCCGAGTGGAGCCCGCCGCCTGCGGCGCATCGCCAAGGCCTGCCGGGACTTCGGCCAGCGCGCGCAATACTCCGTCTTCGAGATAGAAGTGGACGCCGCGCAATGGGTCGCCCTCAAGGCGCGGCTGATGCAAATCATCGACCCCGCCCAGGACAGCCTCAGGTTCTACTACCTGGGCCAACACTGGCGCAGCAAGGTCGAACACATCGGCGCAAAGCCCGTGCTGGACCTCGACGCCCCCCTCGTCTTCTGAACCTCCGCGCGAACCCCAAGTGACCGCCACCTGCCCTTGAGGTTCGCGGCCGCGCAAGCTGTTGTTTTCAAAAGGGGGTGTGCGAGGGATTGGCTGAACGCCGATTCCGCGGCATGACAGCGCCGCCTGGTTCGCGGAAGCCTGGCTTTTTTCATAGCGGTGAAATTGCTCTATAAGTACCCCGTCGCGCCCCGCGCGGGCGCGTGGATTGAAACCTTACTCCTCAGGCTCGCAAGCTCCATCGAACCAAGTCGCGCCCCGCGCGGGCGCGTGGATTGAAACACCGTCCGTCCTACCAAAGTCCATCCATTGGCGGTCGCGCCCCGCGCGGGCGCGTGGATTGAAACGCCCGCAGCTCGGCTTCAATGCGCGTCATTCGAGGTCGCGCCCCGCGCGGGCGCGTGGATTGAAACAAGTCCGTTGATCATGAGCCGAGCCTCGTGAACGGTCGCGCCCCGCGCGGGCGCGTGGATTGAAACAAAGGGGTTGCCGTCCACCTTGTGCTCACCGGCGTCGCGCCCCGCGCGGGCGCGTGGATTGAAACAAGCTGCACCGGCACTACAACGCCGAAGTGCTGTGTCGCGCCCCGCGCGGGCGCGTGGATTGAAACTGGGGCAACCGTACCTGCAGCACCGAGCAGAACGTCGCGCCCCGCGCGGGCGCGTGGATTGAAACACCCGCGCCGGCGCCACGCGCATCAGCACCATCCCGTCGCGCCCCGCGCGGGCGCGTGGATTGAAACTTTCTGTTGGGTCTTGATGCGCTCGCCGGCCACCGTCGCGCCCCGCGCGGGCGCGTGGATTGAAACTGGGGCATGGCCAGCAGCGGCGCGCGGGTGCCGCGTCGCGCCCCGCGCGGGCGCGTGGATTGAAACGACTGCCGCGACAGCGAAGTGATTGTCAGCCACGTCGCGCCCCGCGCGGGCGCGTGGATTGAAACCCTGGTCCGGGGCAGAGGGCGATAACAAGACTGAGTCGCGCCCCGCGCGGGCGCGTGGATTGAAACATCCCTGCTCCTAATTCATAGTCTCTACTCTGGCGTCGCGCCCCGCGCGGGCGCGTGGATTGAAACCACATGCACAGATCGAGGAAGGGGTTGCCGCTGGTCGCGCCCCGCGCGGGCGCGTGGATTGAAACTTTGAACTCCGCAGGCCCCGGCCCGCG
Source organism: Delftia sp. (assembly GCF_059499305.1). Taxonomy (NCBI): domain Bacteria; kingdom Pseudomonadati; phylum Pseudomonadota; class Betaproteobacteria; order Burkholderiales; family Comamonadaceae; genus Delftia; species Delftia sp. Next base: position 15,221 of record NZ_JCABYI010000033.1, read on the forward strand.
CAGCAGGTCGCGCCCCGCGCGGGCGCGTGGATTGAAACCAGCCGGACGATGTGATCGAGGGCATGCCAGAGAGTCGCGCCCCGCGCGGGCGCGTGGATTGAAACACCTCTCGCCGCGCCGCGTACCCGGTGCCATGGGGGTCGCGCCCCGCGCGGGCGCGTGGATTGAAACATCTCGCGCTTGATCTGCACTGGGTCTTGCGTGGTCGCGCCCCGCGCGGGCGCGTGGATTGAAACGACCAGGACTACCTGCCTTTCTCGATCGACAACAGGTCGCGCCCCGCGCGGGCGCGTGGATTGAAACGTCTGCTTGCCCGCTTCTTTGGAACCGAAATAGAGTCGCGCCCCGCGCGGGCGCGTGGATTGAAACAACCAACGACGTGAGGTATCTCCATGACCGTCAAAGTCGCGCCCCGCGCGGGCGCGTGGATTGAAACGTCGGGTACTTGAGCTTCGGCTCTTTGGCAAACCGTCGCGCCCCGCGCGGGCGCGCGGATTGAAACAACTGCCTGCGCAGCGCAAGCCTTCTGCAGCTCCTGTCGCGCCCGCGCGGGCGCGTGGATTGAAACAGCGGCTTCGGATGGAGTCCGAAAAAATGCTGGGTCGCGCCCCGCGCGGGCGCGTGGATTGAAACAGTTGGACGCCTACGCGGTGCGGCGGGAGCATAGAGTCGCGCCCCGTGCGGGCGCGTGGATTGAAACCACCATGGCAGTGGCGCCTGCCGGCCGACCCGCCAGTCGCGCCCCGTGCGGGCGCGTGGATTGAAACAGCGACTTGGTGGGCATCACGCAAAGCGCCGTAAGTGTCGCGCCCCTTGCGACCGCGTGGATTGAAACCCCTGCCACCACAGCAAGCGCCACATGCATTTGAAACGAATCGCCTGACTCACTCCTCGCCGCGCAGACCGCCATTGAGAGAGAGTCCAGCCACTGCCTGCAGCAGGTACCCGCGTGCCTCATCCAGCGAGGGACCCGCATGCCCATCGATCCGCCGGATATAGGGAGATGTGAGCACAGCCAGGGCATGGCCATCGGGCCCGAGGATGGGGCAGGAGATGTCCACCACGCCATAGGACTGCAGGCTTTCGCTCTGCTTGTGACCCGTGCTGCGTATCTGTTCCAGCATGTCGTGCAGTTGTGCCTCGGGCAGATGTACCTCGCCTTCCAGCGGCGTGTGCTCGGCCAGCATCTGCGCGCGGCGTTCGCGTGTCTGGCAGGCCAGCAGCACATGGCCTGACCCGGTGTCCAGCAGCCCGACGCGTGCGCCCAGCCTGATTGACAGGCCCCAGTTCCCGGGGCCGGGGACCTGGGCCACGATCAAGACGTTGCCACGGTCGTAGAGGCCCAGGTGGCAGGACTGCTCGGCCTGCCGCGCATAGGCATCCATGACGGGCAGCGCTTGGGTCACGAGGCGGTTGACGGGCGGGTGGCGGTGCGCCAGCGCGAACATCTTGAGGCTGAGCGCATGGCGGTCACCACCGGCCGAGCGCATCACGTATTGCCGGGCCACCAGTCGCTCGAGCATGCGGTAGATCTCACTGGGGCCCCGGCCCAGTTCCTTGACGATCTCGGCGCGTGTCAGGCCATCGGGGTGCTCGGCCAGCAGCTCCAGGATGTCCAGCCCCTTGTCCAGTGCCGGCGCGCGGTAGCGCTCGCTGTCTTCTGCGTTGTCCAGTGCTTTGCTCATGCGTGCAGATCTTACGTTCGGGATAGGACAAGTCCTGTTTTTGCTGCCGACCTGCGCAAGCGGTGCGTGGGCTGGGTAAACCATAGCTGCCGAAGTGAGGTTTATTTATAAATAATTAATTCATGGATGAATAAATTGCCCCAGCGATGTGCCACGCGCCATCGGCAAAAAGGCGTTCCAGCGGCACCGCCGGAGTCCCGGCACACATGAGGAGGCACTTTCCATGGCTGCACTGCACGGCGTTTTCCAGGTTCCGGCCGGATGTTCCGCAATGCTTTGCCGGCTCATGTCCGCTGTAGCCGCGCTGGCTTCAGTGGCGGCGCTGGCGGCGGAACCTGGCCCGGCGCAGGGCAGGATCGGGGTCAACCTGCCGCTGCTGACCTCGCCGTTCTGGCAGGCCTACAACGGCTACCTCCCGCAAATGGCCAAGGCCCTTGGGGTCGACATCCTGGCGCCGGTGAACTCCAACCAGGACCCGGCCCAGCAGATCACCGACGTGGCCAATCTGATCAACCTCGGCGCCAAGGGGTTGGTGGTGGCGCCATTGGATTCGGCGGCCATTGGTCGCGCGCTCGCCTTGGCCGAGCAGGGGAAGATTCCTGTGGTGGCGGTGGACGTGGCGCCTACCCGGGGCAAGGTGGCGATGGTGGTGCGTGCCGACAACCGCGCCTATGGCACGCGGTCCTGCCAGTACCTGGGCGCGCAGGTGAAGGCGGGCAAGGTGGTGCAGATCATGGGCGACCTGGCATCGGTCAACGGCCGTGATCGGGCCGAGGCTTTCCGCAGTTGCATGAAGGATTTCCCGGCGCTGCAGGTGCTGGAGATTCCAGCGGCCTGGAAGTCCGATGCCGCCGCTGCCGCGCTCGACGGCCTGCTGTCCGCGCATCCGGACCTGAAGGGCATCTACATGCACGCAGGCGGCGTCTATCTGGCGCCCACGCTGCAGACGCTGCGGCGCACGGGGCTGCTGCATCCGGCCGGCGATCCGAGGCACATCGTGGTGATCAGCAACGACGGCATCGCGCAGGAGCTGGATGCCATCCGCAGGGGCGAGATCGACGCCACCATCTCGCAGCCCGCCGATCTTTACGCAAAGTACGGCCTGTACTACATCAAGGCAGCGCTGGCAGGGCAGTCGTTCAAGCCCGGGCCCACCCCGCATGGCAGCCGCATCGTGGAGGTGGCGCCCGGCATTCTGGAGGACCAGTTGCCCGCACCCGTGGTGACCCGCGAGAACGTGGACGACAAGTCGCTGTGGGCCAACCAGCCATGACGATGCCCCCCGGATTCATGGCTGACAGACCGGGCACGCCGGTGATGGAGGCGCGTGGGCTCGGCTTGCGTTTCGGCTCCACGACGGCCTTGCACGATGTGAGCCTGGCGGTCATGCCGGGCGAGTCGCATGCACTGGCTGGCCGCAACGGCGCAGGCAAGTCCACCTTGGTCGCCCTGCTGACCGGCCTGCACCAGCCCGGCACGGGGAGCATCCGCTTCAACGGCCAGCCCGCGCCTGCGGTGACTGACCGCATGGCCTGGCGCCAGCATGTGGCCTGTGTCTACCAGCATTCGACCATCATCGGCGAGCTGTCGGTGGCCGAGAACCTGTTTATCAACCGGCAGCCGCTGCGCCATGGCTGGATTTCCTGGCGCGTGCTGCGGCGCGAGGCAAGGGCCTTGCTGGATGCCTGGCAGATCGATGTGCACGAGGATGCGCTGGCCCGGGATCTGACGGTGGAAGCCCGTCAACTGGTGGAGATCGCACGGGCGTTGTCGCTGGGCGCGCGCTTCATCATCCTGGACGAACCCACGGCGCAACTGGACCACGACGAGACGCGGCGGCTGCTCAGGCGCGTGCACGATCTGCAGCAAGGCGGCGTCACGTTTCTCTTCATCTCGCACCACTTGCAGGAGATCTATGAGATTTGCCAGACGGTCACCGTGCTGCGCGATGCCCGCCATGTGGTGACGGCGCCGGTGGCGCAGCTGCCCCGGCAGGCGCTGGTCGAGGCCATGACCGGCGAGCGGGACAGCCTGGCCGGCTCGCCTTGCGCCGCCCACGCACCCCCGGCGGGCGGGGGCACGGGCGTTGCCCCCGTGGTGCTGGCGCTGCAGCAAGTGTGCGGCAAGGGTTTCGGGGCTGTCAGCCTGCAGGTGCGGCGTGGCGAGATCGTGGGGCTGACAGGCTCCACCAGCAGCGGGCGCACGGCCGTGGGTGAGGCGGTGGCGGGCCTGCGGCGCACCACGGCGGGCCGGATCCTGGTGTCGGGCCGCGTGCTGCCGCCCGGTGATGTGGGCGCCGCGCTGGCGCACGGCGTGGGTTGCGTGCCGCAGGACAGGCACCGCCAGGGCCTGGTGCCGGGGCAGTCCATTGCCGAGAACGCAACCATGACCATCATGGACAGGCTGGGCCGGTTCGGGTTCATCGCGCCATCGCGCAGGCAGGCCGCGGCGCTGGCGGCCATGCGCGCACTGGATGTGGCGGCCAGCGGGCCGCAGCAGGCCGTGTCCGGCCTGTCGGGCGGCAACCAGCAGAAGGTGGTGATGGCGCGCGCCCTGGCCAGCGAGCCCGATGTGCTGGTGCTCATCGATCCCACTGCGGGTGTGGATGTGAAGTCCCGGCAGGCATTGCTGGCCGTGGTGGAGGGTGAGCGACGGCAGGGCCGGGCCGTGCTGCTGGCGAGCAGCGAGCTGGACGACCTGCGCATCTGCGACCGCGTGCTGGTGATGTCGCATGGCCATGTGGTGGCCGAACTCGCCAGAGGCTGGGACGACGGTGAACTGATTGCATCCATGGAAGGAGTGAGCCTGCATGCGCACTGAAGCCTTTGTCTCGCCGAACACGGCTGTGCCCGTGCCGGCCGCCCGGCGGCTCGCCCTGCACCGGCTGCGCGACTATGCACTGGTGCCTGCGCTGGCCCTGCTGTTCGTGCTGGGAGCCTTGACCAGTCCCAGCTTTCTGACACCGGCCAACCTGGTCAGCATACTGGGGGCCTCCGCAGCCCTGGCGCTGGTGGTGCTGGCGGAGTCGCTGATCATCATCACGGGCAAGTTCGATCTGTCGGTGGAGTCCACGGTGGGCATTGCGCCGGCGGTGGGCGCCATGCTGGTGATTCCTGCAGCCTCGGGAGGCTTTGGCACGGAATGGCCGGTGGCGGCGGGGCTGCTGGCCATCGCGGCCGTGGGCGCATGCACGGGTTTTCTCAATGGCCTGTTGGTCGTCAGGCTGCGGCTCAATGCCTTCATCGTCACGCTGGCGATGCTGATCGTGCTGCGCGGCCTGCTCGTGGGCGCGACCAGGGGCGGCACCCTGTTCGACATGCCGCAGCCTTTCTTCGCCCTGGCCACGGCCACGCTGCTGGGGCTGCCGCTGTCGGTCTGGCTGGCGGCGCTGGCGTTTGGCACGGCCGCCGTGGTGCTGCGCCACCACCGGCTGGGCCGCGCGCTGTATGCGATTGGCGGCAACCCCCATGCGGCGCGCGCGGCGGGCATCAATGTGGACCGTATTACCTGGGGCGTCTTCGTGCTGGCCGGTGTGCTGGCCGCAGTGGGCGGGCTGGTGGTCACGGGCTATGTGGGCGCGATCAATGCCAACCAGGGCAGCTCGATGATTTTCACGGTGTTCGCGGCGGCCGTCATCGGCGGGATTTCGCTCGATGGCGGCAAGGGCTCCATGTCGGGTGCGCTGTGCGGCGTGCTGCTGCTGGGCGTGGTGCAGAACCTGCTGACGCTGGCCCAGGTGCCATCGTTCTGGATACAGGCGATCTACGGCGCCATCATCCTCGGCGCCCTGATGCTGGCCCGGCTCGCAGGTGAGCAGCAGCAATAGGCGCGGCCCGCGAATCGCCCAAGCAGAAGCTTTTCAAGGGAAGGAATGGCTCCATGAGACTCGCCGGAAAACACATTCTCGTCACCGCAGCCGGGCAGGGCATAGGGCGTGCCTGCGCGCTGATGTTTGCCCGCGAGGGGGCCAGCGTGCTGGCCACCGACATCGACATGCAGGCGCTGGCAGAACTGGAGGGACGGGACGGCCTGCGTACGCGGCGGCTGGATGTGACCGATGCGCAAGACATCCTGGCACTGGCCGGGCAGGAGAGGGCCTTTGACGCACTGCTCAACTGCGCGGGCTTCGTGCACCACGGCAGCATCCTGGACTGCAGTGACGAGGACTGGGCCTTTGCGTGGCAGCTCAACGTCACCTCCATGCACCGCATCATCCGCGCCCTGCTGCCCGCCATGCTGGCCCAGGGCGGCGGCTCGATCATCAACATGTCGTCCGCGGCCTCCAGCGTGAAGGGCGTGCCCCTTCGCCATGCCTATGGCGCCACCAAGGCTGCCGTGGTCGGGCTGACCAAGGCCGTGGCGGCCGACTTCGTCACGCAGGGAATACGCTGCAACGCCATCTGCCCTGGCACGGTGGAGTCCCCGTCGCTGCAGGCGCGCATCGCCGGCCAGGCCCGGCAGCAGGGCGTGCCGCTGCAGCAGGTGCGCGCCGCCTTCGTGGCGCGCCAGCCCATGGGGCGGGTGGGTCGGCCCGAGGAAATCGCCGCGCTGGCCACCTATCTCGCCAGCGATGAATCCCGCTTCGTCACCGGCACGCTGAGCGTGATCGACGGTGGCTGGTCCAACTGAACTGCACAGGACTGCTCCATGAAATTGCTGCGATACGGCCCCAGGGGCCATGAAAGACCGGGCCTGCTCGATGCGCAAGGGCGTGTGCGCGACCTCTCGGGCGTGGTGGACGACATTGCCGGCCCAGTGCTGCTGCCGGACAGCCTGGCGCAACTGGGCGCCCTGGACCCCTTGCAGCTGCCCCTGGTGGAAGGCGTGCCGCAGCACACGCTGCGTCTGGGCCCCTGCGTGGGGCGGGTGGGCAAGTTCGTGTGCATAGGCCTCAACTACTCGGACCATGCGGCCGAGGCCGGCATGCAGGTGCCGCCCGAGCCCGTGGTGTTTGGCAAGTGGACCAGTGCCATCTGCGGCCCGGACGACGCCATCGAGATTCCGCCCGGCTCCGTGAAGACGGATTGGGAGGTGGAGCTTGGCTTGGTCATAGGCCAGGGCGGGCGCCATATCGACGAGGCCCGTGCCATGCGGCACGTGGCGGGCTATTGCGTGGTCAACGACATCTCCGAGCGCGAGTACCAGCTCGAGCGCGGCGGCACCTGGGACAAGGGCAAGGGCTGCGACGGCTTCGGCCCGCTGGGGCCCTGGCTGGTCACGGCCGACGAGGTGCCCGATCCGCAGGCGCTGCGCATGTGGCTGGATGTGGACGGCCGGCGCATGCAGGACGGCAGCACGGCCACCATGGTGTTCGGCGTGGCCTTTCTCGTCAGCTACCTGAGCCGCTTCATGAGCCTGCAACCGGGCGATGTGATCTCCACCGGCACGCCGCCGGGCGTGGGCATGGGCCAGAAGCCGCCCATGTACCTGCGTGCCGGGCAGGCCATGCGGCTGGGCATCGCCGGCCTGGGCGAGCAGCGCCAGACCATGGTGGCGGCCCGCGCGCAACCGCATCCCTCGACAACCGGCAAGGCCTGAGAAGACCATGACGCGAATCCTGTCCCTGCGCGTGCTCGATGTGCGCTTTCCGACCTCCAGTCACCTGGATGGGTCTGACGCCATGAACCCGGACCCGGACTACTCCGCCGCCTATGTGATCCTGGAGACGGACACGCCCGGCCTTGAGGGGCACGGGCTGACCTTCACCATCGGGCGCGGCAACGAGGTCTGCTGCGCCGCCATCGAGGCCATGCGCCACCTGGTGGAGGGCATGGAGCTCGACTGGATCCGGGAGGACATGGGGCGCTTCTGGCGCCACATCACCTCCGACAGCCAGTTGCGCTGGATCGGCCCGGACAAGGGGGCGATGCACCTGGCCACCGGCGCCGTGGTCAATGCCGTGTGGGACCTGTGGGCCAAGGCCGAGGGCAAGCCGCTGTGGCGTCTTGTGGCCGATTTCACGCCCGAGGAGTTCGTCCGCGCGCTGGACTTCCGCTACATGACGGATGCCCTGACCGAAGCCCAGGCGCTGGAACTGCTGCATCGCCAGTCGCCGCGCAAGGCCGAGTGCATCGGCGTGCTGGAGCGCGAGGGCTATCCCTGCTACACGACCTCGGCCGGCTGGCTGGGCTATGACGACGACAAGCTGCGCCGCCTGTGCCGCGAGGCGGTGGCCGGCGGCTTCAACCACGTCAAGCTCAAGGTGGGGCGCAGCCTGCAGGACGATATCCGGCGCGTGTCCATCGCGCGTGAGGAGCTGGGGCCGGACCGCCAGCTGATGATCGACGCCAACCAGGCCTGGGAGGTGGGGCAGGCCATCGGCTGGGTGCGGCAGTTGGCCTTTGCTAGGCCCTGGTTCATCGAGGAGCCGACCAGCCCTGACGATGTGGAGGGCCACCGCGCGGTGCGCGAAGCCGTCGCCCCGGTCCAGGTCGCCTCTGGAGAGATGTGCCAGAACCGCATTCTCTTCAAGCAGTTCATCCTGCGTGGCGCCATCGACGTGGTGCAGATCGACGCCTGCCGGCTGGGAGGGGTCAACGAGGTGCTGCTGGTACTCCTGCTGGCCGCAAAGTACGGTCTGCCCGTGTGTCCGCATGCCGGGGGCGTGGGCCTTTGCGAGTATGTGCAGCATCTGTCCATGATCGATTTCGTCTGCGTGTCCGGCACGCGTGACGGGCGCGTGATCGAGTACGTGGACCATCTGCACGAGCACTTCGTGGATCCCTGCGTGGTGCGCAATGCGGCCTATATGCCTCCCGGTGCGCCCGGCTTTTCCATCACGATGAAGCCGGAATCTCTGGCCAGGTATCGCTTCCAGGCCTGAGCCATGGCCCTGTCCCATTCCCATTCCCATTCACTTTTGCATCCGCGCATCGATGCACACCTGCATTTCTGGCGCTACAGCGCCGGGGACTATCCATGGATAGGCGCGGACATGCGGGCCCTGGCGGTGGACCGCACGCCCGGCCATCTCCTGCCCCAGCTGTCTGCCTGCGGCTTCACGGGCGCCATCGCCGTGCAGGCGCGCGCCACGGTCGATGAGACGCGGTTCCTGCTGGAGCTGGCGCGGCGCAATGACTGGATACGCGGCGTGGTGGGGTGGGAAGACCTGACCTGCGAGGGCCTGGGCGAGCGCCTGCAGGACTGGCGTGCCGAGCCGAGGCTGTGCGGCTGGCGCCATCAGGTGCAGGACGAGCCCGATGCCGCAGCCTTTCTGGGCTGCGCCGCATTCGGGCGCGGCATGGCCTTGTTGCAGCGCCAGGGCTGGGCCTATGACGTGCTGGTGTTCGACCACCAGATGGACGCGGCCGCCGCCTTGTGTGCACGGCATGACGCGCACTGGATGGTGCTGGATCACCTGGGCAAGCCGCCACTGGCCGGGCTGGCCCGGGACCAGCACAAGGGCCAGGCCCAGGCCGCGTTCGGCCGCTGGCAGGCATCGCTGCAGCGCTTCGCCCCGCTGTCGCATGTCGCGTGCAAGCTCTCGGGCCTGGTGACCGAGGCCGACTGGCGATCCGGCCTGCGCGAGCCTGACCGGGCCTGCCTGCTCCAATGCCTGGACACGGCCTTGCAGGTGTTCGGTCCGCAGCGGCTGATGTTTGGCTCCGACTGGCCGGTCTGCCTGCTGGCCGCGCCATACGCCACGGTCTTTGAGCTGGTGGATGGCTGGGCGTCGTCGCGGCTGTCGGCCTCCGAGCGTGAGGCGCTGTGGGGCGGCACCGCCGCGCGCTGCTACGGCCTGCAGCCGCAAGGCATGACCTGACCACATGGGAGGCAGCATGGACCTGAACCTGAAAGACAAGACCTTCATCGTCACGGGCGGTGCCAGCGGCATCGGGGCGGCCATCTCGCTGCGGCTGGCCGGTGAAGGTGCGATTCCGCTGATCTGCGGCAAGGACACCATGTCCGCGCGGTTCGAGGCGCAGCTCATGGAGCTGCAGCCCCGGGCCCGCCACTTCCGCTTCGACCTGGTCGATGAACAGGCATGCGGAGAGATGGTGGCCCGCGCTGCGGCGGACTGCGGCCACATCGACGGCCTGGTGAACAACGCGGGCATCAATGACGGCGTGGGCCTGGAGGCAGGGCGCGACGCCTTCGTGCGCTCGCTGCAGGCCAACCTGGTGCACTACTACGTCATGGCCCACCATTGCCTGCCACACCTCAAGGCCAGCCGTGGCTCCATCGTCAACATCTCGTCCAAGACCGCGCTGACCGGGCAGGGCCAGGCCAGCGGCTACTGCGCGGCCAAGGGGGCCCAGCTCTCGCTGACGCGCGAATGGGCTGCCGCGCTGGCAGCCGATGGCGTGCGCGTCAATGCCGTGGTGCCCGCCGAGGTGATGACGCCGATGTACCTGCACTGGCTGGGCCGCTTCGACGACCCCGGGCGCCAGCTGGAACAGATCAGCGCCCGGATTCCGCTGGGCCGGCGCATGACGGCGGCCGAGGAGATTGCGGACACGGTCGTCTTTCTTCTGTCCGAGCGGGCATCGCACACCACGGGGCAATGGCTGTTCGTCGATGGCGGCTATACCCACCTGGACCGCGCGCTGACCTGACCATCATGGAGACACCATGCGCCAATGCCTTGCACTCGACCTCAGGGATGACCCGGCGCTGATCGCCCGCTATGAAGCCCTGCATCACCGGATCTGGCCGGAGGTGGCTGCGCATCTGCGCAGCCATGGCGTCACCGGCATGGAAATCCACCGCCTTGGCACGCGCATGGTGATGGTGATGGACACCGATGACGCAGTGCATGACGCCCGGGCCATGGCCCTTGCCTCCGCCACCGATCCGAAGTTGTGCGAATGGGAAGACCTGATGTGGGCCTTTCAGGCCCCCACGCCGTGGACACCACCTGGAGACAAGTGGACGCCCATGGCCTGCATTTTTCGGCTGGAGGATTCTGCGCAGGAGTGAGCGACTGAGCATCCGTCGGCCATGCCCCATCCCCGAACGTCGCTCAACCCCCTTCCAGGGGAAAACACCGGGGCGCCCGCGCCGCAAATGCATAGGTCTGCGCATGAATCGCTCAGGCCTGGCGCCATCCCTGCGGAGAATTCATGAAAGCAGCCTGCAGGGCATCGCAACCACGGGGCTGCATGCACCCGCAATAGCAAGAAGCACAAGAACAAGAAGCACAAGAAAAGGGGCTGGCGACCGGTTTCAAGCTGCTCCCCATGGCAGCCGTGCTGCGGCCATGGGGATTTTCGCCAATCGGCAATGTCAAGGAGGAGAGGGAGATGAATAAACGCATGATCCGCAGCGCTGGCCTGGCCGCGCTTGCATTGGGCACGGCCCTGGCGGCCCAGGCCCAGAGTTCGGTCACGCTCTATGGGCGTGTGGTCGCGGGGGTGGACTACCAGAACAATGTGTACGACCCGGCCACGGGGGGCTCCGGCAGCCTGTGGCGGGCCGTGGGCAACCAGTGGGGCACGAGCATGCTGGGTTTCAAGGGGGAGGAGGACCTGGGCGGAGGGCTGCATGCGCTGTTCACGCTGGAGTCGGGCTTCAGCATCGACGATGCCAGGTTCAACGGCGCAGGTTTCTTCAACCGCCGCACCTTCGTGGGCCTGCGCAGCGGCTGGGGCACGCTGAAGCTGGGCAAGGACCTGTCGATCTCGGATGCGCACTGGGCGCTGGACCCCACGGGCCAGCAGTTCATCGGCTCGGCCACGCTGGTGCGGGGGCGCAACTGGGGCGGGCATGACAACATGGTCTCGTACGAAACGCCCAGCTGGGGCGGCCTGCGCGTGCTGGCGCTGACCGGCCTGGGCGAGCAGCCGCAGGGCGCATCGCGGCTGCGCAAGAATGCGCTGTCGGTGTCCTATACCGCGCCCACGTTCGAGTTGCGCGCCATCTACGATGTGGCCCGCGATGCCAATGGCCGCTTCAGCGATCTGTACACCACATCCCGCAACCTGACGCTGGGCGGCACGGTGACGCTGTCCGCGCTCAAGCTGTTCGCGGGCTATGAGCAGCTGTCTGCGCCCGACAGCGCGGCTGGCGTGCCCAACAAGGCGCGGCAGTACTGGATGGGCGCGCGCTACAAGGTGTCAGGCCCGCTGACGCTGATCGGGGCGGGCTACCGCACCACGGTCAACAACGGCGGCGGCAGCGCCAACCTGTTCATGGCGGGTGCCGACTACGCGCTGTCCAGGCGCACGCTGCTGTACGCCAGCGTGGGCAATGTGCGCAATGGCGGCAATGCGAACTTCTCGGTGGAGACCACCAACAATAACCCGGCGCCGGGCGGCAGCCAGACCGGCCTGTACCTGGGCATGGCGCATTCGTTCTGACCGGGGCGGGCACTTTGGCGGAGGTTGCCGGCCCTTGCTCAAGGGGCTTGCCATCCGCCGCCCAGCACCTTGTTGATCGTCACCTGGTTTTGCAGTTGCGCCAGGTGCAGGGCCGACAGGGCCAGCTGTGCGTTGCGGCTGCGCTCCTGCGCATCCAGCCAGGTGCGCAGGGGTACCTGGCCTGCGCGGTAGCGTGCCTCGTACAGGCGGGTGATTTCTGCCGATTCCTGCATGACGCGCTGCTGTGCCTGCTCCTGGCTGGCCAGCTCGGTGCGGGCGGACAGGGCTTTTTCCGTTTCCGCCAGCGCGGCGTACAGCGACTTGCGGAAGTTGACCACGGCCTCTTCATGCTGGTTGCGCGCAATGGCGGTGTTCAGCCGCATCTCGCCCACGTTCAGAAAGGGCAGGGTCATGCTGGCGCCCAGGGCCGCCACGGGGTTGGCCAGCAGGTCGAGCAGCGAGTTGCTGGAGCCCCCCAGGCTGCCGGTCAGCGACAGCGTGGGGTAGTAGCGCGCGGTGGCCGCATCGCTGCTGGCCAGGGAGGCGCGCAGCCGCAGTTCGGCGGCGCGCAGGTCGGGGCGGCGGCCCAGCAGTTCGGCGGGCAGTCCTGCGGCAATGGCAGGCAGCGCGCCCGTGGGCAGGGCCTGCGGCTCGCCACCGGGTGCCTCGGCGCCCAGGAGCAGCTCGTTGAGCGCCTGCCGCAGTTCGGCGCGGGCCTGCGTGTACTGGCTGAGCAGCGCCTGCTGCTCGGCCAGCGCCTGCCGGGCCTCGCGCCGTTCCAGGCTGGATACGGCGCCGCTGCGGTACTGCGCCTCCACCAGCTCGCCGGTGCGGCGTGTGTACTCCAGGCTTTGCCGCGCAAATTCCAGGCGCTCGTTGGCCAGGGCCAGTTGCCAGTACAGGCTGGCGGTGGTGGCCGCCAGGGACAGGGCCACGGCCTGCCTGTCCTGCTCACTGGCCTGGGCCTCGAAGACGGCCGCATCGCGCTGGGCACCCAGGCGGTCGAACAGGTCCAGCTCCCAGCCCACGCTCAGCGTGGCGCTGGACGTCTCCAGCGTGCTGCGCGGGCTGCCGGACAGCGGCCGGCTGGCCCCGGTGCTGAGCGTGCCGCCGGGTTGCGGCAGCAGGGCGCGGCCCGCCAGCTGCGCCTGCAGCGCGGCGCGGCGCACGCGGATGCCTGCCGTTGCCAGGTCGGGGTTGCGCGCAAGGGCCATGTCGATCCATGCATCCAGGCGCGGATCGCCGAAGGCGCGCCACCATGCCTCGGGCGCAGGCGCGGCCGCCGAGGGCTGCGCATGCTCGAACTGTGCGGGCAGCGCCACCTGCGGCGCCTCGTAGGTTGTGCGCGTGATGGCGCCGCAGCCGGCCAGGGCCACTGCGCATGCCAGCACGCCGGTCTTCAGCATATGCATGTCAATCTCTCGATAGAGCCTGTACGGGGTCGAGGCGCGCAGCACTGCGCGCCGGCAGGAAGCCGAAGCCGATCCCGATGAGGGAGGAGCAGGCCACGGCCAGCACGATGGAGGCGGCCGAGAACGACAGCTGGAAGCTGCTGCCGGACAGGCTGACGGCCAGCCCCAGGCCCAGCGCCAGCGACACGCCCAGGATGCCGCCGACGATGCAGACCAGCACGGCCTCGATCAGGAACTGCTGAAGGATGTCCGACTGGCGCGCGCCGATGGCCATGCGCACGCCGATCTCGCGCGTGCGCTCGGTCACCGACACCAGCATGATGTTCATCACGCCGATGCCGCCCACCAGCAGCGCGATCATGGCGATGGCCGAGACCAGCAGCGTCAGCGTGGTGCTGGTGCGCGTGATGGCCTGGCGGATCTGGTCGGAGTTCCAGATGAAGAAGTCCTTGGTGCCATGGCGCTCGGTCAGCAGGCTGGTGGCGGCCTTTTGCGCGATCTCGGCCGGCACCGCGTCCTTGATGCGCAGCGTGATGCTGTCCAGGTGGTACTTGCCGACCAGGCGCGTGGCGGCTGCGGTGTAGGGCACGAAGAAGGTGGGCGTGGAGCCGCCGAAGCTGTTTTGCGCAGGCCGGAGCACGCCGACGATTTCCACGGGCATCTGGCCCAGCAGCACGACCTCGCCCAGCGGGCTGGGGTTGGTGGGGAACAGGGCGGTGGCGGTCTTCTGGTCGATCACCGCCACCTGGGCGTGCAGGTCCACGTCGCGCTGGTCGAAGAAGCGGCCCGATGCCAGGCGCAGGCCGCGCACGCGAAAGTGCTCGAAGCCCACGCCCGTCACCTGGGCCGTGGCCGCGTTCTCGCGGTACAGCGCCGTGACGCCGACCGACACATTGGGCGTGGCGCTGTCCACGTAGGGCTGCTCGGCCAGGGCCTGGGCGTCGGCGGCGACCAGGGTCTCGATGGCGGCCGCGCGCGTGTCGCCGAAGTCCTTGCCGGGAAAGATGTCCAGCGTGTTCGTGCCCAGCTCGCTGATCTGGTTCATCACCTGCTGCTGCGCACCGCGCCCCAGCGCCACCACCGAGACCACGGCCGAGATGCCGATGATGATGCCCAGCATGGTCAGGAAGGTGCGCAGGCGGTGGGCGTTCATGGCGCGCAGGGCCATGCGCAGGGCCTCGCCAAAGCGGTCCGACAGTCCGCGCCAGGAGGCCCGGCGCGCGCCGGATGCCGGCTCCACGGGCGGCCTGGCTTCGTGCGGGGTGCTGCGCCGGTCGGCAATGATGGCGCCGTCGCTGATCTCGATCACGCGCGTGGCGTGGGCGGCGACGGCCATGTCGTGCGTGACCAGGATGATGGTGTGGCCGTCGGCATGCAGCTCCTGCAGGATGCGCATGACCTGCTCGCCGCTGGCCTTGTCCAGCGCGCCCGTGGGCTCGTCGGCCAGGATGACGGCGCCGCCGTTCATCAGCGCACGCGCAATGGACACGCGCTGCTGCTGCCCGCCCGACAGCTGGCTTGGCCGGTGCTGCATGCGGTCGGCCAGGCCCAGGCGTTCGAGCAGGGCGGCCGAGCGCGCATGGCGGTCCGTGGGCGCCGTGCCGGCGTAGACCGATGGCAGCTCCACATTGCCCTGGGCCGTGAGGTCGGGCAGCAGGTGGTAGCGCTGGAAGATGAAGCCGAAATGCTCGCGCCGCAGCGCGGCCAGCGCGTCGGGCCCCAGCTCGCTGGTCTCGCGGCCCGCGATGCGGTAGCTGCCCGAGGTCGGATGGTCCAGGCAGCCGAGGATGTTCATCAGCGTGGACTTGCCCGAGCCCGAGGCGCCGACGATGGCCACCATCTCGCCGGCCTCGATGGTCAGGTCTATGTCCTTGAGTACCGCCACCGTGGTGTCGCCCGCAGGAAACTCCCGGCGCAGGCCCTGCATCTGCAGCAATGCATGGTCCATGCTTACATTCCCATCGGGTCGCTGCCGGCCGGCTTGCCGCCGGGGCTGGCCTCGCCGATCACCACCTGCTCGCCGGGCTCCAGCCCCGACAGCACCTGGGCCTGGGCGTTGGTGCGCAGGCCCACGCGCACCTTGCGCTCGGTGACCTGGCCCTGGGCATCGCGCACGCGCACGCTGTAGTTGTCGTCGGCATCGCGGCTGCCCAGCGCGGCGGCCGGCATGAGCACGGCCTTGTCGGCCTGGGCCACGCGCACGGTGACCTGGGCGGTCATGGAGGGGCGCAGCTTGCCTTCCGGGTTGGGCACGTCGAACTGGGCGTTGTAGTAGATGGCCTTGGCGGCCTGGGCGCCGGTGGCGGTCGCTGCGCCAGCGGTGGCGTCCGTGGCGATGGAGGCGGGCGCAGGCTCTATGCGCTCGATCGTGGCGGTGTGGCGCTGGCGGCCACTGCCCAGCGTGGTGAACCAGACCGTCTGGCCCAGCTGGATCTTGTCCACGTCGGCCTCGGCAATCTCGGCGCGCACAGTCATCACGTCGAGCTTGGCCAGCATGACGATGGTGGGCGTGGTCTGGAAGGAGTTCAGGGTCTGGCCCTGCTTGGTGACCACCGCCACGATCACGCCGTCCATGGGCGCGACGATGCGGGTGTAGCCCAGGTTGATGCGCTCGGTCTCCACCTGGGTGCGTGCCTGCTCTATCTGTGCCTGAAGGGCGCCGACATCGGCCAGCGCGGTGTCCAGCGCAGCCTTGGCGGCTTCATGGTCGGCGCGCGAGGTGGCGTCGGCCTGCAGCAGCTCCTGCTGGCGCTGGAAGGTCAGCCGGGCCTGCACCAGCGCCGCGCGCCGCGCGGCCAGCTGGGCCTGCAAGGCGGTGACGGATGCCTCGGCATTGCGCAGCTTGATGCGCTGCGGCTGGGCATCGACTTCGGCGATCAGCTCGCCGGCCTTGACCTTCTGGCCCAGCTCCACGTGCAGGCGCCGGACCTGGCCCGAGACCTGGGCGCCCACGGCCACCAGTTCCTTGGGGTGCAGCCGGCCCACGGCGAGCACGGTCTGCTCCAGGTCGCCGACGGTGACGGGTGCGGTTGCGAATTGGGTGGAGGGCTTGGCACTGGCCTTCCACCACACCAGGCCTGCGACCATGCATGCGCCTGCGACGGCGACCATGGCCCATTTGCGATTGAACTTCATTCTTCCCCTGCCGCGCGGTCGGCCGCAGGGGAGACAGTCCCTGCCCGGCGCCGCGCCAGATGCTCGAACTTACCAGTCTGGCGCGGTTCGATGTCCCGGCATTGACCAAGGCATGGAGATTCAGTGGAGAGCAGGCCTGGGATACGCCTGAAACCTCGCAACTCTGTCTTATGGCGGGGACATGTTGACCCCCCAGCCGCAAATCAGGGACACCGAGGAAGGGCCGCCCCGCCCCGAGGGTGTCGTCCCCCTCTGGGGGAAGCGGCGAAGCCGCTCAGGGGGAGCGATGTTTACCGCCAATATTGGCACTTGCTCTCGGCCTTGGTGGTCCAGACCTGCTCGGCCGGCAGCTTCTTGACCAGCTTGTAGTAGTCCCAGGTGCCCTTGGATTCGGCCGGGGATTTCACTTCCATCAGGTACATGTCGTGCACGTAGCGGCCGTCCTCGCGCAGGTAGCCGCTGCCGAAGAAGTCATCCATCTTCATGCCGCGCCAGGTGGCCATGACCTTGTCGGCATCCAGCGTGCCGGCCTTTTCCACGGCCTTGAGCCAGTTCATGGTGGCCGAGTAGTCGGCCGCATGGATTTCGCTGGGGCGGCGCTGGGTCTTGGCCATGAAGGCGTCGGCGAACTTGCGCGAGGCATCGTTCATGTCCCAGTACCAGCTGGTGGTGAACTGCATGCCCTGCGTGTTCTTCAGGCCCAGGCTGTGCACGTCGGTGAAGAACACCAGCAGGCCGGCCAGCTTCATGTCCTTGGTCACGCCGAACTCGCGCGCGGCCTTGATGGAGTTGATGGTGTCGCCACCCGCGTTGGCCAGGCCCAGGATCTGGGCCTTGGAGTTCTGCGCCTGCAGCATGAAGCTGGAGAAGTCGCTGGCGTTCAGCGGCGTCTTGACCGAGCCCAGCACCTTGCCGCCGCGCGCCTCGATGATCTTGGTGGTATCGGCCTCCAGCGCATGGCCAAAGGCATAGTCGGCGGTCACGAAGTACCAGCTCTTGCCTCCGGCCTCCACCACGGCCGCGCCCGTGCCCTTGGCCAGGGCCACGGTGTCGAAGGCGTAGTGCACGGTGTAGGGGCTGCACTGCTCGTTGGTCAGCGCCGAGCTGCCCGCGCCGTTGTCGATGAAGACCCGCTTTTTCTCCTGCGCCACCTTGGCCATGGACAGGGCCGTGGCCGAGTTCGTGCCGCCAAACACCAGGCTGATGCCCTGCGTGTCAATCCACTCGCGCGCCTTGCTGGCGGCAATGTCGGCCTTGTTCTGGTGGTCGGCCGTCAGCAGCTCGATGGGCTTGCCCAGCAGCTTGCCGCCGTAGTCGTCGATGGCCATCTGTATCGCCACGGCGCCGTTCTTGCCCTCGACATCGGCATAGAGACTGGACATGTCGGTGATGAAGCCGATCCGAACCTTGTCCTGCTGCGCCAGGGCCGGCGTTGCCAGTGCGGCGGCGCACAGTGCCAGGGCCAGCGGTGTCATCAGCGATGTCTTGGGGCGTTGCTGCATGAAGTCTCCTTGCTTTGGATGGAAAAAGCCCGCTGCTGTTGCGCAGGGGCCGGGGTGATTCCATGCTGGCAGGGACAGGGGCCTGCCGCATTGGGGCAAGCACGGGCTTGGTGGCCCCGGTGCGACAGTACAGCCGCTCATCCTTGCAACGTGGCCGGCCCGTTGATTGATCGCCATGCGCTGCGCATCCCGGCCGTGGCTTGTGCGCGCGTCAGGACCTGCTTTTCCGTTCCGTGACTTGGAGATGCGAAAGCACTGGTCTTGAATTAATTTGTCTAGAAAAACAATCAAAAATTCAGGTTTTGATTAGAATAATGGACAAATGAAAACGCCAGAAAAGTCCACCCTTCTTCAGCGCCAACTGCTTTTGCAGTTCGGTGACCGGCTCAAGCGCCTGCGCAAGGAGCAGGGGCTGGGCACGGTCGAGATGGCCTCGCGCGTAGGCATATCCCGCAGCACGCTCGCTGCAGTCGAGTCCGGCGATCCCGGGCCATCCATGGGCACGTACCTGCGGGTCATGTCGGAACTGGGCATAGGGGGAGAATTGGCATTGCTGGCGGGCGACGCCCTGCAGCCCGCGCCCGCAGGAACTGCCGCAGCCCGTTCGCGCCATGCCAGGCCCGTCGTACAGGTTCTGGTGCGTGCGCAGGATGCGCGCCATGAAGTGCAGGATCTGCAAAGCCTCGCATTGCATGAAGAAGCCGTGCGCCTTGTGCGATCTGACCCGGCATTGCTGCAGCAGGCACAGGACACGTTGGAGAGGTGGTTGAGCCAGGGGGATTCGCATTCCGCCAGCCTGTGGAGGCAGTGGCAGGATGTCTTGCAAAATGGCCGCTGGCGCACCATCCTGGCCCGCACGCGAAGGGCCCAGGAACTGCGCCAGGCCTCGCCCCTGACATCGGTGCTGCCCGAACAGGTGCGCCAGCAGATACGGGCGCAGGTGGGGGAACTCAAGCGGGGCGTTGCATTGGGAGATACAGGGCGGGCCTATGAACCGAGAGGATCTTGAGCACATCATTCGTGCGAGCGGGGATGTGACGAATGAGTATGAATTCGTCATCGTGGGAAGTCAGGCAATCCTGGGCTCCATCCCGTATCCCGAGCCGGTTTTCAAGATGTCCGCAGAGGCGGACATCTATCCGCTCAACGCTCCGGATCTGGCGGACCGGATCGACGGATCCATTGGCGAAGGCTCTCGCTTCCACGAGTATGGCACTGATGGGGCATGGCCATGTACAGGTCGATGCGGCACTGAAACTGGCAAGCGGCATGCCGTTGGGTGATGACGGCAAACGGCAATTGCGGGCCCGAATTCAGCGCTGGTTCAAGGGGCTGAAAAAATAAAAAGCAGCCCGTAGGCTGCTTGTCGATTGCCGTGTCCGCGCGATCAGGCCGCAGGTCGCGCGGTGCGCACTGCGCTCTTGGGGCGGAAAGCCTTGCAGACGCTGTCGTCCGTTTCCAGATAGGGCCCGCCGATCAGGTCCACGCAATAGGGCACGGCCGCAAAGATGCCGTTGACCTTTTGCGTGCCATCGGGGTTCTTCAGACCTTCCAGGGTTTCGGCAATGGCCTTGGGCTGGCCCGGCAGGTTGATGATCAGGCTCTTGCCACGGATCACCGCCACCTGGCGCGACAGGATCGCCGTGGGCACAAAGGCCAGGCTGATCTGGCGCATCTGCTCGCCAAAGCCCGGCATTTCCTTGTCGGCCACGGCCAGCGTGGCTTCGGGCGTGACATCGCGCGGGGCGGGGCCGGTGCCGCCCGTGGTCAGCACCAGGCAGCAGCCGGCATCGACCAGCTCGATCAGCGCGGCGCTGATGCCGGCCTGCTCGTCGGGGATCAGGCGCGGCTCGAACGTGATGGGGTTCCTGAGCGCGCGGGTGAGCCAGTCCTGCAGGGCCGGCAGGCCCTTGTCCTCATAGACGCCGCTGCTGGCACGGTCGCTGATCGAGACGATGCCGATGCGCACGGCGTCATGGACGGGCTCACTCATCGTCAGCTTCCTCGCCAGCGCCGTCACCGTCCTCGGCTGTCTCGCGGCCCGTGCCGCCCAACTGCTGGCGCACCAACTGGAACAGATCGCGGTAGGCGCGGCCCTTGCGCTGGGCCAGGCCGGTGGATTCCTGCACATTGGCCTCATGGGCGCCCGGCATGTCCTTGCGGGCCTGGCGGATCAGGGCGCGCAGCTGCTGGGTGTCTGTGTCGGGGAAATGGTCCAGCCAGATGGACAGGGCCGATTCCTCGGCAATCAGGCGGTCGCGCCATTGCTCGGCCGCATGCAGGGCCATCTTCTCGGCGGCCGATCCGTTGTGCTGCTCGTCCAGCGCGGCGCGCACGGCGGCGATCTCGGTCTCGTCCAGCTTGCGCATGAGCTTGCCGACGTACTGCATCTGGCGGCGCTTGCCTTCGAAATTGGTGATGCGCTTGGCCTCGGCCAGGGCATCGGCCAGCTGGTCGGGCAATTGCAGGCGCTTGAACAGGTCGGAGCGCAGCGTCAGCAAATCCTTGCCGAGGTCCTGCAAGGCGTCGGACTCGCGCTTGAGATCCGTCTTGCTGGAGTCGGGGGTGCCTTTGAGTTCGGCCTTGAGCTGCAGGTCGAGTTCGCTGCCTTCGGCAACGAAGTGACCTTTGACGTAGTAGCCTTTTTTGGGTTTGCGTGACATGGGGTAGGGGACAAATACAGTGGCGGCGCGGAGGGCGCTGCAGTGGCGGCTATCATAGCCGCCGCTATGAAAAAACCCCGTCCCCGCGCGGCAAGCACCGCCAAACCGCAGGCTGATTCCGGCTTCAGCTACAGCCAACCGTTTTTTGAAGACCTGGTGGACCGTGCCCTGGTCCATGCCAAGAAGCTCGGCGCCACCGACGCCGGAGCCGAGGCTTCCGAGGGCTGCGGCCTGAGCGTGAGTGTGCGCAAGGGGGCGCTGGAGACCGTTGAGCGCAACCGCGACAAGTCGCTGGGCGTGACCGTCTACCTGGGCAACCGCCGTGGCAACGCCAGCACCTCCGACTTCTCGGATGCCGCCATCCAGCAGACCGTGCAGGCCGCCTACGACATCGCGCGCTTCACCGCCGAGGACCCCATGGCCGGCCTGCCCGATGCGGCCGACATCGCCCCGCCCGGCACCCACCGTGACCTGCAGCTGTTCCACCCCTGGGAGCTGACCAGCGAGGCTGCGGCGCAGCTGGCGCTGCAGTGCGAAGAAGCTGCCCTGGGCACGCACAAGCGCATCACCAACAGCGAAGGCGCTGGCGTTTCGGCCCAGCAAAGCCATTTCTTCAGTGCCCATACCAATGGTTTCCGTGGCGGCTACGCCAGCTCGCGCCACAGCCTGTCGGTGGCGCCCATCGCATCGCTGCCCGGCCGCAATGGCGAGATGCAGCGCGATGCCTGGTACAGCTCCATGCGCAACGCGGCCGACCTGGCCTCGCCCGAAGCCGTGGGCCGCTACGCCGCCCAGCGCGCCCTGAGCCGCCTGGGCAGCCGCAAGATCCCGACCACCGAATGCCCGGTGCTGTTCGAGTCCACGCTGGCCGCCGGCCTGCTGGGCAGCTTCGTGCAGGCCGTCAGCGGCGGCGCGCTGTACCGCCGCAGCACCTTCCTGCTCGACTCGCTGGGCAAGCCCGTCTTCCCCAAGCACATCGACATCACGGAAGACCCCTTCATCCTCGGCGGCAAGGGCAGCTCGCCCTTCGACGAGGAAGGCGTGCGCGTGCAGGCCCGCAAGGTGGTGGATGCCGGCCGCGTCGAGGGCTACTTCCTGTCCAGCTACTCGGCACGCAAGCTGGGCATGAAGACCACCGGCAATGCCGGCGGATCGCACAACCTGGTCATGACCTCGCGCCGCACCAAGGCCGGCGACGACCTGCCCGCCATGCTCAAGAAGCTGGGCACGGGCCTGTTCGTGATCGAACTCATGGGCCAGGGCGTGAACTACGTGACCGGCGACTACTCGCGCGGCGTCAGCGGCTTCTGGGTGGAAAACGGCGAAATCGCCTTCCCCGTGCATGAGATCACCATCGCAGGCAACCTCAAGGACATGCTCAAGGGCATCGAGGCCGTGGGCGCAGATGCCTACAACTACGGCGCCAAGACCGTGGGCTCTATCCTGATCAACCGCATGAAGGTGGCTGGTAGCTGATCGGCTTGCGGCTGCGCATGCTGATGAAAAGCGGCCCGAAAGGCCGCTTTTTTGTGGGCACCCAGTCACCGCGTGCCCCGGCCGCAGTTGGCCGCACCAGCTCGCGTCCCGCGAACCCCAAGTGACCTTTGTCCTCCCCTGAGGTTCGCATTTCTGCAAGCCGTTGTTTTTGTTGAGGCATCACTGCGTCTTTCGTGGTCCTTGCCGTTTTTCCGTGACAGAGCGCGCAGGTTCGCGATGGCGAAGATTTTTATGCAGTGGTACGGCTGGGTTATAAGCATGCCGTCGCGCCCCGTG
>NZ_JCABYI010000033.1:37788-248377 GCF_059499305.1 Delftia sp.
CGGGCGCGTGGATTGAAACGTCTGCTACAACATCGCGCACCGCCGCCGCAAGCAGGTCGCGCCCCGTGCGGGCGCGTGGATTGAAACGTCTGCTACAACATCGCGCACCGCCGCCGCAAGCAGTCGCGCCCCGTGCGGGCGCGTGGATTGAAACTGCCCCTGCCCCTCCATCTGGGCCACCAGATCGGTCGCGCCCCGTGCGGGCGCGTGGATTGAAACTGGCCCAGCCCCTCGACCACCTCGCGCGCCATCTGTCGCGCCCCGTGCGGGCGCGTGGATTGAAACCTCAGCGCGATCCCAACTGCTGTAGACCAACTCAGGTCGCGCCCCGTGCGGGCGCGTGGATTGAAACCTGGACTTCGAGGCTGGCAGTTGGAGCCCGGTAAAGTCGCGCCCCGTGCGGGCGCGTGGATTGAAACTTGATCTGGTCGATGAGCGAGCCACCCATATCGGCGTCGCGCCCCGTGCGGGCGCGTGGATTGAAACGACGGCCAGCGCGCCGCCGACATCGTTGCGCTGTGTCGCGCCCCGTGCGGGCGCGTGGATTGAAACCTTGAAGTCAGGCTCCATGGAGTTGCCCTTGAGGTCGCGCCCCGTGCGGGCGCGTGGATTGAAACATGTAGTCGCCAAAACCCGGCACGGCCTTCGGGTCGCGCCCCGTGCGGGCGCGTGGATTGAAACGCACACACACACACACACACACACGTCGCGCCCCGTGCGGGCGCGTGGATTGAAACATTACTTGTGCAACTAATTCAGCAATGCGTCACAGTCGCGCCCCGTGCGGGCGCGTGGATTGAAACGAGGTAATCCTTGATGGCCGGGCTGTCCTCGATGTGTCGCGCCCCGTGCGGGCGCGTGGATTGAAACCCCATTGATAGCGCGCAGGGACTGCTGGGCCTGCGTCGCGCCCCGTGCGGGCGCGTGGATTGAAACTCCTTAGCGCCCAGATCCTGGACGATCATGGCCGTCGCGCCCCGTGCGGGCGCGTGGATTGAAACTTGACCAGGCCCAGCGGCCAGTATTCCTTCTCAGTCGCGCCCCGTGCGGGCGCGTGGATTGAAACCCCAACGTGGCCGGTGCGATCAGCGCTACGGACGTGGTCGCGCCCCGTGCGGGCGCGTGGATTGAAACCACACACACACACACACACACACACACGTCGCGCCCCGTGCGGGCGCGTGGATTGAAACATAAGCCTGCTGCCGTCCACGCGCGAGCAAATGCGTCGCGCCCCGTGCGGGCGCGTGGATTGAAACTATCGTGGTATTACAAGCTTCGTTATGCACGACGTCGCGCCCCGTGCGGGCGCGTGGATTGAAACTGGTCTACCGCTGTGGTCTTGCCCTGCTTGACGTCGCGCCCCGTGCGGGCGCGTGGATTGAAACCTGCTCGGCGGTGGCGGCACCGGCATCGGGATCATCGTCGCGCCCCGTGCGGGCGCGTGGATTGAAACTTGAGCGTGATCGATTCGACCTGGCCGTCGCTGTCGTCGCGCCCCGTGCGGGCGCGTGGATTGAAACTCGTAGACGCACAGCGTCTTGCCGTTCTTGAGCGTCGCGCCCCGTGCGGGCGCGTGGATTGAAACATCGAAGTACAGATTGCCGTGGTAGCTCTGGGCCGTCGCGCCCCGTGCGGGCGCGTGGATTGAAACGCTTAGGAGTAATACGGTGCTTGCCAACAAATTTCGTCGCGCCCCGTGCGGGCGCGTGGATTGAAACCACCAGAGCAGCGCGCGAAGATGTCAGACGCCATCGTCGCGCCCCGTGCGGGCGCGTGGATTGAAACCACCCCCGGTGCCTCCTCCTGAGTCGCCTCCAGGTCGCGCCCCGTGCGGGCGCGTGGATTGAAACAAGCAAACTGCCGCAGCTGCACGCCCCGACAAGCGTCGCGCCCCGTGCGGGCGCGTGGATTGAAACGCATACCGCGACAGCCGCTGCACCGATGTCGCCGTCGCGCCCCGTGCGGGCGCGTGGATTGAAACAATGACGCGCTCCAGGTAGGTCTCCAGGGCTATGTGGTCGCGCCCCGTGCGGGCGCGTGGATTGAAACGGTAATCCAAGGCCTGCTATCGACTCGCGCCATGCTGTCGCGCCCCGTGCGGGCGCGTGGATTGAAACAGTCACAGGGCTGGACTATGGCGTTGACTGCACATGTCGCGCCCCGTGCGGGCGCGTGGATTGAAACTTCTCAAGGATGATTTCGGTCTTTTCCGGGTAGGGTCGCGCCCCGTGCGGGCGCGTGGATTGAAACATCTTCTCGCTGTGGCAGGACGGCCAGTTGGTCTGTCGCGCCCCGTGCGGGCGCGTGGATTGAAACTTCATCCCAGCGCCAGGCACGCGCGCCCGCATCGTCGCGCCCCGTGCGGGCGCGTGGATTGAAACCGCCTCCCGCCCGAGGAGCTATATCACCTCGATCGTCGCGCCCCGTGCGGGCGCGTGGATTGAAACGATCTGAGCCGGGGTAAGGATGCCTATGAGCAGGTGTCGCGCCCCGTGCGGGCGCGTGGATTGAAACAATGAGCTGGTGGACAGCGACGACACATGGAGCGAGTCGCGCCCCGTGCGGGCGCGTGGATTGAAACGTTGCCTCGTTCGGATGCGTGCAGCGCACCCGCTGTCGCGCCCCGTGCGGGCGCGTGGATTGAAACGAGCGCGACCCGTTCAAGTCTGGGGACCGCTGCGGTGTCGCGCCCCGTGCGGGCGCGTGGATTGAAACTACAGCACTTGGCGCAATGATAAAGGCCAAGGCGTCGCGCCCCGTGCGGGCGCGTGGATTGAAACACGACATCCGAGCGAGTGATTTCCACACCGATGGCGTCGCGCCCCGTGCGGGCGCGTGGATTGAAACAGCATCCTCCACGCGCACGGCCATGCTGGCAGCCAGGTCGCGCCCCGTGCGGGCGCGTGGATTGAAACGGTTTCAAAAAACGATCCGCAGCCGTAGCAGACATGTCGCGCCCCGTGCGGGCGCGTGGATTGAAACAGCCCCAGGGGTTTCGCAAGTACACGGCGAGCGAGGTCGCGCCCCGTGCGGGCGCGTGGATTGAAACGGGATCAGCAAGCGCGCCTATCCAGGCGTGGACATGTCGCGCCCCGTGCGGGCGCGTGGATTGAAACTGCGGCAGATACGCAGACCGCGCTGGAAGTGGCCGTCGCGCCCCGTGCGGGCGCGTGGATTGAAACCAGCCGGCTGCCCAGCTCTACGTCCAGCACACGCGCGTCGCGCCCCGTGCGGGCGCGTGGATTGAAACCTGAGCTTGGAGCCGCTGCTGGGGCCTGTGAATGTCGCGCCCCGTGCGGGCGCGTGGATTGAAACCCGCCAGAGGAAGCGCACACCCCGGAACACGAAAGTCGCGCCCCGTGCGGGCGCGTGGATTGAAACGCCTCACAAAGACCGTGCTCAAGACCACGTTCCCCGTCGCGCCCCGTGCGGGCGCGTGGATTGAAACGCCTCACAAAGACCGTGCTCAAGACCACGTTCCCCGTCGCGCCCCGTGCGGGCGCGTGGATTGAAACCAGCCGGAAGAGATCGAGAACCTGAAGCGGGGGTCGCGCCCCGTGCGGGCGCGTGGATTGAAACTCCAACCCCGTGGCAGCCGCGCGCGCCTGGGCTGTCGCGCCCCGTGCGGGCGCGTGGATTGAAGCATGGCCATCAAGCGCGAAATGACGGGTTCTGGCAATCGCTGACAGCCCCATGCCTGCATGTCGGCAAGGCGCTGTCCTACTGGATGTGCAGGGTTTGGGAAGGCAATGCGAGTGATTCAAATTGTCAAATTTGTTCCCGGATGTGTTTCTTCCGTGCCAGCAGTCTGGCCGGTTTGCGTAGGTGGTTCGAGGGAGAGCGACGTGGGTTTTCTGAGGCGTATGAAGTTGGGAACCATGCTGGGCATGGGTTTCCTTGCGGTGATCGTGGTCTGCGTGTGCGTGGCCGGCTTCGGCTGGATGAAGCTGCACGATCAGGGGGAGCAGTTGCGTGTTTTGGCCGAGGACCGCATGGGCAATCTGGCCCGGCTGCAATCGCTCAAGGACAACGCCAATGTGTCGGCGCGGGTGGTGCGCAATCTGGCGCTGATCACCGATCCGGCGCAGATGGCCGAGGAGAGCCGCCGGCTGGATGAGGTGGTTGCCAGGAACGGCCTGGTCATGAAGGAGTTGGACCAGCGCCTGCAGACCGAGCAGGCGCGCCGGCTCTTTGCCGACATACGGCAGGCGCGCCAGCCTTTCGTGGAGACCATGCGCCAGGCCGGTGACCTGGGCCTGGCCAACCAGGGCGATGCCGCCAGGGATCTGATCATGGGGCGCCTGCGCTCCTTGCAGACGACCTATTTCGATGCGGTCGAGGCGCTGGTCGATTACCAGAAGGCACAGACGCAGGCCACGGTGGACGGCTCCCTGCGCAGCGTGGCCGAAGACGGCGTGGCCATGCTGGTGCTGACGCTGCTGGCCGCCGCGCTGGGCTCTCTGGTGGCCTGGATGATCACCAGGACGGTCAAGCAGCAGCTGGGCGGAGAGCCCTCCTATGCCACCGGGGTGGCGCGCCAGATCGCGCAGGGCGATTTGTCCGTGCGGGTGCAACTGGCGCCCGGAGACACCTCCAGCCTGCTGCACGCCATGGAGGACATGCGTGCCGGCCTGGCGCGCGTGGTCGCCGATGTGCGGCAAAGCAGCGAATCCATCGCGACCGGCGCCAGCCAGATCGCATCGGGCAATGCCGACCTGAGCCAGCGCACGGAAGAGCAGGCCAGCAATCTGGAGCAGACCGCCGCCTCCATGGAGGAGATGAACGCCACCGTCAAGCTCAATGCCGATACGGTGCGTACCGCCACCCAGCTGGCCGCTTCGTCGAGCCAGGCCGCCACTGGCGGCGGCAAGATCGTGGACCGCGTGGTGGCCACCATGGAGCAGATCACCGCGAGTTCCCGGAAGATCGAGGACATCATCGGCGTGATCGACTCCATTGCCTTCCAGACCAACATCCTGGCGCTCAATGCCGCCGTGGAGGCAGCACGGGCGGGCGAGCAGGGGCGCGGCTTTGCCGTGGTGGCATCCGAAGTGCGCAGCCTGGCCCAGCGCAGCGCTGGGGCAGCCAAGGAGATCAAGGCCCTGATAGGCGAGAGCGTGTCCAAGGTGGACGAGGGCTCGGGCCTGGTGAGCGAGGCGGGTTCCGCGATGAAGGACATCGTCCAGCAGGCGCAGCGCGTTGCCGACCTGATCGGCGAAATAGGCGCGGCCACGGCCGAGCAGGCCGATGGTGTGGCGCAGGTGGGCGACGCCGTCGTACAGCTGGACCAGGTCACGCAGCAGAACGCCGCCCTGGTCGAAGAGTCGGCGGCGGCTGCTGCCAGCCTGAACGCGCAGGCTGCCAGGTTGGTCGATCTGGTCAGTCTGTTCAAGCTGGATGGGCTGTCCTCACCTGCCGATCAGGCTCCTGTCGCGAAGCCCGCCGTGGCCTCCGGCATGCGTGGTCTGCCTTCAGGTGCCGACAGCTTGCCTCGCCAGTCCGGGGCGCAGGCCGCCATCCGGGGCGATAGCAGATCCACATCCACGGCAATGCGGGTGCCTGGCCCCCGCACTGCAGCCGAGCGCGCTGGTGAGAACTGGGAAGTGTTCTGACCCTGTGTTCATCGGGCCGCGTTGTAGTACCAGTGCAGCGGCTCGCAGTCCATGTCGGGACGGCCAGCCGCTGCATAGGCCTGCAGGCAACTCACATGGTTTTCAATGCGCGTCTTTTCCTCTTCGGACAATGTTCCCAATACCATGTTGGCCGAAAGCGCAGAACGGTAGAGCTTGAGCGCGTAGTTCATGTCCAGTGGAAGCTTTTCCTGAATATCGCCCTCTCGCTTTCTGACCATGGCGAGCATTTGCAGTTTGACGTCCACATATCTATACAAGGCTTCGGGGGAAGGATAGAGTCGCATACTCGTTCCAAAGGATTTGGCGGCGGGAGACCATGCTTTACGTTGAAAGTCTTTCATGCCGTGCTGGTAGAAGTTCTGCGCCGCGGTTTGGTCTGCATGCCGATTTGTTTGAAGCCAGTTGCGTACAAAGTCAGCATCGCCCACCTCTTCCGATGCCAGGAGATCTTCTGGACTTTTTTCTTGTGCATAGCATCCAGCGAGAAGCAGGGCGCTAGCGAACCACGGAAACCATGCCAACAGTTTTGCCATCACCACTCCTGCAGAGAATTAGATATTGATAAAGTGAATTCCATTGCGCCGGATCCACGGTGATGCATCCGGCACTCTCGTGCCCTGGGTGCAGGTATCTATCGTTGCGAAAAGGAGTTGCACTTCCATTGTTGAGGAAAAACCAATTTTTGGCATAGGGTGTTTTATGTAAATATGCAGACCCTATTGAGTGTGGGAAATCTGGGATTTGAACAGGGTGCGTTCCTGTTTTAATAGGATTTTCGTCGTCTGTAAAAGCTCGGACACGACCCCCTGGATAGATCAGGGTCTTGCGGCTCAAAATGAATTGAATGATTGCAGCAGGTCGATATGCGGGAGCCTGTTTTCGGAGGTATCCCTGTTTCACAGAAAACCTGTTGCCACTTTCGACGCCCTCCTTGACGATGAAATGGTCGCGCCCATTCGAGCTGGATTCGATCTCGGTGGCAATATGCTCCGGCAGCGCAACAATAGCGCCCGAAGGCTCGCGCCTGACATTGAGCCAGCCATCCGTTCCTGCACTGGTATATCTTCTTTCCGCCATTGCCCCTCCCAGGATTTGAAGCGTCCGCAGACATCGTTGTGAGATGCCGATTGTGTGCGGATTGGCATTCAGTTGGAGGAGGAAATGAAGGGGGAGGAAAGTTTTCAGAATGATCCTAGGATATATGAGTCACGGTGATTTGAGGGTGGAATGCCGTGGTGCCCATGGCCCGCCACTCCATGGGTCGAGAGTGGCGGGTTTCAATGTCTCATGCAGCCGGCTGGGGCGGTGTCTGCTGCGCCGGCTGCCCCGCAGGATTTGCCGGCATGTTGCGCACATGCAGGTCCAGCTGCGGGAAGGCCACGGCAATGCCAGCGTCCTTGAGCCGGTCGTTGACGCGGCGGTTGAGGTCGTGGCGCACGGGCAGGCGGTCTTCGACCTTGCCCACGTAGGCGCGCAGCTCGAAGCGCTGGCCGTTGCCTTCCAGCGCCATGAACCAGCAGTTGGGCTCGGGTTCGCGCAGCACCTGGGGGTGCTCCCTGGCAATGTCCAGCAGCATGTTGCGCACCTGCTCGGGGTCGTTGCCGTGGGCCACGGGCACGTCGATCACCAGGCGGGTCACGTCGTCGCTCAAGGTCCAGTTCGTCACTTGGCCGGTGATGAAGGTCTTGTTGGGGATGACGATTTCCTTGTTGTCGAAGTCCAGCACCGTGGTGGCCCGCGTGCGGATGCGCGTGACGGTGCCGGTGAGGGTGTCGATGGTGATGACATCGCCCACGCGGAAGGGCCGCTCCACCAGCAGGATCAGGCCCGAGACGAAGTTGGCGAAGATCTCCTGCAGGCCGAAGCCCAGGCCCACGGTGAGCGCCGCCACCATCCACTGCAGCTGGCCCCAGCGCAGGCCCAGCAGCGTGAAGGCGCTGACCGTGCCCGCGATGGTGATGGCGTAGCGCGCCAGCGTGGCCAGGGTGTAGCGCGCGGAGCTGCTGATGCGGTTGGAGGCCGACAGCGTCACTTCCAGCAGGCCCGGCAGGTTGCGTGCAAAGCTGAAGGTGAGCAGCAGGATCATCACGCCCAGCAGCGCATCCATCAGGCTCACGGGGGCGGCATGCGCGATGCCGTCGGCGCCGGTGTTGGTGGTGTACCAGAGCACCACGCCTTCGGAGCGCAGCAGCGCAGGCAGCACGGGCAGCCAGGCGTAGACCAGGGTCAGCACGACCAGCACCTGCTGCAGCAGGCCCAGCAGCCGGTGCGCCTGGGCGCCCACGGTGACCAGGGCCATCTGGGTGGCTTCGTCGGTGGGGGCCTTGCCGGTGTCCACGCCCGAGCCGCTCTGGGCCAGCCTGGCGGCTTCGCGCAGCCGGTTCAGCGCCAGGCGCCGCTCGCCCAGCAGCAGCCAGCGCCGCAGCAGGTTGACCACGACCTCGACCGCGCCCAGGAACACGAAGCTGGCCATCAGGGCCTGGATGACTTCGGTGGCCGTGTAGACATAGCCGAGCACGATGCCCACGGCCAGCGCGCTGAGCATGAGCATCAGCACCACGCTGACGATCTGGCCCCAGTGGATGCCGGGCCGCTTTTGCTGCATGACACGGCGAAAGTACAGCCAGGCCATCCAGGCCAGGCCCAGCGACAGCATGAGGATGGAGATGCGCCCCCAGGTGCTGATGGCGTGGTTGTCATGGCTGTAGAAGGCCAGGCCGCCCAGCAGTTCGGCAGGCACGATCAGCCAGGCGGCGCGGCGCACCATCTGGCGCAGCATCTGCACGCGAGCAGCCGGCCAGCCGAAGTGGGCCAGTGCCAGCCCGCCCGGGCAGAACAGGGCGTTGAGCAAGGTGGCCACGAAGATGAAATCGCTGAGCTGGACCAGGGTGGCGCCCAGCGGCTCCAACGCCGTGCCCACGGTTTCGGGGCCTTGCAGCAGGCTGCCCAGCGCCGCGGCCGCAAAGCTCCAGGGCAGGGTGTAGAGCAGGCTCCAGCCCAGCGCCAGCAGGCTCAGCCCGAAGTGGTCGCGCATGAAGTCGCCCACGCGCACGGCGATGGACTGCAGCTGGCGCAGCGCGTAGCGGCGCAGGCCCAGCAGCAGGGCCACGATCAGGCCGACGGCGCCAAAGGCCCAGGGATCGTTCCAGATGCTGGCGGCCAGGGCGCGCGCGGTTTTCCAGGGCGAGCTGCTGCCTTCGATGTCCTGCTCCAGCGCCTGCCACTCGCTGAGCCAGGTACGGTCCATGGGGCGGTGGCTGGGGAACCACAGCAGCTCCTTGTCCAGCACCTGGCGCAACTCATTGCCGCTGCGCAGGGCCGCGCGCAGTGCGTCGTCGGTCTGCTCCAGCACGGCGATGCGGCGCAGCAACACCGGCTGCAGTTGGTCGGTGAGTGCCACCTGCCGGGCCAGCAAAGCGGTCTGCTGGGCAGATACCGTGGCGTTGGCGGCCGGCTCCGGTGCCGCCACGCCGCCTGCATCCGCAGCGTCGGCCGGGGCCTGTGCCGCCGTGTCCGCGCCAGGGTTCTGGCGCCATTTGCTGGAGTTGAACAGTGTCAGGCGCAGCTCGGCCAGCTGGCGCTGCACGGCCCGGTGCCTGGCCTGCAGGGTGCTGCCGGAGGACAGCTCCACGCGCTGCTGCCACAGCCACTGGCCCACGGCCGCACTGCCACCGCCCAGCCGCAGGCGTGCCTGGGTGTCGCGCAGCGTGGCGCTCAATTGGTCGCGGACATATTCGTCATTGGCCAGGGTCTTGCGCTCCTGCGCCAGTTCATTGGAGTTCTTGAGGATCTGCGCGGCCAGCGCCGCATTGCGCTGGGCCAGGTCGCGTATGGCGGGATCGGCGGCGGAAGCGTGCTGGGCGGCCAGCTCCATCTCCTGCACCTGCTGCTCCAGTTGCTGGCGGCTGCGCTCGGCAATGCGCTGGGTCAGCCAGGCGGCGCGCGGCATGCGCTCCAGCAGCTCGCGGCGCTGGGCCTGCAGCTGGGCGGCCAGCAGGCGCTGGCGGGCTTCGATGGTGGACTGCTCTTCCTGTCGCAGCGCCAGCTCCAGCAGGGCGCGGCGGTGCTCTGCGCTGCGCCGTGCCTGGCGGGCCTGGGTGAGGTCGGGGGCTTCGCCGGGCTCGGCGGTCACGGGCTCGGCGTTTTCCTGCGCGCGTTGCTGGAGGATGGACAGATCGATCCGCCCCGGGCCGGGCTGGGACACCAGATTGGCCTGGTCGGCCGCGGATTTCTCGATGCCGGCCTTGAGGGCGGCAATGGCATCGCGCTCATCGGCCAGCAGGCGTTCCAGCACTTCCTGGCTGGCGTTGGCGGGAACGCGTTCCTTCCAGCGATCGAACAGGCTGCCCAGCTGCTCGTCGCTCAGCGGCGCGGGCAGGGCCGGCACGGGCGTGCGTGCCCTGGCGCGCATGCGGTCCAGTTCCTGGGCCAGCGCATCGGCTTCCTTTGTGGCCGAGGCGGCGGCATCGAGCTGGGTCTGAATGGCGTTGCTTCGTTCCTTGTCGGACGCGGAGCCACCGCCCAAGGTGCCCTGCAAGGCACCCAAAGGGCCTGCTGCCGGTGCGGCCTTGGCCAGGCCCGGTGCCAGCAGGGCGAGCAGAAGGCCGAGCACCAGGCACATGGCCCACAGCAGGTGCATCGGCGTGACGGCAGCCAGTTTGCGCGATGGGCGACCGGCGGCAAGTAGGGGGTTGTCGGCAGGAGACATCGGTTCTGAATTCGGGCCTGTGCCGCTGTGTGAGTGCGGACTATCATTTGTCAAAAGTGGGAGCGTGAGGCGCTGTATTCACGGGCCTTGCTGCAGGCCCGGCTGGCTCAAGCCCCTGTCCCGGCACCGCAAAAAGCGGGGTAGTCCAGGAACCTGACATTGTGACCTCGCGCGCAATGCAGACATGTGGGACGTATGAGCTATTCAAAGCGGATGCAAGGTGCTACAACAGTTCCACACGGTAGCGAATGCCTTGCAACTTCGCGGCACTGTTCGCCCTCGGGTGCCGCTGGGAGAGGTCGTATGGATGTCATCAGCAACTCGGCTGCACGTTACGTTCGCCTTCGCGAAGAAGAGATGTCGCTGGACGAATTTCTCGCCCTGTGCCAGCGCGATCCCATGGCCTACGAGGGCGCCGCCCAGCGCATGCTGGCGGCCATAGGCGAACCCGAAATGGTGGACACGCGCAATGATCCGCGCCTGTCGCGGCTGTTTGCCAACAAGGTCATCCGGCGCTATCCGGCCTTCGCCGAGTTCTACGGCATGGAAGACTCCATCGAGCAGGTGGTGAGCTTCTTCCGCCATGCGGCCCAGGGCCTGGAAGAGCGCAAGCAGATCCTCTATCTGCTGGGCCCCGTGGGCGGTGGCAAGAGCTCCATCGCCGAGCGCCTCAAATACCTGATGCAGAAGGTGCCGTTCTACGCGCTCAAGGGCTCGCCCGTGAACGAGTCGCCGCTGGGCCTGTTCGACCCCGTGGAGGACGGGCCGCTGCTGGAGGAGCAGTTCGGCATTCCCCGGCGCTGCCTCAACCATGTGCTGTCGCCCTGGGCCGTCAAGCGCCTGGAGGAGTTGGGGGGTGATATCCGCCAGTTCCGCGTGGTCAAGCGCTATCCCAGCATCTCCAGGCAGGTGGGCATTGCCAAGACCGAGCCGGGCGACGAGAACAACCAGGACATCTCCAGCCTGGTGGGCAAGGTGGACATCCGCAAGCTGGAAAACTTTGCCCAGGACGACACCGACGCCTACAGCTACTCGGGCGGCCTGTGCCTGGCCAACCAGGGCCTGCTGGAGTTCGTGGAGATGTTCAAGGCGCCCATCAAGGTGCTGCACCCGCTGTTGACGGCCACGCAGGAGAGCAACTACAAGGGCACGGAAGGCTTTGGCGCCATTCCCTTCGACGGCATGGTGCTGGCCCACAGCAACGAGAGCGAGTGGAAGGCCTTCCGCAACAACCGCAACAACGAGGCCTTCCTGGACCGCGTCTACATCGTCAAGGTGCCGTACTGCCTGCGTGTGTCGGAGGAGGTGCGCATCTACGAGAAGCTGATCCGCGAGTCCTCCCTGGCCAGCGCCGTGTGCGCGCCCGGCACGCTCAAGATGATGGCCCAGTTCGCCGTGCTCACGCGGCTGAAGGAGCCCGAGAACTCCAGCATCTTCAGCAAGATGCAGGTCTATGACGGCGAGAGCCTCAAGGACACGGACCCGCGCGCCAAGAGCTTCCAGGAGTACCGCGACTATGCGGGCGTTGACGAGGGCATGTCGGGCATCTCCACGCGCTTCGCGTTCAAGATCCTGTCCAAGGTCTTCAACTACGACAGTACCGAGGTGGCGGCCAACCCGGTGCACCTCATGTATGTGCTGGAGCAGCAGATCGAGCGCGAGCAGTTCCCTGCCGAGCTGGAGACCAAGTACACCAGCTACATCAAGGAATACCTGTCGCCGCACTATGCCGAGTTCATCGGCAAGGAAATCCAGACCGCCTATCTGGAGAGCTACAGCGAGTACGGCCAGAACATCTTCGACCGCTACGTCACCTACGCCGACTACTGGATACAGGACAGCGAGTACCGCGACAACGATACCGGCGAGGCCTTCGACCGCAACGCGCTCAACGCCGAGATGGAGAAGGTCGAGAAGCCCGCGGGCATCGCCAATGCCAAGGACTTCCGCAACGAGATCGTCAACTTCGTGCTGCGCGCGCGGGCCAACAACCAGGGCAAGAACCCCAGCTGGACCAGCTACGAGAAGCTGCGCGTGGTGATCGAGAAGAAGATGTTCTCCAATACCGAGGAGCTGCTGCCCGTGATCAGCTTCAACGCCAAGGCCAGTGCCGAGGATGCCCGCAAGCACGAGGACTTTGTCACCCGCATGGAGGCCAAGGGCTATACGTCCAAGCAGGTGCGCCTGCTGTGCGAGTGGTATCTGCGCGTTCGCAAGAGCAACTGACGGGTGGGTGCGCCGCCCTTCGGCGCGCCCGGGCTGGGGGGAACAGATGGCATTGCAAATCATCGATCGCAGGCTGGCCGGCAAGAACAAGTCGGTGGGCAACCGCGAGCGCTTCGTGCGCCGCTACAAGGCGCAGATCGCCGAGGCGGTGCGCCGCGCGGTGGACAAGCGCGGCATCCGCCACATGGAGGAGTCCGAGAGCGTCTCCATCCCGCGCAAGGACATCCGCGAGCCCGTGTTCCACCACGGGCAGGGCGGCGTCCATGACACGGTGCACCCGGGCAACACCGAGCATGTGCGCGGCGACCGCATTGCCCGGCCGCAGGGCGGCGCAGGCGGCGGCGGCTCCCAGGCCAGCGACAGCGGCGAGGGCGAGGACGACTTCACCTTCACCCTGACCAAGGAAGAGTTCATGGAACTGTTCTTTGAAGACCTGGCCCTGCCGCGCCTGCTGCGCACCCACATCGGCAACACCATGCAGTACAAGACGCGCCGCGCCGGCTACAGCCACGACGGCACGCCGCACAACCTGGCGCTGCTGCGCACCATGCGCGGCGCCCTGGGCCGGCGCATTGCGCTGACCAAGGCGCCGCACCGTGAACTCAAGGCACTGGAGGAGCAGCTGCAAGCGCTGCTGGCGCAGGACGATGGCACCAGCGAGGCGGCGGCCGAGCTGCAGCAGCGCATCGATGCGCTGAAGCTGCGCATGGGCACGGTGGCCTTTCTCGACCCCATCGACCTGCGGTTTCGCAACCGCACGCGCGTGCCTGCGCCCATCAGCCAGGCCGTGATGTTCTGCGTGATGGATGTGTCCGGCTCCATGGACCAGGACCGCAAGGACCTGGCCAAGCGCTTCTTCATCCTGCTGTACCTGTTCCTGACGCGGCACTACGAGAAGATCGACATCGTCTTCATCCGCCACCACACGCAGGCGGCCGAGGTCAGCGAGGACGAGTTCTTCCACTCCCAGGAAAGCGGCGGCACGGTGGTCAGCAGTGCGCTGGTGCTGCTGGACCAGATCATCCGCGCGCGCTACCCGTCCGGGGACTGGAACATCTACGTGGCCCAGGCCAGCGATGGCGACAACTTCGGCGACGACGGCTCCAACTGCCGCAACCTGCTGGTCGACAAGATCCTGCCGCTGGTGCGCTACTTCGCCTATGTGCAGGTGGTGCAGGAAGAGCAGAGCCTGTGGCAGGAGTACAGCCAGGTGCTGCCGCTGTTCTCGCATTTCGCCATGCGCAAGGTGTCGGACGCCAGCGAGATCTACCCCGTGTTCCGCGACCTGTTCAAGAAAGAGGGGGTATCGGTATGAACCTCTCTCACTATCCCGTGCTGGCGCCCCGCCATGCCACGCCGCAGTGGAAATCCCATCTGGCCAGCGAACGGGCCCAGCGCATCGTGCCCTCCGCGCCGCTGCCGGCGGGGGAGCGGCCGGCCGAGCCTCTGCCCGATCCCAGCGACTGGACCTTCGAGCTGATCGAACGCTATCACGCAGCGATTGCGGCCGCCGCCGAACGCTACGGCCTGGACACCTATCCCAACCAGCTGGAAGTGATCTCGGCCGAGCAGATGATGGACGCCTACGCCAGCGTGGGCATGCCCGTGGGCTACCGCCACTGGAGCTATGGCAAGGAATACATGGCGACCGAGCGGCGCTACCGGCGCGGCCACATGGGCCTGGCCTACGAAATCGTCATCAACTCCAATCCCTGCATCAGCTATCTGATGGAGGAGAACACCACGGCCATGCAGGCCCTGGTGATCGCCCATGCGGCGTACGGCCACAACAGCTTCTTCAAGAACAACTACCTGTTCGGCATGTGGACGGACGCCGGCAGCATCATCGACTACCTGGTCTATGCGCGCGACTTCATCACCCAGTGCGAGGAGCGCCACGGCCTGACGACGGTGGAGCAATGGCTGGACTCCTGCCACGCGCTGTCCAACCTGGGCGTGGACCGTTACCGCCGCCCCTCCAAGAAAAGCCTGGCGCGCGAGCGGGCCGAGCGCGAGCAGCGCGAGGCCTATGCCCAGCAGCAGGTCAACGAGCTGTGGCGCACCCTGCCGGCCCGCCCGGGCAAGGACAGCGCGGCGCAGCACAGCGAGCGCTTTCCCAAGGAGCCCGAGGAAAACCTGCTGTACTTCATCGAGAAGAACGCCCCGCTGCTGGAGCCCTGGCAGCGCGAGATCGTGCGCATCGTGCGCAAGATCGCCCAGTACTTCTACCCGCAGCGCCAGACCCAGGTGATGAACGAGGGCTGGGCCACGTTCTGGCACTACACCCTGCTCAACACCCTGTACGACGAAGGCTGGCTGACCGACGGCGTGATGATCGAATGGCTGTCCTCCCACACCAACGTCATCTACCAGCCCCCGGCCGGTCACCGCGCCTACAGCGGCATCAACCCCTATGCGCTGGGCTTTGCCATGTACCGCGACATCCGCCGCATCTGCCAGGACCCCACCGAGGAAGACCGCCGCTGGTTCCCCGACCTGGCCGGCACGCCCTGGCTGCCGGCGCTGCACCATGCCATGCAGAACTTCAAGGACGAGAGCTTTGTCGGCCAGTACCTGAGCCCACAGCTGATGCGCGACATGCGCCTGTTCGCCATCCATGACGACGCCAGCGAACGCGAGCTGCTGGTCAGCGCCATCCATGACGACGACGGCTACCGCACCCTGCGCCAGACGCTGTCGCAGCAATACGACCTGGGTGCGCGCGAGCCCAATATCCAGGTCTGGAACGTCAATCTGCGCGGCGACCGCTGCCTCACCCTGCGCCACACCCGCTACCAGGGCCGGCCGCTGTCCGACGATGCGCTGGAAGTGCTCAAGCACGCAGCGCGCCTGTGGGGCTTTGGCGTGCAACTGGAAAGCGTCAACGGCGATGGCGACGCGCCCGTGCTGCTGCACTCGGTGCCCGCTCCACCGGCCTGATCCTCCTGCCTGAGCCAGCCAGGCCCTAGCGCAGCGTGCCCACGTACTTGCGGTTTTCCGCACGCTGGCGCATCAGCTCGCCGGCGCGCTGCATGAGCGGCGAGCGCTCGGCGGGCCCGGCCAGCGCGGCATTCCAGGCCGCTTCGAAGCGATGGGTCCATTCCACCAGTTCGGGCGTGCTGCGCGCCCCTTCCTGCTCCCGTGCGAAGCGGATGATTTCGGCGGCGTACTCGGCATTGGCCGCCAGCCATTCGGTATCGGTCACGCGGCCGCAGCTTCTGCGCAGCAGCACATGCAGGTGCGCGGCGATGGCCAGGAGTTCGCTTTCGGGCATGTAGTGGCACTCCTTCGGTTTGACGATCATCGGGCGCCGGGCCGCTTTGCGGCTCGGCCGTTCATCCACTCAGGCGTTCGCGGTGCAGCGCCAGGTCCAGGCCCTGCAGTTCGCTTTCCTCATCCACGCGCAGGCCGATCAGCATGTCCAGCAGCCACAGCAGCGCCGCCGTGGCCACCAGCGTGAACAAGGCCACGGCCAGCACGCTCACCGCCTGGGTGAGCACGCTGGCCTGCACGCCGCCGATCTGCGGGCTGGCAAACACGCCGGTCAGCAGCGATCCCACGATGCCGCCCACGCCATGCACGCCAAACACATCCAGCGAATCGTCCGCACCCAGCAGCCGCTTGAGGCCCGTGGCACCCCAGTAGCAGGCGACACCGGCGATCAGGCCGATACACAGCGCCGACAGCGGCGTCACGAAACCGGCTGCCGGCGTGATCGCCACCAGGCCGCCGACCAGCCCCGAGCACAGGCCCAGCAGCGTGGCCTTGCCGCGCACCACATACTCGGCCAGCGACCAGGCCAGGGCGCCCGCGCTGGCGGCAATGTGGGTGACGGCCAGCGCCAGCGCCGCGCGGCTGTCCCCGGCCAGCGATGAGCCGGCGTTGAAGCCGAACCAGCCCATCCACAGCAGGGCCGCGCCCATCATGGTCAGGGCCAGGTTGTAGGGCTCGAAGGGCTCGTGCCCGTAGCCGCGGCGCGGCCGCAGGAACCAGGCGCAGACCAGCCCGGCCACGCCCGCGTTCACATGCACCACGGTGCCCCCGGCAAAGTCCAGCGCGCCCATGCGCGCCAGCCAGCCGCCCGGCTCCCACACCCAGTGCGCCACCGGGGCATAAACCAGCAGGCTCCACAAGCCCACGAAGATCAGCATGGCACCGAAGCGCATGCGCTCCACCCAGGCGCCCACCAGCAAGGCGGCGGTGATCACGGCAAAGGCCAGCTGGAACATCGCATAGGCTGCTTCGGGCACATGCGGCGCCAGGTGGCTCACGGCCACCAGGCCCTTGGCGGCGTTGAAATCCAGGCCCGCGAACCAGGCGCGCGAATCACCGCCTATCCACGCATTGCCGGGCGTGAAGGCCAGCGAATAGCCCAGTGCGAACCACAGAATGCTCACCAGGCAGGCAATCGCCACCACGCTGGCCATGGTGTTGAGCACGTTCTTGCGGCGCACCATGCCCGCATAGAACAGCGCAATGCCGGGCAGCGTCATCAGCAGCACCAGCACCGTGGCCGTCATCAGCCAGACCGTGTCCACGGCGCTGATGGAGTCCGCCGCCACCAGCGACGGCCGCGTGATCGCCTGCTCGGCCGCCTGCGCCGTCTGCGCCGCACCCAGGACGGCGACCCATCCTCCCGCCACCAATGTTCTCAATGCCCGTGCGCACCTGTGCATGCAATGACTCCCTTGTTTGTTGTGGTCATGGGGCCGTCTGCCGTTGCCGCCATGGCTGCATTGGCCGGCCTGCAGCGGCCTTGCACAAGTCGTGCCAGCGCAGACGGGGCCCTTGGGGGCCGTGCGATGCAGCCGGAACACCAAAACGGGAAAACCGCGAGTCAAAACAGGGCAGCCGGGCGGGCGGTGCACCATCGCCGTGCGGTGGTGCAGCTCTTAAACTGCCGGCATGAATCGAAGAAATCTGATGTGCGCCGCGCTGCTCGCCTGTCTGTCACAGGCGGCGCTGGCGGCTGCCGAACTGCAGGACAGGCCCGAATGGGCCCGCTTCTTTGCCGATGCCAAGGTTGATGGCAGCATCGTCGTGGTCGATGCCAGAGGCCCGGCCGAAGCCGTCTACGTCCACAACCGTGAACGCGCGGTGAGGCGCTACTCGCCCGCTTCCACCTTCAAGATCCCGCACAGCCTGTTCGCGCTGGACGCCGGGCTGGTGCGGGATGAATTCCAGCGCATTGCCTGGGATGGCGTGAAGCGCCAGTTGCCGGCCTGGAATGCCGATCAGGACCTGCGCTCGGCCATGCGCAACTCCACCGTCTGGGTGTACGAACGCTTTGCCGGGGAACTGGGCAGCGCGCGCGAGGCTGCCTACATGCGCAAGATCGACTACGGCAATGCGCTGGCCACGGGCGAGGCGCCTTTCTGGGTGGAGGGCGACCTGGCCATCTCGGCGCTGGAGCAGGTGGCCTTCCTGCAGCAGCTGTACCGCAATCGGCTGCCATTGCCGGTGGAACACCAGCGGCTGGTGAAGGACGTGATGATCAACGAGGCCGGCACCGACTGGATACTGCGCGCCAAAACCGGCTGGACGGGCCGTATCGGCTGGTGGGTGGGCTGGGTGGAATGGCCTGCCGGCCCCGTGTTCTTCGCCATGAACATGGACACGCCCCACAGGCTGGCCGACCTGCCCAAGCGCCAGGCCATCACGCGCGACATCCTGCGCTCCATCAACGCGTTGCCCAAGGCGCCGTAGCGCGCGGGACAAGGCCCATGCGTCAGCCCATCAGCCCATCAGGCCTGGAGGCCGCTTGTCGGCCTTGCGCTCCACGGGGTTGGCGGTGAGCCAGTTGGAGGGGTACTGGCGCATGAACTCGCGGGCCTTTTCCACGCGCGCGTTGAGCCAGGCGTCGTAGGCGCCTTCGTTGAGAATCGCCGGCATGCGCTTTTCCGCGCCGGGCTGCTGGTAGCGGTGCAGCAGCGCATGGCTGTTGGCGTTGACCGTGAGCAGGGCGTAGCTCAGCAGCACCTCGCCATCCGGGCCCGTCCACTGCGCCCACACGCCGGCCACGCCCATGGGCTTGCCGTCGATGCGCGAGATGCGCGTGGGCAGGGCCTTGCCGTTGCGGTAGTCATCCTCGAAAAAGGCGGCCATGGGCACGATGCAGCGCTGGCCATTGAGCCAGGCATCGCGGAAGGCCTGGGCCGTGGAGACGGTCTCCGAACGCGCATTCACCAGCTTGAGCGCGCGCAGCCGTCCATCGGAGGCCGACTTCACCCAGTGCGGCAC
The DNA here is from genome assembly GCF_059499305.1 of Delftia sp. Taxonomy (NCBI): domain Bacteria; kingdom Pseudomonadati; phylum Pseudomonadota; class Betaproteobacteria; order Burkholderiales; family Comamonadaceae; genus Delftia; species Delftia sp. Next base: position 56,599 of record NZ_JCABYI010000033.1, read on the forward strand.
CAGGCCCCATTGGGCGGCAACCAGCTCGCGTGCGGGCGGTGCCGCAGGCGCGGGCGGTGTGTCGGAAGCGGAGGGTTCGTGCTGTTCGGTGGCGGCATCCGCGGCCACGGCGGCGCTGCGGATGAAAAAGCCGGACTTGCGCGGTGTCATGTTGCGCTCGCTGGCGGCAGGCGCCTCCACGCCGAAGGCGTCGCGGTAGGCGTCGGCTTGCGACAGGGATTCGTAGTGGGTACTCATGCGCGGATGGTACCTGCGTGCCAGCGCAAAGTCGGGCGTCAGACGGTAATGGTCCCGGTCAGATAACGCGCGCAATGGCCGGCCACCTCGACGCTGGCATCGGTCACCTCGCAAAACAGCGTGCCCGTGCGGCGAGAGGCCTGGTGGCCGATCAGACGGTTCTTGCCCAGCCTGCCCGCCCAGTAGGGCGCAAGCGCCGCATGGATGGAGCCCGTGACGGGATCTTCCTCGCCGCCATTGGCGGGCCAGAAGTAGCGGCTGACGAAGTCATGGGAGGCGCCCGCATCCGCAGGCGCCGTCACCACCACGTCCAGCGGGCCCAGCGATTTGAGGCGCTCCAGGTCCGGCTTGACGGCTCGCACCTGGTCTTCGGTTGCGTAGACGGCCACGTAGGCCTGCTGGTTCACGAGATAGGCCGTGGGTGCGGGCGTCAGGCCTTCGCGCAGTGCGGCGGGCACCTCATCCAGCGGCTTGGCATCGCGGCGCGGGAAGGTCATGACGATGCGTCCGCCATCCTCCTGCGTGGCGGTGACCTTGCCCACGGCAGCGGCCCAGAACGTGATGCTGCGCAGCGCCGGGTCGGCCTCGAAAAGCACGAAGGCGCTCGCCAGCGTGGCGTGGCCGCAGAACGCGATCTCGGTCAGGGGGGAGAACCAGCGGATCTCGAAGGCGGCGCGCTCGCCACTCCAGACCAGGAAAGAGGTCTCCGAAAGATTGTTCTCGGCGGCAATGGCCTGCAGCGTGGAATCGGCAAGCCATGCATCCAGGGGAATGACGGCGGCCTGATTGCCCTTGAATCGTTCCGATGTGAATGCGTCGATGACGTGGATGGGGAGTTGCATTTGCAAAAGGCCTTTGGGTCGGATTCGTGTGCAGCCCGTCATTGTTGTCTCTGTCTCCAATGGCTGCGCGCGGATTCTACGGTCCGGCAGGATGGAGCTGAGGCATGCATGCCCGGCATGCCGGCCCACGCGGCTGCGGGGCGCCGCGTGGGATGCCTCGCCCCATCCCTTGCTTGAAATGCCCGCTCCCGGCTGCAAGGCTCACTCAATGCCCAGAACCGTTTTCATGGCAGCCCAGGCCACGCCGTTCAGCCGGGTGGAATAGCTGAGCGCCTGGTCTTCGCTGGCAATGGCGGCAGGCAGGCGATAGCCGAATACGCTGCCGTCGAATTCCGTATAGCCCCGCGTCACGCCTTGCATGAAGGTCTTGCCAGGGAAGTCGGCAAAGCTCAGCAGGCGCACGCCCTGGGAGGTGGAGAGGGTGTACGCGCTTTGCGAATGCACGGTGCAGGCGCCCAGATCGCTGTAGGCCGGAGGGGTGGACTCACAGCTGTAGAACTGGGCGTTGGCCGCATCGATGAAGGCCACGCGCAACACATGGTTGGCATCGACCGGCCCCGCCGCCCCGACTGTCGAGGCGCGCACGGTGGCTGGAGTCGACAGGTTCACCGCGCTGGCCGGGCGGCCGGCAATCATGGCTTCCAGCGTGGCGAAGCCGAAGCGGTCCGTGGCCGTGTTGTTGATGAAGGCCGGCGACCGGTTCAACTGCACCGACAGTGCAGTGCGCATCTGTGCGCCCTGCGGGAAGACGGCCGAGCCCAGCGTGGCAGGGTCCATTTCGATGGAGCGGTCATGGCGGATGCCCTCGGCCTGGAGCGTTGTGTCTCCGGCACGCAATTGCGTGATGACTTCGGCCATGGGCTTGCCGCTGACGTCCTGCGAAGCGGTGGTAAAGCCCAGGTAGGCGGTGGACTGGTTGCACAGCAGTGTGCGCGAGGGAACCCCCTGTGTCGTCAGGCGCGCAACGGAGCTGTCGCAGCGCGTCCATCCGGTGCTGGTGAGCGTGACGGACGGGAACAGCGCTTCCTGCGTACTGGGTGCACCGTTGGTTTTTCCGCTGCGTGTCTCGAACTGGTGGGCAAAGCCGTCTGCCTGGACGACGCCGTCGGACCTGCGTTCACGCACGGAGTAGTTCTGCGCGTTGCCATAGTTCAGGAACGCCAGTTGGTTCGATGCCACGGCCGCTGCGCCAGGTGCCGTCACCTGAATAGGCACGCCCATCTCAAGCGCGTAGGCGGTGACCTTGGCGGCTGTGCGCGCGGTATCCGCAAGCACGGCGGCACTGGAGGCCGCGTCGCTCTGGTAGTCGTAGATCCTGGCGGCGTCGATGCCGAGCTGGCGGGCCACTGCAGCCTCGGCCACTTCCCTGGCCGTGCCGGCCGCGATGGCCTTTTGCACCAGGCTGGTCAGTGGATTGATCTGCGCGGATTTGCCAGCCGGTGCAGACAGCACGAACGCCTTGGCTGTGGCGGTGCTGGTGGGGTCCGCAGCGTCCACGGATTCGGGTGTGATGCGAGCCAGCACGGGAGCCTGGTTGAAGGCAGCGGTGGCTGCCGCATCGCCGGGTTGATAGGTCAGGCTGAACGTGCCGTCGCTGCCGGTGGCCGCTGCGCTGGGCTCGCCCGTGTCGCAGGCTGCATTGGCGTTCAGATCCACGCAGACTGCAGCGTTGCGCACGGCCTGGTCGATGGCGACGGTGCCTGACAGCGTGATGGCCGGCTGTGTCACGGTGCCGCCGCCGGTGCCCCCGCCGCTGTCGGTGCCGCCGCTGCCTCCTCCACAGGCATAGAGGCTTGCAACAAGGCCGCACAGCAGCAAAGGGCGCACGGCGGGAAAGGAAGTGGATGCACTGGGGTGGATTTGCATGGTGTCGGTACAGGAATGTGGGTGGCAAGCCAACTCTATGTGTGACACGCAACAAACAAAATGATGCAATTGCACTATCCTGAAGCGCTGCCGGGGTGGGGCAAGAGGGCACGGCTCGCGCAACACCCGCCCGTGCAGTCGATCTCAACGTATCGAAGAGAGGCAGGCAAGCCGCCATGGACGCTGCATACAACCACCTGCTGCTGAACCTCTACCGGCTATCGCACGAGCAGCCTGTCGAACATTTCCAGGACCAGGCGCTGGACCTGCTCAAACCCGTGCTGCCCTTCGACTCGGCCATGTGGGGCTCGGCCACCATGACGGCGGCCGGCATCGATATCCACACCATCCACCTTCACCGGCAGCCGCCCGAAATGCTGCAGGCCTATGAAGAGGTCAAGCACCTGGACACGGCGGCGCAGGCCGTCACCATGCATCCCAGCGAGACGCTGGCCTTCGAAGCGAGGACCTGGTTCAGTGGCCGGCATCAGGGGGCGCTGCGCGACTACGGCAGGCGCTTCGAGCAGTCGCACTTCTTCATCGGCGGGATGCTGAACCCGAGCACTCTTTACACGCGCTGGCTCACGCTGTTTCGCGCCCGCACGGATGCGCATTGCACCGAGGGCGAGCGCCAACTGCTGGCCGCTCTGCTGCCCCATGTGCAGCAGGCGCTGGAACTCAACCGCCTCACGCATCTGGGGCAGCTTCGGCAGGGCCTGGCCCGTGATCGGTTGGGCTCGGCACTGGCAGACCCGCGCGGCATCATCCACCACATGGACGTCGTCTTCGAGCACGCCTTGCGCGCCGAATGGCCGGGCTGGCAAGGTCCTCGCCTGCCTGCGGCCGTGCAGACTGCGGCACAGGGCGGCGCCCATCGTCTGGTGGCCCACACCCTGGTCATCACGCTGTTCACGCAGCACGGTCTGCTGTGGTTGCGAGCGCGCCCCCGGTGCGCAGCCGACGGGCTGTCCCCCCGCGAAGCCACGGTTGCCCGGCTTGTGGTCCGGGGCCTGACCCACAAGCAGATTGCAGTCCAACTCCAGCGTGCTCCTGCCACGGTGCGCAATCAGATCCGCTCCATCTACGAAAAGCTGGGCATTGCCAACGTGGCATCGCTTGCCGAGGCACTCCGGCTGATGGATTGAGGCCAAGGTCCAGGAAAACCCTGGTGTAGTTTGCAAGTGCTTGTGAAAAATAGAATGAAGATTCGTTCTACGATCATTTCCCATGCAAGACGAGGCCTGGACCTTCTTTCCGCATGCGGGTTCGCGCCATGTACAGACGCTGCGCGTGGCGCTCAGGCTGTTCGTGGAGCGGGGCTTCTTCAATACCTCGATACAGGACCTGTGCGCCGAGGCCGGCGTGTCCATCGGTTTCTTCTACAACCACTTTGCCGACAAGGAAGGCATTGCGCGCGAGCTGTACCGGCATTTGCTGGCGCGCATGAATGTGCTGCTCGACGATATCGAGGAGCGGCACGCGGGCAGCGCCCAGCGCTGCCGCGAGGTGCTGCGCATGCTGTTCGGGCTGGCCGAGGCCGAGCCCGAGGCCATGGGCTTCGTGGTCAATGCGCGCCACCGTGAGTTTCTGCCCGACGAGCAGGCCATCTGCTCGGCCTCGGCCTTCGTGCGCATGCGCGGCTTCGTGTTCGCCGGCATGACAGATGGCGAGATCCGCCAGATGGAGCCCATGGTGGCGGCCAGCCTGATGTACGGCAGCGCGATCCGCATGATCTGCCTGCGGCTGGACGGCATCATCGACACGCCCATAGAGCCCCTGTTCGACGCGCTCTGGGACGGGGTGTGGCGATCGCTCAAGCCTGACTGAGCGGCGCATTTTCCGGCGCTGGCGCCGTGCGGCGCCAGCGGTTGTTCCACTGAGGCGAAAGCACAAGGAGTAGCAGGGATGGCGCATCACATCTTGATCATCGGAGGGGGCATTGGCGGCACCATGACCGCCAACCACCTGGTCAGCAAGCTGTATCCGGAGGTGGTCACGGGCAAGGTGCGCATCACCATGCTGTCGAACTCGCCCTGGCACTACTACAAGCCTGCCTTCATGTACGTGGCCTTCAATGCCTTCTTCCGCGACGAGTTGCGGCGCAGGCAGCGCGGCCTGCTGCGGCCCGAGATCGACTTCCAGGTGGAAGAGGTGGAGCGTTTCGACTTTGCGCTGCAGGCCGTGCACTGCAGGAGCGGCAAGCGCTTCGGCTACGACCATCTGGTGATCTCCACGGGCTGCGTGCCCTCGCCCGAGCGCATCGAAGGCCTGGCCGAGGCCGGCGACCACTTCTACCAGCACGCGCCCGCGCGGCAGCTGGCCGACAAGCTGTCGCGCATAGAAAAGGGCCGCATCTTCGTCACCGTCACCTTTCCCAAGACGCCCAATGTGCCGCACCAGTGCGGCATCGCGCCCATAGAGACCACGCTGATGCTGGACGACCTGCTGCGCCGGCGCGGCGTGCGCGACAAGGTGGAGATCGTCTACACCTATCCCACGGTCTCGCAGTTGCTGCGCAACTGCCTGTTCCTGCAGAAGGACACCTGCGAGATCCTGCCCACGGTGTTCGAGCAGCGCGGCATTCGCCACCAGCGCGGATTCACGCTGGCGCGCGTGGACCCCGAGGCCAAGGTGGCCCACTCGGAGGAGGGCCAGGCCGAGGACTTCGACATCCTCATGGCCACGCCGCCGATACGCGCCGTGCAGGCCGTGCGCGACTGCGGCCTGTCGCAGGCGCAGGATGGCGAAGGCTGGCTGCCCACCGACCACGAGACCATGCAGGTGCTGGGCCAGAGCCATGTCTATGTGCTGGGCGATACGGTGGACCTGCCGGTGAGCAAGGCCGGCGGCGCCTGCCACAACCAGTCGCCCGTGGTGGTGAACAACATCGCCTCGCAGATCCGCTTCGGCCGCACCAGCGATGCCTACGACGGGCGCGTGGTGGCCATCGCCCAGATGGGCCTGGACGGCGGCATGCCGCTTTGGTACGACTACCAGGTCGACGTCAAGCCCACGCCGCCGACCAAGGTCGGCTCGATGATGCGCAAGGGCTTCAACCGCGGCATGTACTGGGCCGTGGCCCGCGCCCTGGTCTGAGGCCAGGGCCTTTGCATTGTCATTCCAAGCACGAAGACAAGGAGCACCGAGATGAACATCGCTTCCGACATTCCCGTGGCGCAGCCCGCCGCCGGCGGCCTGCTGCAGGACGACGCCGCGCTGCAGGGGCTGGCCGAACTGATGGGCAAGCTGGAGCCGCTGCTGGTGGGCCGGCGCCTGAACCGCGTGGTCGATCTGCTGTCGGCCACGGCGGACCTGGTGGACATGGCAGACGACTACATGGTCGAGAAGGTCGCCAAGGCCTTCGAGGATGGCGTGGGCGGGGCCTGGGCCGCGGGCAATGCCGCGCGCATGGCGGCGGCCCAGGTGCAGGCCATGGAGGAAACGCCCACCCTGATCGGCCTGATGCGCATGGCACGCGAGCCCGATGTGCGGCGCGGCCTGGCCTTCATGCTGGCCATGGCCGGCGCGCTGGGGCGCCAGCATGCCCACGATCCCATCGACTACGCGGCGGACTGAAACCCAGGGCCGAGCCACGGCCGCCCGGCAGCGCACGGGCTGCGGTGGTACAAACGCCGGGGGCGGATGTGATCCGCCCCTTTTCTTTTTGCCCATTGCCCGCCATGCCTTCTTCCTGTTCCTTGCCGGTGCTGCCGGCCGCTGTCCCTGACCATTGCAGGCCCCGCTGCACCGAGGGCGGGGCATGACCGCGCAGCACCTGAGCCGTGGCGACTGGGCGCGTGCGCTGCTGGTCATCCTGATCTGGGGCACCAACTTCGTGGCCATGAAGTTCGGTCTGCTGACGCTGTCGCCCATGCTGCTGAGCGCGCTGCGCTTCGTGGTGGCGTCGCTGCCCTTTTTGCTGTTCGTGCGCCCGCCCAAGTCGGTGGGCTGGCGCTATCTGGCCGCCTATGGGCTGGTGCAGGGCGTGGGCCAGTTCGGCATGCTGTTCCTGGGCCTGAAGCTGGGCATGCCGGCGGGCATGGCCTCGGTGGTGCTGCAGACGCAGGCCTTCGTCACGCTGCTGCTGGCCGCCTTCCTGCTGGGCGAGCCCGCGCGCCTGTGGCATTGGCTGGGCCTGGTGGTGTCGCTGGGCGGGCTGGTTGCCATTGGCAGCGCCCATGGCGAGGGCGACAACGCCATGACGCTGGCCGGCTTTTTGCTGACCGTGGGCGCAGCCTGCATGTGGGCCGTGTCCAACATGATCACGCGCTATGCGGCGCGCAGCGGCCCCTACGAGCCTTTCCCCTTCATCGTCTGGAGCAGCATCTTCCCCATTGCGCCGCTGATGGCCCTGGCCGTCTGGACCGATGGCGCGGATACGGTCGTGCAGCAACTTGCGGGGATTGACCTCACCGCCGTGGCCTCCATCCTGTACCTGGCGCTGCTGGCCACGCTGCTGGGCTACGGCCTGTGGACGCGCCTGCTGCAGCGCTATGCGGCCGGCACGGTGGCGCCGCTGTCGCTGATGGTGCCCGTGGTGGGCCTGGTCTCGGCCATGCTGCTGCTGGGCGAGCGGCCTACCTTCATGCAGTGGATGGGCACGCTGGCCGTGCTGGCGGGCATGGTGATCAACCAGTTCGGCGGGCGCTGGCTGGCGGGGCGGGCGCGATAGGGGAACAGGCGCCAGGGGGATGGTCGGGGCCTGTGGCAGGAGGCCGGCTTTGCATTTCTTTAAATGACTCAGGTAATAAAAATCATTATCATTCCCGCTCTTTGAAAGGCGGCGTGCTTCAGGCGCGCGGCCAACGCCCGGCGCCGCACAGACCTTGAACTGTTGTGGCGCCTTTGTCCGTCCGGGCCTGCGCGCGGTGTCTGCAGCGGCCGCGGCGTCCATGACGGGCAACGATCCGCAAGAAAGGTCATCCCCATGCAAGCCTCGACCCCGGGAGGGTCCTCTCCATCCTTGCTGCGCTACCGCGTGGCCGTGGCCTCGCGCGCCTTGGCGGCGATCGGCGGCGGCTATCTGCTGTCGGCCGCCTGCGCCGCCACGGGCGCGCGCGCCATGGTCTGGCTGGGCGTGGAACGGGCCGATGCGGCGCTGGGCTCGACCCTGCTGGCCTTCATCATCTACGCCGTGGCGGCCATGTGGGCCTTTGGCTGCGCCAGCGCCTGGCGCGCCTGGGCCGTGATCGGCCTGCCTGGCGCGGGCCTGGGGCTTCTGGCCTGGGTGCTGTCGAACGGAGCCGCCGCATGAGGGCAGACGGCAAACCCGAGGGACTGCGCCAGTCCATGTCCTGGCTGCACACCTGGAGCGGCCTGCTGCTGGGCTGGCTGCTCTACGCGGTGTTCTTCACGGGCACCCTGAGCTACTTCCGCGACGAGATCAACGACTGGATGCGGCCCGAGCTGCACGGCTCGGTGCAGGATGCCGATACCGCGCAGCGCGCACTGGAGGCCATGCAGCGCATCGCACCGGAGGCCACGACCTGGACGCTGGGCCTGCCCGGCCCGCGCCAGGTGGCCGTGGCCGCATCCTGGCGCGAGCCCGGCGCCGCCACGGGCCGCGCAGGCACCAAGCGCGCCGAGATCGACGCCGCCACGGGCGAGAAGCTGGAGCCGCGCGAGACACGCGCCGGCAACTTCTTCTACCGCTTCCACTTCGAGCTGCACGCCATGCCGCGCATCTGGGGCCGCTGGATCGTGGGCTTCGCCACCATGCTGATGTTCGTGGCCATCATCACGGGCGTGATCACGCACAAGAAGATCTTCACGGACTTCTTCACCTTCCGCCCGCGCAAGGGCCAGCGCTCCTGGCTGGATGCGCACAACGCCACGGCCGTGCTGGCATTGCCGTTTCACATCGTCATCACCTTCAGCGGCCTGGTGCTGCTGATGTTCATGCTCATGCCCTGGGGCATACAGGCGGCCTACAACGGCGACACCAATGCCTACTTCGCCGATGTGCGGGGTGCGCGCGGTCAGGCGGCCAACCAGGGCCCGGGCGCGCGCGGTGGCAAACAGGAGCGCCAGGCTGCCGCGCTGGCCGATATCGCGCCCATGATGGCCGAGGGCGCGCGCCGCTGGCCCGAGCACGGCGTGGGCAGCATCACCGTCAACGCGCCCGGCACCTCGCGCGCGGTGGTCGAACTGCGCGAAGGCGGCGGCATGAGCCTCATCAACCGCGGCCAGTCCGAGACCCTGCGCTTCGACGGCGTGACCGGCCAGTTGCAGGCCAGCCCCGAGGCGCCCGCCATCTCATGGGTGCGCGCCACCAGCAACGTGATCACCGGCGTGCACCTGGGCCGCTTTGCAGAGCCGGCCACGCGCTGGCTGCTGCTGCTCAGCGGCGTGGTCGGCACCTTCATGGCCGCGTCCGGCATGGTGCTGTGGGTGGTCAAGCGCATGCCCGAGCGCCGCAAGCTGGGCCGCACGCCATTCGGCCACCGTCTGGTGGAGGTGCTCAACGTGGGCTCCATCGCGGGCCTGTCGGTGGCCGTGGCCGGCTTCTTCTGGCTCAACCGCCTGCTGCCCGTGCCCATGCAGGCGCGCAGTGATTGGGAGATCAACGGCTTCTTCATCATCTGGCTGCTGTGCCTGCTGCATCCGCTGCGGGTCTCGCACCGCAATGCCTGGCTGCAGCAGATGGCGCTGGCCGCCGTGCTGTACGCGCTGCTGCCCCTGCTCAACCTGCTGACGGGCGGCGCATCGCTGGTGCAGACCCTGGCCAATGGGCAGTGGAGCATCGCCAGCTTCGATCTGCTGATGCTGGGCCTGGCCGCCATCCACGGCGTGGTGGCCTGGTGGCTGCTGCGCGGCAAGCCGGCAGCGGCTGCAGTGCCTGCAGCCCCCCGCACGCAAGCCCGCGCCGCCAGCCATGCCTCCACGCTGGAGCGCGCGTCATGATGATTCTTGCCACCCTTTGCCTGGCCTTTGCAGGCTTTGCCGTCGTCGCCGCTTCCATGGACCGGCACCAGGACCAGCTGGGCACCGAAGGCCTGGCGCCCGCGCGCCTGAAGGCCTGGCGGCTGGCCGGCCACGCGCTGCTGGCCCTATCGCTGGCGCCCTGCCTGCTGCGCTGGAATGCCTCGGTGGCCGTGGCCGCCTGGCTGGGCCTGCTGACCTTTGCGGCCCTGGCCCTGGGCCTGCTGCTGACCTATGCGCCGCAGTTCGCGCGGCGTGTGGCGATTGTGGCTGCTGCCGCAGGATTGGGGACTTGGCTGCTGCTGGGCTGAGCGGGCAGGTCTTTCGCTTCGCTTTTTCCTGTTTTCCTTTGAGTGAATCACACGGCGGGGCCCCTTGCGGGCCCCGCCCCATTGCTGAGCATGCAAATGGTGCGGACCTTCTATTAATTGTGATTTATCAATAACAATCACATATTTGTGCGCAAAGATCGCTGCGTGATTGAATATCAATATTCAGCATCTGATTTCAATCCATCAGTCAGAAACAAGTTCGATTCGTGTTGTCAAACTGTGGTTCTTTGGCAGGAGAATGCGTATGACTGTTCCGGCATTTTATTTCCCTCTGGTTTTGACTGGCGGCTTGATGCTTGCCTCCAGTATGGCTCAGGCAGGACCCATGCAGGATATAGGGACTGCCTCGGGTCCGCAGTGCGCAGGCCTGGATGTCAATAATTCCGGATATGTGGTGGGCGCCTGTGCAGAGGCCAATGGATCTGCCTCGGGCTTTGTTGCCCTGGCGCCCGGCAGCGCGGTGGATCTGGCACATCTGGTCGATGGTCGCAATTGCGTGGCAGGCGCCATCACCAACGTGGGCCGTCTGGTCGGGTGGTGCATGAACAGCAATTCGCTGCCCACTGGCGTGGTCTGGAATGCCACGGCGCCCACCACCGTCCAGGCCCTGCAGGCCCTTGTGGGCGGCGTGCGCACCAAGGTGACCGCGCTCAGCCAGAGTGGCGCGGTCGCGGGTGTCAGCCTCAATGCCGACAACACGGCCTTGCCGGTGATGTGGCGCAACAACGAAACCACGGCACGCACGCTGCCGGCGGGCCTGCTGGGCCTGGTTGCCACGAACTGCGTGCCCGCCGATGTGGACGACCATTCCGTGAATCCGACGATGCCCAATATCGTCGGCAACTGTCCCGGCTCCAGCGGCCGGCCCCAGCCCGTGCTGTGGTCCCCGGGGCTGCTGGGAACCTACGCCTCCGCCGCGCTGCCGCTGCCTGCCGATGCGCTGCACTGCCGCGCTTCCCAGGTGGTGAACTCGCGCATTCTGGGCCATTGTGATTTTGGTGCACAGGGCGGTCATGCCGTGCTGTGGAGCAATCCGGCTTCGGCGCCGCTGGTGTTGTCCACGGGCGCGCAGCGCAGCAGTGCCAAGACGCTGAACGCCAATGGCCGGGTCATCGGCAAGTACAGCAACACCAACGGCGATCCCGTTCCCTTCCACTGGGACACCACGACCAATGTGCGCACCGACATCCCCGCGCCAACCGGTGGCATGCATGCCTCGGTGTCTGACATAGGCGACAACGGCAATGTGGTGGGCAGCAGCGAGATGGGCGACGGTACGCGCCATGCGTTCAAGTGGACCCTGGCCGGAGGATCGGTGGACCTGGGTACGCTGCCGGGTGGCAAGAACAGCGGCGCCATTGCGCTCAGCCAGGATGGCTGCTATCTGACGGGCGGCAGCGAGACGGGCTCGGGGCAGGATACGCATGCGTTTGTGCAGAACCTGTGTGCGCCTTGAATGAATATGCCTCTTTTCATATTTTCAATGAATGGAGTGTTTCATGAATCAATTTAATAAAGCAATGGGTGGCTGGGCTGCCTTGATGCGGGAAATAAGCATTGTTTCACAGGTCAGATATACGGTATTTCTGCCTTTTGCTTGTGCAATGATGGTGCTGCCCGTTCCTGGTGACGCCAAAGATCTTCGGGAAGCGTACCGTCTTTATGACAAAAATGGCGTTGCCTTCACTCCTATTACAGACTTGAGGAAAGTTTTAGGGGACCAACTCACGGAGGAGGAGCTTGACGAGCTGATTGCGGAGATTGACTCGGATGGCTCAGGCCCCGTGGATCACGATGGATTCATGAAAATCATGATAGACGAGTGACCCGCGCATGTGCCGCCCCATCTTCTCAATACGCGGCCCCGGGGTGCGGCACAGCCTGGGCCAATGGCGAGTTCTCGAACTGCCCCCGCAGCCTGCGCGCCGCATTCGCAAACAGCAGCACATCCACGCCCACGGCCACGAAGCTGCAGCCCAAGTCCAGGTAACTGCGGGCCAGGGCGGGGTCCGAGGTCAGGGTGCCGGCCGCCTTGCCGCTGGCGATGATGGTCTTCATCGCGCCCTCGATGGCGGCCTGCACTTCGGGGTGGCCGGGGTTGCCGCGGTGGCCCATGGAGGCGGCCAGGTCGGCGGGGCCGATGAAGACGCCGTGCACGCCGTCCACCGCGCAGATGGCTTCAAGGTTGTGCAGCGCGGCCACGGTCTCTGCCTGTACCAGCAGGCAGACCTCGTCGTCGGCCACCTGCAGGTAGTCGGCGCGTGCGCTCCACTGCGATGCGCGGCCCACGGCGCTGCCCACGCCGCGCACGCCCAGCGGCGGGTAGCGCGTGGCGGCCACCACGGCGCGCGCCTGTTCGGCCGTGTCCACCATGGGCACGAGCAAGGTGGTGGCGCCTATGTCCAGCATCTGCTTGATCAGGGCCGTGCTGCCTTCGACCACGCGCACCACGGCCTGGGCCGGGTGCGGGGCCACGGCCTGCAGCGCGGCCAGGGTGCTGCGCACGTCGTTGGGCGCGTGCTCGCCGTCGATCAGCAGCCAGTCATAGCCGCAGGTGGCGGCAGCCTCGGCCAGGTAGGGGTCGGCCATGGACAGCCACAGGCCGATGCGGGGCTGGCCTGCGGCCAGGGCGGTCTTGAAGGGGTTATGGGCTGGCATGGTGTCCGGTGATTTCGTGGAGGGAAAGATTCAGTCCAGCAGGCCCTGGCAGACGTACTTGGTGTGCAGGTAGTCGTCCAGGCCGTGGGTGGAGCCCTCGCGGCCGTAGCCCGACTCCTTGACGCCGCCGAAGGGCGCTGCCTCGGCGGCCAGTGCGCCTTCGTTGATGCCGACGATGCCGGTCTCCAACGCATCGGCCATGCGCCAGATGCGGCGCGCGTCATTGCTGTAGAAGTAGGCGGCCAGGCCGAAGGGCGTGTCGTTGGCGGCGGCGATGACCTCGTCCTCGCTGTCGAAGACGGTGAGCGGCGCCACGGGGCCGAAGGTTTCCTCGCAGGCGCAGGCCATGGAGGCATCGGCGCCCGTGAGCACGGTGGGCGCGTAGTAGTTGGCGCCCAGGGCATCCAGGCGCCTGCCGCCCGTGAGCACCCTGGCGCCGCGCGCCACGGCGTCCTGCACATGGCGCTCGATCTTTTCCACGGCGCGCGCATTGATCATGGGGCCGATCTGCGAGGCCGGGTCGCTGGCCGGGCCCACGTGCAGCGCGGCCACACGCGCGGCCAGCTTCTGTGCGAACGTGTCGTGCACGCTGCGGTGCACGAAGACGCGGTTGGGGCACACGCAGGTCTGGCCGCCATTGCGGAACTTGGCGGCCATGAAGCCGTCGACGGCGGCATCGATGTCGGCATCCTCGAAGACGATGAAGGGCGCATTGCCGCCCAGCTCCAGCGAGAGCTTCTTGAGCGTGTCGGCGCTGCGCCGCGCCAGGTGCTTGCCCACGGGCGTGGAGCCCGTGAAGGTGATCTTGCGCACGCGCGCGTCGTCCAGCCAGACATCCACCACCTTGGGCGTCTTCTCGCGCGAGGCCGTGACGATGTTGAGCACGCCGGCCGGGACGCCCGCCTCCTGGGCCAGCAGCACCAGGGCCAGCGAGGTCAGCGGCGTGTCTTCCGCGGGCTTGCAGACCACGGTGCAGCCGGCGGCCAGTGCGGGCGCGATCTTGCGGGCGATCATGGCGGCAGGAAAGTTCCAGGGCGTGATGGCGGCCACCACGCCCACGGGCTCGCGCAGCGCGAACATGCGCCGGCCCGGCACGGGCGCGGGAATGATCTCGCCGTTCATGCGCGTGGCCTCTTCGGCAAACCATTCGATGTAGCTGGCCGCGTAGGCGACCTCGCCCTTGCCCTCGGCCAGGGGCTTGCCCTGCTCGCGGCTGATGAGGCGGCCGAGGTCGTCCTGGTGGGCCAGCACCAGGTCGTTCCAGCGCTTGATGATGGCGGCGCGCTGTTTGGCGGGCGTCTTGCGCCAGGCGGGAAAGGCGGCATGCGCGGCGTCCAGCGCGGCGCGGGCCTCGGCGGCGCCGGAGTCGGGCACCTCGGTGATCAGTGCGCCCGTGGCGGGGTCGGTCACGGCCAGGCGCGGGGCGGGCGCGGTCGTCCATTGGCCGGCGATGAAGTTGGCGCTGCGCAGCAGCTCGGGGCGGGTCAGGGTCAGTGGCATGGAATCGGTGGATACGAGGTTTGCAAGGGGCGGATCAGCTCACGATGCCCAGGTGCCAGGGCACGAACTCATGGTCGCCCAGGCCCAGGGCCTCGCTCTTGGTGGGCTCGCCGCTGGCGTGGCGCAGGATCTGCGCGAAGATGCGCTGCCCCATCTCGGGCACGCCGCATTCGCCGTCCACGATCAGGCCGCAGTTGATGTCCATGTCTTCCTCCAGGCGGCGGTACATGGGCGTGTTGCTGGCCAGCTTGATGGTGGGCGCGGGCTTGCTGCCGAACATGGAGCCGCGCCCCGTGGTGAAGCAGATCAGGTGCGCACCGCTGGCAATCTGGCCCGTGGAGGCCACGGGGTCGTAGCCCGGCGAATCCATGAAGACGAAGCCCGGCTCGGTGATGGGCTCGGCATATTCGTAGACGGCGCGCAGCGGCGTGGTGCCGCCCTTCATGGCCGAGCCCAGCGATTTCTCGAAGATGTTGGCCAGGCCGCCGGCCTGGTTGCCGTGGCCGACCACGCCGTTGAACTGCGCGTTCTGGCCGGCCGCGTAGCGCTCCCACCAGGCCAGGCGGTCCAGCAGCTTCTGCCCGACGGCAGGCGTGATGGCGCGGCGCGTGAGCATGAATTCCACGCCATGGATCTCGGGCGTTTCCGACAGGATGGCCGTGCCGCCGTGGCGCACCAGGATGTCCATGGCCGCGCCCAGTGCCGGGTTGGCCGTGATGCCCGAAAAGCCGTCCGAGCCGCCGCACTCCAGCCCGATCTTCAGGTGGCTGGCACTGACCGTGCTGCGCCGCGCGGCATCGGCTTCGGGCAGCATCTCTTCGATGGCGCGGATGCCTGCCTCTATGGTCACGCGCGTGCCGCCGACCTCCTGCATCACCAGGGTGCGCATGAGCCGGCCTTCGCACAGGCCCTGCGACTCCACGAGGGCATCGACCTGGTTACGCTCGCAGCCCAGGCCCACGATGAGCACGCCGGCCAGGTTCGGGTGGCGCGCATAGCCGGCCAGCGTGCGGCGCAGCACATCGAAATGCTCGCTGGGCGAAGACATGCCGCAGCCGCTGGTCTGGGCGAAGGCCACCACGCCGTCCACGTTGGGAAATGCCGCCATGCGCTCGGCCGTGAAATGCGCGGCAATGCGCTTGATCACCGTGGCCGAGCAGTTCACCGACGACAGGATGCCGATGAAATTGCGCGTGCCCACGCCGCCGCCGGCGCGCACAAAGCCCTGGAAGCTGGCGCGCTGCGCCTCGGGCACATAGTCCACGGGCCGCACATCGGCGCCGAAGGCCGGGTCGCGGTAGTAGTCCACGATGCGCAGGTTGTGGCTGTGCACATAGTCGCCGGCCTCCAGCTCACGCGTGGCCACGCCGATCACGGTGTCGTACTTCTTCACCTGCTCGCCCTCTGCGATGCGGCGCGCGGCGATCTTGTGGCCCGCAGGCACCTGGGCGCGGGCGCGCACGCCCAGTTCGGGAATCTCCTGGCCCAGCGACAGAGCGGTCCTGGCGACCAGCACGTTGTCGTTGGGATGCAGGTGCAGCAGGGGGCTATCGGTGCGGGACATGCGGGACATGCGTGGCTTTCATCGGTGTGGGTTCGCGGGCTGTCAGCCCTTCATCAATTCGCGCAGCTTGAGCTTGTCGATCAAAACGGTCTCTTTTTGATAGACCGTGTTGACGTATTTCTCGTAGTCCGGGCCATCCAGGTACAGCAGCGGCGCGTCCAGCTTCTCGGCCACGGACTTGAACTCTGGGCTGGCCACGGCGGCGCGGAAGGCCTCGCGCAGCCTGGCCGCCACGGCCGGCTCCAGGCTACGCGGCGCGCCGATGCCGTTGGGCGCATCGACCACCACGTCGTAGCCGCATTCGCGCAGCGTGGGCACGTCCTTGAAGCGCGCCGTGCGCTGCTCGCCCCAGGTGGCCAGCAGGCGCAGCTTGCCGGCTTCCACATGGGGGGCCCAGGAGCTGGAGTCGGCCAGCGCATCCACATGGCCGCCCAGCACACCCTGCAGTGCCTCGGCGCCGCCCTTGTAGGGCACATGGTTGAGCTGTATGCCGGCCACGCCCGCAAACTCCTCCATGCCCACATGCGTGGCACCGCCCACGCCTGCATGGGCATAGGTCACCTGGCCGGGCCTCGCCTTGGCGGCGGCCACGAAGTCCTTGAGCGTCTTGAACGGCGAATGGGCGGGCACGGCAATGCCGAAGGTCTGGCCCGAGGTGCGCGCGATGTAGGTGTAGTCCTTGCGCGGATCGGCCTGCAGGCTGCCCAGTTGCGAAAAGCGCGTGACCGAGATGGGAATCTGGCCGATGGTGTAGCCGTCCGCCCTGGCCGAGGCCAGCGCCTTGGCGCCGATCATTCCCGATGCGCCCGCGCGGTTCTCCACCGCGATCGGCTGGCCCAGCAGCTTGCCGGCCACGGTGCACAGCGCGCGCATGGACTGGTCGGCCGTGCCGCCCGCCGGCCAGGGGCAGATGAAGGTGATGGGGCGTTCGGGCCAGTTCTGGGCGAAAAGAGGTCCGGTGGCGGCCAGTGCGCTGGCGCCGAGCGTGGCGAGCACGAATTCGCGCCGGCTTGCATGGCGTGTGCGTGGGGTGTTCATCGCTTGTCTCCTGTATTGGCTTTTTGCAGCCCTGTGATCCGGGCCTTGGGCTGACTGGCGCGATTGTTCAGCGCCTGATCATGACAATCCAATGAAAAGATAGACTGGCTTCATAACCTCAAAGCTATGAAGACCCCATGAGCAAGATAGACCGCGTGCTGCGCTCCAACCTCAAGCTGCGCCATCTGCAGCTGCTGGTGGCGCTGGACCAGTTCCGCCACCTGGGCCGCGCCGCCGAGTTCCTGGCCGTCACCCAGCCCGCCGTCTCCAAGACCCTGGCCGAGATAGAGCGCATGCTGGACATGACGCTGTTCGAGCGCTCCACGCGCGGCACCGAGCCCACGGCGGCCGGGGTCAGCATGGTGCGCTTTGCGCGCTCGGTGCTGGCGGGCTTCGAACGCACGCGCGATGAAATGGCGGCCGAGGCCAGCGGCACACGCGGGCGCACCAGCGTGGGCGCCATGGTCGTGGCCACGCCCGTGCTGCTGGCCCGGGCCGTCGAGCAGTTGAAGGCGCGATCGGCCCAGACCACGGTGCTGGTCGAGGAGGGCGATCTCACGCGGCTGCTGCCCAAGCTGCGCATGGGCGAGCTGGACCTGTTCGTGGGCCGGCTCGAACCCGGCTATGCCTCGCCCGACCTGGAGACCGAAGCCCTGTACGACGAGCCCATGGTCGCCGTCGTGCGCCCCGGCCATGCGCTGCTGGCGCAGCACGCCAGCTGGCAGGCGCTGGCCGACATGCCCTGCGTCATGCCCCCGCCCTGGGCATCGCTGCGCGTGAAGCTGGAGCAGCAGTTCTTCGCCCACGGCCTGCATCCTCCGGCCGATCTGGTCGAGTCCGCCTCATTCCTGTCGCAGATCAGCTTCCTGCACCAGCGCGGCGCCGTGGCCTTCATGGCGCGCGGCGTGGCCGAGCATTTCGCGCAGCAGGGGCTGGTCGCCGTGCTGGATCTGCCCGTGCCCATCGACCTGCCGCCCGTGGGCCTGATCACCCTGCGCGGCCAGCCGATGACGGCGACGACGCGGTTGCTGGTGGAGTGTTTGCGGGCGGTGGCGGGCAAGTCGTTGGCTACAGCACGCCACGGCAAGCAATTGCAACATGGCAGATAAGGAAACGCGGCAATGTCTGAAGATAATCCATGGCCCAGCGGCGAATCAAAGCCGGTCATCCTGTTGTCTGATGGGCCTTCGGAGCTGTCCAGAAAGCACGGACTGCATTTTGTGAGAGATGTCGACGATCTGGATGTCTGCCATTATTGCTATGCCTTGGATCAGGATGTTGGTACCATCCTCTTTCATTTCTACGTGAATTCGCCAGCCAAAGGCACAGCGATCTATGTGGACAGAAGTGTTGAGACGGTTTTTGCCATCAACAAGCTGATGGCGAATTTTTCCATTTACCCATCTGAGGTGAAATGGGTTCAGTTGGACATGTAAATGCGCCAATGAAGAACATGCTCTTAGTATCGAAAACCTGCGATGCGGGCAAAATTCAATCCAGTCCGCTTCCGGTTGGCTGTTTCGTTGTGACGGGGAAGGGTAAGGACCCTGGATTCAATCTTGCAATAACGAGGTTGCTGGAGATCGGGTGTGAATTCTTTGCGACGTGGGGAGACTACTCTGGCGCGGAAGAGATCATTGATGACTTGATTCTGGACGCCGGCGATATGGATTCTGTCACTATCTCCCTGAACGAGAGCTTGGAGGATGCCGTTGAATTCTTCGCTCATGGCGCATTTCCCGGGCTTAATTGCGTGAGATTTGTATTGTTGATTTGCCAAGATGCACCAGAGAGTCTGATGTTGAAAGCGATATCTCTGTTTGAAAAGGAGTTGAATCTGTAGGAGTGTCTTGGGTTTCTGTTGGCTGAAGATGATTTAAGAATCCATCTGGATGAGATTCAATTCATGATCTGGAATAATTTTCTTGTAGACGGCGTTCATGAGGCTGCAGCACTGCTCGGTTATCTTGCGAGTTCCTTGGAACTTTCTCCTGGTGATGTTTGTGCAATAGATTCAGTCGAGCAGCTCGTGGAGCAAAAGGTAAAAATTGTTTTGCTGATTGAAGATTCTCATGAATTCCAAGGGATGAAAATGGTCACTGTATATCTTGAAGAGGATGTTGTGGTCGAGAATTCAATCTTTGCTTTTATGGAAAGGAATTTCAAGATTGATATTTATTTGCCTGACGAAGATTCCGGATATTATCGTGATCTTGTTTTGCTGGATAAAACGGGTGGAATGAAGAGAGTCACCCTTCAGGGGAGTTGACTCAATGAGTATAATTATCCAGGATATTACGGAACAGGTTCTGCTGAAATATGGTTCATTGCGTGAACCCAATTACTTTAAATTATCTGCTCCATCTTGTGATGCCAGTGCGCTGAAAGAATCGATTGAGCATATCGCTGAGGCACAAGACTATTCAGATGTGAACGATGATGTGTGCTATCGCCTTGACATTAACGGCAGTATTGGTTGTTATGAGATTTTTATTTCCTGGGTCGGAAATTATGTGGCCATCCTGGAAAATTCTGATAAATCAGGCAGGCAGGTGATTTCAGGGGCAGGGTGCGATCATTTGTTGAATCAAATAATTGAAAAGATAGTATCGGCTGGATTTGTCATTCTGGAAAAAAGTGTTCTTTTGATGAATATGGATTTCACGCTGATAAATTCAGACGATGATTTTTCTCCGGTATACAAGGTACTATTTACCGACCACGATCTCAGGTTCTCTTGAGGTATTTGATTGCCCAATGTAGTGGGCTGAGATAGCCCTTCGCCCTCTCGATTCCAGGCAATGGCTTGCGGTGCCGCTTGACGCGTTCCGGAACCCACGGCCTTGCGTTAGGTGACATGGGCGGTGCGCGATTGCAGGGCGTGCTGTCCGGGGTTGCATCCCCATCTGCACAACCCTCAGCTCTGCGCCACCGGCATGCCCACCACCAGCCCATTCAGCTGTGGCGATACCGTGATCTGGCAGGCCAGCCGCGAGTCTCCGCGCACGTCGAGGGCGAAGTCCAGCATCTCCCTTTCGCCGCCCTGGGCCGGGCCCACGCGGTCCAGCCACTCCGGTTGTATGTAGACATGGCAGGTGGCGCAGGCACAGGCGCCGCCGCATTCGGCATCGATGCCCGGCACGCCGTTGGAGACAGCGGCGCGCATGAGGCTCTGTCCCTCCGCGGCCTGCACCGCATGCTCGCTGCAGCCGTGCTCCATGAAGGCAATGGAGATCATGGCGTGAGTGGGGCTTTGGAGGGGAGCGTTGGGAAACCGGGGCCGGCGCAGTGCGTGGCGGCGATGGCCTTGCGCGCAGCCATGAATTCGCCCGGCGAATTCACGCATTCGGCGGCGCACAGCTGGCCACCGCGCAGGTGCAGGACGGCGAACCTGCCGCTGGCCGGGTTGCCGCGCAGCACGGTCTGGTCGCCCTGGCCGGGCAGGCCGGCGATCTGCAGCCTGGTGTCGTACTGATCGGACCAGAACCAGGGCGTTTCATGGGCGGGCAGTTCGCTGCCCGTGATGGCGCAGGCCGCGCGCCGGGCCTGTTCGAGCGCGCTGGGCACGCTTTCGAGCCGGTGCAGCCCGGGGTAGCCGGCCAGCGGGCGGCGCGTGGCATCGCCTATGGCGTAGATGCCGTTCATGGCGGTGCGGCCTTCGCCATCCACGGCAATGCCGTCAGCGCAGTCCAGGCCGAGGGATTGCGCCAGTTCCATGCAGGGCGCCGCGCCCACGCCGATGAGCACGGCATCGCACTCCAGTCGGGAGCCATCGGCCATCCACAGGGCCGTGATGCGGGTGGGGCTGTCTCCCTGGATGGCGGCGACCGCTGCATTGAAATGCACCTCCACGCCCTGGCCTGCATGCAGCTGCAGCAGATGCGCAGCCATCTGCGGCGAGGCGCTGCGCGTCAGCAGCCTGCCTTCGCGCTCGATGATCCGGACCTGCACGCCCAGCTTGCGGGCCGTGGAAGCGATTTCGAGGCCCGCATAGCCGCCGCCGATGATGGCCAGGCAGCGCGCGGTCTGCAGATGGCCCCGCAGCGCCTGCGCGTCTTCCATGGTGCGCAGGTAGGTGATGCCAGGCCGCTCATCCCCGGGCAGGACCAGCCAGCGCGGCGCGGAGCCTGTGGCAATGACCAGGTGTTCGTAGTGCAGCACCGATCCGTCGTTCAGCGCCACCTGCCGCGAGCCCGGCTCTATGGCCATGGCGCGCATGCCCGGGCGCAGGGCGATGGCCTGGTCCGCGGAGGCGCCGGCGGGCCGCGGCAACAGCTCGTCCGGGCCCATGGCCTGCTGCAGCCAGGCCCTGGACAGCGGCGGGCGCAGGTAGGGCGGCAGGTCCTCGCCGCCGACCACAGTGATCGGGCCCGGGTGGCCGTACTGGCGCAGCAGGGCGGCCAGGGTGCCACCGGCGTGTCCGGCGCCGATGATGACGGCATGGCCTTGGGGGTGTTGTGCGGGGTTCATGCTGCACCTTCGCAGGAGGCCCGGAGTACGGGGCGGGCGCAGATCTCGTCCCAGGCTTGCCGCATGAAGCGCGCGGCCGCCACGTTCTGCTCCAGCAGGTCATAGCCTGCGCCCAGGCCGTAGTCGGGGAGATTGATGAATTCGGTGGTGAGGTAGCGCAGCGGGCTGTGCGGCTGCGCATGGTGGCAGGCCAGCACCTTGCGGATGGCCTCTTTGGAGGGCTCCAGCAGGTAGGCATGCCAGGGCGAATGCCATTCGCCGGGTCCGGGCCGCAGCATGGGGTACTGGATGCCCCGGCCCGGGCTGCCGTCCTCGTCGCGGTGCCACAGGTTCAGGGGCTGGTTGGGGCCGGCC
The DNA here is from genome assembly GCF_059499305.1 of Delftia sp. NCBI lineage: Bacteria > Pseudomonadati > Pseudomonadota > Betaproteobacteria > Burkholderiales > Comamonadaceae > Delftia > Delftia sp. The sequence continues at coordinate 78,381 of NZ_JCABYI010000033.1, forward strand.
GCTCGCAGCTGGGCCCAGCGCACGATGCCCATGTCCAGCCATTGTTCGCACAGCGAGCCGGGCTCGAACGGGTCCAGCACCAGTTCGCCGCGCTCGAGCAGCCCGCGCACGCCAGACCGGTCCAGCTCGGCCGGGTTGCCGATCTTGAAGTTCACATGGCTGTAGTCCAGCGTGAAGTGAAAGGGCACGCCGCGTGCCTGCACGTGCCCGGCCACGCTGCGCACGCGCAGGAAGTCTTCGGTCCACGTGTTCACATGCAGCGCGAAGCTGGGCTCCACGCCCAGGCCCATGGCGTCGTCATAGACCCGCAGATAGTGTTCGGCGATTTCCACATCGGACAGCACATGGCCGTCGCGGTGGTGCTTGAAGGTCATGATGTTGTGGCAGCGCACGCCGATCTCGCGGCAGATGCGCAGGTTGCCGGCCAGCAGGACCTCGTCCTCGCCCAGGCGGTAGAACCAGCTGGCGGTGTGCACGGGCAGCTTGAATTCGGCGATGGCCGACTCGTAGTCGGCCAGCTGGTGGCGCAGCGGCAGGCGGTCGAAGCAGTCGAACACGCCGGTCTCGCTGACGAGGCGGAACTGCTCGCGTATGGGCAGCTCCTGCAGGCCGATGGGCTGGTGGCGCGAGGAGCGCTGCACGCCACGGCCGTTGCAGCCGATGGGCGGGAGGGTGGGGCGGGGGGCTTCGTGCATGACCTGCTCCTCAGCCGCCAGTGGGCGCGCCCACGATCATGCGGTCCGCCGGCAGAGGGTGGCCCGCGTTGCGCGACCCGGTCAACGGGGACCGGGCATCGAGTACATCGGTTGTCATGGATCTGTCTCCTTGTTGAGTGTGGTGTTGCGCCCCGGCCGCTGCTCAGCCCCATAGGCGCTGCGGGCCAAGAAGGCTTCATCGGCCAAGCGGCTCCCGGCGCCGCTGCCCGCACGGTGGAAGGCCTCCAGCGCGAACACTGCTTTCAGCCTGCTGCCCGGCGCCTGCGTTTGCCGCAGGGGCCAGAAGCTGGCCTGCATGCCGCCTGGCGCGGGCTCGCCATGCCCTGTCTTCGAATGCAGTCTGGGCATGGGATGTCTCCTGGGCTCCGATCGCGGCTCTCGACCCATGGCTGCTGGGTCGATGCGGAAGATCAAGGTGTATGCACTCGAATTAAGTCGGATTGCCTACAAAGAAACACCAAGGCTTTCCATGGAGCAATGCCTCTTTTTCCCCGCGTACAAGGATTGTGAATTTTTCGATTTGACTTGACTATCGGGAAAATACTTTATTTGTTTTTGACTATTGATTTGGGTGTTTGAGCGTAGGCGCTTGAAATTCCCACGGTGGACGGATGTTTCCACCGGGGCCAGCGTGGCGACGCAGGACCCTGGACGGTGGCAATGCACCGCAGGCAGCTGAAATGTCAGCCCATAGCCATGCAGGCAGCGGCGGCATGCAGGGGCAGGAGGTCCATGTCGGGGGAAGGAAAAGGAGAAGGAGGAGGAGCGGAGCCGGCTGCGGATCGCGTGCAGCTTGCGGCTGCCCACCAGCGTCCGCGAGGCTGGCGTCAGGAGCACGGCGCAGATCGGCCGGCTCACGGCCATTCCCGATGCCTTCGCCCACCTGGGCGGCCTGGTGGCCCCCCTATTTGCCGGGCTGGCTCAAGGAGCTCACGCGCTCGCCCGGCGCGTGCCCTGCCCAGGGCGGTGGTCAACCGCCGAAGGCAGGTGGTGCGCGCCGTTCAGCGCATGGTCACGAACTCTTCTGCCGCCGTGGGGTGGATGGCCACGGTGTCGTCGAAGTCGCGCTTGGTGGCGCCCATCTTGAGCGCCACGGCAAAGCCCTGCAGCATCTCGTCCATCCCCAGGCCGATGCCGTGTATGCCCACGATGCGTTCCTCGGGGCCCACGCAGACCAGCTTCATGCGCGCGGGCTGGCGGTGGCGCGTGACCGCCGTGTACATGGCGGTGAAGGCCGACTGGTAGATCTTGACCTGATCGTCGCCAAATCGCTCGCGCGCCTGCGGCTCGGTCAGGCCCACGGTGCCGATGGGCGGGTGGCTGAAGACCACGGTGGGCACGTTGTCGTAGTCCAGGTGCTCGCCGGTCTTGCCGTTGAACAGGCGCTCGGACAGGCGCCGGCCTGCAGCCACGGCCACGGGCGTGAGTTCGATGCGGCCCGTGATGTCGCCCACGGCGTGGATGCCGGGCACATTGGTGTCCTGGAACTTGTCCACCGCGATGTGGCCGCTGTCCTGCAGCGCCACGCCTGCGGCCTCCAGGTTCAGGCCCGAGGTGTCGGGCCTGCGGCCCACGGCCCAGACCACGCAGTCCACGGTGTGGCTGCTGCCGTCCTGCAGTTGCAGGTCCAGGCTGCCGTCTGCGTTGCGGACCACGGCCTTCGGGGTGGCCTGGCGGTGCACGGCGGGGCCTTCGGCCTCCATGATCTCCATCAGGGTCTGGCTCAGCAGCGGATCGAATCCGCGCAGTGCCGAGTTCTGGCGCAGGAACAGATGGGTCTGCGAGCCCAGCGCGTGCAGCACGCCAGCAATCTCCACGGCGATATAGCCGGCACCCACCACGGCCGTGCGCGCAGGCAGGGCCTTGAGGGCGAAGAAGCCGTCGGAGTCGATGCCCAGCTCGGCGCCAGGTATGTCGGGCCGTGCCGGGCGCGTGCCCGTGGCGATGAGGATGTGGTCGGCACTGAGCCGCTGGCCGCCCACCTCCACGGTGCGCGCATCCACGAAGCGGCCAAAGCCCTGGATCAGCTCGACCTTGTTGCGTGCCAGGCCGCTTTCATACGAGGCATGGATGCGGTCGATGTAGGCGCTGCGGCTGTCCAGCAGGCGCTGCCAGTCCAGGCGGTTGACGGTGGCATCCCAGCCGTAGTCGGGGCCGTAGCGGTGCATGGCCTCGCCGATCTGGGCCGCATGCCACATGACCTTCTTGGGCACGCAGCCCACGTTGACGCAGGTGCCGCCGATCTCGCCGGCTTCGATCAGCGCGCAGTGGCGCCCGTGCATGGCGGCGCGGTTGGCCGATGCAATGCCGCCGCTGCCGCCGCCGATGACGATGTAGTCGTAGTGCTTCATGGAGATTCCGTGCTGTGTCTGAGCGGCCCGAATGCCGCAGCCGGCCATCTTGCCCTGTTCGCCGGCCAGGGGCCTGCGGCGGGGGCAATGCCGCCATCTCCGCGCCCAGACGACGGCCCGGTTGGCCGGCATATCGCCGCTTTGCAGGGCCGGGGGCAGCAGGCGTTTGGTGGCGAATGAACGGACGGTGGTGCGGCAGCCCGCGTTGCGCAGGGGGCGGGACGCACTGTCAAGAAAAGCGCAACGCGCAGTCAAGGCGCGGGCAGGTGCGGCCGCTAGGCTCCTGCATTGCCGGTACCCCCGGCACGGACCAGAAGAACAGCAAGTTGAAACGGGAGTGCATGTGAGAGAACGAGGCAGTCGCCTTCAGGCGGAATTTTCCAGGGCCATGATGCCGTGGGTGGTGGTATTCGGAGCCGGCCTGCATTGCGTCGCGGCCGTGGCCGCGCCGGCGCAGGGGCTGGTCATGACGGGCTACCAGACGCAGTCCAACGCTTGGTATACGTCCATGGTGACCGAATACACGTTCAGCGTGGGCGGCGTGGTGCAGCAAGGCGGCTCGCCGCCCTCCACTGCGGATTGGGTCACCCCTTCCAACTACTGGGATGACGGCTGGGGTCTCAACAGTTGGAACGAGGACTACACATACAGCTACCAGGGCCAGGTCCTGCGGACGAGCGATCCCATGGGAATTCCCGCAGCGGCAGCCTGGGCCACGATCAGCTCCTTTCAGATCGAGGGGTCCTCCCTCCCGCGCCCCATCGACAGCACTGTTTTCCACTATTCGCTCGATGGCATCCAGACCCTGCTCGCCATGGACGCATCGTCCATCCCCGCCAATGCGGTCTGGGCGGGTCTGTCATCCCTGTCCGATGGGTGGCATGCAGCGCAAAACCCTGGGTTTGCCGGCTATGTGCTGGGCCGCCCGGTCTTCAGTCTGGCTCCCGTCGTCGACCCGCAGGCGGGCGGTGTGACGGCCAAGGCCCGCGTGGCGCTGGACCGGGACGGCACGGGCTACTGGCAGGTGCTTGCTGCGGCCGCCGCGGCGCCGGATGCCGCCACGCTGCAGGCCGGCGGCTCCCCGGTCGGCATGACGGCAGGCGTGGTCCACGATATCGATATCGGGGGGCTGGCGGTGAATACAGCCTACAGGCTGCACTTCATCGCCAGGGATGGCGCAGGCCGCGTGCAGCCGGACGTGGCCAGCGTGCCCTTCACCACGCTCAGGCGGGAGCAGAGCATCGACTTTGCGCAGCCGTCGGCGCAAACCTTCGGCACGACATTCACGCCCGTTGCAACGGCTACCTCCGGCCTGGCCGTGACGTTTTCCGCATCTGCGCCAGAGGTTTGCACCGTCGATGCCGCAGGGGTGTTCAGCTTCCATTCCGCAGGCACTTGCACGATGACGGCCCGGCAGGGCGGCGACGCGACCTATGCTCCCGCCCCCGAGGTGGCTTACCCGGTGACGGTGCAGCCTGCTGCGCAGAACATCGTCTGGAGCATGCCGGCGCCCCTGGTCGTGGATGCACGGGTGGCTCTGAGCGCCGCCGGCGGTGGCTCGTCCCAGGCCGTGCAGTTCAGCTCCCTGACGCCGGCGGCGTGCTCCGTCAGCGGTGCCGAGGTGTCCGGCAGGCTGGCGGGTACGGACAACTGCCTGCTGGCCGCCGATCAGCAGGGGGATGCCAACCATCTGCCTGCGGCCCGGCAAGTCCTGTCCCTGAGCATCGGCAAGGGCCCGCAGGCCATTGCCTTCACTTCCGTGGCGCCAGCGGCCGCCAAGGTGGGCGATACCTATGCCGTGGCAGCAACGGGCGGGGCTTCCGGCAAGGCGGTGGTGTTCTCCGTGGATGCGGCGACGGCTGCCCATTGCACCATCGCGGGCGGTTCTGTCTCCTTCATTGCGCCGGGACCCTGCCGCATCCTGGCAGACCAGGCCGGCGATGCGAACTACGAGGCGGCGGCAAGGCAGCAGCAAAGCGTGCAGATCGCCCAGGCCACAACCACCCTGGCGATCACCTCGACCCCCAACCCTTCCCGGCCCGGCGACGATGTGACCATCAGCGTGTCGGCCGTGACCGGGGCGCAGGACCGACGGGGGGCGCTGCGGGCGATGGCGGCGGCGCTCCCCTCGGGCAACATCACGGTCTCGTACAACGGGGCGCAGCTGGGGTCGGCGCCCCTGGTTGGCGGCGCCGCCAGCATCACGGTCCGGCTGCCCGTGGCGGCCGGATCCCACGGCCTTGTGGTCGACTACAGCGGGGATGCAGTCCACGCCCCGATGAGCCAGGGCTTCACACAGGCCGTGGTGGCGGCGCCGGTGCCCACGCCTGTGCCGGCCCTGCACACCGTGGCGCTGGTCATGCTGAGCCTGCTGGCGGCCGGGATGGGGGCCGGCAGGCTGCGCAGGGGCCGCATGGGCGGGTAGGCCAGGCTGCCGGGCGGCATGAACCCCGGCGCGGCGCCTCAGGCGGCAGCGATGCGCCGGGCGATGGCCTGGCCCACCTCGGTGGTGCTGGCCGTGCCGCCCAGGTCGGGCGTGCGCGGGCCGCTCCTGATGACTTCCTCGATGGCCGAGACGATGGCGTCGTGCGCCGCGCGGCCTGCGCCCTGGCCGTGGGTCAGGAAGTCCAGCATCAGCGCCGCCGACCAGACCATGGCGATGGGGTTGGCGATGTTCTTGCCGTAGATGTCGGGCGCCGAGCCGTGCACGGGCTCGAACAGGCTGGGGAAGCTGCGGTCGGGGTTGAGGTTGGCCGAGGGGGCCAGGCCGATGGTGCCCGTGGTGGCCGGGCCCAGGTCGCTGAGGATGTCGCCGAACAGGTTGGTGGCGGCGACCACGTCGAAGCGGCCCGGCTGCAGCACGAAGCGCGCGGTCAGGATGTCGATGTGCTGCTTGTCCAGCGTGACTTCCGGGTAGGCCTTGGCCACGTCCTCGGCGCGCTGGTCCCACCAGGGCATGCTGATGGCGATGCCGTTGCTCTTGGTGGCCAGGGTGACGTGCTTGCGCTCGCGGCTTTGGGCCAGGTCGAAGGCGTACTTGAGCAGGCGCTCGGCGCCCTTGCGCGAGTAGACCGATTCCTGGATCACGATCTCGCGGTCCGTGCCCTCGTACATGATGCCGCCCAGCGAGGTGTACTCGCCCTCGGTGTTCTCGCGCACCACGTAGTAGTCGATGTCGCCGGGCTTGCGGCCGGCCAGCGGGCAGGGCACGCCTTCGAACAGGCGAACGGGGCGCAGGTTGATGTACTGGTCGAACTCGCGGCGGAACTTGAGCAGCGAGCCCCACAGCGAGACATGGTCGGGCACGGTGGCGGGCCAGCCCACGGCGCCGAAGAAGATGGCATCCATGCCGGAGAGCTGCGCCTTCCAGTCGTCGGGCATCATTTTTCCGTGGGCCAGGTAGTAGTCGCAGTGGGCCCAGTCGAAATGGTGGAATTCGAGCTTGATCGCAAAGCGGCTGGCGGCAGCTTCCAGGGCGCGCAGGCCTTCGGGCATGACTTCCTTGCCAATGCCGTCACCGGCGATGACGGCGATCTTGAATGTGTCTTGCATGGTGTCTGTCCTTGGATCGAATGGATGGATATGAAGCGGCGCCGCTGACAGCCAGGCCGCATGCATGGCATTGTTGGCTGCGCCAGGGCTAAATACAATCGGCCAACTGTGGTTCCATTATTTACAGATCGTGAATAAACAGCCGTCTCCCGAAGACCTGCGCGTCTTCACCGTGGTGGCCCGCAAATCCGGCTTTGCCGCTGCGGCCGAGGAATTGGGGGCTTCGCCCGCCTATGTGAGCAAGCGCATCCGCCTGCTGGAGGAAGAGCTGGGCGTGAAGCTGCTGCACCGCACCACGCGCCGCGTGGCCGTGACCGAGGAGGGCGAGCGCGTCTTCCACTGGGCGCAGCGCATCCTCGACGACATGGACCAGCTGATGCAGGAGGTGGCCATCACGCGCAGCGAGCCGCGCGGCCTGCTGCGCGTGAGCAGCAGCTTCGGTTTCGGGCGGCATGTGATCGCGCCCGCGCTTTCCAGGCTGGTGGAGCGCCATCCGGGGCTGCAGGTGCGGCTGGACGTGTTCGACCGGCTGGTGGATGTGGCGGGCGAGGGCTTCGATCTGGATGTGCGCGTGGGCGACGAGATCGCGCCCCACCTGATTGCGCGGCGCCTGGCCGACAACCACCGCGTGCTGTGCGCCGCGCCTGCCTACCTGGCGCGCCGTGGCACGCCGCGCACGCCGGCCGAGCTGTCGGCCCATGACTGCCTGGCCATCAAGGAGCGCGACCAGGCCTTTGGCGTGTGGCGGCTGCGCGCTGGCGCGGCCGAGCAGGCGGTGAAGGTCACGGGGCCGCTGTCGGCCAACAACGGCGAGATGGTGGTGCAGTGGGCCGTGGACGGTCGCGGCATTGCGCTGCGCTCGCTATGGGATGTGGGCGCCCATCTGCAGGCCGGGCGCCTGGTGCAGGTGTTGCCCGAATGGCGGCAGGAGGCCAATGTCTGGGCTGTGTATCCGACGCGGCTGCAGCTGTCGGCCAAGGTGCGGGTGTGCGTGGAGTTCCTGCAGGAACACTTCAAGAAGGAGTGGATGGCAGCCGCTCCCTGAGCGGGGCGGCTGCTGCAGCGGACTGGCCGGGGATCAGCCTGCCAGGGCGGCCTTCACTGCGGCGGAGACCTGGCCCATGTCGGCCTTGCCTGCCAGTTGCGCCTTGACCGCGCCCATGACCTTGCCCATGTCGCCGGGGCCGGATGCGCCCAGTTCGGCCACGATGGCCTTGACGGCGGTGGCCACTTCCTCGGCCGACATGCGCTCGGGCAGGTAGGCGGTCAGCACGGCCATCTCGGCCTTTTCCTTGTCGGCCAGGTCCTGGCGGCCCGCGCCCTCGAAGGCGGCGATGCTGTCCTTGCGCTGCTTGATCAGCTTGTCCACGATGGCGATGACGGCGGCGTCGTCCAGCTCGATGCGCTCATCGACTTCCTTTTGCTTCATCGCTGCCTGCAGCAGGCGGATGGTGCCCAGGCGCTCGCTGTCCTTGGCGCGCATGGCGGTCTTCATGTCTTCGGTGATCTGGGCCTTGAGGCTCATGGCTTTTCTCCTGAGGTGATGGCGTCGGAAAACACGGAACAAAAAACAAAAAACCCGCGCCTGGCGTCCCGAGCGCGGGTTTTGCGGCTGACGAGAGCCGGCTGGTCAAGGGCTGATCAGTACAGCTTCTTGGGCAGCTGCATGCTGCGAACGCGCTTGTAGTGACGCTTGACGGCGGCAGCCTTCTTGCGCTTGCGTTCGGCAGTGGGCTTCTCGTAGAACTCGCGAGCGCGCAGGTCGGTCAGCAGGCCGAGCTTTTCGATGGTGCGCTTGAAGCGGCGCAGGGCAACTTCATAGGGCTCGTTTTCTTTTACGCGGATGGTGGTCATTAGCTAGATTTCCAGATATCTGTGCTGACAGCGGGTTCCCGGGAAGATCGGGCCTGAGAGCCATGTTCAGCGGTTGGTCCCCGTCCAAAGTTAACTAGTATTGGCCGACGGGGCGATTGCCAGCAAAGCGGGCGATTATACGCGAGACGAAAGCGGTCTGACAAATCAGGCAGAAGGCAAGGCCTGCGCACAGGCGTACCCACTGGCCCAGGCCCATTGGAAGTTGTATCCGCCGAGCCAGCCGGTGATATCCACCACTTCGCCAATGCAGTACAGGCCCGGCTGGGTCTTGCATTCCATGGTCTGCTGCGAGAGCGCCCGCGTGTCCACGCCGCCCAGCGTCACTTCCGCCTTCTTGTAGCCTTCCGTGCCCGTGGGCACGATCTCCCAGCGTGACAGGCGCTCGGCCAGCTGGTTCAGGGCCTTGTCGGAGGCTTCGGCGATGGGGCGCTGCCAGGCAGCATCCTGCTGCACCCAGGCATCGGCCAGTCGCGAGGGCAGCCACTGCGCCAGTTCATTGGCGATGAGCTTGCGCGAGCGCGACTTGGCCCTGAGCAGCTCGCCCTGCAGGTCCACCTCGGGCGCGAGGTTGATGCTCAGGGGCGTGCCGGGCTTCCAGTAGCTCGATATCTGCAGCACGGCCGGGCCCGAAAGGCCCCGGTGCGTGAACAGCAGGTCTTCCATGAAGGCCATGCGTTCCTTCCTTTTGCCGCCGGGCCGCCCCAAGGCAGAAGCGGCCCCCTCGGGGGGCAGCGACCCGCGGAGCGGCGGAGCGTGGGGGGCACTGATCCTGGTGCTGATCTCCACGGGCAGGGCCAGGCCCGCGAGCTGGGCGTAGGGGGCCCAGGCGTCGCCATCGAAGGTCAGCGGCACCAGGCCCGGCGTGCGTTCGACCAGGGGCAGGCCGAATTGCTGGGCCAGGCGGTAGCCGAAGTCGGTGGCGCCGATCTTGGGGATGGACAGCCCGCCCGTGGCGATGACCAGGCTGGGCGCCTGCACGGCGCCCCGGCTGGTCTGCAGGCGGTATTGGCCGTCCGAGTGCGCCACGGAATCGACCTTGCAGGGCTGCCAGCGCTGCACGCCGCCGGCCTGGCATTCGGCCAGCAGCATGGCGATGATGTCTTCGGCCGAGCGGTCGGCAAACAGCTGGCCCTTGTGCTTTTCATGGTGGGCGATGCCGTGCCTGTCCATGAGCGCAATGAAGTCGGCCGGCGTGTAGCGCGACAGGGCCGAGCGGCAGAACTGCGGGTTGCCGCCCACGAAGTGCTTGTGGGGTGCGCGCACGTCCAGGTCGCGGTTGGTGAAGTTGCAGCGGCCACCGCCCGAGATGCGGATCTTCTCTGCCACCTTCTCCGCGTGGTCCAGGAGCAGCACCGACAGGCCACGCTGTCCGGCCTGGGCCGCGCAGAACAGACCGGCCGCGCCGGCGCCGATGACGATGGCGTCGAAAGAGAGGGAAGAGGTCACAAAAACGTCACTCGGGGGGCAAAAGGGCGCCCATTCTCGCGCAATGGCGCTTTTTCCTAGAATCCCGTGATGAATTTCCCATCGCACCAGCTGAGCATGACTGTGCTCATGTCGCCCGACATGGCGAACTTTTCGGGCAACGTCCATGGCGGCGCCGTTCTCAAGCAGCTCGACCAGGTGGCCTATGCCTGCGCCAGCCGCTACGCGGGCCGCTATGTGGTCACGCTGAGCGTGGACCAGGTGATGTTCCTGCAGCCCATCCACGTGGGCGAGCTGGTGACGTTCCTGGCCAGCGTCAACCACACGGGCAAGTCGTCGATGGAGATCGGCATCAAGGTGGTGGCCGAGGACATCCGCACCCAGGTGGTGCGCCATGTGAACAGCTGCTTTTTCACCATGGTGGCCGTGGACGAGAACAAGCAGCCGGCCGCCGTGCCGACGCTGGTGCCGTCCAACGACGAGGAAAGGCGCCGCTGGCACGCTGCGCTGATCCGCAAGGACCTGCGCCGCGAGCTGGCCCAGCGCTTCGAGCAAAGCCGCGTGACGGCCAGCAGCACGGTCAGGCCGGGCTGAGCGTGGAGGGCGCGGCGGGCGGCGGATGCCAGGTGCCGGGCGTGCCGCCCTGCAGCTCGTTCCGCACCTGTTCGATGACGCGCCTGAGGTCTTCCATGGCAGCCGGCTTGGACAGCACCTCGTCGGCGCCGGCCTGCAGGTAGCGCAGCGCTTCGGAGGCTTCGGGGCTGGCGGTCAGCGCGATCACGCGGCAGTGGCGCAGCTGGTTTTCGGCCTCGCGCTGGCGCAGGCGCCGGATGAACTCGAAGCCGTCCATGAGCGGCATGCGTCCATCGGTGATGATGAGATCGAAGGACTCGACCAGGCAGCGTGCCCAGGCTTCCTGTCCATCGCCGGCCAGGCAGATGCCGTGGCCCAGCGCGGCCAGCTGGCTCTTGAGCAGCTCGCGGTTGAACAGATAGTCTTCCACGGCCAGGATTCTGAGGTCGGACCCGGACCCGGGCTGTGATGCGGGCAGGGGCTCGGCACTGGCCTGGGGCTTTCCTTGCAGCGCCACCGAGGCGGGCAGGACCAGGGGCAATATTCCCTCTGACGCGGGCGTGACGTCGGCCTGCATGCGGTGGTCCGGCTCCACCAGTGGCAGGCTCAGCCTGACCGTGAAGCGCGAGCCTCGGCCCGGTGCGCTGTCCACCGTGATGGTTCCCCCCATGTGCTCCAGCAGGCGCCGCGTGATGCTCAGGCCCAGGCCGCTGCCAAAGGCCCTGTCCTGGTGGGCGCCTTCCACCTGCGAGAAGGGCTGGAACAGCCGGGCCTGGTCCTGCGGCGCAATGCCGATGCCCGTGTCCTCGACCTCCATCTGCAGCAGCAGACGGTCATGCCGGCTGGCGCCATGCGCGCGCAGGGTGACGCTGCCGCGCTCGGTGAACTTGATGGCATTGCTGAGCAGGTTGAACAGCACCTGCTTGAGATGCAGCGGGTCGGCCGTCACGCTGTGGTCCACGCCGCTGCCCACTTCGGTGCGCAGCGACAGCCGCTTGCCGTGGGCCAGGCCTTGCAGCAGCGGGGCCATGTCTTCGATCAGCGGGCGCAGTGCCACGGGCTGGAGCGTGGAGTCGATATGGCCCGACTCGATGCGGTGCAGATCCAGCACATTGCCCAGCAACAGCAGCATGCCCTGGGCGGCCTTGTGGGCGGAGGCCAGCATATCGCGGTGGGGCAGGCCGAGCTTTTCCCGGTCCTGCGCCAGTTCCAGCAGGCCGATGACGGCGCTCAGCGGCGTGCGTATCTCGTGGCTGGTGGTGGACAGAAACAGGCTCTTGGCCTGGTTGGCGGCCTCGGCGCGCCGCTCGGCCCGGCGTGTCCTGCGCATCTGGCGGCTCAGGTAAAAGCCCCAGACCAGGGAGATGACCGTGACCAGGGCCAGCGCCCCGGCCAGCAGCAGCAGGCGCTGGCGGTGCTCGCGCCAGAAGCTCGCGCCGTTGCCGTTATGGTGCGGCGCCCAGTGGTGGACGATTTCGGCCACCTCTTCGGGTGCGATGGACAGCTGGGCCTTTTCCAGGATGCCCAGCAGTTCAGGTTCGGCGGCGTGCACGGCCAGGCTGATGGGGCGGGTGTAGTCGTCCAGGATGCCGGTGAGCTGCAGCCGGCTGCCCAATTGCTGGGCGTTGGCATAGCGCGCCGCGTAGTCGTTGCCCACGAAGGCATCGCTGTCATTGGCCGCCACGCTGGCCAGGGCCTGGGTCAGGTCGGCATACAGCTGCAGCCGTATGCTCGGATGCTCCCTGCGCACCGTGCTTTCGAGAAAGAAGCCCGCCACCATGGCCACGCGCTTGCCCTCCAGTCCCTGGAGGTGGTGTATGGGCTTGTCGCGCGGGGTGCCTGCGTTGGCCTCGGGCCGCGCCATCACCACGACCGTGCTGCGCAGATAGGGCGGCAGCAGCCTGATATCGGGCGAGGCCGTGGGCGGCGAGGTGTACGCCGGGGTGAGCAGGGCCTTGCCGGAGCCCAGCATGGTTTCGAGTTCGGAATAGTTGCGCGCGGCGATGTACTCGAACTGCAGGCCGGCGCGGCGGCTGATCAGGTCCAGGTAGTCGGGGCCGATGCCCTGGGCCTGGCGGTCGGCATCGAGCTGTCCCAGCGGACCCAGCGAGCCGTTGAGGACCACGGGAATGCGCGGATGGGCATCCAGCCACTGCTTTTCCGAGGGCGTCAGCGCCACGCGGTCGCCGCCCAGCAGCGGGCGGCGGCTTCCACTCCAGCTGCGCAGGATGTCGTCGCCGTGCTGCACGGTGATGCTGGGCAGGGCCTGGTCCAGGTAGGCCTTCAGCTGTGCATCGCCATGCCTCACCAGCATGCCGAAGCCACGGCTTTCTATGGGCGCAAAGCCCTGCACGCGCAGGTTGAGCAGGTAGTTGGCCTGGATCAGGTAGTGCACCGTGACCGTGTCGCCGACGAAGCCGTCGATCTCGCCCAGGCTCAGCGCCTCCAGCGCGCGGCGGGGTGTTTCATAGGTCAGCAGCTCGCTGAGGGGGTAGGCGGCAGCCACCTGGGAGCGCAGCAGCTGGTCGGGCGTCATGGCCAGCCGCGCACCCCGGCGCCGGGCGTCGAAGGGAGCATTCGACGGGGAGACCAGCACGGGCTGGCTGGGCAGGTAGGGCACGCTCAGGGCCAGGTCGGCGCGCTCGGCTTCCAGCTCGGTGCCGCCGCAGGCCAGGTCGATCTCGCCGCGGCGCAGCGCATCGAGCACGGCCGCACGCGATCCATAGGACTTGAAGCGCACGGGCGTGGGAAAAAGCAGGCCCAGGTGGTCGGCCGTGATGCCCTGGAAGCGATCGCCATCGATCATGCCCAGCGGCGGATGGTCCGGCGTGGAAATGCCCAGCGTCAGCGGCCCGCGCGCCTGCAGCCATTGGCGGTGCGCAGGCGTGAGCCAGGGCTTGGCGCCTGCCGTGACGCGCGTGGCCAGCACCATGTCGGCGCCGCTGGCCAGGCCGGGCATGGGCATGGCCATGCCAAGTGCGCAGCCGGCCAGCAGTTGGGCCGCCAGGTGTCGGCATGCCGGCCACCATGCCTGCGTCGCTGTGGAAGTGAGAGTACGGCTTGATGTTTTCATTGAATCCCCCGGTGGCGCTGCCGCCGTCCGGCGCAGCTGACGGCCTGCGAAAACGGTCTAGACGCTGTTTTCGGCAACCAACAGGAGATTTTTAATGAAAACTAATGATTTTATCTATCGATAGATTTTTTCTTTGTTGCAGCTCGGCACTCAGGCGGCAGCAACCGCAGGGTTGGGCTGCCCCTGGGGTTCGGCCATTCCCCGAATGCCATGGACCACATCTCCAACGACGATGACGCTGGGGCTGCCCAGGCCGGTGTCGGCAATGCATTGCACGAGCGTGTCCAGCGTGGCCAGTGCATGGCGCTGCTGCGGCAGGCTGGCGTGCTGGATCACGGCCACGGGCGTGGCGGCGGGCAGGCCGTGCAGCAGCTCGGCGCGGATGTGTTCCACGCTGCTCACGCCCATGTAGATCACCAGGGTGAGCCGGGCATCGCGCGCGGTGGCGGCCAGCTGGCGCCAGTCCGTGCCGCTGTCGCCGGGCTTGGCGTGGCCGGTGATGAAGACCATGCCGTGCGCCCGGTCGCGGTGCGTGAGCGGCGCGCCCAGGCTGGTGAGCCCGGCCAGGCCGGCCGTGATGCCGTTGACGACCTGGACCTCGATGCCGGCCTCGCGCAGATGCTCCACCTCTTCGCCGCCGCGCCCGAAGATGAAGGGGTCGCCGCCCTTGAGGCGCACCACCGTCTCGCCATCCTGCACGGCGGACAGCATGAGCTTTTCGATGAAGGCCTGGGGCGTGCTCTTGCAGCCGCCGCGCTTGCCCACGTAGACGATGCGCGCCGTGGGCGAGGCATGGGCCACGATGGCATCGCTGACCAGGTCATCGACCAGCAGCACGGTGGCCGCCTGTATGGCCTTGAGGGCCTTGATGGTCAGCAGCTCCGGGTCGCCGGGGCCGGCGCCGACCAGGGTGCAGCTGCCGCGCCGGGCGGTGTTTGCGGGGGTGTGGGACGGGGTCGTCATGGCGGGGCTCCGTTTTTCTGGGGTGTTCAGCGAATCTGATCGGCAAGGTGGACGATGTGTTCCACCTGGCGCGTGAGCGCCGGCGGCACGGGCAGGCGGCCCGCAAGCACGTCCTCGGTGTAGCGCGCCGTGGTGTCCACGTCGATCTCGGCGGGCAGGCCCGGGACTTTGGAGGCCGTGCCGCTTTGCTGCTCGGCCAGCAGCTGGTGGGCGCCTGCGACGAATCCGTCGTAGCGCGGCAGCCGGCGCGGGTCGGCCGCGACCTCGCCTTCCAGCCCGCGCGAGAGCAGCACATTCATGCCCAGCGTCCCGAAGGTGCCGTGCAGCATGGGCAGGTACTCGGGATGGGTGTAGGCCGTCACCAGCAAGGACGGGCCGTCGCAGGGCGCCAGCAGCTTGACCACGCTGTGGCCCGGATTGCGCAGGCCGATGACCTCGCGCACGGACAGCAGCCGGGCCAGCGCCGGATGCAGGTGTTCGGTATGCAGATGGGCCACCTGGCCGCCATCGAGTGCCTGGGGTGCCTGCAGCGGCGCAATGCCCAGCGCCTGCAGCACATCGCTGGCCAGGATGCGCCGCGCCTCGGTGCGCATGCCGTGCAGCAGCACGGGCAGGCCTTCGCGCGCCAGCAGCAGGGCCAGCAGGGGAGTGAGCACGGGCAGACGGCGCGCGCCGTTGTAGCTGGGCAGCACGATCACGGGGCGGCCATGGGCCGAGGCGGGAAAGCGCGCGGCGCGCGCATGCACGGCATCCAGGAAGCCGCTCATCTCCTCGACCGTCTCGCCCTTGATGCGCATGGCGATGCAGAAGGCGCCGATCTCCAGATCGGTGACGCCGCCGTCCAGCACCTGGCCGAACAGGTCGGCGGCCTGCGCGCGCTCCAGCGCCTTGGCTCCGCGTGCGCCGCGGCCTATTTCCTTGATGTATTGGCTGATGCCCATGGCGTGGTGATCGTGGGTGGAATCCTGTGGGCGCATATTTTCCCGCAGGTTTCATTACTTTTCGCTATATATGCAAACCTGTCGTTCCATGGCCTCTTTCATGCCGCCTGCGGGCTGGGCGCAACGGGGGATGTGGCGCACCAGGCGCTTGAGTTCAGGCAGGCAGGAGCCGCAGTTGGTGCCGCAGCGCAATTGGCCTTGCAAAGCGGCCAGGCGGGCATCGTCGCTGCCCTCGCAGCGCGCAAGCACGCCTTCGATGGCGGCCTCGTCCACGTCGAAGCACGCGCAGACCTGGCGCGTGCGCTGCGCCAGGGGCAGCGGTGCCGAGGCCGAGGACATGAGCAGCAGGCGCCCATAGTCCTGGGCCGGCAACTGGTCCTTCAGCAGGGTGCCCAGCCAGCTGCCGGCGCGCGTGTCTCCGGCCAGCAGCAAGGCTTCGACCGTGGTGGACAGGCTGGTGCGGTCCAGCCGCAGCGCACGGCTGTGCTGGCGGCGGCGGTCGCTGTAGCGCAGGGTGTCGGCGGCATCCAGGCCCAGCAGGGACTCGATCTGCGCGATGAGGGCGTCGTCGGGCGCCTCATGCGCGGCGGCGCGCAGCAGCACGCCGTGGCGGGCGCGGGCAGCGTCCTGCAGCGGCACGGCATTGCCGAAAGGCACGCAGCTGGCAAAGCCGAAGTGCGGCATGAGGGCGGACAGCTGCTCGCGCACGGCCAGCACGCGGTCCTCGGGCAGCCAGGCCATGGCCAGCAGGGTCCAGGGCAGAGCGGCCTTTTGCAGCTTGACGGCCGTGTGCTTGAGTTCAGGCTGCTTGGATGCGGGGCAGAAGGCTGGCGTGGTCAGTGCGTTGAGGCCCCCCGTGGCCGTGCCGCCCAGGTACTCGCCGCCCCAGTGCATGGCCATGAAGAGCTGGGAGGGCGCGAGCGTGGCATCGGGCTGCACCGGCACCAGCAGGGCACCGCGGCGGCTGCTCACCTGCACCAGGTCGCCCGCGCGCAGGCCGCGCTCGGCCATGTCCTGCGGATGCATCTGCACACTGGGCTCGGCAGCCTGGCCGAACAGTCGTCCCAGCTGGCCCGTGCGGCTCATGCCGTGCCACTGGTCGCGCAGCCGGCCCGTGGTCAGGCTGAAGGGGTAGCTCGCATCGGGCGACTCGGCCAGCGGCTGCCAGGGCAGCAGGGCAAAGCGGGCGCGTCCATCGGGCGTGGGAAAGCGGCCGTCTTCGTAGAGCCGTGCGCGGCCCAGGGCTGCGCCTTCGGGCAGCGGCCATTGCTGGGGGCCTTGCGCGTCCAGCAGATCCCAGGACAGGCCGGTGATGTCCAGGTCACGCCCGCGCGTGCTTTCGCGGTGCTCGTTCCAGATGGCTTCGGCGCCTGCGGCGGCGTCCTCGGTGTCGTAGGGGAAGAGGCTGGGCCGGCCCGGGCGCAGCCGCGTTTCCATGCGCCGCGCGCAGTCCACGGCGATGTGCCAGTCATGGCGCGCGGCGCCCGGTGCGGCCACGGCGGGGCGTACGCGCGAGATGCGCCTTTCGCTGTTGGTCACCGTGCCGATCTTCTCGCCCCAGGTGGTGGCGGGCAGCAGCAGGTCGGCGTAGGCGCAGGTGGCGGTGGTGGCGAAGGCCTCCTGCACGATGACGAATTCGGCCCGCTGCAGTGCGCGCCGCACCAGGGCCTGGTCGGGCATGCTTTGCGCGGGGTTGGTGCAGGCTATCCACAGCGCGCGGATCTCGCCCTCGGCGGCGGCCTCGAACATCTCCACGGCGGTCTTGCCGGGCCGTGATGGCACGGCGTCCACGCCCCATAGGGCGGCCACTTCGGCGCGGTGGGCGGGGTTGGCCAGGTCGCGGTGGGCCGACAGCAGATTGGCCAGCCCGCCCACCTCGCGCCCACCCATGGCATTGGGCTGGCCCGTGAGCGAGAACGGTCCCGCGCCTGCGCGCCCGATCTGGCCCGTGGCCAGGTGCAGGCCAATCAGCGCGGCGTTCTTGGCCGTGCCGTTGCTGCTCTGGTTCAGGCCCTGGCAGTACAGGCTGAGCGTTGCGCCACGGGCGGCGCCGTCCCGCGCATCTCCTCCCAGCGCGAACCACTGCGCGGCCTGGAAAAGGTCGTGGCGGGGCAGGCCGCAGACCTCGCTCACGCGCTCGGGCGTGGCCTCCCGCACCAGGGCCTGCAGGTCGGCAAAGCCGCTGGTGTGGCGCGCGATGTAGGCCCGGTCCAGCCAGCCTTCCAGCTCCATGATGTGCAGCATGCCGTGGAACAGCAGGGTGTCGCTGCCGGGGCGCAGCGGCAGGAAGAGGTCGGCCATGCCGGCCGTGTCGGTGCGGCGTGGGTCGGCCACGATGATCTTCATCTGCGGCCGCGCGGCACGCGCCTGCTCTATGCGCCGCGTGAGCACGGGATGGGCCCATGCCGCGTTGCTGCCCACGATGAACAGGCAGTCCGCATGGTCCACGTCCTCGTAGCAGGCCGGTGGCGCGTCGGCGCCCAGCGTGGCCTTGTAGCCCGCCACGGCGCTGCTCATGCACAGGCGCGAGTTGGTGTCGATGTTGTTGGTGCCGATCAGGCCCTTGGCCAGCTTGTTGAAGACGTAGTAGTCCTCGGTCAGCAACTGGCCGCTCACATACAGGCCCACGGCATCGGGGCCGTGCTCCTGCACGATGGAGGCCAGCCTGCCGGCTGCCAGGTCCAGCGCGGCATCCCAGCTGATGTCCCGGGGCGCCGCCCCGCGCGTGGTGCGCAGGGCGGGCTGCAGCAGCCGGGTCTGCCGCGCCAGGGCGGGCGAGGCCGTCAGATGCAGCGTGCTGCCCTTGGTGCACAGGCGGCCGTGGTTGGCGGGGTGCGCCGGATCGCCACGCACGCCCGTGATGCGCGCACCATCGCTTTCGATGAGGACGCCGCAGCCTGTGCCGCAGTAGGGGCAGGTGGATCGGGTTTCTTGCATGGTGGGCCTGGGGTGGATGAGGGAAGGGCAGGGCACGGGGGCGGGCGCCGTCACGGGCCGCTGGCCGGGTCGGCCTGGCTGGCCTGGCTGGCTTGACTTTCGCCGAACATGAGGCGGTCGCGCAGTTCCTGCACTGCCACGCCATCGCGCAACAGGCGGAAGTACCAGCCACCGTCCTCGGTGTCGCCATACAGGCAGGCGCCGACCAGTCTGTCGCCGCGCAGCACCAGCTTGCGGTACACGCCCGCGCCGGGGTCGCTGAGCACGATTTCCTCCGTGCCCTCGTCGCCGCGGAAGTCGCCTGCGCTGAACAGATGAATGCCCGTGACCTTGAGCTTGGCCGAGGTCTGCGAGCCCGGATAGCGGCCGATGCCGATTTCGGCCAGGTGGTTGGCCAGCACCTTGCCCTGCTCGAACAGCGGCGCCACCAGCCCGTAGGCCACGCCCCGGTGCGCCGCGCATTCGCCCACGGCATAGATGCGCGGGTCGGTCACGGTCTGCAGCGTGTCGCTGACCACGATGCCGCGCTGCACATGCAGGTGCATCTGCTCGGCCAGCGCGGTCTCGGGTCGGATGCCCACAGCCATGACCACGAGCGAGGCCGGCGCATCGCGCCCGTCCTGCAGGTGCACGCAGGCCACGCGGCCCTGGCCGTCGCCCGTCAGCGCGCGGGTCTGGGCCTGCATCAGAAAGCGCATGCCGCGCTCGGCCAGCGAGGCCTGCAGCAAGGCGGCGGCGGTCTCGTCCAGCTGGCGGTCCAGCAGGCGCTCGCCCGCATGCACCACGGTAACCTCCATGCCGCGCTTCATGAGGCCGTTGGCGGCCTCCAGGCCCAGCAGGCCGCCGCCGATGACCACTGCCTGGCGGTGGCTGGCGGCCGCCGCGATCATGGCCTGGGTGTCGGCAATGTCGCGGTAGCCGAGCACGCCTTCCAGCTCGCGCCCGGGCACGGGCAGCATGAAGGGGCGCGATCCCGTGGCCAGGATCAGGCGGTCGTACCCGGCGCTCACCGGCTGTCCGGCCGCGTCCACGGCGTGCACCACGCGGCGCGCCCGGTTCACCGCATGCACGCGGCAGCCTGCATGCAAGGTGATGCCGTGCCGGGCATACCAGGACCAGTCGTTGAGGATGATTTCGTCCAGCTGCTGCTCGCCCGCCAGCACCGGCGACAGCATGATGCGGTTGTAGTTGGGGTGCGGCTCGGCGCCGAACACGGTGATCTCGTAGAGGTCGGGCGCGATCCTGAGCAGCTCTTCCAGCGTGCGCACGCCGGCCATGCCGTTGCCCACCATCACCAGCCTGGATTTCTTCATTGCGCCCCCGCATCGGTTCGAAAAGCAAAAAGGCGTCATCCCCACTGCGCGGCTGCTGCCTGCGCGCGGGTTGACGCCTTTGTCCCTGGGGCAGCGGCACCTCGTTGCGCCTTGCCCCCATGGCCTGCAATGGCCACGCACGGGATGAAGCAAGCGGCATGCCAGGGCGCGCAGCCCTGCGCGGGCGCTGTCCTGGGGGCTGCCGCCCGGCGGCCGAGCCATGGTGGTGCGTCGCATGCCTCAAGGCGGTGCGCCCGCTATCGAGAGCGCGCAATCAGATGTCTGAATCGAATGGAGGTTTTGTGGCGATTTGTTTCAAATGCGACGAATCGGGGTACAACAAGCCACCGGGTCCTGCAGTAAGCCAGGGCCGCAATGACGTGAAGGATTTTTCTTCTTCAAGGGACCACGCCTATGAGAGTGAATCTGCCAGTCAGCACGCGTGAATACGCATTTCCCAAGGGCCAGACCCTGGTGTCCACCACGGACCTGAAGGGGCGCATCCTCTACTGCAACCCGATGTTCATCGAGGTCAGCGGCTACGAGCGCGAAGAACTGCTGGGCCAGCCCCACAACATGATCCGCCACCCCGACATGCCCGAGGAAGCCTTCCGCGACATGTGGGCCACCATCTCGGCCGGCCTGCCCTGGTCGGCGCCCGTGAAGAACCGGCGCAAGAACGGCGACTTCTACTGGGTCATGGCCAATGTCACGCCGCTGATGGAAGGCGACCGGCCCTCGGGCTACATGTCGGTGCGCACCGAGGCCACGCGCGAGCAGACGGATGCGGCCGAGCGCCTCTACGCCACCATGCGCGCCGAAAAGGACGCAGGGCGCAAGGTCCACGTGCTGCGCGCCGGCCATCTGGTGCGCAACAACCTGCGCGGACGCCTTGCCAGCGCGCTGAGCCTGGGCCTGGCAGGCAAGCTGGTGCTGATCTTCTTCCTGGTGGTGGCG
Organism: Delftia sp.; assembly: GCF_059499305.1. Classification (NCBI taxonomy): domain Bacteria; kingdom Pseudomonadati; phylum Pseudomonadota; class Betaproteobacteria; order Burkholderiales; family Comamonadaceae; genus Delftia; species Delftia sp. The sequence continues at coordinate 99,057 of NZ_JCABYI010000033.1, forward strand.
GCGGCCTTTGGCGCGGCGATGGCGGGAGGGCACACGCTGGATGCATGGTCCGCGCTGGCCTGGCTGGCGGTCTGCATCTTCACGGGGCTGGCCGGGGCCTGGGCGTACCGGCTGACCGTGGCGCCGCTGGCGCAGATGGTGCTGCAGGCCAACCGCCTGGCGGCCGGCGACCTGACGCAGACCATACGCATCACGCGCAAGGACGTGGTGGGCGATCTGCAGAAGGCGCTGAGCCAGCTCAATGTGAACCTGCTGTCCATCGTGCGCGATGCGCGCGAGGAAAGCGACAAGATGCAGATCTCCACGCGGGAAATCGCGCAGGGCAACCAGGACCTGTCCGCGCGCACGGAAACCCAGGCCGGCAACCTGCAGCAGACGGCGGCGTCGATGGAGGAGATCACGGGCACGGTCAAGCACACGGCCGAGTCGGCGCGCCAGGCCACGGACCTGGCCACCCAGGCCAGCGAGGTGGCCGAGCGCAGCAGCGGCGCCGTCGACGGCGTGGCGGCCACCATGAAGCAGATCCAGGCCGCGTCGGGGCGCATCGGCGAGATCACGCAGCTCATCGACTCCATCGCCTTCCAGACCAACATCCTGGCGCTGAACGCCGCCGTGGAGGCCGCGCGCGCGGGCGACCAGGGCCGGGGATTTGCGGTGGTGGCGGCCGAAGTGCGCAGTCTCTCGCAGCGCACGCAGGCAGCGGCCAAGGAGATCCGCGAACTCATAGACGACTCTGCCGCCAAGGTGCTGGATGGCAATCAGCGCACCGAGGTCGCGCAGAAAACCATGACCGAATCGCTGGACCTGGTGCGGCGCGTGAACCTGCTGATCGGCGAAATCCACAGCGCCTCCAACGAGCAGCTCAGCGGCATCTCGCAGGTCAACGCGGCCGTGGCGCATCTGGACAACATCACGCAGCAGAACGCGGCGCTGGTGGAGCAGAACGCGGCATCGGCCATGGCCTTGCAGGCCCAGGCGCAGACCGTGTCGGAGACCGTGCAGGTCTTCCGGCTGGACGCCACGGCCCGGGCACCGGCGGCCGTGGCCGACGCAGTGGCGCTGCGCCGGTCCATGAAGGCGCAGGCGCCGCTGCCGCCGCTGCGGCCGCCGCGCACCCAGCCGCAGCCGGCGCTGACCACGGGCTGAGCGCGATCCGGGCGCTGGAAAACATCGTTGACACTTGGGGCGCTGCGCCGTCATGCCCGCTGCGCCGGCCGGCGCTACCATGTGACTTTGTGTTGACCGGGCGACCGGATGAAGGAACGACCATGAACTCCAGCTCTTCCCTGGCCGCCGAACTGATGGCCCAACTGCAGGGAGCGCCCATGCAGCAGATGGCAGACCAGATCGGCGCCAGCCCCGCTCAGACCGAAAGTGCCGTGGGCGCGGCCCTTCCCGTGCTGCTGGGCTCGCTGGGCCGCAATGCGGCCGATCCGCAGGGCGCGGCCAATCTCTTCGGCGCGCTGCAGCGCGACCACGGCGCAGCCAGCGGTGGCGCCGGCGGGCTGGATCTGGGAGGCCTGCTGGGCTCGCTGCTGGGCGGCGGCGCAGGCGCAGGCGGCAATGCGGGCGGCGGGCTCGACGGCGCAGCCATCCTGGGCCATATCCTGGGCGGCAACCAGCAGCGCGCGCAGGACGGCCTGGGCCAGGCCACGGGCCTGGGCAGCGGCGGCGCGGCCCAGCTGCTGCAACTGCTGGCCCCCATCGTCATGTCCTTTCTTGCACAGCGCGTGAGCGCAGGCGGCATGGATGCCGGCGGCCTGGGCCAGGTGCTGGGCCGCGAGCATGCGCAGGCGCAGCAGCAGGGCGGCCTGGGTGGTGGTTTGCTGGGAAGCCTGCTCGATCAGGATGGCGACGGCCAGGTAGGTCTCAGCGATCTGATGAAGATTGGTGGCAGCCTGCTGGGCGGCCGCCGCTGAAGGGCCGCATTCACTGAATCGGGCAGGGCCGGTGCGTGTGCATACACGCGCTGGCCCTGTTGCTTTTTGGGCGCAGTTCGGATGACACTAGAACCGAATTGGCGAACGACTGAAAGGCACCCATGACAGCAGTTGCAGACATTCTCAAGTCCAAGGCCACCAGCGCGGTGTACAGCATCGCGCCTACCGATTCCGTGCTCGATGCGCTGCGGCTCATGGCCGACAAGGGCATTGGCGCCCTGCTCGTGATGGAGGGCAGCGAGATCGCCGGCATCGTCACCGAGCGCGACTACGCGCGCAAGATCGCGCTGCTGGGGCGCACCTCCGGCGCCACCCTGGTGCGCGACGTGATGACGCGCGACGTGCTGTTCGTCGGCCCCACCCAGACCACGCAGGAGTGCATGGCGGTGATGACCGAGAACCGGCTGCGCCACCTGCCCGTGGTGGACGAAGGCGGCAAGCTGCTGGGCCTGATCTCCATCGGAGACCTGGTCAAGGACATCATCTCCGAGCAGAAGTTCATCATCGAGCAGCTGGAGCACTACATCTCGGGCCGGCACTGAGCCGGGGCTCGGCCTGCCCGCCATGGGCAGGGTCTCGAAGGCGGCAGGACCTGCGAAGGTTCAGGCCGCCTTTTCCACATGCCCCTGGCGTGTGTAGAGGAAATCGATCACGGCCTTGCGGCACTGGCGGTAGAGGTCGTCCTCGGCCAGCGCCACGCGGTTGCGCGGGCGGGCCAGGCCGACCTGCAGCACCTCGCCGATGGTGGCGGCCGGGCCGTTGGTCATCATCACGATCTTGTCGGACAGCAGCACGGCCTCGTCCACATCGTGCGTGACCATGACCACGGTGCTTTGCGTGCGCGCCACGATCTCCAGCAGCTCGTCCTGCAGCTTGGCGCGCGTGAGCGCATCGAGCGCGCCGAAGGGCTCGTCCATCAGCAGCACCTGCGGCTCCATCGACAGCGCGCGCGCAATGCCCACGCGCTGCTTCATGCCGCCCGATATCTCGCCGGGCCGCTTGTGCGCGGCATGGGCCAGGCCCACCAGTTCCAGCGCGGCCAGGGTGCGGGCCTTGAGCTGGGCGCGGCTTTCCGTGCGGCCATAGACGCGCTCCACGGCCAGGTGGATGTTGCCCTCGCAGGTCAGCCAGGGCAGCAGCGAGTGGTTCTGGAAGACCACGGCGCGCTCGGGTCCGGGGCCCTTGATCTCCTTGTTGGCGCACAGCAGCACGCCCGTGGTGGGCGTGGTCAGGCCCGCGATCAGGTTCAGCAGGGTGGACTTGCCGCAGCCCGAGTGGCCGATCAGCGAGACGAACTCGCCCCGCGCAATGGTCAGGTCGATATTGCGCAGTGCTGGAAACAGGCCCTTGGCGGTCTTGAAGCTCTGCTCCACGCCCTGGATCTCGATGTACTTGGACGATGCATTCATGCCTTCACCTCTTCGAACGTAAATGCCGTTGCCAGCTTGACCAGGGCCATCTCCAGCAGCAGGCCCACGATGCCGATCACGAAGATCGCGATGATGATGTTCTTGACGTTGAGGTTGTTCCACTCGTCCCAGACCCAGAAGCCGATGCCCACGCCGCCGGTGAGCATCTCGGCCGCGACGATGACCAGCCAGGCCGTGCCCACGGCCAGGCGCACGCCGGTCAGCATGTAGGGCAGCACGGCCGGGAACAGGATGGTGGTGGCGATCTTCCACTCGCTGAGGTTGAGCACGCGCGCCACGTTCATGTAGTCCTGGGGCACGCGCTGCACGCCCACGGCGGTGTTGATGAGCATGGGCCAGATCGAGCAGATGAAGATGGTCCAGATGGCCGCCGGGTTGGCGCCCTTGAAGACCAGCAGGCCGATGGGCAGCCAGGCCAGCGGCGACACCGGGCGCAGCAGGCTGATCAGCGGGTTGAACATGCGCGACAGGAAGTTGAAGCGCCCGATCACGAAGCCGGCCGGAATGCCGACCAGGGCCGCCAGGCCGAAGCCCACGGCCACGCGCTGCAGCGAGGCCAGCACGTTCCAGCCCACGCCCTGGTCATTGGGGCCGTTGCGGTAGAACGGGTCGCTGAAAATCTCCACCGCCTGCTGCCAGGTCGCCAGGGGCCCCGGAATGCTCTGGCCGGAGCCCGCGGCCACCAGGGACCACACGCCCACGAGCAGGCCGAGGCCGCACAGCGGCGGCAGCACGGCCAGCCAGAAGGCGCGCGACAGCGCCGCCCAGTCGCGCGCAGGGGCGGGAGTCCTGGGCGTTGCCGGTGCAGCCTGCATGGCCGGGACCGGGGATGCAGCGGTGGGGGAAACCGGCGCAGGCGGGGCGGCGGCGGTGGAGGGCTCTGCCGGGAAGTGGAAGACGGCGCTGACCATGGTGTGTTCCTCGGTGGGATGGGTCTTCAAAGGGGATCTCTCAGGCCTTGATGGCGAAGCTGTCCGCGTACTTGCGCGGGTCCTTGCCGTCCCAGACCGTGCCGTCCATCAGCTTGCTGCTGCGCATCTCGCCCTTGGGCAGCGGGGCCTTGGCGGCGGTGGCGGCCTGCTGGTAGATGTCCAGGCGGTTGATGGAGCGGGCCACGCCCAGGTAGTCGGGGTGCTCCTTGAGCAGGCCCCAGCGCTTGTGCTGGGTGAGGAACCACATGCCGTCGGACAGGTAGGGGTAGCCCACGCTGCCGTCGCCGTAGAACTTCATGTGGTGGGGGTCGTCCCAGGTCTTGCCCATGCCGTCCTGGTAGCGGCCCAGGATGCGCTGGTTGATGGCGTCCACGCCGGTGTTCACATAGGCCTTGCCGGCAATGGTGTCGGCCATGCGGGTCTTGTTGGCCAGGCTCTCGTCGATCCAGCGGCCGGCCTCGATGATGGCGGCCGTCACGGCGCGTGCCGTGTTGGGGTTCTGGCGGGCAAATTCGGCCGTGGTGCCCAGCACCTTCTCGGGATGGTCCTGCCAGATGGCCTGGGAGGTGGTGGCCGTGACGCCGATGCCGTCCATGATGGCGCGGTGGTTCCAGGGCTCGCCCACGCAAAAGCCGTCCATGTTGCCCACGCGCATGTTGGCCACCATCTGCGGCGGCGGCACGGTGATGACCTTGGCATCCTTGAGCGGGTGGATGCCGTTGGCCGCCAGCCAGTAGTACAGCCACATGGCATGCGTGCCCGTGGGAAAGGTCTGGGCAAAGGTGTATTCGCGCTTTTCGCTGGCCATCAGCTTGGCCAGGCCTGCGCCGTTGACGGCGCCCTTGTCGGCCAGCTTCTTGGACAGCGTGATGGCCTGGCCGTTGTGGTTGAGCGTCATCAGCACGGCCATGTCCTTCCTGGCGCCGCCCACGCCCAGGTGCATGCCGTAGACCAGGCCGTACAGCACATGGGCAAAGTCCAGTTCGCCATTGGCCAGCTTGTCGCGCACGCTGGCCCAGCTCGCTTCCTTGGAGGGAATGATCCTGACACCGTACTTCTGGTCGATCCCCAGCACCGAGGCCATGACCACGCTGGCGCAATCGGTCAGCGGAATGAAGCCGATGCGCACTTCCTTTTTCTCGGGCGCATCCGAGCCTGCCGCCCAGGCGCCGTGGTGGCCCAGCTGGGTGTAGAGCGCCGCGCCGCCTGCCAGCGTGCCGGCCTGGCGCAGAAAATCGCGCCGGGGCAGTGCCGGGCCGGAGGTGAGAGGGCCTGTGGTGGGCTGGGGCGTGGACGCCATGGCGGAACTCCTTCGATCGTCGGGAATGGAACACTTGCAAACCGGCATGTCCCAAGCAAAACGGCGTCCTCTCCGGCCGCGCTGCGCGGGGAGAGTGACGCCGTTGTCCTGGGGCCCTGAATCAAGACCGGGTTCCCGGCCGCCTTTGGCCGGGATTTGCCAGAGTCAATGCAGAAACCGTGCCAGGCGGCGTTCAAGGGGGACCATGCACTCCACCGGCCTTGCCGTCCGCGCCGGGCCACCTTCTGGTGCGCGACTTGCCGCAGCACTGCACCAAGTCGGTGCTGCGCTGCAACATGGCGCGCAGCGGCACGGGTTCATGGGGCGGGCGGCAGCAGATCGGCCATGGAAAGCACGGCCTGCGCCACTTCGGCCAGGCGGCGGTTCTGGTTCATGGCGGTCTGGCGCAGCAGCTTGTGGGCCTCGCCTTCGCTGAGCTGGCGCCGTGTCATCAACAGGCCCTTGGCGCGCTCCAGCAGCTTGCGTTCCGTGAGCGTGGCGCGCACGGTCTCCAGCTCGGCCTGCATGGCCTGCAGCCGCTGGGACTGGTCCTGCACCAGGTCCATCACGGATCGGTCCAGCTGCGGGCCCAGACGCGCGGCCGGGGGCTGCAGCCCGCCCAGCGCCAGCGTGGCGGAGACGGGAGTGATCTCCATTGCCTGCGGCGCCTGCAGCAGCGTCTGCAGGGCGGCGCGCGCATCGACAATGCAGCGCTGGCACTGCTGCTGCAGCTCGGCCGTCAGGCGGGCCTCGACGGTGTGCAGCGCATCCATGCGCCGCGAGCAGCTGTCGAACCAGGGCTCGGCCATCTCCGGCGCCAGGGGAGTGCCCGGCGCGGCCGTGCAGCCCACGCGGCGCAGGCGTTCGATCACGGCCAGCGTGGCATCGGCCGCGCTGCTTTCTTGCCACAGGGCCAGGGAATGGGGCGGCGCAAACTCCGCAAAGACCTGAAAGCAGCGCTCCTGCGAGGCGATCAGGTGCAGCCAGTGCTGCTGGCGCGGCGCATCGCTGACGCCCGCGCCAAAGGCGGCCACGCCCGTGGCACGCTCCTGGCCCGCGAATTCCTTGCCCTGCATGAAGTTGAACAAGGCCACCAGCAGGCGCGAGATACCGGGCTCGGGCGCGCTGTCGGCCGCCTCGAACACCACGGCCAGCAGGCCTGCCACCAGCTCGATGTAGATGGCGGTGGCCGCCTCCGGCGACAGGTCGTGGCTGGCGACGCGCTCGCGCAGCGCAGGCAGGGCGTCCAGGCACTGCAGCACATGGGCGATGCGGCTGAACAGTCGCGCGCCATGGCCGGGGTGTCCCGTGGAGTCTGTTTGGCCGGGCTGCATGTCCAGCCGGTCGAAGCCGTCAAGCGCCGCCGCGGCAATCCGGTCGCACTCGGCCATCTGCGCCAGCCGTGCCTCGCCGCCATGCGCGCCCGCGCTGGCCAGAAAGACGTTGGACAGGCCGCGCTCCTTTTGCAGCGCATGGATGAGGCGGCTGAGCAGATCCACCAGTGCGCTGGTGCGCTGCAGTTGCTCCAGCTCGCCGATTTCGCACTGGCGCGCGGCCACAAGAAAGTTGAGAGCGGTTTTCATGGGGGACGGGTCCTGTCTGCCTGCGTTGATGCAATTCCCATGCCGGGCCTGCCGTGGCGCAAAAGGAGAAGTAGAAGCAAGGCGCAGGGTTTGATAGAATTTTTCTAACGTTTTGAAATCGTCGATACAAATTTGGACGCGCGAATGTGTCGAGTATTTGCCGGGCGCCCTGCAGGAAAAAGCCCGGCTTTCCGGCACACACGACAACCATGGCATAGCCATCCACAAGATCGGGCTGCGCAATGCGGCAGCGAGGCTGAATCAGCATGAGCTTGCAATATCACGAGAAGATCGGATGTCCCCCGTGCGCTGGCGGTTCATGACCCAGGCGGTGTTGGGGCGGACTGCTGTGCGCCGGCGTGGCCCGTCCCTGGCTGCGCTGCTGCTGGGCCTGGCGCAGTGCCGGGCACTGGCGGGGGGCGAGCTCCTGGCCGCGTCGGCGCCATCCGATGGCCAGGGAAGCTGGGCCGCGGGGTGGAGCGCTTTCGGCCTGTGGGGCGCCATTCCCGTTCTGATATTCCTGCTGGTTTCGCTGGTGGTCCATGTGCGCCTGCGCGAGAAGGCTCAGCGCCTGACGCAATCGCTGCAGCAGACCAATGAAAAGCTGCTGCGCGCCAATGTGAAGCTCAAGCGCATCGCCTTCAGGGACCCGCTGACCGGCACGGCCAACCGGGCGCTGCTCGAGTACCGGCTTGGCCGGGCGATTGCGCGCGCCGACAGCTCGGTGGAGCAGCCAGGGCCCGGCGGGCCGGTGCGCGTGGGCCTGCTGTACATCGATCTGGACGGATTCAAGCCCATCAACGACGTGGAGGGCCATGCCGCAGGTGACGCGCTGCTGTGCCAGGTGGCCGTGCGCCTGAACCGTATGACGCGCAAGTCGGACACGCTGGCGCGCGTGGGGGGCGATGAGTTCGTGCTGCTGCTGGGCTGCCTGGCATCGGAGGACGATGCCGTGGCCATGGCCGGCCGGGTGCAGAAGGTTTTGGGCCAGCCCTTCGATCTGCCGGGAAAGTCCATCTCCATCGGCAGCTCCGTCGGCGTGGCCATCTATCCCGATCATGGCCAGAAGGAAAAGCTCATGGCGGCGGCCGACCTCGCCATGTACACGGCCAAGCGCGCCGGCGGGAATTCCTGCGCCATCTTCAAGGAAAGCATGCGCAAGGATGTGGCCGTGCAGTTCGACCTGCAGCAAGCCCTGCGCCGCGCCGTGGCAAGCCAGCAGCTGGTGCTGTTCTACCAGCCCAAGATCGATGCCCGCACGGGCCGCATCCGCAGCGTGGAGGCGCTGGTTCGATGGAACCATCCCCGATTCGGCCTCATCAGCCCCCGCGTGTTCATTCCGCTGGCCGAGCGCTTCGGCCTGATCAGCGAGATCGGCGACTGGGTCATCGACGAGGCCTGCCGCCAGACTGCCCAGTGGACGCGCCAGCGGCGCTTCATGCGCGTCTCCATCAATATCTCGGGCTATCAGCTCTTTCAGACACGGCTGGCGCAGTACATCGGCGAAGCGATCGAGCGGCACCGCATTCGGCCCGAGCAGCTGGTCTTCGAGATCACCGAGTCCGTGGCCATGGAGGACGACAAGACCACCATGGCCGTGATTGCCGAGTTGACGGGCATGGGCGTGCAGATTTCCATCGACGACTTCGGCACCGGCTACTCCAGCCTGGCCCTGCTGCGCCAGCTGGGCGCCGACGAGGTCAAGATCGACCGCAGCTTCGTGCGGGACGTGGCCATCAAGAGCGACGCGCGGGCCGTGGTCGATGCCATCGTGCGCCTGGCCCATGCGCTGGAGCTGCGCGTGGTGGCCGAAGGCGTGACCGACCAGCAGCAGCGCGAAGTGCTTCAGACGCTGGGCTGCGACGAGCTGCAGGGCTTTTACTTCGCTCGCCCCATGAACGCCCAGGCGCTGATCGCCAGCGAAATCTGGACCTCCGACGGCATCGAGCCCGTGCAGTTCTCGCGCTCGTCATACCTGGACAACCTGTAGCGGCCCGCCGGCCCCGCAACTGCCCGCCGGCCAGGGGCCATTGACGCGGGCGGCCGTGCGCCGCGCCCGCAGGTTCTACACTTCAGTCCCATGAGTTTGCTGATTCTGGGGATCGAATCCTCCTGCGATGAAACCGGCGTGGCCCTGGTCGAGGCCCCCGATGGCACGGGCGTGCCCAGGCTGCTGTCCCATGCGCTGCACAGCCAGATCGACATGCACCGCGCCTATGGCGGCGTGGTGCCGGAGCTGGCCAGCCGCGACCACATCCGCCGCGTGCTGCCGCTGACCGAAAGCGTGCTGGGCGAGTCCGGCCGCACGCTGGACCAGGTCGATGTGATCGCCTTCACGCGCGGCCCCGGCCTGGCCGGCGCGCTGCTGGTGGGCGCGGGCGTGGCCTGCGCCATGGCTGCGGCGCTGGACAAGCCCGTGCTGGGCGTGCACCACCTGGAAGGCCACCTGCTGTCGCCCTTCCTGAGCGCCGATCCCCCCGAATTCCCCTTCGTGGCCCTGCTGGTCTCGGGCGGCCACACGCAGCTGATGCGCGTGGACGGCGTGGGCAGCTACGCCATTCTGGGCGAGACCATCGACGACGCGGCCGGCGAGGCCTTCGACAAATCGGCCAAGCTCATGGGCCTGCCCTATCCGGGCGGCCCCGTGCTCTCGCGCCTGGCCGAGGGCGGGGACGCGCAGGCCTTCAAGCTGCCCCGGCCGCTGCTGCATTCGGGCGACCTGGACTTCTCGTTCGCCGGCCTGAAGACGGCCGTGCTGACCCAGGCGAAGAAGCTGGGCGATGACCTTGAGGCGCGCAAGGCCGACCTGGCCGCCAGCACGCAGGCGGCCATCGTCGAGGTGCTGGTCAAGAAGACGCTGGCGGCGCTGCAGCAGACCGGCATGAAGCGCGTGGTCGTGGCCGGCGGCGTGGGCGCCAACCGTCTGCTGCGCGCCCAGCTGGATGCGGCCTGCGCCAAGCGCAAGCTGCGCGTGCACTACCCCGAGCTGCACCTGTGCACCGACAACGGCGCCATGATCGCCATGGCAGCCGCCATGCGCCTGCAGGCAGGCCGCGAAATGGCGAACAGGCACTACGCGTTCGACGTCAAGCCGCGCTGGCCGCTCGATTCGCTGGCCTGATGGTCCGGGGCCGCGTGCCCGGCCTGCACGGCGGGCGCAAAAAAAGCCCGGCGCGGGCCGGGCTCTGGAAACGGGCTGTCACCTTGCCAAGAGGATGGAAGAAAGGATGGTTGACAGCCCGGGTGCACAAACGCGCTGACCGTGACCGGACTTACTGGATGCTCAGCATGGTGGCCTTGCTCTGGGGTTCCAGGCGGGCCAGGGACAGCGTGAGCACGCCGTTTTCCAGCTTGGCGCTGCTGGCGGCCGTGTCGATTTCATGGTCCAGCTCCCAGGCGCGCTGCACCTGGCGGGGCGCGCCCTCGACGCTGGACAGACGGACCACGGCGCCTTCGATGCTCAGCTGCAGCTGCTCGCGGGACAGGCCGGGCACATCCAGCTGCAAGGTCGTGGCCTTTTCATCGCGCTGAACCTGCACCGACGAGAGCGAAGGGGCCGCGTTGCCCAGGGTGCCTTGCAAGAAGCGCTGCAGGGCCAGATCGGCGGCTTGGGGAGCGAAGGCGTTGCGGCGGAGAACAGGCGTGAAGATCATGGTGGGTTGGCTCCTATAAACTGCGCGGCTTCATCGAAGTTGTCGCCGCATGGAGCCTAGTTAAGCGGTGTTGAACGCATTTCAAGAGGAAAAAGCCATGAATAAATTGCGCCGCAAGGTCTTGAAAAGCGGCGCCATGGCGCTATTTGCGGCGCCCGCGCTGCTGGCCCGGGCGTCAAGCGGGCACGACCGGCCCGTGTCGCCGCCGCGCGGCGAGCCGATACGGCTGGCGCTGATCGAAAGCCTGTCCGGCCCCTTTGCCAACACGGGCGAGGCCGTGTTCCGCAACCTGCTGTGGGCCGCCGAGCGCGTGAACGCGCGCGGCGGTGTGCTGATGCCGGCCGCGCAGGGCGGCGCCCGGCCCCTGGCCATCGAACGCCATGACAGCAAGGGCCAGAACGAGGAGGCGCTGTCCGCGCTGCGCGCAGCCATCGACGGCGGTGCGCGCGTGGTCATGCAGGGCAATTCTTCGGCCGTGGCCGCCGTGCTGGTCGATGCCATTGCCAAGCACAACGAGCGCGATCCGGCCCGGCGCGTGCTGTACCTGAACTACTCGGCCGTCGATCCCGCGCTCACCAACGAGCGCTGCAGCTTCTGGCACTTTCGCTTCGACGCCCATGCCGACATGCGCATGGCCGCGCTGATGCAGGTGCTGCGCGAGGACGGGGCCGTGCGCAGCGCCTACCTGATCGGGCAGGACTACAGCTTTGGCCAGGCCGTGCTGCGCGAGGCAAGGCGCCAGCTGGCCGCGCAGCGGCCCGATGTGGCCATCGTGGGCGACGAGCTGCACCCCGTGGGCCGCGTCAAGGACTTTGCGCCCTATGCCGCCAAGATCAAGGCCAGCGGCGCCCAGGCCGTGATCACGGGCAACTGGGGCAACGATCTGATGCTGCTGGTCAAGGCCGCGCGGGAGGCGGGTTTTGACGGCCGCTTCTACACCTTCTACGGCAATGCGCTGGGCGCGCCAGCCGCCCTGGGCGAGGCCGGCGTGGGCAAGGTGCTGGCCGTTGCCGACTGGCTGCCCAACGTGCCGGGGCCCGACAGCCAGGCCTTCTACAAGGCATTCCGCGAGCGCTTTCCCAGGCCAGCCGATGACTATGTGCACATGCGCATGCAGCTGATGATCGAGGCCCTGGCCCAGTCCATGGCGCGCGCGGGCAGCACCGACACGGTGGCCGTGGCGCAGGCGCTGGAAGGCGCCGAGGTGGCGCTGGCCGGGCGCAGGGGCCGCATGCGCGCGGCCGACCACCAGTTCCAGCAGGCGCTGGTGGTCGGTGTCATGGACAGGCAGGGCGCGCCCGGCGTGCCCTTCGATGTGGAGGGCTCGGGCTACGGCTTCCGCGTGGTGCGAGAGATCGAGGCCGCGCGTGCCGAGCAGTCCGCGATGTGCCGCATGCGCCGGCCCTGACCGCCTCGACGGTTTGGATGGCCTGGATCAGCGGCCCATGGCTGCCGCGACTTCCTGGCCCAGCTCTATCACGGACAGCGCGTAGTAGCTGGACCAGTTGTAGCGCGTGATGGCATAGAAGTTCTCCGTGCCCGCGATGTACAGCGGCTGGCCCTGCGCGCCGTTTTCCAGCTTGACCAGGGCCAGCGGCCCCGGGTGCGCGGCGCCGTCGCCTGGCACCTGCACGCCGCGTGCGGCCATCTCGTCGGCCGTGAACTGGGGAAGGATGTCGGGCGCCAGCAGGGCGGCCAGGTCGGCGCCCTGGGCCTGCATGATCACCGGGTAGTGGGTGGGCATGCCGCTTTTCCAGCCATGCGCGACAAAGTAGTTGGCCACCGAGCCGATGGCATCGGCCGCGCTGCCGAACAGGTCGATGCGGTCGTCGCCGTCAAAGTCCACGGCCCACTTCACCCAGCTGCTGGGCATGAACTGGCCCATGCCCATGGCGCCTGCGTAGCTGCCGCGCAGCGAGAACGGGTCCGTGCCCGCACGGTGGGTGAAGCGCAGGAACTGCTCCAGCTCGCCACGGAAGTACTCGGTGCGCGCCGCAGCGCGCGGGTGGGCGGCAGGGAAGTCGAAGCTCAGCGTGGCCAGGGCGTCCATCACGCGGAAGTTGCCCATCTGCTGGCCGTAGATGGTCTCCACGCCGATGATGCCGACGATGATTTCGGCCGGCACGCCGTACTGCTTTTCGGCACGCGCCAGCGCGGCGGCATTGGCCTGCCAGAAACGGGTTCCGGCGCGTATGCGCACGGGCTCGACAAAGCGGCTGCGGTAGACGCCCCAGTTCTTGGCCGTGCCCTGGGCAGCCGGCGTCATCAGGCGCGGCACCTGGGGCAGAAAGCGCGCCTGGGCGATGGTGTCGCGCACCCAGTCCACCGGCAGGTCGTGGCGCATCGCAATGTCGGCGGCCATCTGCATGGCATCCGGCCGTTCGCCGTAGGGCGTGCTGCCCTGCACGGTCCTGGCCACGGCGGCGCCGCCTGCCGCCGTGGCGGCGCCGCCTGCCGCCGTGGCGGCGGCAGCAGCGGCCGTGCGTTTTTTCGTGGAAGGTTTGGCCGTGGACTTGGCGGCAGTCTTGGCTGCGCCGGTCTGGGCGGGCGCCGGCTTGCTGGCCAGCGCGCCGCAGGGCAGGGCGGCGGCCGCAAGCAGCAGCAGGGCGGAGGGGATCAGTCGTTGCTTGGTCATGGTGTGCTTGTCGTGGGGCCGGCAGCGGCGGCTTGTGGCCGTGGCTGCGGAGTGCGTGGCCAGTCCAGCGCCCGCCATTGGCGTCGCAGGGCGGGCAGGCCGGGGGTGTCGGGTGCGGATGAGGATGGGGGGGGCCGTGCGTAGCGCTGGCGCTCCATTCCCAGGAGCCAGTCGTGAAGGGCCTGGGCCGCCTTGGCGTCGTCCTGGCCCCAGCGGTCCATGACCTGGGCTGCCAGCGCACGTGGGGGCAGGCTGGCGTCGGCGTCCAGGCCGATGCGCCGCAGCCGGGCGCGGGTCCTGTCCATGAGGCGCAGCCATTCGTCGCGGCTGGTGCGCTGGGCGCGGGCCATCCAGGCCAGCCAGGCCAGCGCGGCCACGCCGGCCAGCGCGCCCAGCAGGCGCAGCATGTCCACCCACGAGGGCGATTGCACGCCCAGGTTCTTGAGCAGGTCGAGCTGGCGGCTTTGCGTGTAGTTGAGCACCCACTGGTTCCAGCCGTTGTTGACGGCCTCCCACACGGCGCGCATCTGCTGCAGCATGCCCACGCCCACGAAGTTGCCCATGGCTCCAGCGATGGCGCCCTGCGGCGCGCGCAGGCGCTGGAACTCGCCCACGCGCGACGGGGCCACGGCGCCGGTGGGGTCGATGCGAACCCAGCCCTCATCCTCCAGCCACACCTCGGTCCAGGCATGGGCGTCGGCGTTGCGCACGGTCCAGTAGCCGTCGACCGGGTTGCGCTCGCCACCCTGGTAGCCGGTGACGATGCGGGCAGGCACGCCCATGCCGCGCATCAGCACGGCGAAGGCGGAGGCGATGTGCTCGCAGAATCCCTCTTTGCTGTCGAACCAGAAGTCATCGGCCGTGTGCACGCTATCCACCACGCCGGGCTCCAGTGTGTAGGTGTAGCCGCCCGTGCGCAGGCGCGCCAGCGCGGCCTGCACCCAGGCACGGGGCGCGGCATCGGCCAGTTGCGGGTCGGCGCGCATCTGCCGGGCCAGCTCCAGCGTGCGCGGGTTGCTGCCTTCGGGCAGCTGGGTGTAGCGGCGCAGGCCGCGCGTGGGCTTGAGCGGGCCGTAGCTGAACTGCACATGGCTTTGGGCGCTGATGCGCACCACGTCGGTGATGGGGCGCCAGGTCAGCCATTGCAGCTGGGGCGTCATGCGGGCGGTGCCCATGCCCGGGGGCAGTTCGGGGGGCTGGGGCGTGGCGTCAAGCATGGTCAGCCAGGGGCGGCGGCTGGGCTCTATGGTCATCTGGTAGCGCACGCCTTCGCCCGAGACGCGCAGCTGGGCGCTGTCCAGCCCGGCCTCCGTGTCCATCTGCCATTCCTGGCCGTCGAAGCGCGACAGCACGGGGCCGCGGAAGTACAGGGTGTTGGCTGGTGGCGGGGCGCCGTCGGGCGTGTCGAAGCGCAGGCGCAGTGCGATGTTCTCGTCCAGCACCAGCGAGGCCATGGAGCCCACGCGCATGTTCTCCGACAGGCCGCTGCGGCCCGCCAGGTCGTTGCCCGGCACGCCCCACAGCGGGGCCATGCGCGGAAAGAACAGGAACAGCGCCACCATGACCGGCGTGCCCCACAGCGCCAGCAGGGCTGCCGTGCGCAGCGCCTGGGTCAGCGGCGGCCGGCCGGCGGTCATGTGGGCATTGACCAGGGCCGTGAGCAGGCCCAGCAGGCCCAGCACCATGGCCAGGGCCAGCAGCAGGGACTGCGAGTAGAAGAAGTTGGCCAGCAGCGCGAAGAAGCCCAGGAAGAACACCACCATGG
The DNA here is from genome assembly GCF_059499305.1 of Delftia sp. NCBI lineage: Bacteria > Pseudomonadati > Pseudomonadota > Betaproteobacteria > Burkholderiales > Comamonadaceae > Delftia > Delftia sp. The sequence goes on from NZ_JCABYI010000033.1 coordinate 114,295, forward strand.
CGTCGCGCCGGGCGCGCAGCTCCAGTGTCTTGAGCGCCAGCAGCAGCACGATCAGCGTCACGCCCGCATCGCGCCCGACAAAGGTGCCGTGCGAGACCCAGGTGGCGCCGAGGGCCAGCAGCAGCAGTCCGCCCAGCAGCCAGCGGCCGGGCAGGGGCTGGCCGCGCCAGGCCAGCAGGGCGCGCCACAGCAGCAGGCCGGCCACGAAGACCATGGTCCACCAGGGCGTGTGGGCGGCCTGGGGCATCAGCACCCAGGCCACCACGGCCAGCAGGAACAGGGTGTCGCGCGCATCGCGGGGCAGGGCGGCCAGGCGCTGGCGCCAAGTGGCCGCAGGCTGCGCAATGGCTTGGAAGGAGGAGGGCATGGACGTGCGATTCATGGGCAGGCCGCCAGGGCTTCCAGGCAGAGCGTGGCATGGGCCGGACCCTGGTCGGGGGCGATCTCGCGGCCGTCGGGCAGGCGCAGGCCCCAGGTCAGGTCCTGCTGGCGCGCGGCCAGCACCCAGGCGGTCAGGCGGCTGAGGCGGGCCTCGGGGTCGGCCAGGCCGGTGGCCTTGGCGTCCAGCCACAGGCGGTGCTGCTGGGACAGCGGGCGGTCGCGGCTCACCAGCTGGTTGCTGCCCGTGGCAAAGGCCTGTGCAGCCTTTTTCCAGACCACCAGCTTGAGCGGATCGCCGCGACGGTAGGCCCGCACACCGTCGAACTCGTCGCCGTGCCGCGTGGCAGCCGCGCTGCGGCCGCCGGCATCGGCGCTGGCCGGTGGCAGGGGTGGCGGATTGTGCTCGGGCGCCGGGTAGATCCAGGCCTGCGTCTGTGCGCGCCACAGCGCCCAGACGCGGAAGGTGCCCAGCGGATAGCGGGTGGCCGCCGTGATCGTGGGCAGCGGCTGCCGTCCCCGGCGCAGCGGCGTGAAGGCCAACTGTGCCGTGGTGCTGCCCTGTGCCGGTACATCGATCCAGGTCCAGTCGGTGGCCGGGACATCGCCCTGCACGGCCAGGCCTATGCCCCAGCGCGTGCTGCGGCGGCTGTTGTGCAGCACCACGTCGAAGCGGCAGGGCTGGCCGGCAAAGCTGCCGGCCGGCGGCACCAGGTGCATTGCCAGGCCGCGCAGGTTGCCGTGGCCGACCACCATGCCCGCAGCCGCGCTTCCGGCCAGCAAAAAGGTCAGCAGGTAGCCCAGGTTGAGCTGGTAGTTGATGGCCGCCACCAGCAGCACGCACAGCGTCAGCGCCAGGGCCCAGCCTGCGCGCGAGGGCATGATGTAGACATTGCGCTGGGTCAGCCTGAGGCTGTCGGTGCGCGGCAGGCGGGCATGCCACCACTGGCGCACGCGCCGCGCAGGAGACCAGCGCTGGCGCAGCGATGCCCCCGGCTGGGCGGCGCCGGGCGAGGACGCGGGAGCGGCCGGCATCAGCGCAGCGCCACGGCGTCCAGCATGGCGCGCACCTGCTCCACGGCACCCCGGCCGCTGGAGCCTATGGGCACCAGGCGGTGGGCCGCCGTCTGCGGCAGGATGGCCTGCACATCGTCGGGCGCCACGTAGTCGCGCCCCTCCATCAGGGCCATGGCCCGGGCCGCGCGCAGCAGCGCAATGCCCGCGCGAGGCGACAGGCCCTGCACGAACCACTGGCCCGAACGCGTCGCCTCCAGCAGGTCCTGCACATAGTCGAGCAAGGCATCGCTGGCATGGACCTGCAGCACGGCGGCCTGCAACTGCTGCAGCTCGTCCGTGGCCAGCAGCGGGAGCAGTGCATCGGCCTGGGCGCGCCGGCCATTGCCGGACAGCAGGGAGCGCTCGGCCGCGCGGTCGGGATAGCCCAGGCTGATGCGCATCAGAAAGCGGTCCAGCTGGCTTTCGGGCAGCGGGAAGGTGCCCAGCTGTTCCTGCGGGTTCTGCGTGGCGATCACGAAGAAGGGCTCGGGCAGGCGGTGCGTGCGGCCTTCGGACGAGACCTGGCGCTCTTCCATGGCTTCGAGCAGGGCGCTCTGTGTCTTGGGGCTGGCGCGGTTGATCTCGTCGGCCAGCAGTACCTGGGCGAAAACGGGGCCTGGATGGAAGACGAAGGACTCGCTGCTGCGCTCATAGATGGACACGCCGGTGAGGTCGCTGGGCATGAGGTCGGCCGTGAACTGCACGCGCGAGAACTGCAGCCCGAAGCTGTGCGCCAGCGCATGGGCCAGCGTGGTCTTGCCCACGCCGGGAACGTCTTCCAGCAGCAGGTGTCCCCCCGCCAGCAGGCAGGCCACGCTGTCGCGGACTTGAGCCGGCTTCCCTACAACCACCGTGTTAAGCTGATCCAGAAGCGCCTTGATCTTGTGTGTAGCTTGCATGGCGCGACGTTATCCTAAAAAAAACATCGCGGAGACATCACTGTGGGCAAGACGGGTTATTTCACCCATAGGGAGTGCTGGCGGCATGAGATGGGGCCGGGGCACCCAGAGTGCCCGGCCCGGCTGGACGCCATCGAGGACCGGCTGCTGGTGACCGGCGTGGCCGATGCGCTGGAGCGGCACGAGGCCCCCCAGGCCTCGCTGGCCGACATCGAACTGGCCCATGACCGCATGCATGTGGCCGCGCTGCAGGGCCTGACCCAGCGCCTCATCGAGGAGCAGCAGGCCGGCGGCCCCGAGTACTCCCAGATCGACACCGACACCTCCATCAACAGCCACACCTTCTCGGCCGCGCTGCATGCGGCCGGTGCCGCGCTGGCGGCCACCGATGCGGTGATGGCCGGCGAGCTGGAGAACGCCTTTTGCGCCGTGCGCCCTCCCGGCCACCATGCCACCCGCCACCAGGCCATGGGCTTTTGCTTCTTCAACAACGTGGCCGTGGGCGTGAAGTACGCGCTCAGCCGCCACCACCTCAAGCGCGTGGCCGTGATCGATTTCGACGTGCACCACGGCAATGGCACGGAGGACATCCTCTCCGGCGACGACCGTGTGCTCATGTGCGGCATCTTCCAGCACCCCTTCTATCCCTTCAGCGGCGACCAGCACCCGGCCGCCAACATGGTCAACGTGCCGGTGGCCGCCTATACCAAGGGCATGGACATCCGCGAGATCGTCGAGATGATGTGGATCCCGCGACTGGAGGCCTTCAAGCCCGAGCTGATCTTCATCAGCGCCGGCTTCGACGCCCACCGCGAGGACGACATGGGCCAGCTGGGCATGACCGAGCAGGACTTCACCTGGATCACCTCGCGCATCAAGGACATTGCGCGGCGCTTTTCCAAGGGGCGCATCGTCTCCTGCTTGGAAGGCGGCTACGTGATGGGGCCGCTTGCGCGCAGCGTGGAAGCGCACGTGCGCGTGCTGGCCGACCTTTGAACCCGATCTGGAGCACCATGAACGCGAGCACCCATCCTTCTGAAGCCAGCCCCCTGCTCGACGTGCAGCGCGACGCGCGCGGCGTCGTGCGGCTCACGCTCAACGATCCGCAGCGCTTCAATGCCCTGGGCGAGCAGATGCTCACGCAGCTGCAGCAGGCGCTGGACGATGTGGCGCGTGACGAGTCGGTGCGCGTGGTCGTGCTGGCTGCAGCCGGCAAGGCCTTTTGCGCCGGACACAATCTCAAGGACATGGCGGCCCATCCGCAGCTGGACTACTACCAGAAGCTGTTCGCGCAGTGCAGCCGCATGATGCTGTCCATCCACCGGCTGCCCGTGCCCGTGATCGCGCGCGTGCACGGCATTGCCACGGCGGCGGGCTGCCAGCTCGTGGCCCAGTGCGATCTGGCCGTTGCTGCGCAGGCGGCACGCTTTGCCACCAGTGGCATCCACTATGGCCTGTTCTGTGCCACGCCCAGCGTGCCCTTGGTGCGCAATGTGCCGGCCAAGCAGGCCATGGAGATGCTGCTCACGGGTGACTTCATCGACGCGCAGCAGGCGCTGGACCAGGGCCTGGTCAACCGCGTGGTGGCCGAGGAGGCGCTGGACGATGCGGTGGAGCACTTCGTGCAGTCCATCGTCAGCAAGCCCCGCGCGGCCGTGGCCATGGGCAAGGCCCTGGTCTACCGCCAGCGCGAGATGGGCATCGAGGCCGCCTACCAGCTGGCCGGCCAGACCATGGCCGCCAACATGATGGATGCCGATGCCCAGGAGGGCGCCCAGGCCTTCGCCGCCAAGCGCGAACCGGCCTGGAAGACGGGCCGCTGACCGACCTGCATGTAGGCCCCGGTCCGGTTGGCCTGTCCTGGATCTGCGCGATGATGGCGGCCTGCGCCCTTGCGGCGGAACGGCCCTGATCCATGGACATCTTCGACAAGCTCATCAACGACTTCCAAAGTTCCAGCGCCTGGCTGGAGTTCTCCGTTCTCATCGGCTGCCTGCTGCTGGCCTATGGCGCCATGCGCGGCCTGCATGCGCGCTACGGCCATCTCAACGATGGCAAGCCCTCCGTATGGATTGGCCGCCATGCGCTCGATGGCGCACTGTTCCCGCTGCTGGCGCTGGTGCTGGTCTTCACCAGCCAGGAGATCCTGGCGCGGTTTTCCACGGTGTTCTGGTTGCGCGTGGCCGTGTCGCTGCTGGTGTCCCTGTCGGTGATCCGCTTCGTGGCGCGGGTGCTCAGCCGGACCTTCCCCCACTCCACCGTGGTGCGCCTGATCGAGCGCATCTTCTCCTGGCTGGCCTGGGGCGCGGCCGTGCTGCACAGCATCGGCCTGCTGCCGCAGGTCATGGAGGAGCTGGAGGCCCTGCAGTTCAACATCGGCAAGACGCCGGTCAGCCTGCTCAACCTGATCGAGGGCACGCTGTCGGCGGGCCTGATGATGGTGGCCGTGCTCTGGCTGTCCACGCTGTTCGAGCAGAAGGTCATCAACCAGTGGGTCAGCGACCTGTCCATGCGCAAGGTGGCCATGAACATCACGCGCAGCGTGCTGATCCTGGTGGGCCTGCTGGTCTCGCTGTCCATGGTGGGCGTGGACCTGACGGCGCTGTCCGTCATGGGCGGCGCCATCGGCGTGGGCCTGGGTTTCGGCATGCAGAAGATCGCCTCCAACTACGTCAGCGGCTTTCTGGTGCTGATCGAGCGTGCGCTGCGCATCGGCGACAACGTGCGCGTGGACGGCTTCGAGGGCCGCATCACCGACATCCGCACGCGCTACACCATCATCCGCGCGCTCAACGGCCGCGAATCCATCGTGCCCAACGAGACGCTGATCACCCAGCGTGTGGAGAACCTCACCGGATTCGACGTCAAGTTCGGCCTGTCCACCAACATCGTCGTGGGCATGGACAGCGATGTGGAGCAGGTGCGCGGCATCCTGCTCGAAGCCGCAGCCGCGCAGCCGCGCGTGCTCAAGACGCCCGCGCCTTCGGTGGCTCTGGTCGACTTTGTGGAGCAGGGCCTGCAGTTCAGTCTCAGCTACTACATCAACGACCCGCAAAATGGCCAGGGAAATGTGCGCTCCGAGGTCAACCTCGCCGTGCTGCGCGGCCTGCGTGCCGCAGGCGTGAGCCTGCCGGTCCCCAGGCAGGTGGTACAGATCACCGAACGCGTGGGCGTGGCGGCCCAGGCAGCAGAGAAAAGCAGCTAGGATTATTCCTAGGTGCATACCCTGAGTTCAGGCTGTTCCCCTGCAGGAAATCTCAAGGGTCGTGCTTAAAATGGCACGATCGTTCTTTTTTGTGAGCGCGCATGCGGCCCTCGGCCGTCAGGGAAACCTGCCTCAGCTGCTGCAGCGCCGCATACAATGATTTCGGTTTACGTAAACGTCAATCTATCAATCAATCAGGAGCCGCTGCAATGAAGGTTTTGGTCCCGGTCAAGCGCGTGGTGGACTACAACGTGAAGGTCCGCGTGAAGTCGGACGGCACGGGCGTGGACATCGCCAACGTCAAGATGAGCATGAACCCCTTTGACGAAATCGCCGTCGAAGAAGCCGTTCGCCTCAAGGAAAAGGGCGTGGTCACCGAAGTCATCGCCGTCTCCTGCGGCGTGGCCCAGTGCCAGGAAACCCTGCGCACGGCCATGGCCATCGGTGCCGACCGCGGCATCCTGGTGGAGACCACCGAGGAACTGCAGCCCCTGGCCGTCGCCAAGCTGCTCAAGGCCCTGGTGGACAAGGAGCAGCCTGGCCTGATCATCCTGGGCAAGCAGGCCATCGACGACGATGCCAACCAGACCGGCCAGATGCTGGCGGCCCTGGCCGACCTGCCCCAGGCCACCTTCGCCTCCAAGGTCGAAGTCGCTGGCGACAAGGTGAATGTCACGCGTGAAGTGGACGGCGGCCTGGAAACCCTGGCCCTGAGCCTGCCGGCCGTCATCACCACCGACCTGCGCCTGAACGAGCCGCGCTACGTCACGCTGCCCAACATCATGAAGGCCAAGAAAAAGCAGCTGGACACCGTCAAGCCTGAAGAGCTGGGCGTCGATGTCGCCCCGCGCCTGAAGACGCTCAAGGTGGCCGAGCCCGCCAAGCGCGGCGCTGGCGTGAAGGTGCCCGATGTGGCGACCCTGGTCAGCAAGCTCAAGAACGAAGCCAAGGTCATCTAAAGGAATTCGCAGACATGACATCCCTCGTTATTGCAGAACACGACAACGCTTCCATCAAGAGCGCCACGCTCAACACCGTCACTGCGGCCCTGGCCTGCGGCGGCGACGTGCATGTGCTGGTGGCAGGCGAGAATGCCGGCGCCGCTGCGCAGGCTGCGGCCCAGATCGCCGGCGTTGCCAAGGTCATCCACGCCGACGGCGCCAGCCTGAAGGACGGCCTGGCCGAGAACATCGCAGCGCAAGTGCTGGCGATTGCCTCGAACTACAGCCACATCCTGTTCCCTGCCACCGCCAGCGGCAAGAACGCCGCGCCGCGCGTGGCCGCCAAGCTGGACGTGGCCCAGATCAGCGACATCACCAAGGTGGACAGCGCCGACACCTTCGAGCGCCCCATCTACGCAGGCAACGCCATTGCCACGGTGCAAAGCAGCGACAAGGTCAAGGTCATCACCGTGCGCGGCACGGGCTTTGACGCAGCCGCCACCACGGGCGGCAGCGCCCAGGTGGAGCAGCTGGCGGCCGCTGGCGACAGCGGCAAGAGCAGCTTCGTGGGCCGTGAAGTGACCAAGAGCGACCGCCCTGAACTGACGGCCGCCAAGATCATCGTCTCCGGCGGCCGCGCGCTGGGCAGCAGCGAGAAATTCAACGAGGTCATGACCCCGCTGGCCGACAAGCTGGGCGCCGCCATCGGCGCCAGCCGCGCAGCGGTGGACGCAGGCTATGCGCCCAATGACCTGCAGGTCGGCCAGACCGGCAAGATCGTGGCGCCCCAGCTGTACATTGCGGCCGGTATTTCCGGCGCCATCCAGCACTTGGCCGGCATGAAGGACTCCAAGGTGATCGTGGCGATCAACAAGGACCCCGAGGCACCGATCTTCTCGGTGGCCGACTACGGCCTGGAGGCCGACCTGTTCCAGGCCGTGCCCGAGCTGGTGCAGGCGCTGTAAGCGACCAAAGCTGAAAAATGAGGGGCACAAGGCCCCTCTTTTTCCGTCACGGATGCCGGGATGGCCCGCTGGTCATGGTTCGCGGCAACGACTACAACAACGGCTTTGGCCGCCAGCGGGTGCTGGCAATGGCATGAACCGAGAGGGAGATTGAAATGAAGATGATGCGCTTGCGCCTGGCCCGCACGGCCGTGGCCTTTGTCTGTGGCGCCATGGCGCTGGCCGCCGAGGCCAATGCCTGGGTGGTGGGGCAGGTGGCACCCATGTCGGGAGCCGGCGCGACGCAGGGCCGGGCCTATGCCCAGGGCATGCGCCTGTACTTCGACCAGATCAACAAGGCCGGCGGCGTGCAGGGCCAGCCCGTGCAACTGGTCACGGTGGACGATGTGGGCCACCCCGATGAAACCGTGGACAAGACCCGCAAGCTGCTGGACGAGTCCAAGCCCGTGGTGCTGGCCGGCTACTTCGGCAACCGCAACATGGCTTCGCTGCTGGACAGCAAGCTGCTCGACCAGTCCCAGATCTCCCTGGTCGGTTACCAGAGCACGGACACGCGTGTGCTGAGCCATCCCCAGATCTTCAGCACGCGCGCCAACCTGCCCGAGGAAATGGCCAAGATCGCCTCGCACCTGGCCACCGTGGGCATCACGCGCCTGGCCCTGCTGCATGACGAGCGCCCGGATGCCAAGGCCGTGGCTGAACTTGTGGACAAGGCGATTGCGCCTTCCAAGGCCAAGCTGGTGGTCAGCGCCTCGCTGAGCACGGGCAAGGGCGCCATGGACAAGGCCGTGTCCCAGTTGCAAAAGGCCCAGCCTTCGGCGCAGGCCGTGATGGTGGTGGCCTCCAGCCCCGTGACCTCGGCCTTCGTCGAGGCGTACCGCATGGCGGGTGGCACGGCCCAGATCTACGCCACGTCCGAAGCCGATATCGAGCAACTGGCCAAGCGCCTGCCCGTGGAGTTCATGAGCGGCCTGTCCATTGCCCAGGTCGTGCCCAGTCCCTACAAGGTGACCATGCGCCTGAACAAGGAGTTCAGGGACGCGGCCACCGCTGCCGGCAAGTCGCTGACCGTGCCGGTCAGCTACGCCATGATGGAAGGCTATGTGAACGCCCGCGTCATCGTGGAGGCCATGCGCCGCACCCAGCCGCTGACGCGTGAGAAGCTGGCCGCTTCGCTGCGCGGCCTGGACGCCTTCGATCTGGGCGGCTACTGGGTTACCTATCGTCCGGGCTCGCAGGCGGGCTCGAAATTCGTGGATTTGTCCATCGTCAACGCATCGGGCCGCGTCACGCAATAACGCAGCAATGCAGTAGTGCCGTGGCGGCGCGCCCGCTGTCCCAGGTCGCCGCGCGCTGCGCGCCGGCGGTCCAGGCTCTGTTCAGGAAGGTTCAACAATGACTTACTCGGCTCCCCTCAAAGACATGCTGTTCGCCATGGAGCATCTGGCGCAGATCGACCAGGTGGCGCAGTTGCCCGGTTTCGAGGAGGCTGGCCTCGAGACCGCCCAGGCCGTGCTGGAGGAATGCGCCAAGCTGTGCGAAGGCGTGGTGGCGCCGCTGAACCTGCCGGGCGACGTGGCGCCTTCCAGCCTCAAGGACGGCGTGGTCACCACCACGGCGGGCTTCAAGCAGGCCTTTCGCCAGTACGCCGAAGGCGGCTGGCAGGGCCTGCAGCATCCGCAGGATTTTGGAGGCCAGGGCCTGCCCAAGACGATTGGCGCGGCCTGCGTGGAAATGCTCAACAGCGCCAACCTGAGCTTTGCGCTGTGCCCGCTGCTGACCGACGGCGCCATCGAGGCCCTGCTGACGGCCGGCAGCGATGAGCTCAAGGCCACCTATCTTGAGAAGCTGGTGACCGGCGAGTGGACCGGCACCATGAACCTGACCGAGCCCCAGGCCGGCTCCGACCTGGCCCTGGTGCGCACCAAGGCCGATCCGCAGCCCGATGGCAGCTACAAGGTCTTCGGCACCAAGATCTTCATCACCTATGGCGAGCACGACATGGCCGAGAACATCGTCCATCTGGTGCTGGCCCGCGTGGCCGGGGCGCCCGAGGGCGTCAAGGGCATCAGCCTGTTCGTGGTGCCCAAGTTCCTGGTCAACAAGGATGGCTCGCTGGGCGCGCGCAACGATGTGCACTGCGTGAGCATCGAGCACAAGATGGGCATCAAGGCCTCGCCCACGGCCGTGCTGCAGTACGGCGACAACGGGGGCGCCATCGGTTACCTGGTGGGCGAGGAAAACCGCGGCCTCGAATACATGTTCATCATGATGAACGCGGCCCGCTACGCCGTGGGCGTGCAGGGCATTGCCGTGGCCGAGCGCTCCTACCAGCATGCCGTGGCCTATGCCCGCGAGCGCGTGCAAAGCCGCCCCGTGGACGGCAGCGTCAAGGCCAGCGCCACCATCATCCACCACCCCGATGTGCGCCGCATGCTCATGACCATGCGCGCCTACACCGAGGGCTGCCGCGCCATGGCGGCCACGGCCGCCGCGGCCTACGACGCATCCCACCACCATGCCGATGCCCAGGTGCGCGAGGCCAATGCGGCCTTCTATGAATTCATGGTTCCCCTGGTCAAGGGCTACAGCACCGAGATGAGCCTGGAAGTCACCAGCCTGGGCGTTCAGGTGCACGGCGGCATGGGCTTCATCGAGGAGACGGGCGCCGCCCAGTACTACCGCGACGCCAAGATCCTGACCATCTACGAAGGCACGACCGCCATCCAGGCCAATGACCTGGTGGGCCGCAAGACGGCGCGCGATGGCGGCCAGACCGCGCTGGCCATTGCGGGCCAGATCGAGAAGACCGAGGCCGAGCTGGCCGCCAGCGGCACGCCCGAGGCACTGGCCGTGGCCCGCCAGCTGGCCGCCGCGCGCCAGGCTTTCGCGGAGGCGGTGCACTTCGTCTCGGGCCAGGCCAAGGCCGAGCCCAATGCCGTGTACGCCGGCAGCGTTCCCTACCTGATGCTGGCGGGCAACCTGGTGGCAGGCTGGCAGATGGGCCGCGCCCTGCTGGCGGCCGAGCAGCTGTTGCACAAGGGACAGGACGAGGCCTTCATGCGCGCGAAGATTGCGACGGCGCGCTTTTATGCCGAGCACATCCTCGTCAAGGCGGCGGGCCTGCGCGATGCCATCGTGCACGGCGCAGGCAGCGTGATGGCACTGCCCATGGACGCCTTCTGACCCGGCGCTCCCGCAAGGCACAACGCAGACAGAGATACCGAGAACCAACGGAGACAACGCATGTCCAAGCTTCCCCCGGCGCTGAAGAAACTGGCCCTGCCAGTGATCGGCTCGCCGCTGTTCATCATCAGCAACCCCAAGCTCGTGATCGCCCAGTGCCAGGCCGGCATCGTGGGTTCCATGCCCGCGCTCAACGCGCGCCCGGCCGAGCAGCTCGAAGACTGGCTGGCCGAGATCACCGAGACCCTGGCCGCCTGGGACAAGGCCCATCCGGACCGGCCCTCGGCGCCGTTCGCCATCAATCAGATCGTGCACAAGAGCAATGACCGGCTCGAGCACGACATGCAGATGTGCGCCAAGTACAAGGTGCCCATCGTCATCACCAGCCTGGGTGCGCGCGAGGACGTGAACCAGGCCGTGCACAGCTGGGGCGGCGTGGTGCTGCACGACATCATCAACAACAAGTTCGCGCACAAGGCCATCGAAAAGGGGGCCGACGGCCTGATCGCCGTGGCGGCGGGCGCGGGAGGCCATGCGGGCGTCAAGAGCCCGTTCGCGCTGATCCAGGAAATCCGCGAATGGTTCGACGGCCCCGTGGCGCTGTCGGGTTCCATCGCCTCGGGCGGTGCCATCCTCGCGGCCCAGGCCATGGGTGCGGACTTCGCCTATATCGGCTCGGCCTTCATCGCCACGCATGAGGCGCGTGCGCACGACGCCTACAAGCAGGCCATCGTGGACGGCACGTCCGACGACATCGTCTACAGCAACCTGTTCACCGGCGTGCACGGCAACTACCTGGCGCCGTCCATCCGCGCGGCCGGCCTGGACCCTGACAACCTGCCCGAGTCGGACCCCAGCAAGATGAACTTCGGCGGCGACGCCAAGAAGGCCTGGAAGGACATCTGGGGCTGCGGCCAGGGCATTGGCGCCATTCGCGAAGTCACGGGTGCGGGCGAGCTGGTGGAGCGTCTCAAGCGTGAATACAACCAGGCGCGCGACCGCCTGCTGTCCACCCCGTAAGGTCGGCAGAGCCCAGGACGGGCTCTTCTCCTACTTTGCCAGACGGCGCCTTCGGGCGCCGTTTTCTTTGGGTATTACCCACGCTGTGCGGGTCCGGTCCTCGAAGTTGTTTGCGCAAAACCCCTTGCGCACGCTTGACTGCTTCACTCGGCTTCCCCCTACGAGCGACTTGCCTGGAGCAAGTTTGTTTAGAATTCTTTGCGTAATTTCAGTAAATACTGAAATTACAGAATAAATGAACAAACCTTGTACCCCGTCATTGCCTGAGTTCCACCAGCTGGCGCGTCGTCCGATGGCGGGTACGGGGCGCCTGGTGCTGGCCTCGCTGCTGTGGCTGCCCCAGGCGGCGCTGCTGGCGCTGGCCGTGCAGTCCATGGCCGATGGCGCGGGCGCGGGCGCGGGCGTGGAGCCGCTGTGGCCACTGTGGCAGCTTGCGGCTGGCGTGGCACTGCTGGGCGGGTTGCGCGCCTGGTGCGATGCCAGCGGCACGCGCCGCGCCAATCTGCAGGCGCGCAGCCTGGTGAGTGCGCTGCGCGCGCAGGTGCTGCGCACGCTGGCGGGCACCTCGCCGCTGGACCGCCAGCGCGCGGCCTCGGGCCAGGCGGCCAGCGCCATGGCCGAGCAGGCCGAGGCCATCGTGCCCTGGCTGTCGCGCTACCAGACCGCCATGTGGCGCGTGCGCACCGTGCCGCTGGTGATTGCGCTGGCCGTGGCCAGCCAGAGCTGGGTGGTGGCGCTGATCCTGGTGGTGGCCGCGCCGCTGATCCCGCTGTTCATGGCCATCGTCGGCTGGCGCGCCAAGGCGGCCAGCCAGGCGCAGATGGTGGAGCTGGGCGGCATGAACGCCTTCCTGCTCGACCGCCTGCGCGGCCTGTCCACCCTGCGCGCCCTGGGCGCGGTGGATGCCACGGCGCAGCGGCTGCGCGCCAATGCCGAATCCCTGCGCGAACGCAGCATGCGCGTGCTGCGCATCGCCTTTCTGTCCTCCGCGGTGCTGGAGCTGTTCTCGGCCCTGGGCGTGGCCATGGTGGCCGTCTACGTGGGGTTTCACCTGCTGGGCCATCTGCCCTTTGGCAGCTGGGGCCAGACACTGAGCCTGGGCCAGGCGCTGTTCGTGCTGCTGCTGGCGCCCAGCTTCTTCGATCCCCTGCGTGAGCTGTCTGCCGTCTGGCACGACCGCGCCAGCGGCGAGGCCGCACTGCAGGCCCTGGGCGAGCTGGGCCGCGATGCGCAGCCGCTGCCGGGCGCACTGGCTGCGCCCGGCAGGGCGGCCGGCCAGGCCTGCGCCCTGCACCTGGAGCAGGTGCGGCCCCAGGCGCCAGGCGGCGCGGTCACGCTGCCGGCGCTCACGCTGGACGTGCGGCCTGGCGAGCATGTGGCGCTGTGGAGCCCCAGCGGCAGCGGAAAGTCGCTGCTGCTGGCGCAGATTGCCGGCCTGCTGCCGGTGGCCGAGCCTGGGCGCATCCATATCGACGGCCAGCTGCTCGACGGCGAATCGGCCGGACGGCTGCGCGCGCGCATGGCCTGGATGGGGCAGAGCCCGCATGTGTTCGCCGGCTCGGTGGGCGAAAACCTCCGGCTGGGCCGCCCGGGATTCACCTTCGGCGAACTGCGCCAGGCCTTGCGGCTGGCCGGTCTGGGCAAGCTGGCCGAGGCCCGTGCCGGCGCCACGCTGGGCGAGGGCGGAGCCGGCCTGTCGGGCGGGGAGATCGTGCGCCTGGCCCTGGCGCGCCTGGCCCTGTCGCGCGATGCAGGCCTGCTGCTGGTCGATGAACCCACGGCCCACCTGGACCCGGCCACGGCCGCCCAGGTCACCGATGCCCTGCTGCAACTGGCGCGCGGGCGCACGCTGATCGTCGCCACCCACGATGCCGAGCTGGCCGCCGCCATGCACCGCGTGGTGGAGCTGGCGGGCCATGCCGCCCCGCAGGAGCTGGCCGCATGAAGCCCCGCTCCACCCTCCGGCCCGTGCTTGCCGCCCTGGCGCGCATGGCGCCCCGCCGCCTGTGGCTGGGCGGCGCGCTGCTGGCCCTGCTCACGGTGCTCATGGGCATGGCGCTGCTGGGCCTGTCGGGCTGGTTCATCACGGCCACGGCGCTGGCCGGGCTGGTGCCGGCCACGGCCATCGTCTTCGACGTCTTCATGCCCTCGGCCGGTATCCGCCTGCTGGCCCTGGGCCGCACGGGCACCCGCTATGCCGAACGGCTGGTCACCCATGACGCCACCCTGGCCGTGCTGGCCGCCCTGCGCGAGCGGCTGCTGCGCAGCTGGGCCACTCCCGCCGCCGCCCTGAGCCTGCGCCTGCGGCCCGCGCGCCTGCTGCAGCGGCTGACGGCCGACGTGGATGCGCTGGACAGCCTGTACCTGCGCCTGTTCGTGCCCTTGCTGGCCGCCACGGGTGCCACGCTGGTGGCCGCCCTGGCGCTGGGCCTGATGCGCTGGTGGCTGGGCCTGGCCTTGGCTGCGTGGCTGCTGGCCACGGGCCTGGGCAGCGCCCTGTGGCTGGCCCGCAGTGCGCGCCGGCCCGCCGTGCGCCGCGCGCTGGCGCTGGAGTCCCTGCGCGCCCGCACGGCCGACCTGGTGGCCGGGCAGGCGGAGCTGGCCATGGCTGGCACCCTGGCCGCGCATTGCGAACGCATTGCCGCCCTGGACGCCCGCGTGGCCGAGGCCGACGCCGCACTCCACGGCCTGGAGGCCCGAACTTCCTTCGTGCAAGGCCTGTGCGGCGCCCTGGCCCTGGCCGGTGTGCTGCTGGCCGTAGGCTGGCTGGCCGAGGCCGGCCTGCTGGGCGCCCCCGTGGCCGCGCTGGCCCTGTTGCTGGCGCTGACGGCCATGGAGCCCTTTGCGGCATTGCGCCGTGGCGCGCTGGAGGCCGGCCGCAGCTGGCTGGCCGCGCGCCGGCTGGCGCCTGCCCTGCGCGATGGCGCTGCGCAAGGCGCCTGCGAACCGGCTGCGCCCAGGCAAGGCTTGGCGGTTGAGCTGGAGCAGGTCGTGGCACCCCGTGCCGCCGTGCTGGCCCAGGACATCCGTATCGCCGAGGGCGAGCGTGTCGCCCTGCTGGGCGCCAGCGGCGCGGGCAAGACCACGCTGCTGTCCCTGATGGCCGGCGAGCTCCAGCCGCTGGCCGGCGCCGTGCGTGCCCGGCGCTGCACCTGGATGACGCAGCGCACCGAACTGTTCGAGGACAGCCTGCGCGACAACCTTTTGCTGGCCTGCCCCCAGGCCGCCGAGGACACGCTGTGGGCGGCGCTGGAAGTCGCCGGGCTGGCCGGCGATGTGCGCGCCATGGCGCAGGGCCTGGACACGCGGCTGGGCGAGGGCGGGCTGGGCCTGTCCGGCGGCCAGGCACGGCGCCTGGCGCTGGCACGGCTGCTGCTGAGCCCCGCGCGCTGCTGGCTGCTGGACGAAGTGACCGAGGGCCTGGATGCACGCACGGCCGCCGACCTGCTGGTGCGGCTGGACAGTGCAGCCCGGGGCCGCACCCTGGTGCTGGCCACCCACAAGCTGCGGGAGGCGCAACTGGCCGACCGGCTGCTGTGGGTGGAGCAGGGCCGCGTGGTGTCCGAGGCGCTGCGCGGCACACCGCCGTTCGAGGCGGCCCTGGCGCGCCTGCGGCAGGACGGCTGATCAAGGATTTCACCAAGTACCCCCGAGAGAAAGGATCTCACCATGGACCTCGACATCGTCGATCTATCGCGGCTGCAGTTCGCGGTAACGGCGCTCTACCACTTCCTGTTCGTGCCGCTGACCATCGGCCTGGCCGTGATCATCGCCATCATGGAGACCGTCTTCGTGATGACGGGCCGCACCATCTGGCGCGACATGACGAAGTTCTGGGGCACGTTGTTCGGCATCAACTTCGCCATGGGCGTGGCCACGGGCATCGTGATGGAGTTCCAGTTCGGCATGAACTGGAGCTACTACAGCCACTACGTGGGCGACATCTTCGGCGCGCCGCTGGCCATCGAGGGGCTGATGGCCTTCTTCCTGGAAGCCACCTTCGTGGGGCTGTTCTTCTTCGGCTGGGACCGCCTGAGCAAGGTCGGCCATCTGGTGACCACCTGGTGCGTGGCCCTGGGCTCGAACTTCTCGGCGCTGTGGATCCTGATCGCCAACGGCTGGATGCAAAACCCCGTGGGCGCGGCGTTCAACCCGCAGACCATGCGCATGGAGGTCACCGACTTCTTCGCGGTGCTGACCAACCCCGTGGCCCAGGCCAAGTTCGTGCACACGGTCTCGGCAGGCTATGTGACGGCGGCCATCTTCGTGCTGGGCGTCTCGGCCTGGTATCTGCTCAAGGGCCGGCACATCCAGCTGGCGCGCCGCTCCATGACGGTGGCCACCTCGTTCGGCCTGGCCGCCGCGCTGTCGGTGGTGGTGCTGGGCGATGAAAGCGGCTACCTGTCGTCGGAGCACCAGAAGATGAAGCTGGCCGCCATCGAGGCCATGTGGGATACCGAGCCCGCACCGGCCGCCTTCACGGCCTTCGGTTTCCCCGACAAGGCCGCACGCGAGACGCACTACGCCGTGCACATTCCCTGGGTCATGGGCCTGATCGGCACGCGCTCGCTGACCACCGAGATCCCCGGCATCAACGACCTGGTCCAGCGCACCGAGCAGTACATCCGCAACGGCATCGAGGCCTATGGCGCGCTGGAGGCCATCCGCGCCGCCGGCCCCACGGGCCAGGTGCCGGCCGAGGCCAAGGCCGTCTTCGAGGACAAGGGCGGGCAACTGGGCTACGCGCTGCTGCTCAAGCGCTACGTGGACGACCCGCGCCAGGCCACGGACGCGCAGATCGCCCAGGCCGCCTGGGACACCGTGCCGGCCGTGGGGCCGCTGTTCTGGGCCTTCCGCATCATGGTGGGGCTGGGCATGTTCTTCATCGCGCTCACGGCGGCCTTCTTCTGGCTGTCGGTGCGGCGCAGGCTGGACGCCCATCCGTGGATGCTCAAGCTGGCCGTGATCGCCATTCCCCTGCCCTGGATCGCGGCCGAGTGCGGCTGGATCGTGGCCGAGGTGGGCCGCCAGCCCTGGATCATCGAAGGCGTGCTGCCCACGGCGCTGGCCGTCTCCAACCTGGGCGCGGGCACGCTGCTGCTGACGATTGCAGGCTTCATCGCCATCTACTCCGTGCTCTTCGTCATCGAGATGAAGCTCATGGTGAAGGCCATCCGCAAGGGACCGCAGGAGGAAAGCGCACCGCACCTGACCACCTACTTCCCTCTGATGCAAAAACTCGCCCGCGGGCAATGACCAAGGGAGATTGTCACCATGATTCTTCACGAACTGATCAGCTACGACGTCCTGCGCCTGCTGTGGTGGGGCCTGCTGGGCGTGCTGCTCATCGCCTTTGCCGTCACCGATGGCTTTGACCTGGGCGCTGCCGCGCTGCTGCCGCTGGCGGCCAGGACCGACGTGGAGCGCCGCGTCGTCATCAACTCTCTGGGCCCGGTCTGGGAAGGCAACCAGGTCTGGCTCATCCTGGGCGGCGGCGCCATCTTTGCGGCCTGGCCGCAGCTGTACGCGGTCTCGTTCTCGGGCTTTTACCTGGCCATGTTCGCGGCGCTGGTGGCGCTGATCCTGCGGCCCGTGGCCTTCAAGTTCCGCAGCAAGCGCGAGGAGCCGGCCTGGCGCGCGCGCTGGGATGCCGTGCTGTGCATGGCCGGCGTGGTGCCCGCGCTGATCTTCGGTGTGGCCCTGGGCAATGTGCTGCAGGGCGTGCCCTTCCGCCTGGCGCCCGACATGCGCATCTACTACGAGGGCACGTTCTTCGGCCTGCTCAACCCGTTTGCGCTGCTGGCCGGCCTGGTCTCGCTGTGCATGCTGCTCATGCATGGTGCGTCCTGGCTGGTGTTCAAGACCGAGGGCGATGTGGCCGCGCGCGCGCGCCGCCTCGGCATGGTGGCGGCCGTCGCCACCACGGTGCTGTTCGCGGCGGCCGGCGTGTGGCTGGCCGCGCTCAACGGCTACCGCATCACCAGCGAGGTCAACACCACCGGACCGTCCAACCCGCTGTTCAAGACGGCTGCGCTGCAGGCGGGCGCCTGGTTCGCCAACTACCAGGCCCGGCCCGTGCTCTGGGCCGTGCCGGCCATCGGCCTGCTGATGCCGCTGCTGGCGGCGCTGGGCCTGTGGCTGCGCCGCGAGTGGCTGGCCCTGCTGTCCAGCGGCCTGGGCATTGCCGGCATCATCGCCAGCGTGGGGGCGTCCATGTTCCCGTTCATCCTGCCCTCGTCGCTGAACCCGCAGCACAGCCTCACGGTCTGGGACTCTTCGTCCAGCCATGTGACGCTGTTCATCATGCTGGTGTGCGCGCTGATCTTCGTGCCCCTCATCGTGGCCTACACCAGCTGGGTCTACAGCGTGCTGCGCGGCAAGGTCGACCCGATGGCCATCATCGAGGGCCGCGGCCACTCGTACTGATCCACCGAATCAAGCAACGACATTCAACGTCAAGAAAGGACACAACACCATGTGGTACTTCGCCTGGTTGCTCGGCCTGCCGCTGGCGGCCGCCTTCGCGGTGCTCAACGCGATGTGGTACGAACTTATGGACGACGAGGCCACGCGCCGCGAACTCCTGGCCCGGGAGAAATAAAGCTCCCCCGAGGCGCTTCGCGCCTTCCCCCTCTCTCTTCGGGAGGGGGACGACACCCTCGCTGCGGGGGCGGCCCTTGCTCGGTGTCCCTCGCTTTGGGCTACGCCAGTTTTTGCACGCGCTTACCGCTAATGAAGCATTGCTGTAAACACAATGAGCTCCCTCGGGAGCTCATTTTTGTACGCAGGCTTGCCAGGTTCAATCGTCGGTGTCGTCCGCCTTGGCGCGGCCCTTGCCGCCCGTGATGCGGTCCTTCAGGTCCAGCAGCCGGGTCACGGCCGTGCCCATGCCCATGAGCTGCATGGCGGTCTCGGGCGACAGGCGCTGCACGTCGTCGAACCAGTTCATGAGCCGGTCGATCAGCTCGTACATGTCGCGCATGCGCTGCTGGGCGTAGCGCTCTTCTTCGGTGGTGACTTCCTCCAGCATGGCGGCGCGCAGCATGGACTGGGTGGGCTCGATCTCGCGGCGGCGGCGTTCCTCGGCCAGGCGGCGGAAGATTTCCCAGACATCCTGCGGCGCCTCGAAATACTCGCGCCGGTCGCCGGGCTGGTGGCGCAATTGCACCAGGCGCCAGGCCTGCAATTCCTTGAGCCCCATGCTCACGTTGGAGCGCGAGAACTCCAGCGTCTCGGCGATCTGGTCGGCATTGAGCGGCTCGGGCGAAAGAAACAGCAGAGCGTAGATCTGGCCTACCGTGCGGTTGATGCCCCAGCGGCTGCCCATCTCGCCGAAGTGCGAGACGAACTGCCGGTTCAACGCCGGAAGAGGTTTGGGTTGCGTCATGGCATGCATTGTGCCCTCGCGTGCCGGCATGTCCTGTGCGGCTTGGAAAGCGGTGCGTCAGCTTTCTGCAAGACGCGGTCAAAAGGCGCACAATGGCGCCTTTGCGGGCTTGCGGCCAGGCGGCCCGGCCCAGCGCCTCCCGCTTCCCGACCCGTTCGCAGATTGCAGATTGCCCCATGTCCCACGCTAGCCGCAGTGCGCTGATCGACTGCACCAAGGGCCTGGCCTGTGCCGCCATCGTCTGGCACCACCTGGCCTTCTACGGCCCCATGTCCGATATCGCCCATCCGGCCGCGCCGGACCTCATCGACTGGCTCTATGAATATGCGCGCATGGCCGTGCAGATCTTCCTGGTGCTGGGCGGCTACCTGGCGGCAGCCAGCATGGCGCCGCAAGGCCACGGCCTGCACAGCGATCCGTGGTCGCGCATCGGGCGCCGCTTCGTGCGCCTGGTCGTGCCCTATGCCGTGGCCCTGGTCGTGGCCGTCGTCGTCTCGGCGGCAGTGCGGCCCTGGTTCGACCATGCCTCGGTGTCGGGCGAGCCCGATCTCTGGCAGCTGGTGGCGCATGCGCTGCTGCTGCAGAACATCGTGGGCGAGGAGTCGCTGTCCGCCGGCGTCTGGTACGTGTCCATCGACTTCCAGCTGTTTGCGCTGACGGCGCTGCTGCTGGCCGGCACGCGCTGGGGCGGCGCCTTGCTGCGCCGCCGCTTCGGTGGCCAGGCGCTGTCGCGCTGCTGGCCCTGGACGCTGAGCGTGGCGCAGGCGCTGGTGGTGATCGGCGTGGCGGCCTCGCTGCTGGGCTTCAATCTGGATGCGCAATGGGATGTGTGGGCGCCGTACTTCTTTGGCGCCTACGGCCTGGGCATGCTGGCGTACTGGGCCGCGCATGCGGACAAGTCCTCGACGGCCTGGAGCTGGTCCCTGCTGATCGTGGCCCTGGTCGTGGCGGCGCTGGCACTGGAGTGGCGCGACCGCATCGCGCTGGCCGGTGCCACGGCGCTGGCCCTGGTCGCGGCCATGCGCAGCCCCGCGTTTGCCCAGGCACAAGGCTGGGCGCCGCTGCGCCGGCTGGGCAAGATTTCGTACTCGGTGTTTCTCGTGCACTTCTCGGTCTGCCTGCTGGTCAACGCCGTGGAAAGCCATTTCTGGCCGCAGTCCATTCCCGCCGCCCTGCTGGGCATGTGCACGGCCTTTGCGCTGTCGATTGCGGCCGGTCATCTGCTGTACGAGCGCGTGGAGCGCCACGTTCCCAGCTGGCACATGGCGCTGCGCTGGCAGGCCGGCCTGGTGGGCACCGGCCTGATCGCGGCATTTGTGGCGGGCCTGCGCTGAGGTGCGGTGCGTCAGTCCACAAACAACAAAGGCAGCCGGTGGGCTGCCTTTTTCGCTTCACGCCGGTCGGCGTTCAACGGTGCAGCTCGCCTGCGCTTTCCGGCTGGAACTCGATGGCATCCACGCGCACGGTGACCTGGCCCGAGGGGCCGGGCATGCGGGACTGGTCGCCCACGCTCAGGCCCAGCAGGGCAATGCCCACGGGCGCGAACACCGACACCTTGTCGGCGCTGCCATCCATCTCCTTGGGATAGACCAAGGTCAGCGTATTGGTCTTGCCCGACTCCAGCAGCGTGAAGCGCACCGTGGAATTCATGGTCACCACGTTGGGCGGCATTTCCTTGGGCTCGAGCACGTCGGCACGGTCCAGCTCGGCCTCGAGCGCCTCGCGGCCGGGAAAGGCGGGCTGCTTGTCCAGCAGGGCCTCGATGCGTTCCAGGTCCAGGGACGAAAGAATGATGTGGGGCTTGCGCTCCATGGTGTTGGCTCCCTTGTGTGCTTGCGCCGTGGCTGCAATGAAGGGCAGCGGCGCCCAAACGGACAAAAGCCCGGGCAACGCGGTTGTCCGGGCCAAGGCATCTTCAGAAAAGAGAAAAGCACCAAGTTGGTGCGATAAGGCCATTGTGCAGGCCCGTGCGCGTTCTGCCAAGCGAACCCGCACGGTGCGGTGCGGATTGGCGCGGGCACTTGCCAAGCCGGCAAAACCCACTTCGCAACCGCAGGCATGCGGGGAGTGCTTGTTGGTATGACTGTATTTTTATACAGTTGCTTCATGCTTTCCAGTCCTCCCACGCCTCATCACGACACGGCCCGGGTGCCCCTGCACCCCATCAAGGGCCGGGGCGCAGCCAGCCAACTGGCACACCGCTTCACCACCGATCCGCGCGAGGCCTTTGACGACGGCTGGGGCAGTCTTGAGGCGCCGGCCGAAGGCGAAGAGGCCGCTGCGCTGCGCACCGAACTGCGCTGGGAGCAGGCCCGCTCGGCGCTGAGCCGCCACCAGTCGCCCGACCTGCCGTTTCACATGGGGCTCAATCCCTACCGGGGCTGCGAGCATGGCTGCATCTATTGCTATGCCCGGCCCACGCACAGCTACCTGGGCTGGTCGCCGGGGCTGGACTTCGAGACCCGGCTCATCGCCAAGCAGAACCTGCCAGAGCTGCTGCGCGCCGAGCTGTCGCGCGCCAGCCATGTGGCCGCGCCCGTGATGCTGGGCTCGGTCACCGACTGCTACCAGCCCATAGAGCGCGAGCTGGGGCTGACGCGCCGCCTGATCGAAGTGCTGGCCGAGGCGCGCCACCCGTTTTCCATCGTCACCAAGGGCAGCGGGGTGGAGCGTGACCTGGACCTGCTGGCCCCGCTGGCGCGCCAGGGCCTGGCCTCGGTGCACATCACGCTGACCACGCTGGATGCCGACCTGGCCCGCCACCTGGAGCCGCGCGCCGCCGCGCCGTACCGCCGGCTGCGCAGCATCCGCGCGTTGACCGAGGCGGGCGTGCCCGTGGGCGTGAGCCTGGCACCGCAGATTCCCTTCATCAACGAAGACCTGGAGAAGGTGCTGGAGGCGGCCGCCGACGCAGGCGCGCGCCACGCCTTCTATGCCGTGCTGCGCCTGCCCTGGGAAGTGGCGCCGCTGTTCGAGCAATGGCTGCAGGTGCACTACCCCGACCGCGCCCGCCGCGTGATGGAGCGCGTGCGCGACCTGCACGGCATCCAGGGCGAGCAGCGCGAGGCCGGCCGCGTGTACAACGCCGAGTTCGGCCAGCGCATGAAAGGTACTGGCCACTGGGCCGAGCTGCTGCGCCAGCGCTTCGCCCTGGCCTGCCGTCGGTATGGATTCAACCGCGAGCCGCTGCGGCTCGATTGCAGCCTCTACCATCCGTCGCTGCTGCTGCCGCAGCGCAGTCTGTTCTGAGCGCGGACCGGCAGGCTCAAACCGCCTCCAGAAACGACCTCACCAGCAGGCTGTCGCTGCGCTCGCGCATGCAATAGACATAGGTGGTGGTGCTGGCCGGGTCGCCCGCGATGCGCAGCGGGCGAAAGCGCGGGTCGGGGATGAATTCGGCTTCGGACACGGCGCCCAGTCCCAGGCCGCGCGCCACGGCTTCGCGTATGGCTTCGCGGCTGCCGATCTCCAGTTCGGTGCGCGGCTGCACGCCGGCGGCCTGCAGCACCGATTCCAGCGCGGTGCGCGTGGTCGAGCCGTGCTCGCGCAGCAGCAGAGGCTGGCCCTGCAGTTCGGACAGCGCGATTTCGCTGCGCCGCGCGAAGGGATGGGCGACATGGGCGAACAGGATGATGGCGTGGCGCGCGTACTCGCGCGCCAGCAGCTCCGGGCGGTCGTAGAGGCCGGCGAGCACGGCCACGTCGGTGTCGTAGCGTTCCAGGTCGGCCAGCACCTGCTGCGAGTTGCCCATGCGGATGGACAGCTGCATGCCCGGGTGCCGTGCGCGGTAGGCGGCCACCATTTCGATCACATGGAAGGGCCCCACGGCGCCGATCTTGAGCTCGCCCTGGTGCAGCTGCCCCGAGTCGCGGAGGAAGAATTCGGCCTCGGCCTCCAGCGCCATGATTTTCTGCGCCATGGGCAGCAGTCTGGCGCCTGCGCCCGTGAGCGTCATGCGGTAGCCGCGGCGGTGGAACAGCTCGATCTGGCTTTGGCGCTCCAGCGTGGCGATCTGGGTGGAGATGGTGGGCTGGCTCACGCCCAGTGCGCGGGCGGCGGCGCTGAGGCTGCCATGGTGGGCGACGGCGATGAAGGCGCGGTAGCGGGCGTTGCTCACGAAAGTCGGTATCTCAAGGTTTTGTCTATGGATGCTGTCAAAACCGATTCTGAAACTTTCACATGGCAGAAATATGTCGCTCCTAGCATTCAGCCATACCCACCCGCCTGGCGATTTGACCGGCGATTCACGGATCCACCGATCCGCCGATGTGCCTGACCTGATGCAAAGGAACACTCCCATGAAGATGAACCGCAAGACCTGGCTGCGCCATGCCGGCGCCGTGCTGGCCCTGGCCGCCACCGCTACCACTGCCGCCTTTGCCCAGAGCGCCGAGCTGCGCGTGGGCCTGATCCCCTCGGAGGACGCGCAGGCCATGATCCGCGCCAGCCAGCAGGTCATGGACCAGCTGGCCACCCGCACCGGCATGAAGGTGCGGCCCTTCGTGGCCAATGACTACAACGGCGTGATCGAGGCGCTGCGCTCCAACAAGATCGACATCGCCTTCCTCGGCCCGTTCTCGTACGTGCTGGCCAACCAGGTGGCAGGCGCCGAGGCCTTTGCCGTGGCCGTGACCAAGAAGACGGGCAAGAGCGCTTACCACAGCATGGTGATCTCCCGCAAGGACAAGGGCCCGGCCAGCGTGGCCGATCTCAAGGGCCGCAGCTTTGCCTTTGTGGACCCGACCTCGGCGTCGGGCCACCTGTTTCCCAAGGCGGGGTTGATGGCCGAGGGCTTCGATGCGGACAAGGGCTTTTCGCGCGTGATCTTCTCGGGCTCGCACGACGCCAGCATCATGGCCGTGGCCAACGGCAAGGTGGATGCGGCGGCCGTGGCCGACCGCATCTTCGACTCCGCCGTGAACAAGGGCCTGGTCAAGCGCGAGGACTTCCAGATCGTCTGGCGCTCCCAGCCCATTCCCGAGTCGCCCATGACCTGGCGCAAGAACCTGGACGCCGGCACCAAGCAGAAGGTGGCTGCGGCCCTGGCCGAGGTCAAGGACCTGCCCTGGGGCGACCAGGGCGTGCTCGACGGCTTCGCGGCCACGGATGACAAGGCCTACGACGTGGTGCGCCAGACGGCCAAGGCCCTGAAGCTGGACCTCGGGAGCATGAAATGATCCGCATCCGCCAATTGCGCAAGAGCTATGGCAGCAACCACGTGCTGCATGGCATCGACCTGGATGTGCAGCCCGGCGAGTTCGTCGTCATGCTGGGCCTGTCGGGGGCCGGCAAGTCCACGCTGCTGCGCTGCATGAACGGCCTGGCCCGCGCCGACAGCGGCACGCTGGAGGTGGGCGGCATGGACCTGATGCTGGGCGGCGGCAGGCACAGCCGGCGCGAGCTGGCTCGCCACGTGGCCATGGTCTTCCAGCACCACAACCTGGTGCCGCGCCTGTCGGTGCGCAAGAACGTGCTGACCGGGCGCCTGGGCCAGACCGGCACCCTGGCCTCGGTGCTGCAGCTGTTCCGCGAAAGCGATATCCGCCTGGCCGACCAGTGCCTGGAGCGCGTGGGCCTGGCCCACAAGGCGCTGGAGCGCACCGAGGCGCTGTCGGGCGGGCAGATGCAGCGCGTGGGCATTGCCCGCGCGCTGGCCCAGCAGCCCCAGGTCATCCTGGCCGACGAGCCCGTGGCCAGCCTGGACCCCAAGACCGCGCGCAGCGTGCTGCAGTACCTGCGTGATGCCACGCGCGAGCTGGGCATTGCCGTGGTCTGCAACCTGCACCAGGTGGACTACGCGCGGGAGTTCGGCGACCGCGTGCTGGGCCTGGCCCAGGGCCGCATGGTCTATGACGGATCGCCGCAGGCGCTGGACGAGGCCGCGCTGCAGGCCATCTACCATGCGCAGCCCACTGCAGGGCAAGGCGCAGGGCAGGGCGCAGAGCCGGACACACCACCGGGCGCGCAGGCCATAGGGCCTGCCGGCCTGCATGCGCAGGCGCCGGTGCCTGCCTCGTGGATGCGGGCCAGCGCGCCCGCAGGAGGACTGTGATGACCAGCGCCAATTCCTGGAGCCCTGAGCCGCGCGACCGCTGGCAATGGACCGCGCCGCGCCCCCACGGTGCCCTGGGCTGGACCGGCTATGCGGCTGCGGCCCTGGCCATCGCCTGGGTGCTGCACTGGAGCGCGGGCGGCGCGCAGATGAGCTGGGGCGAACTGGCGGCAGGCATGCCCCAGATCGCGGATTTCGTGGCGCGCTCCGTGCCGCCGGACTGGAGCATGCTGCCGCGCCTGATGGCGCCCGCGCTGGAGACGGTGCAGATCGCCATCTGGGGCACGCTGCTGTCCGTGGTGCTGGCGCTGCCGCTGTCCTTCATCGCGGCCAGCAACCTGCAAGGCTGGCACTGGCTGCGGCGCATCACGCGTCAGTTCCTGAACGTGGTGCGCAGCATCAACGAGCTGATCCTGGCGCTGGTCTTTGTCTCGGCCGTGGGCCTGGGGCCGTTTCCCGGCGTGCTGGCCCTGGCCCTGCATGGCATGGGCATGCTGGGCAAGTTCTTCGCCGAGAGCATCGAAGAGATCGACGACGGCCCGCTGCAGGCCCTGCGCAGCGCAGGCGCCACGCAATTGCAGCTCATCGTCTTCGGCGTGCTACCGCAGGCCATCACGGCCTGGATCGCGGTCGTGCTCTACCGCTTCGAGGTCAACCTGCGCTCGGCCACGGTGCTGGGCATGGTGGGCGCGGGCGGGCTGGGGTTCGAGCTGGTCGGCAGCCTCAAGCTGTTCCGCTACCAGGAGACGGCCACCTGCATCGTGGTCATCACCGTGATGGTGATCGCTGCCGATCTCATCTCCCACTGGCTGCGCCGCCGCATCCAGCAGGGCACCCGCCATTGAGGGCAGCGCTTTTTTCGGCGCCCCCGTTTCATTCAAAGGACCGATTTGTGTGGACCTATCACAACCCCGTTGCCATCCATACCGGCCCCGGCCGCCTGGACCGCCTGCCCGAGCTGCTGGCCGGGCGCGACTGCCTGCTGGTGACGTTTCCCGAGGCCGAATCCCTGGGCCTGGTGCAGCAGCTGCGCCAACGGCTGGGCAGCCAGCTGCGCGGCGTGGTGGACGGCATTGCGCCCAACCCCGATGTGCAGTGGCTGGCCCCGCTGTATGACCGCGTGCACCGCGAATACGCCGAGGTCCCGTGCATCGTGGCCCTGGGCGGCGGCAGCGCCATCGACTCGGCCAAGGCGCTGATGTGCGCCACGCCCACGCGGCGTTTCGGCGAACTGCTGCAGGCCCTGGAGCAGGGGCTGGCCCTGCCGGCCGCAGGCCACAAGGCGCTGATCGCCATTCCCACCACGGCCGGCACGGGCAGCGAGGTCACGCCCTGGGCCACGATCTGGGACCAGGCCGCTGGCCGCAAGCACTCGCTGCACCAGCACTGGACCTGGCCCGAGGCCGCCATCATCGACGCGCAGCTCATGCAAAGCCTGCCGGCCGGCGCCACGCTGGCCTCGGGGCTGGATGCGCTGTCGCACGCGCTGGAGTCCATCTGGAACCGGCACCGCAATCCCGTCTCCACCACCTTGGCCGTGGGCGCCGCGCGCCGCACCCTGGCCACGCTGCCCGCGCTGATGCAGGACCTGGGCAGCCTGCCGCTGCGAAGCCGCATGGCCGAGGCCGCCCTGATGGCCGGCCTGGCCTTCTCCAACACCCGCACGGCGCTGGCGCATTCGCTGTCCTACGACATCACGCTGCGCCATGGCGTGGCCCACGGCATTGCCTGCTCGTTCAGCCTGCCGCTGGTGCTGGAGATGGCACTGGGCGCCGACGATGAGGCCGATGCGGCCCTGCTGTCCATCTTCGATGCCGCCACGGGCGAGCTGGCCGTGCAGCGCCTGCGCAACTTCCTCGAAGGCCTGGGCGTGGCCACCGATCCCGCCCACTACGGCGTGCCCGGGGATGAGTGGCAGCAGCTGCTGCAGTCGGCCGCATCCGGCCCGCGCGGGCGCAATTTCATCCGCACGCTGGAATGAACAGGCGCGTGCGGCCCTCTTCTGTTTGAACCTCTTTCCTAGTCAAAAAGCACCATGAACCACACCACCGTCTCCACCGCCGCCGCCGCCGATCTGTCGCCGCTGCAGGCCGTCATCTTCGACTGGGCCGGCACCCTGGTCGATTTCGGCTCGCTGGCGCCCACGCAGATCTTTGTCGAGGCCTTTGCCAGCTTCGGCATCACCATCACCCTGGCCCAGGCACGCGGCCCCATGGGACTGTCCAAGTGGCAGCACATCCACGAGTTGCTGCAGGACGAAGGCATCCGCGCGCAATGGCACAAGGCCTTCGGCCAGCCGCCCGCCGACGCCGACGTGGACGCCATCTACGCCCGCTTCATGCCCATGCAGATCGCCAAGGTGGGCGAGTTCTCGGCACCCATCGAAGGCGCGCCTGAATTGCTGGGCTGGCTGCGCGCGCAGGGCCTGAAGGTGGGCTCGTGCTCGGGCTATCCGCGTGAAGTCCTGAACCAGCTGCTGCCCCAGGCAGCGGCCAACGGCCTGGCTCCCGACCATGTGGTGGCCGGCGATGAAATGGCCGCAGGCGGCCGCCCCGGCCCCTTCATGGCGCTGGCCAATGTGCTGGCGCTGGGCATTGGCGACGTGCGTGCCTGCGTGAAGGTGGACGACACCGTGCCCGGCATCGAGGAAGGCCGCAACGCCGGCATGTGGACCGTGGGCCTGACCCTGTCCGGCAACGAAGTCGGCTACTCCCCCGCCGAACTGGCCGCCGCCCCCGCCGAAGAAGTGCGCGAGCGCGTGGCCCGCGCCGAGGCCAAGCTGCGCGCAGCCGGCGCCCACCACGTGATCGCCAGCGTGAAGGACCTGCCGCAGGTACTGGAGCGGATCGCGCAGGACATGCGCGCGGGGCGCATGCCTGGGTGAGACGCGCCCGTTCTATGGTCTTGTGCCCAATCTTGGAAACTGGCGCGACCAAAAAAACAGGGACGCCGAGCAAGAGCCGCCTCGCGGCGATGGCGTCGTCCCCCTCCCTTGCGAAGCAAGTAGAGAGGGGGAAGGCGCGAAGCGCCTCAGGGGGTACTCAACTGCTCTGCATGATGGCGCAGATGGTCATCAATGAAGCTCTGGATGAAGTAGTAGCCGTGGTCGTAGCCGCCGTGGCGGCGCAGCGTCAGCGGCTGGCCGGCCTGGGCGCAGGCGGCCTCGAAGGCTTCGGGCAGCAGCTGCTTTTCGATCAGGAACTTGTCGGCCAGGCCCTGGTCCACGAGGATGCCGGCCGGGTAGGGCGCCTGGGTCTGGGCGGCCATCAGGCAGCTGGCGTCATGCGCTTCCCAGGCCTTGCGGTCATCGCCCAGATAGCCCGAGAAGGCTTTCTGGCCCCAGGGGCAGTTGACGGGGTTGGCGATGGGCGCGAAGGCCGACAGGCTCTTGAAGCGGCCCGGATGGCGCAGCGCCAGCGTGAGCGCGCCGTGGCCACCCATGGAGTGGCCGAAGATGCCCAGCCGCTGCGCGTCGATGGGCAGGCGTGCGGCGATCAGCGGCAGCAGCTCGCCCAGCAGATAGCTTTCCATGCGCCAATGCAGCGCCCAGGGCCTGGTGGTGGCGTCCAGGTAGAAGCCCGCGCCCACGCCGAAGTCCCAGGCATCGGCCTCGCCGGGCAGGCCTGCGCCGCGCGGGCTGGTGTCGGGCGCGATCAGGGCGATGCCCAGCTCGGCGGCCAGGCGCTGGGCGCCGGCCTTGGTCATGAAGGTCTCTTCGGTGCAGGTC
The DNA here is from genome assembly GCF_059499305.1 of Delftia sp. Taxonomy (NCBI): domain Bacteria; kingdom Pseudomonadati; phylum Pseudomonadota; class Betaproteobacteria; order Burkholderiales; family Comamonadaceae; genus Delftia; species Delftia sp. The sequence goes on from NZ_JCABYI010000033.1 coordinate 143,111, forward strand.
AGCCCGGCCAGATAGAGCACGGCGGGCACCTTCTCGCCGGCCACGGCCTTGGGCGGCAGGAAGACCGAGAACTTCATGTTCAGGCCGATCTCGGCGGAGAAATGCTCGTAGAAACGCTGTGCGCCGCCGAAGCAGGCATGGGCGTTCTTGAGTTCCAGGGGCGGCAGTGCGGACATGGTGTTCCTCAAAAAGAAAAATGCTACGGGCACCTTGGCAAGCGGTGCATGCAGCATTCAAAGATGGGAGTTGATACGCTATACACGGTCAACGGCCCATGAAACTGGCGCTGCCCAGGCGAGAGGCGCCGAGCAAGAGCCGCCTCGCGGCGGGGGCGCCCAGCCGAGGGCGTCGTCCCCCTCCCTCGCGTAGCGAGTAGAGAGGCGCCGTGCAACGGGGGAGGGCGCGCAGCGCCTCAGGGGGAGCTTCAGTACACGACGACGGAGCGGATGGACTTGCCTTCGTGCATCAGGTCAAAAGCCTCGTTGATCTCCGGCAGGCCCATGGTGTGCGTGACGAAGGGGGCCAGCTGGATCTCGCCGCTCATGGCCTGCTCGACCATGCCGGGCAGCTCGCTGCGGCCCTTGACGCCGCCGAAGGCCGTGCCCAGCCACTTGCGGCCCGTCACCAGCTGGAAGGGGCGTGTGGAGATTTCCTGGCCCGCGCCAGCCACGCCGATGATGACCGACTGGCCCCAGCCGCGGTGCGCGCATTCCAGGGCGGCACGCATCACGTTGACGTTGCCGATGCACTCGAAGCTGTGGTCCACGCCCCAGCCCGTCATCTCGACGATGACCTGCTGGATGGGCTTGTCGAAATCCTTGGGATTCACGCAGTCGGTGGCGCCGAAGGTGCGGGCCAGGTCGAACTTGGAGGGGTTGGTGTCCACGGCGATGATGCGGCCGGCCTTGGCCAGCTTGGCGCCCTGGATCACGGCCAGGCCGATGCCGCCCAGGCCGAACACGGCCACGGTGTCGCCTTCCTGGACCTTGGCGGTGTTCTTGACGGCACCCAGGCCCGTGGTCACGCCGCAGCCCAGCAGGCAGACCTGCTCGGGGTTGGCATCGGGGTGGATCTTGGCCAGCGAGACTTCGGCGACCACGGTGTATTCGCTGAAGGTGGAGCAGCCCATGTAGTGGTAGATGGGCTCGCCGTTGTACGAAAAGCGCGTGGTGCCGTCGGGCATCACGCCCTTGCCCTGGGTGGCGCGCACGGAAACGCACAGGTTGGTCTTGCCGCTCTTGCAGAACAGGCATTCGCCGCATTCGGCGGTGTACAGCGGGATCACGTGGTCGCCGGGCTTGACGCTGGTCACGCCTTCGCCGACCTCGACGACGATGCCCGCGCCTTCATGGCCGAGCACGGCGGGGAAGATGCCTTCGGGGTCGTCGCCCGACAGCGTGAACGCGTCGGTGTGGCAGACGCCGGTGTGGGTGATCTTGATCAGGACCTCGCCCTTCTTCGGGGGGGCCACGTCGATCTCGACGATCTGCAGGGGTTCTCCAGCCTTGAAGGCGACGGCGGCTTTGGATTTCATGGGCGTGTCTTTCTGTCGGGGTGGCTCAGGAGCGGCAGTGCGCGCGCTCCGCGAAGCCTTGAATGTAGGCCATGGCCGCGCGGACCGGCCGCATCATGGCCGCAGCCTCAGGTGATATGTCCGAATCTGAGGGGTGTGGCCGGCGTCGGCCGGGCCTGCAGGCCGTGGGTGCTTGCGTCTTTTCGTATAGTCCGCCCCATTCTTTCCACCCTGACCGCCTCCGAGCCCGCCGTTTCCCATGGACCACCGCCACGCCAGCGCCCACCGCATCGATCTTGTCGTCTACCCCGGCTTCAAGGCGCTGGAGGCCATAGGACCCATGTCGGTGTTCGACTATGCCAACGTGCACCTACGCGCGCGCGGCCAGAGCGACGGCTACGAGGTGCGCGTGGTCTCGCAGCGGCAAGGGCCCGTGCGCTCGGACACGCTGATGTCGCTGGAGGCCACCCACACGCTGGCCGGGCTGGAGGCTGCAGGCATGGGCTGCACCGTGGTCGTCGTGGGCTCGCGCCATATCGAGCAGGTGCTGGGCGGCTCGGCCGAGCTGGTCGCCTGGCTGGGCCGCGTGGCGCCGCGCGTGCAGCGGCTGATTGCGCTGTGCTCGGGCAGCTTCTTCCTGGCCGAGGCGGGCTTGCTGGACGGCCGGCGCGCGGCCACGCACTGGAGCGTGACGGCGCAACTGGCCCAGCGCCATCCGCGCGTGCAGGTCGATGCCGATGCCATCTACCTGCGCGAGGAAATCCGCGATGGCGCAGGCAGCCGCCAGCTGTGGACCTCGGCCGGCGTGACGGCCGGCATCGACCTGGCCCTGGCCGTGGTCGAAGAGGATTTCGGCCACGCGCTGGCGCTGGAGGTGGCGCGTGACCTGGTCATGTACCTCAAGCGTCCCGGTGGCCAGTCGCAGTTCAGCGTGCCGCTGGCGGCCCAGGCCGCGCAGCACGGCGGCGTGCAGGCCGTGCAGCAGTGGGTGATGACCCATCTGGCCGAGCCTCTGACCCTTGCGCAGATGGCCGAGCAGGCGCACATGAGCGAGCGGCACCTGCGCCGCGTGTTCCAGCAGGAAACCGGGCAAAGCCCCACGGCCTTTGCGGAGAGCGCGCGGCTGGAGGCGGCCAAGCAACTGCTGGAAAGCCAGGCCCATCTGCCGCTCAAGACCGTGGCCGCGCGCGTGGGCCTGGGCTCGGAGCAGGCGCTGCGCCACCTGTTCGTGCGCCACCTGGGCATTACCCCGGTGGCGTACCGGGATCGCTTTGGCGGGCGAGGCGGCGCGGGCTGAACCGGAAACGCTCAGTTCTTTTTTGCGGTCTCGGCTGCTTCGGCGGCCGCGGCACGCAGCTTGTCCTTCTTGCTGGGGCGGCGGCCCTTGATGCCGCCGTTGCCGTCCTGCGCCACCGGGGGCGGCGGCACGGGCTCGGTAGGCTCGAAGCCCGGCAACTGCTCCAGCGCCAGGTCCAGCTGGTTGCGCTTGCAGATCAGCGCCCAGTGCGCCTGGTCGGCCGGCGTGACAAAGCTGATGGCCGTGCCATCCTCGCCCGCCCGGCCCGTGCGGCCGATGCGGTGCACATAGTCGGTGGCCGAGCGCGGCAGGTCGTAGTTGACGACCAGGGGCAGTTGGGTGATGTCGATGCCGCGCGCCGCCAGGTCGGTGGTGATCATCACCTGCCAGCGCCTGGCCTTGAAGTCGGCCAGCGCTTCCTTGCGTGCGCCCTGGCTCAGGTCGCCATGGAAGGCCGTGGCGAAGATGCCGGCCTTGTAGAGCTTTTCCGCCACCAGTTCGGCCGTGTGGCGCGTGGCCACGAAGACCAGGGCGCGCTCCAGCGTGGCGGGGTCTGTGCCGGGCGCCGTCTCCCCCTGTACCAGTGTGCGCAGCAGCTGGGTGCGGCGCGCACGGTCCACGGCAATGGCGCGCTGGGCAATGCTCTGGGGGCTGGCGGCATCCTGGCCTTCGGCGGCATCGACGCGGGCCTGAACGGGATCGTGCAGCAGGCCTGTGGCCAGCGATTGCACGGCATCGGGATAGGTGGCCGAGAACAGCAGGGTCTGGCGCTGCTTCGGCAGCAGGGCCAGCACGCGCTGCAGCTCGTCCTGGAAGCCCAGGTCCAGCAGGCGGTCGGCCTCGTCCAGCACCAGATGGCGCACGGCGGACAGGCGCACGGCGTTGTGCTCCACCAGGTCCAGCAGGCGGCCCGGCGTGGCCACGAGGAAATCGGCACTGCCGCGCAGCATCATCATCTGCGGGTTGATGGACACGCCGCCATAGACCACGCCGATGCGCGGCGGCTGCCTGAGCGTGCGGCCCAGGTCGGACAGCGTCTCGCCCACCTGCTGGGCCAGCTCGCGCGTGGGCACCACGATCAGCGTGGTCAGGGTTCGCACAAAGCCGCCCTGGGCACCTTGGGCCTTGCCGCCATCCATCCAGCGCTGCAGCAGCGGCAGCAGGTAGGCGGCCGTCTTGCCCGAGCCCGTGGGCGCACAGGCCCAGAGGTCGCGGCCCGCAAGCACGGGGGCGATGGACTGGGTCTGTATGGGCGTGGGATCGACCAGGCCCAGGTCTTGGAGGCTGGAGACCAGCGCCGGGCTCAGGCCGAGGGAGGCAAAGTTCATGGTGTGCAGGAATGGCTGGGGCCGGAACCCCGGCGCAAGAAAGGCCCGGCCACGAGGGCCGGGGGGGCATTGTCGGCTAAACCGCGCCGCTGCGTGAAGCAGGGGGCTTGGCCCGGGCGCTCAGGCCAGGTGGCGCTGCCGACCAGCAGGCTGTTCACCAGGCCGCCAGCCGTTGCAGCCGGGCCGGTGGCGCATGCCTGTCCAGGGATCGGGCATCGCCGAAATGAGTGCCCAGAAGATCGAATGGAGGCGGCTCATGGAGGAAGTCGTCCCTGCCTCTTCAGCTCCTTGAGCCGTCGTTCGGTTGCGCGGTCCAGGGCGTCCTGCAGCAGGTCCATCTTGCGTTTGTTGCAGGGTTGGCAGTCGTAGAAGCTTCCAGGTACTCCAATAGGGTCCAGCTTTTTGTTGGCCTCGAAAAGATTAATACGTCCTGTGGGTTCGATTCCCATGACGATGATTTTTCCGCTCTTGAACTTGACGGACGCTCCTCCTGAACACCCTGTTCTTTCCATATATTCACCGAAGTAGTGCTTCTCTGAAATTTTGCGCATGTGCTGCAGCGCATATCGCACATCCTCTTCGGTCAATATCACATCGTTGCAATCAAGCCAGTTCTTGTCTTCCCAAGAAGAGCCGCCTGAGGGCTCGATGATGTCGATTTTCTGTACTTGCCTGACTGGGTATCTGGCATCGGCCGCATGGAGCATCGATGCCATGGCCATTGCCGAAATCACAGTCACAGTGCGAAAGAAAATGAAGCTCATGGTGCCATTTCCCAGTTTGCGCCTTCTGCCTCGGACAGGTTCTTCCGGCTTACTTCAGGGTGCTTGAAGACTTCACTGGGCGATAGTTGCATGGAATCTTGCAGTGCTTCAACCAGCCATGTCAGAGCACGGTTTTGTGCCTCAGTCGGTGTGGGGTAGACGCCAAATTCTCCCCGAATCCCTTCCGGACTCAGTTCCTTTCGTCGCTGAGGGGGCTTGAACCCTTTCGGCAGCACAGCCCTGCCAACCATCTCGATGCCTATGGCTTCCATGTTGCTCGGATAGCGATCGCCAGGGGCTTTCATCATCTCGATGCGGTGCATTCCCTTTACGCCTGCTCCTTCATAGTCCCTGGCCTTGCATTTCCCCACAAGCAGGCATCTTGCCTTCAGCGGCCCCACATGGTTGGTGCGCTGGTAGATGGCCGCCGTCTGGTAGATGGTGCCGTCCTTGTCGATGAGAAAGTGTGCCGCATTGGCCTTCGGGTTTTTGTAGCTGTTGAGCGAAGACTGGGCCGTGTTGGCATCGGTCTGGTGCACGACGATGCCGGTGATGGCGGCGGTCCGCTTTCCTCTCTCGATGGCGGGGCTGCGCGCATTCTTGACGCGCGCATGGATGAGCATTCCGTCCTTGGTGATTTCGACAAGCATGTGAGTCCCGGGGTTGCGTTGAACGGCAGCGGGCATTGCGCTGCGCCTCCATCCCGTTTCAGGGAGGGTCAACGGTCACCTTATGGTAGATTTGATCAATCGAGGTCCATGCCACGATAGCCAGAATGGTGTTCCTAGGAGTGGCGTGGCCTTCTGGAACGGTGGACTCGCCCATGAAAAAAGCCCCATGCAAAGGCATGGGGCTTTTGGGTGCCGGGCCGCTGATGCCCGGACCTGCGATCAGCGCTGGCCGATCGGCTTGACGTCGCGGGACACGGAGCCCGTGAACAGCTGGCGGGGACGGCCGATCTTGTACTCGGGGTCGGCCATCTGCTCGTTGAGCTGGGCGATCCAGCCCACGGTGCGGGCCAGGGCGAAGATGCCGGTGAACAGGTTCACGGGCACGCCGATGGCGCGCTGCACGATGCCGGAGTAGAAGTCCACGTTCGGGTAGAGCTTGCGCTGCACGAAGTAGTCGTCTTCCAGGGCGATCTTCTCGACTTCCTTGGCCAGGGCGAACAGGGGGTCCTTTTCCAGGCCCAGTTCGGCCAGCACTTCATTGCAGGTTTCCTGCATGAGCTTGGCGCGGGGGTCGTAGTTCTTGTAGACACGGTGGCCGAAGCCCATCAGCTTGACGCCGCTGTTCTTGTCCTTGACCTGTTCCATGAACTCGCCGACCTTGGCAACGCCGCCGTTGGCCTGCAGGTATTCCAGCATGTTCAGGCAGGCTTCGTTGGCGCCGCCGTGGGCAGGGCCCCACAGGCAGGCCACGCCGGCCGAGATGGCGGCGAAGGGGTTGGTGCCCGACGAGCCGCACAGGCGCACGGTGGAGGTGGAGGCGTTTTGCTCGTGGTCTGCGTGCAGGATGAAGATGCGGTCCAGCGCGCGCTCGACCACGGGGTTCACCTTGAACTCCTCGCAGGGGTTGCCGAACATCATGCGCATGAAGTTGCCGGCGTAGCTCAGGTCGTTCTTGGGGTACATGTACGGCGCACCGATGCCGTACTTGTAGGCCATGGAGACCAGCGTGGGCATCTTGGCGATCAGGCGGATCGCGGCGATGTCGCGGTGCTCGGCGTTGTTGATGTCCATGTTGTCGTGGTAGAAGGCCGACATGCCGCCGACCAGACCCGTCAGGACGGCCATGGGGTGGGCGTCACGGCGGAAACCACGCAGGAAGAACTGCATCTGCTCGTTGACCATGGTGTGCTTGGTCACGCGCTCGACGAAGTCGGCCTTCTGCGACTCGTTGGGCAGCTCGCCGTACAGCAGCAGGTAGCAGGTCTCGAGGTAGTCGCAGTTCTTGGCCAGCTGCTCGATGGGGTAGCCGCGGTACAGCAGCTCGCCCTTGTCGCCATCGATGTAGGTGATGGCGGACTGGCACGAGGCGGTAGAGAGGAAGCCCGGGTCATAGGTGAACATGCCGGTCTGCGCGTACAGCTTGCGGATGTCCACCACGTCGGGACCGACGTTGCCCTGGTAGACGGGCAGCTCGACGCTGGGGGCGCCGTTGCTGAAAGACAGCGTTGCTTTGTTGTCTGCGAGTTTCATTTCCAAACTTCCTTCTCTAGATTGCCTAGCCTACTAGCGGGAGAGAACCGGGCTTGCGCTTGCGCACCAGTTCCAGAACTTCCCTGATTTCTTGGGTATCGAGTTCACCTTCAGGCTCCTTGCGGCGCAAGAAGAGGTCCATCAGGTCGTTGTCTGCCAGGTCCATCAAGGCAGACAGACCGCTCGCGTGTCTCCGCGTGAGCTGGTCTCCGTAGGTGGCGAAGAACTGCGCGATGAACAGGTCGTTCTCGACCAGGCCGCGCCGGCAGCGCCAGCGCAGCAGGTCTCGCTCGCGTTCGTCGAGCAGAGTATTCGTCATGGTCATCAGATGGCCCGGCGGACCATCAGTTCCTTGATCTTGCCAATGGCCTGCGTGGGGTTCAGGTGCTTGGGGCACACGTCCACGCAGTTCATGATGGTGTGGCAACGGAAGAGGCGGTACGGATCTTCCAGGTTGTCAAGGCGGTCACCCGTGGCCTCGTCGCGGCTGTCCGCGATGAAGCGGTAGGCCTGCAGCAGGCCGGCCGGGCCCACGAACTTGTCGGGGTTCCACCAGAAGCTGGGGCAGCTGGTGGAGCAGCTGGCGCACAGAATGCACTCGTACAGGCCGTTGAGCTCTTCGCGCTCTTCAGGCGACTGCAGGCGTTCCTTGGTGGGAGACGCGAAGCTGTCGTTCTGCAGGTACGGCTTGATCGAGTGGTACTGCTTGAAGAACTGCGTCATGTCCACGATCAGGTCGCGGATCACGGGCAGGCCGGGCAGGGGCTTGAGAACGATGTCGCCCTGCAGGGTCTTCATGTTCGTCAGGCAGGCCAGGCCGTTCTTGCCATTGATGTTCATCGCGTCCGAGCCGCACACGCCTTCGCGGCAGGAGCGGCGGAACGAGATGGAGGGGTCCATCTCCTTGAGCTTGACCAGGGCGTCCAGCAGCATGCGCTCGTGGCCGTCCAGCTCGACCTCGACGGTCTGCATGTAGGGCTTGGCATCCTTGTCCGGGTCGTAGCGGTAGATCTTGAAAGTGCGCTTCATTTGTCTGTTCTCTCGTGGGCTGCTGGATTAGAACGTGCGGACCTTGGGCGGCACGCTGTCCACCGTGAGGGGCTTCAGGTTCACGGGCTTGTAGTCCAGGCTGTTGGTGGCGCTGTACCACAGGGTGTGCTTGAGCCATTCCTTGTCATTGCGGCCCAGCGGGAACTCGGCGTGGTCGGCAGGATGCTCGTAGTCGTACACGGTGTGGGCGCCGCGGCATTCGTGGCGGGCAGCGGCCGAGATCATGGTGGCCTGGGCCACTTCGATCAGGTTGTCCACTTCCAGCGCTTCCATGCGGGCGGTGTTCCAGACCTTGGACTTGTCCTTGAGGGTCACGGAGCCCACACGTTCGCGGATGGCGTTGATCTTGACTTCGCCTTCGTCCATGCTCTTTTGCGTGCGGAACACGCCGGCATGCTGCTGCATGGTGGCGCGGATGTCGCCAGCCAGGTCCTGGGCGTAGGTGCCTTCCTTGGAGTCGTCGAGCTGGTTCAGGCGCGTGAGCGTGCGCTCCGAGCCATCGGCCGGCACAGGCTTGTGGTCGCCGAAGCCGTTGACGAACTGCACGATGTGCTTGCCGGCCGACTTGCCGAAGACCAGCAGGTCCAGCAGCGAGTTCGTGCCCAGGCGGTTGGCGCCGTGCACCGACACGCACGAGCATTCGCCCACGGCATACAGGCCATTGACCACGTTGTTCTGCTGACCGTCCCACACCACGACCTGGCCGTTGATGTTGGTGGGAATGCCGCCCATCTGGTAGTGGATGGTGGGCACCACGGGAATCGGTTCCTTGGTGATGTCCACGTTGGCGAAGTTGTGGCCGATCTCTTCCACCGAAGGCAGGCGCTTGCGGATGGTGTCGGCGCCCAGGTGGTCCAGCTTCATCAGGATGTAGTCCTTGTTGGGACCACAGCCACGGCCTTCCTTGATTTCCTGGTCCATGGAGCGGGACACGAAGTCACGCGGTGCCAGATCCTTCAGCGTGGGAGCGTAGCGCTCCATGAAGCGTTCGCCTTCGCTGTTGAGCAGGATGGCGCCTTCGCCACGGCAGCCTTCGGTCAGCAGCACGCCCGCGCCGGCCACGCCGGTGGGGTGGAACTGCCAGAACTCCATGTCCTGCAGCGGGATGCCTGCGCGTGCAGCCATGCCCAGGCCGTCGCCGGTGTTGATGAAGGCATTGGTCGATGCCTGGAAGATGCGGCCAGCGCCACCCGTGGCCAGCAGCACGGCCTTGGCGTGCAGCTCGTACAGGTCGCCGGTTTCCAGTTCGATGGCGGTCACGCCGACCACGTCGCCCTGGGTGTTGCGGATCAGGTCCAGCGCCATCCACTCCACGAAGAAGTTGGTCTTGGACTTGACGTTCTGCTGGTACAGCGTGTGCAGCATGGCGTGGCCGGTACGGTCGGCCGCGGCGCAGGCGCGCTGCACGGGCTTTTCACCGTAGTTGGCCGTGTGGCCGCCGAAGGGGCGCTGGTAGATGGTGCCGTCGGGGTTGCGGTCGAACGGCATGCCGAAGTGTTCCAGCTCGATCACGACGTTGGGCGCTTCGCGGCACATGAACTCGATCGCATCCTGGTCGCCGAGCCAGTCGGAGCCCTTGATGGTGTCGTAGAAGTGGTAGTGCCAGTTGTCTTCGCTCATGTTGCCCAGCGAAGCGGACACGCCGCCTTGCGCGGCCACGGTGTGCGAGCGCGTGGGGAAGACCTTGGACAGCGAGGCCACGGACAGGCCGGCGCGCGACAGTTCCAGCGCGGCACGCAGGCCGGAGCCGCCAGCGCCGACGATGACGACGTCAAACTTGCGCTTGGTGATGTTTGCTTTGGAGTAGCTCATTCTTAACCTTCAATCGTGGAGACCGCGTCTCTATCAGATACGCCACAGGATCTGGATGCCCCAGCCGGCGCAGCCGACGAGCCAGACCAGGGTGAAAACGTTCAGCACCAGGCGCAGGCCCACGGGCTTGACGTAGTCCATCCAGATGTCGCGCACGCCGACCCAGACGTGCCAGGCCAGCGAGACGATCACGGCGAAGGTCAGGAACTTCATCCACTGCGGGGCAAAGATGCCGGCCCACAGGTCATAGCCGACGGAGCCGGTGCTGAAGATCAGCTTGGCCAGCAGCACGATGGTGAACAGTGCCATCAGCACGCCGGTGACGCGCTGCACCATCCAGTCGCGGATGCCGTAGTGCGCACCGACCACGGTGCGCTTGGAGCCGTAATTCACGGACATGGTTCTTTTTCCTTATCGTGAGGGGAGATCGTCTATCAGTACAGGCCGAACAGCTTGGCGCCCAGGATCAGGGTCAGGCCCACGCTCAGCACCAGCACCACCAGGGCGGAGGTCTTGCCGAACTGCTTGTTGACCGCATGGTGGTTCACGTCCATGAACAGGTGGCGCAGGCCGGCGCAGAAGTGGTGCAGGTAGGCCCAGATCAATGCCAGGCACACGAGCTTGAGGAACCATCCGAAGGGACCCGCGAAAACCGAGGTGAAGCCGTCGAAGGAGATCTCCGAGGTCAGCGACATGTCCATCATCCACAGGATGAAAGGCAGCAGGATGAACATCAGCAGGCCGCTGATGCGGTGCAGGATGGACACGATGCCGGCCGGCGGCAACCGGTAGGTGGGGAGGTCCTTGAAGAAGTTGATGTTGCGGAACTCTGGCCGCTTTTTGGCTTGCTCAGTCATGGCAGGGTACTTTCGTGGATGTAACTGCTTCGTAATCGCTCAGGGGCGGCGATGCAAAATTCTATTGCAATGCAATAAAAACAGCTTTGCTGGGAATTGCGTATTTTCGCCCGCTTCTCTGGGGAACGGATCGTTCAGCTCAACGCGTTGCGGTAGTGATGGGTGTCGGTGCGGTACAGGCCACGGCGTAACTCCATGGGAACATCGTTGTATGTGTAAGCGGTGCGCTCCACGCTCAGCAGGGGCGTGGTGCTGGGCACGTCCAGCAGCAGGGCCTGTTCGGCCTCGGGCAGGACGGCGCGGATCTTTTCGTCGGCGCGCACCATTCGCACGCCGTAGTCCAGCTCGAACATGGCGTAGGTGGGGCCCTGGTAGGCGGACATCTGCTCGGCGGTCAGGCCCTTGAAGGCGTGGCCCGGCAGCCAGATGTCTTCCAAAATGGTCGGGATTGCGGAGAACGACAGCACGCGGCGCACGTGCATCACGGCATCGCCGCTGCGCAGCGCCAGGCCGCGCGCCACGTCGGCCGATGCGCGCAGGCGCCGGCAGTCGATGATGCGGCGCTCGGCACGGCCCTCGCCCTGCTGGTCGCCGGCGTCGGGCTGCAGCTTGAGGAAGCGGTACTGCACATGCTGGGCCGCGTGGGTGGCCACGAAGGTGCCCTTGCCCTGGCGGCGCATCACCAGGTTCTCCGCGGCCAGCTCGTCGATGGCCTTGCGCACCGTGCCCTGGCTCACGCGAAAGCGCGCCGCCAGCTCCATCTCGCTGGGGATCAGCTCGCCGGGCCGCCATTCGCCTGCTTCAAGGCTTTGCAGTATCAGTCCCTTGATCTGCTGGTACAGCGGGCTGAAGGCCGGGGTCGATGCGCCCGCGCCGATGGTGGCAGCGGCGGTTTCAGAGGCGAGGGGAGGCAGGGCTGGCATGGGAAAGTTCGGGGTGGGGAGGCTCCCGGCGACGCAGATGAAAGACTTGGAAACAGACGTCGATCATATCTTATATAAGACATAAGACAAATTGACCGGGCTCCGAAATCGGGAGTACACTTTCGCGTTGTTTGCGGAGCACGGGCTGCTGGTTTCTGACGCTGGTGCGACCTGGCGCCGATAACACCTGATTTTTTCCCCATCCCTGGAGTTTCATCATGAGCAAGAAGCCCGTTCGTGTCGCCGTCACCGGTGCCGCCGGTCAAATTGGTTACGCCCTGCTGTTTCGCATCGCCTCCGGCGAAATGCTGGGTAAGGACCAGCCCGTCATTCTGCAACTGCTGGAGATTCCCGACGAGAAGGCCCAGAACGCGCTCAAGGGCGTGATCATGGAACTCGAAGACTGCGCCTTCCCCCTGCTGGCCGGCATCGAAGCCCACTCCGACCCCCTGCAAGCCTTCAAGGACACCGACTACGCCCTGCTGGTCGGCGCGCGTCCCCGCGGCCCCGGCATGGAACGTGCCGACCTGCTGGCTGCCAACGCACAGATCTTCACGGCCCAGGGCAAGGCGCTGAACGCCGTGGCCTCGCGCAACGTGAAGGTGCTGGTCGTCGGCAACCCCGCCAACACCAACGCCTACATCGCCATGAAGTCGGCTCCGGACCTGCCGGCCAAGAACTTCACCGCCATGCTGCGCCTGGACCACAACCGCGCTGCATCGCAGCTGGCTGCCAAGGCCGGTTTCAAGGTCGGCGACATCCGCAAGCTGACCGTCTGGGGCAACCACTCGCCCACGATGTACGCCGACTACCGCTTCGCCACCGTCAACTGTGAAAGCGTCAAGGCCAAGATCAACGACCAGGCCTGGAACAAGGACGTGTTCCTGCCCACCGTCGGCAAGCGTGGCGCCGCCATCATTGCAGCGCGCGGCCTGTCCTCGGCTGCCTCGGCTGCCAACGCCGCCATCGACCACATGCGCGACTGGGCCCTGGGCTCGGGTGGCGAATGGGTCACCATGGGCGTGCCCTCCAACGGCGAATACGGCATCCCCGCCGGCATCGTCTTCGGCTTCCCGGTCACCACCGAGAACGGCGAGTACAAGATCGTCGAAGGCCTGGAAATCGACGCCTTCTCGCAAGAGTGCATCGACAAGACCCTGGCCGAGCTGCAAGGCGAACAGGACGGCGTCAAGCACCTGCTGTAAGCCGCCGGCAAGCCATGCTCGACTGGAATCCCGCGCTTTACCTGCGTTTCGCCAATGAGCGTACGCGCCCCGCAGCCGAGCTGCTGGCGCGTGTGCCCTTGGCCCAGGCCCGCCATGTGGTGGACCTGGGATGCGGGCCGGGCAATTCCACCGAGCTGCTTGCACAGCGCTATGCCGGTGCCACGATCACCGGCATAGACAACTCCCAGGCGATGCTGGCCACCGCGCGCCAGCATCTGCCTGAGGCCCGCTTCGCGCTGGCCGACATTGCTTCCTGGACGCCCGCCCCCGGCGAGAGCGCTCCCGACCTGATTTATGCCAATGCCTCCCTCCAGTGGGTGGGGGAGCATGAAACGCTGATACCCCGCCTGTTCGCCCAACTGGCGCCAGGGGGCGTGCTGGCGATACAGATGCCCGACAACCGGCAGGAAGCCACGCACCGCGTGATGCGCGAGATCGCCAGCCTGCCCAAGTTTGCCGCCTACATCGGCGATGCCGCCAAGGTGCGGGCCGACATCCTGCCCATCCGCAGCTACTACGACCTGCTGGCCGGACCGCAGGAGCAGGCCGGCGTCGAGGCCGGCGCCGTCGATGTCTGGCACACCGTCTACCAGCATCCCATGGACTCGGCCGGCGCCATCGTCCAGTGGCTGCGCGGCACCGGCCTCAAGCCCTTCGTCGAAGGCCTGCCCGAAGCCCTGCAGGCCGACTTCCTCACCGAATACGAAAACCGCGTGGACGCCGCCTACGGCGTGCGCGCCGACGGCCGGCGCCTGCTGGCCTTCCCCCGCCTGTTCATCGTCGCCCAGCGCAAGCCATGACCGCCGCCACGTCCACACCCTCTCGCGCACACCCGGCCCAGGTGCTGCTCGATGCGCAGGGCGGTGCCCTGCACCTGCCCGTCTGCGACCACTACAGCGGCGTGGAAGTGCGCATGCGCAAGAGCCTGCAGCTGCAGGCCGAGATGATGGCCGAGTTCGGCACCTGCGTGTTCGACGTCACGCTGGACTGCGAGGACGGCGCCCCCGTGGGCAAGGAGGCCGCCCATGCGCGCCTGGTGGCCTCGCTGGCGCGTGATGCCGCGCCCGGCGCCCGCGTGGCTGCGCGCGTGCATGCCGTGGACCACGCCAGTTTCGCGCAGGACCTGGACATCATCGTCGGCGAGGCCGGCGACCGCCTGTGCCACCTCATGCTGCCCAAGGTGGAAAGCGTGGACGACGTGCTGCTGGCCGAGCGGCATCTGGGCCGACTGGGCTGCCGCGAACTGCCGCTGCATGTGCTCATCGAGTCGCCCGCCGCCGTGCACCGTGCCTTCGACATCGCGGCACACCCGCGCGTGCAGAGCATTTCCTTCGGCCTGATGGACTTCGTCTCGGCCCATGGCGGCGCGATTCCCGCCTCGGCCATGGGCTCGGCCGGCCAGTTCGACCATCCGCTGGTCGTGCGCGCCAAGCTGGAGATCGCAGCTGCCTGCCACGCGCACGGAAAGGTGCCTTCGCACTGCGTGGTCACCGAGTTCAGGAATCCACAGGCGCTGCAGGCCGCTGCCACACAGGCGTCACGGCGGCTCGGCTATACCCGCATGTGGAGCATCCACCCGGACCAGATCCGTCCCATCCTCGCCGCGTTCGCGCCCCAGGCCGACGAAGTGGCGCAGGCCGCACAAATACTTACCGCCGCCGAGGCCGCCGACTGGGCGCCCGTCAGCGTGGATGGTGTATTACATGACCGGGCGAGCTACCGCTATTTCTGGCAGTTGCTCACACGTGCCCACCAGACCGGCCAGGCGCTGCCCCCGCAGGTGCAGCCCTGGTTTGCATCAGAATCACTTGCTTAGCCCACACCGGGAATTTGCAGGAGCCCAACGTATGAAGACAGCTATCGCCTCCATCCTGATCGCAGCCCCCTTGCTGGCCATGGGCCTGGGCGCCAGCGCCGCCGAACCTGCCAAGAAGGCTCCGGCCAAGGCCGCCGCCAAGCCTGCGGTCAAGAAGGCTCCCGCCAAGAAGGCCACCGCGGCCAAGGCCGCTGCCGGCGCTGCCGCAGTCGGCGGTGCGGCGGCCGTGGCAGCTGCTGCCCAGCAGCCGCTGTCCGCCGAAGACCTGGCCATCTCGGAGCGCGTGCACACCGGCCGCATTCCCTGCGAGCTGGGCGCCTTCGTCAATGTGACGGCCGACCAGTCCAACCCCGGCTACTTCAACATCGACGGCAAGGGCTTCAAGTACCACATGGCGCCCGTCAAGACCTCGACCGGCACCGTGCGCCTGGAAGACAAGCATGCCGGCGCCGTCTGGCTGCAGATCGCCAACAAGTCCATGCTCATGAACCAGAAGGTCGGCCAGCGCCTGGCCGACGAATGCATGAGCCCTGACCAGCTTCAGGTGGCCGAGGCCATCAAGAAGAACCCGCCTCCCAGCCTGCTGGAAGCACCCAAGCCCGCCGGCCAGTAATCCAGGCCCGGACCTGAGCGTCCCGCAAGCAGCCCCACTTTAGAAAACCATGGAGAGAGAATCATGTTGAAAGCCTACCGTGACCACGTGGCCGAACGCGCCGCGCTCGGTATCCCCCCGCTGCCGCTGGATGCCAAGCAGGTTGCCGAACTGATCGAGCTGATCAAGAACCCGCCCGCTGGCGAGGACGCCTTCCTGCTCGACCTGCTCACGCACCGCGTTCCTCCGGGCGTGGACGATGCCGCCAAGGTCAAGGCCAGCTTCCTGGCGGCCGTGGCCCACGGTGACATCCAGGTGGCTCTCATCTCCAAGGCCAAGGCCACCGAGCTGCTGGGCACCATGGTGGGCGGCTACAACGTGCATCCCCTGATCGAGCTGCTGGACGACGCCGAAGTCGCCGGCGTCGCTGCCGACGCGCTGAAGAAGACGCTGCTGATGTTCGACTTCTTCAACGACGTGGCCACCAAGGCCAAGGCCGGCAACGCCAAGGCCCAGGAAGTCATGCAGAGCTGGGCCGACGCCGAGTGGTTCACCTCGCGCCCCGAAGTGGACAAGAAGATCACCGTCACCGTCTTCAAGGTGCCCGGCGAGACCAACACCGACGACCTGTCGCCTGCACCCGATGCCTGGAGCCGTCCGGACATCCCGCTGCACTACCTGGCCATGCTCAAGAACACCCGTCCCGACGCGGCCTTCAAGCCCGAGGAAGACGGCAAGCGCGGCCCGATGCAGTTCATCGACGACCTCAAGAAGAAGGGTCACCTGGTCGCCTACGTGGGCGACGTGGTCGGCACCGGCTCCTCGCGCAAGTCGGCCACCAACTCCATCGTCTGGGCCACGGGCCAGGACATCCCCTTCGTGCCCAACAAGCGCTTCGGCGGCGTGACCCTGGGCGGCAAGATCGCCCCCATCTTCTTCAACACGCAGGAAGACTCCGGCTCGCTGCCCATCGAAGTGGACGTCTCCAAGCTGGAGATGGGCGACGTCATCGACGTGCTGCCCTATGACGGCAAGCTGGTCAAGAACGGCGAGACCGTCGCCGAGTTCCAGCTCAAGAGCGACGTGCTGTTCGACGAAGTGCGCGCCGGCGGCCGCATCAACCTGATCATCGGCCGTTCGCTGACCGCCAAGGCCCGCGAATTCCTGGGCCTGTCTGCCTCCACCGTGTTCCGCCTGCCTCAGGCGCCCGCTGCTTCGAACGCCGGCTTCACGCTGGCCCAGAAGATGGTCGGCCGCGCCGTCGGCCTGCCGGAAGGCCAGGGCGTGCGCCCCGGTACCTACTGCGAGCCGCGCATGACCACCGTGGGTTCGCAGGACACCACCGGCCCCATGACCCGCGACGAGCTCAAGGACCTGGCCTGCCTGGGCTTCTCGGCCGACATGGTCATGCAGTCCTTCTGCCACACGGCCGCCTACCCCAAGCCCGTGGACGTCAAGACCCACCGCGAGCTGCCTGCCTTCATCAGCAACCGCGGCGGCGTGGCCCTGCGTCCCGGTGACGGCGTGATCCACTCCTGGCTCAACCGCCTGCTGCTGCCCGACACCGTGGGCACGGGCGGCGACTCGCACACGCGCTTCCCCATCGGCATCTCCTTCCCTGCAGGTTCCGGCCTGGTGGCCTTCGGCGCCGCCACGGGCGTGATGCCCCTGGACATGCCCGAGTCCGTGCTCGTGCGCTTCAAGGGCGAAATGCAGCCCGGCGTCACCCTGCGTGACCTGGTGCATGCCATTCCGCTGTACGCCATCAAGGCAGGCGCACTGACCGTGGCCAAGGCCGGCAAGAAGAACATCTTCTCGGGCCGCATCCTGGAAATCGAAGGCCTGCCCGACCTCAAGGTGGAACAGGCCTTCGAGCTGTCCGACGCCTCGGCCGAGCGCTCGGCTGCCGGCTGCACGATCAAGCTCAACCCCGAGCCGATCAAGGAGTACCTGACCTCGAACATCGTTCTGATGAAGAACATGATCGCCGACGGCTACGCCGACGCCAAGACGCTGCAGCGCCGCATCGAGAAGGTCGAAGCCTGGCTGGCCAAGCCCGACCTGCTCGAAGCCGACAAGGACGCCGAATACGCTGCCGTGTTCGAGATCGACCTGGCCGACATCAAGGAACCCATCGTCTGCTGCCCCAATGATCCCGATGACGCCAAGTTCCTGTCCGAAGTGGCCGGCACCAAGATCGATGAAGCCTTCATCGGTTCGTGCATGACCAACATCGGCCACTTCCGCGCAGCAGCCAAGCTGCTGGGCGGCCAGCGCGACATCCCCGTCAAGCTGTGGGTGGCTCCGCCCACCAAGATGGACCAGAACGAGCTGATCAAGGAAGGCCACTACGCCGCCTTCGGCACGGCCGGTGCCCGCACCGAAATGCCGGGCTGCTCGCTGTGCATGGGCAACCAGGCCCAGGTCCGCGAAGGCGCGACGGTGATCTCCACCTCGACCCGCAACTTCCCCAACCGCCTGGGCAAGAACACCAACGTGTTCCTGGGCTCGGCCGAGCTGGCCGCCATCGCATCGCGCCTGGGCAAGCTGCCCACCAAGGAGGAATACCTCAAGGAAATGGGCGTGATCGATGCCGACAAGTCCAGCGTCTACCGCTACATGAACTTCGACCAGATCGAAGAGTACGCGGACGTGGCCAAGGGCGTGAGCGCCTGAGTCCGGCCTGATCCGGCTCCATGAGCAAAGCCCGCTTCGGCGGGCTTTGCTGCTTTCTGGCTCTGTACGTTCCGGTTTACGCAGCCTGCCTCAACCGCCCCAGCACCTCCTGCGTCTGCGCATCCGCCGGAAAGAACGACTCCACGGCCAGCTCCTGCAGTGTCACATCCACCGGCGTGCCGAAGATGGTGATGGTGCTGATGAAGTTCAGCCGGCCATGGTCGGTGTCCAGCGCGAAGGGCACGGCAATGTGGCTGGCAGGTGCTGCGCCATGTGAGTCCGCTTCATCTTCCTTGAACGGGTAGGCGGCAATCTCGTCGTGCAGCGCCTGCAACTGCGCATCCGACGTGGCGGCAATCTGCTGCTGCAGGCGGTGCAGCAGATGCGCGCGCCAATGGGCTGCGTTGGCCAGGCGCGGGCCCAGGCCTTCGGGGTGCAGGCTCAGGCGCAGCACATTGACGGGCGGCTCCAGCAGCCAGGGCGCCACGCCGGCCAGCAGCAGCGGCACGATGGCGTTGGCGGCCACCAGGTTCCAGTGACGGTCCACGGCCAGGGCCGGATTGGGTTCGTGGCCCTTGAGCACCAGGTCCACGGCCTGGCGCGCGGCGGCCAGGTCCGGGTGGTCCAGCGGCCGGGCCTGGTACATGGGGGCGTAGCCTGCGGCCACCAGCAGGGCATTGCGCTCGCGCAGCGGCACGCCCAGGCGCTCGACCAGGCGCAGCACCATCTCGCGGCTGGGCTGGGCGCGGCCGGTTTCCACATAGCTCAGGTGGCGCGTGGAGATCTCGGCCTCCAGCGCCAGGCCCTGCTGGCTCAGGCGGCGGTGCTGGCGCCAGTGGCGCAGATGGTCGCCGAAGGGCGAGCGCGCGGACGGTGGATGGGCGGTGGAGGTCATGGTCCGCATCGTAGCGGCGGGGCTGGCGTGGCGGCCATGACCTGCGAGGTTATCGACCCTGTGCAGCCTGCGGCGGACCATGCAGTCCATGGCATGCACGGTGTGTGCCTGTTGCTCTCAAGGAGTTCGCCATGTCGATGTTCGCTTCCCCCCGTTTCCTGCCCCGCGTGATGTGGGCCGATGCTGCTTCCTGCGCCGCCTCGGGCGCCTTGCAACTGGTGGCGGGGCAGCCGCTGTCGGATGTGACGGGGTTGCCTCTGGCGCTGCTGCAGTCCACAGGCTGGTTTTTGCTGGGCTATGCGCTGCTGGCTGCGTGGATGGCGGCGCGCTCGCCTGTGCCGCGGCGGTTGATCGGGCTGGTGGTTGTGGGGAATTTGGGGTGGGCTGTGGGCTGTGTTGCGCTGTTGGCGTTTGGTGGGTTGGGGTTGTCTGCCTGGGGGGTGGCGTGGGTGTTGGCTCAGGCGTTGGTGGTTGTGGTGTTGGCTGAGTTGCAGTGGACTGGGTTGCGGCGCACGCGCGATGTGGTTGGCGGTGCGCGTGTTGCCATGTCATGACTACAGCAGGCTTGTTTTGACCCTGCCGGGCCGTTGTTTTTCGAGGCCGGGTCTCGGCCCGGCAGCCGACTGCCCTTTCTTGATTCGCCAAGAAAGGTCAGATCTAAGAAGGCGGCCCGACGCAGGCGCTGGCATACGGGGGGGGGGGCTGGTGCGGGCCTTTGCTGCGCTCGGCCGGGTTCAGGGGGCTGCGTTGCTTTTGACGTGGTGGGAGCAGCCCACGGCGACGACTTCGCCGCTGGTTTCGCTGGCCAGCATGTCGGCGCTGTTGCGGATGGTGCGCAGGGCGCTGGCGAGCACGTCCAGGCGGTTGCTGGTCTCGGGCGTTTCCAGCCACAGCAGGGCCATGCGGGAGAGTGCCGAGATCTCGGCACAGCCTTGCTGCACCAGGCGGTCCACCTCGGTCACGACCTGGGTGAAATGCTCGGCGCTGGGCGGGGGTCTGGGTGTCATGGCTCGGCTCTCCATGCAAGGTTGAGAGAGGCCGTGGAAAGGCAAACGTTGCGCATGCTTCCGTGCTCCTAGTCGAGGCTTGAGACCACCGGGTTGCGTTTTCAAGCGCAGGCAGGTGGGCGGGATGTTGAAAACACGAGACTAGTCGTGCGGGCAGCCTTGCGGTGAGCCCCATCCCGCCCGAAATCGCACAGACGTGGACAAGCGCCCACGAATACAGGATTCAGACGTGACAAAGCCTCGCTGACGGGGAGGCTGCACCGCTAGTCTTGGAAAAGGTGTTTTCAAGCACCGGCCCCGTGACAGGGGGCTGGTGCGGATTGTGGCATAGCGACTGGAGTTGCTCCAGCGGGGCTGGCATGACCTGGCAGGTCATGGACTCGGGGGCTGTGGCGGCGGAGCATCGGCAGGGCCGGCTTGCGAGGTGCATGCCCGGCAATCCACAAGGAGTGCTGATGCCGATGTTTTCCCATGCCCGTTTCCTGCCCCGCACCCTGTGGGCCGACGCCATCTGCTGCGCCGCCGCGGGTGCGATGCAACTGGCCTTCGCGCAGCCGCTGGCCGTTGTCACGGGGTTGCCGCAGGCGCTGCTGCTGGGCACGGGGTGGTTCTTGCTGGCCTGGGCCTGCGTGGCTGGCTGGGGCGCGTGCCGCATGCCGCGCAGCCGGGGGCTGGTGGCCATTGCCGTGTTCGGCAACTTCGGCTGGGCCCTGGCCTGCGGGGTTGTGCTGTACAGCGGCGTGCTGGAGCCTGCGCCCGCAGGCTGGGCATGGGTGCTGGGCCAGGCGGCCATCGGCGTGGCGCTGGGCGATCTGCAGTGCGCGGGGTTGTGGCGCAGCAGGGCTTCGCTGGCCGGTTCGATGACAGCCCTGTGAAAGCCTGCCGCTTTTTCCGCGCGGACAGCGTTGTCCGCGTGTGACTATCGCCAATGGACCACAGCATCCGCGGGCACTTCTGGGCACAATGGAAATCAGAGTCTTGGTGCATGCCCAGCAGCCCGGAAAAAGGCGGCGCGCATGTGCCTTCCCAGAGTTTCATCCAGGAGTCTCACGATGCGCCACGAATATGAAAACACCCTCAAGACCTTTGCTGCGGCGGGGGGCAAGAAGGGCAAGTTCTTCTCCCTGCCTGAGCTGGCAAGGCAATATCCACAGGTCCGGCGATTGCCCGTGTCGCTGCGCATCGTGCTGGAGTCCGTGCTGCGCAACTGCGATGGCAACAAGGTGACGCGCGAGCATGTGGAGCAACTGGCGAACTGGAAGCCCCAGGCCGAGCGCGTGGACGAGATCCCCTTCGTGGTATCGCGCGTGGTGCTGCAGGATTTCACGGGCGTGCCGCTGCTGGCCGACCTGGCCGCCATGCGCAGCACGGCCGCCAGGCTGGGCAAGAAGCCCAAGTCCATCGAGCCGCTGGTGCCCGTGGATCTGGTGGTGGACCACTCCATCATGGTGGACTACTTCGGCACCAAGAAGGCGCTGGACCTGAACATGAAGCTGGAGTTCCAGCGCAACAAGGAGCGCTACCAGTTCATGAAGTGGGGCATGCAGGCCTTCGACACCTTCGGCGTGGTGCCGCCGGGCTTCGGCATCGTCCACCAGGTGAACCTGGAGTACCTGGCGCGCGGCGTGCACAAGACCAAGGACGGCGTGCATTACCCCGACACCCTGGTGGGCACGGACAGCCACACGACCATGATCAACGGCATCGGCGTGGTGGGCTGGGGCGTGGGCGGCATCGAGGCCGAGGCGGCCATGCTGGGCCAGCCCGTGTACTTCCTCACGCCCGATGTGGTGGGCTTCGAGCTGTCGGGCCAGCTGCGCGAGGGCGTGACGGCCACCGACCTGGTGCTGTCGGTGACCGAGATCCTGCGCCGCGAGAAGGTGGTGGGCAAGTTCGTGGAGTTCTTCGGCGAAGGCACGCGCACCCTGGCGCTGCCCGACCGCGCCACCATCGGCAACATGGCGCCCGAGTACGGCGCCACCATGGGCTTTTTCCCCGTCGATGAAAAGACCATCGACTACTTCAAGGGCACGGGCCGCAGCAAGGCCGAGATCGAGGCCTTCGAGGGCTATTTCCGCGCACAGGAACTGTTTGGCGTGCCGGCCGCCGGCGAGATCGACTACTCGCATGTGGTGCGCCTGGACCTGGGTACGGTGGCGCCCAGCCTGGCCGGACCCAAGCGCCCGCAGGACCGCATCGAGCTGGGCAATGTGTCGTCCAAGTTCGATGAGCTGTTCAGTGCCCCTGCGGCGCACAACGGGTTCAACCAGCCGATCGAACGGCTGGGTCGGAGCTTTCCCGTAGGCGGTGGCGGCGAGGGCGAGGTGGCTCCCGAGACGCCGGCACATCCGCCCGGCGCGCAGCGCTCGCTGGCCGAGATGGAGGCCAACAAGCCCAAGCTGGAGGCCGCCCACAGCGAGGCGCCGGTCGATGCCCCCACGCCGCCCAAGCGCCTGAGCATCGCCAACGGCGACGTGCTGATTGCCGCCATCACCAGCTGCACCAACACCTCCAACCCCAGCGTGATGCTGGCCGCCGGCCTGCTGGCCAAGAAGGCGGTGAAGGCCGGGCTCACGGTGCAGCCGCACATCAAGACCTCTCTGGCGCCGGGCTCGCGCGTGGTGACCGAGTATTTGACCGAGGCCGGCCTGCTGCCCTACCTGGAAAAGCTGGGCTTTGCGCTGGCCGGCTACGGCTGCACCACCTGCATCGGCAACGCGGGCGACCTCACGCCGGAGCTCAATGAGGCCATCACCAGCAACGACCTGGTCTGCGCGGCCGTGCTGTCGGGCAACCGCAACTTCGAGGCGCGCATCCACCCCAACATCAAGGCCAACTTCCTGGCCAGCCCGCCCCTTGTCGTGGCCTATGCCATTGCCGGCACGGTGCGCCGCGACCTGATGACCGAGTCCGTGGGCCAGGGCAAGAACGGCCGTGACATCTACCTGGGAGACATCTGGCCGACCAGCGAAGAGATCCACGCGCTGATGAAGTACGCCATGAACGGCAAGGCCTTCCGCGAGAACTACGAGAAGGTGCGCTCCGAGCCCGGCAAGCTCTGGGAAAAGATCCACGGCGTGACGGGCGCCACCTATACCTGGCCCGAGAGCACCTACATTGCCGAGCCGCCGTTCTTCGACGGCTTCCGGCTTGAGCTGGAAGCGCCTGCCGCCGGTGCTGCCGGCGCCGAAGGCTCCAACCCCTACGTGGTGCACGGCGCGCGCGTGATGGCGCTGTTCGGCGACTCCATCACCACCGACCACATCTCGCCGGCTGGCTCCATAAAGGAAAGCTCGCCCGCAGGCCAGTGGCTGCTGGCCCACGGCGTGCAAAAGGCCGACTTCAACAGCTACGGCTCGCGGCGCGGCAACCATGAGGTGATGATGCGCGGCACCTTTGCCAACGTGCGCATCAAGAACCTGATGATTCCCGCGCAGCCCGATGGCTCGCGCGAGGAGGGCGGCCTGACGCTGTACCGCGACGGCACGGGCCAGGTCACCAAGATGCCCATCTACGACGCGGCCATGAAGTACCAGGCCGAGGGCCGTGCCACCGTGATCTTCGCGGGCGAGGAATACGGCACGGGATCGAGCCGCGACTGGGCCGCCAAGGGCACGCAGCTGCTGGGCATCAAGGCCGTGGTGGCGCGCAGCTTCGAGCGCATCCACCGCTCCAACCTGGTGGGCATGGGCGTGTTGCCGCTGCAGTTCCTGGGCACGGACAGCTGGCAGACCCTGGGCCTGACGGGCGAGGAGTTCGTGGAAGTGATTCCCGCCGCCGACCTGGCACCGCAAAGCGAGGCCCAGCTGGTGATCACGCGTGCCGATGGCAGCAAGCAGACCGTGGTGGTCAAGCTGCGCATCGACACGCCCATCGAGGTGGACTATTACAAGCACGGCGGCATCCTGCCGTACGTTCTCAGGCAGCTCCTGGAATGAAGTTGGACCCCCTGAGCCGCTATGCGGCTTCCCCCTGCAAGGGGGACGACACCCTGGCGGCGGGGCGGCCCTTGCTCGGTGTCCCTCGCTTCTGGGTCACGCCGGTTTTGGACAGAGTGAACTGAGCAAAGGTGTGGCGTTTAGGGCTGCTGTCCCAGCCTGCCCACGCTGTCGCGCAGGTGGGCCAGCAGCGATTCGACCAGGGGCTGCACATGGCCCGGGTGCCACATGGCCTGCATCTGCGACTGCGGGTGCCGGCCCTGGATGGGCACGAAGGCCAGCCCCGGGAAGCCCACGCGCTGCAGGCAGGCCGGCACCAGGGACACGCCCTGGCCCAGCGACACCATGGACAGCACCGACAGCCAGTGCCGCACCTCGTGGTGCAGCTCGGGGGTGAAGCCCTCGCTCTGGCAGATCTGCCAGATCTGCTGGTGGTAGTCGGGCGAGACCTGGCGCGAGAACAGCACCATGCGCTCGCCCGCCAGCTGGCGCACCTGCAGCCTGCGCTGGCCGGCCAGCGCGTGGCTGTCCGGCAGGCAGGCCATGAACGGCTCGCTCACCAGGGTGTGTGATTGCAGGCCTGGTGCGGGGCGCGTGGCGTGCAGCAGGCCCAGGTCCAGCCGCTCCTGCTGCAGGGAGGCGATCTGCTCTGCGCTGTTGAGCTCCAGCATGTCGATGCGCACCAGCGGGTGCCGGGCGCGAAAGCTCTCCAGCGCCTCGGGCAGCCCGCGGTAGATGGCCGAACCCACAAAGCCCAGCCGGATGCGGCCCTGCACGCCGTCGGCGATGGCGCGCATGTCCTGGCGCACGCGCTGGGCCTGTTCCATGATGTCCTGGGCCTGCACGCGCAGATGCTTGCCGGCGGTCGTGAGCCGCACCTCCTTGCTGGTGCGCTCGAACAGCTGGGCGCCCAACTCCTCCTCCAGCTGGCGGATGGCCACGCTCAGCGGCGGCTGGGAGATGGACAGGCGCTGGGCTGCGCGGCTGAAGTGCAGCTCCTCGGCCAGCACCAGAAAGTACCTCAGTTGTCTCAGCTCCATGGCGTTCTATCCGGTTTGACTATTGATCAATACGTTATCGATATTTGACTCGAATAGGACTGTTTCCAAGAATGGGGGCATCCCCAAGACCCGGAGCCCATGCGCCCGGGCCCGGTTCCCGCACAGGAGACAGACCATGAACCCCGAACCGCAGGCGCTGGCCGCCATGCAGTCTTCCCCCGCCCAGGCTTTCCAGGCCGTGCCCGACCGCCACGGCAGCAACCTGTACACCACCGATTCGCAGTTGCAGCCCCTGCTGGCGCTGTACCTGCCGCCCGAGGTGAACGCGCATCTGCAGCCCTATCTGGAGCGCATGGGCGCGCTGGCCGGCCGCGAGATCGATGAATGGGCGCTGACCGCCGACCGCAATCCGCCCGAGCTGGAGCACCGCGACCGCACGGGGCGCGATGCGCAGCGCATCGTCAAGCATCCGGCCTATGTGGAGATGGAGCGCGTGGCCTATGGCGAGTTCGGCCTGGCCGTCATGTCGCACCGCACGGGCGTGCTGGGCTGGGATGGCAAGCTGCCGCCGCTGGCCAAGTACGCGCTGACCTATCTGTTCGTACAGGCCGAGTTCGGCCTGTGCTGCCCGCTGTCCATGACGGACTCGCTGGCGCGCACGCTGCGCAAGTACGGCGAGCCGGCCCTGGTCGAGAAGTACTGGCCGCGCATGACGCAGCTGCGCTTCGAGGACCAGGCCCAGGGCGCCATGTTCATGACCGAGCAGGCTGCCGGCTCCGACATCTCCAACACCCAGACGCTGGCCCGCCCGGCCGCCGACGGCAGCTGGCGCCTGTCGGGCGACAAGTGGTTCTGCTCCAACCCCGATGCCGACTTCGCCATGGTGCTGGCGCGCGTGGAAGGCGCGCCGGCGGGCATGAAGGGCATCTCGCTGTTCCTGCTGCCGCGCCGGCTGGACGATGGCTCGGCCAACCACTACCGCATCGTGCGCCTCAAGCACAAGCTGGGCACGCGCTCCATGGCCAGCGGCGAGATCGTGCTCGACGGCGCCGTCGCCTACCTGGTGGGCGAGCAGGGCCGCGGCTTCGTGCAAATGGCCGACATGGTGAACAACTCGCGCCTGTCCAACGGCGTGCGCTCGGCCGGGCTGATGCGCCGCGCCGTGGCCGAGGCCGAGTACGTGGCGCGCGAGCGCCGCGCCTTCGGCAAGGCCCTGCAGGACATGCCGCTGATGCAGCGCCAGCTCGACAAGCTGCGCATCTACTCCGAGCAGGCCCGCACCATGGTGCTGCAGACGGCCCAGGCGCTGCAGCGTTCGGACGCAGGCGAAGACGGCGCCTACGCGCTGCTGCGCATCCTCACGCCCATGATCAAGTTCCGCGCCTGCCGCGACGCGCGCAAGGTCACGGGCGATGCCATGGAAGTGCGCGGCGGATGCGGCTACATCGAGGAGTGGAGCGACCCGCGCCTGGTGCGCGACTCCCACCTGGGATCGATCTGGGAAGGCACCAGCAACATCGTGGCGCTGGACGTGATCCGCGCCATCAAGCGCGAAGGCTCGCTGCCCGTGCTGCGCGACCACGCGGCCCAGTTGCTGGCCCAGACCGAGGCGGCCACGGACTTCAAGGCCGCGCTGTCGGCCAGCATGGACAAGGCTGCGGCCCTGGCCCTGCGCGCAGCGGAGGAGGGCGGTGACCGCCTGGCGCGCGCCGCCGCCTCGGGCCTGTACCACTGCTTCACGGCCACGGCCATGGCCTGGGAGGCCTCGTGCACCGGCAGCGCCGAGCGCATGCGCTGGGCCCAGCTGGTGCTGCTGCACCGCGTGCTGCCGCGCGACCCGCTGGCGGCAGGCGACCTGCCCGAAGGCTGGACACGCTGAGCCCATCGACCGCACCGACCCAGAACACACATCCCGTCCACAGGGATGACCACACAAGTACCGGAGACAAACACCATGCCTTGCACTGACCCGAAGCCGTCCTTCCAGAAACGCCGATTCCTGTGCGCCTGTGCGCTCGCCGCCACCGCCGCTCTGCCGGCCGCCGCACTGGCCGAGCGCTTTCCCGAGCGGCCCATCAGCTTCGTCGTTCCCTTCCCGCCCGGCGGGCCCACGGACGCCATGGCCCGCACGCTGGCGATATCGCTGACCGAGACGCTGGGCCAGAGCGTGATCGTGGAGAACAAGGCCGGTGCGGGCGGCAACATCGGCGCCGACTTCGTGGCCCGCGCCAGGCCGGACGGCTACACCATCATGTTCGGCACCTCGGGGCCGTTGGCCATCAACAAGCACCTGTACCGCAAGATCAACTACGACCCGCAGACCAGCTTCGCGCCCATCATCCGCGTGGGCCACCTGCCCAATGTGCTGGTGGTCAACCCGGCGACCAAGGCCACCACCGTGCAGGAGCTGATTGCCCAGGACAAGGCCAAGCCGGGCAGCCTGGACTATGCGTCCTCGGGCAACGGCGCCTCCTCGCACCTGGCGGGCGTGCTGTTCAACAAGATGGCCGGCACCTCGCTGCAGCACATCCCCTACAAGGGCACGGGCCCGGCGCTCAACGACCTGCTGGCGGGGCAGGTGAACATGACCTTCACCGACATCCTCACCGCCATGCCCTACATCAAGGCCAACAAGTTCAAGGCCATTGGCGTGGCCACGGAAAAGCGCTCCCAGGCCATGCCCGATATTCCCACCATCGCCGAGCAGGGCCTGCCCGGCTACGACGTGAGCGTGTTCTTCGGCGTGGTGGCACCGGCCGGCATGCCGGCCGACCGCATCGAGACGCTGAACGCGGCCTTCCGCAAGGCCCTGGGCAGCGAGCGCATCCGCAAGACCTTTGCCGACCAGGGGCTGGAGCCGGCATCGGATCTGTCGCCAGCAGGGCTGTCGACCTTCATCGCGCAGGAAGTGACCAAGTGGAAGGCCGTGGTCGATGCCTCCGGCGCGAAGCTCGACTGACGAGAGTATCCCCATGAACACAAATAGACGCGCGGGAGCGCTCCAGGGCATCCGTGTCCTCGACCTCTCCCGCATTCTTGGCGGCCCGCTGTGCGGCCAGATCCTGGGCGACCACGGCGCCGACGTGCTCAAGGTGGAGCCGCCGCAGGGCGACGATACGCGCGCCTGGGGGCCGCCGTTCCAGGACGGAGTGTCCTCCTACTACCGGGGCCTGAACCGCAACAAGCGGCTGCAGTTCCTGGACCTGTCCCAGCCCGAAGGCCAGCAGGCCGTGCTGGCGCTGATGGAGCAGGCCGACGTGGTGGTGGAGAACTTCAAGATCGGCACCATGGAAAAGTGGGGCATTGGCTGGGAGCAGGTGCGCGAGCGCTTTCCGCGCCTCATCTGGTGCCGCGTCAGCGGCTTCGGAGCCGATGGTCCGCTGGGTGCCTGGCCCGGCTATGACGCGGCCATCCAGGCCATGACGGGGCTGATGAGCGTCAACGGCGAGGCCGGCGGCGATCCGCTGCGCGTGGGCCTGCCCGTGGTGGACATGGTCACGGGCATGAACGGCGTCATCGGCGTGCTGCTGGCGCTGCAGGAGCGCCAGCGCAGCGGCCTGGGCCAGCTGGTCGATGTCTCGCTGTACGACAGCGGCATCTCGCTGCTGCACCCGCATGCGGGCAACTGGTTCATGAGCGGCAGGACGCCAGGGCGCTCGGGCAACGCCCATCCCAACATCTATCCCTACGACAGCTTTGCCACGGGCACCACGCCGGTCTTCCTGGCCGTGGGCAACGACCGCCAGTTCCGCCTGCTGTGCGAGCACCTGGGATGCCCGCAACTGGTGGCCGACGAGCGCTTTGCCACGGCCGGCCAGCGCTCGCACCACCGCGATGCGCTCAAGCCGCTGCTGGAGCAGGCCCTGCAGTCCTGCGACGGCCCCGCCCTGGCCGATGCGCTGATGGCCATCGGCGTGCCCGCCGCGCCCGTGCTGGGCGTGGACGCGGCGCTCAACCACCCGCATACCCTGCACCGCGAGATGGTGGTGGAGATGGAGGGCGGCTACCGGGGCCTGGGCGCGCCCGTCAAGCTCAGCCGCACGCCGGCCAGCTACCGGCATGCGCCGTTGGCCGAGGGCGACAGTTTCGAGTGATTTGCGTGGTGCGCTCAGGGCACGATGGGGCGCAGTTGCGCATCGGCCATGCCCACCAGCAGCGCACGCCCGTCGGGCTCCACGCGGAACTCGCCGTAGCGGGCCTGCTCCCAGCGCTGGCCATCGCCTTCGCGGAAGTACCAGGCATCGGTCACCAGCGTCCACCGGCCGCCGCGCGGGGTGAGTTCAAAGCGCTGCTCGCCGGGCGCCAGCGGCTCGCTGGCCGTGCCGGTGCGCAGCCACTGCACCACGCCCTGCTCATCGAGCTTGCCGATGGCGTAGAGGCGTCCGCTGCGCAGGTTCTCTTTCTCCACGTCCCTGTCCTCGGAAGGCAGGCGGAAGTTCAGGCGCATGTAGTCGCCCTGCATCAGGGAGCGCGGGTCCACCGGCGCCAGTTCCACGAAAACCTTGCGGCCCTGGGCGATGGTGCGCTCCTTCTGCGCAATGCCGATATTGGCCACCGCCAGCGTGCAGGCCGCCGTCAGCACCACCAGCCACGGCGCCCAGCGCAGCAGGGGCGCCGCGCCCGATGCGGCGGCGGTCTCCGCGCTGCCCGGCAGGACTGCGGCGCGCGGCCCTGCCCAGGCCAGCAGGCCCAGCAAGGCGCCGCAGCCGGCCAGCACCAGGGCCTTGGTGGCCAGTGGCCAGGCCAGCTGGTAGTAGAAGCTGCCCACGATCCAGGCCGCAGCCAGGGCGGCCGCTGCGGCCTGCCGCCAGCGGCCGCTGGTGCCGGTCACCGCCAGCGCCAGCAGGCAGGCGCCCAGCCAGGGCAGAAAGGCACTCAGCACGGCCAGCACCACGGCAGCCACGGCGGCGCGCGGCTGCCGCAGCGTGGGCCATGCGCGCTGGGCGAACCAGGCGGCTGCCAGGGCCAGCACGGCCGAGCCGGCCTGCGTCAGAACGCCCATGGAGATGTTTGGGGCGGCTTCCTGCGCCAGCTCGCCCGCCAGGCCGCCGCCCAGCACGCCGGCCACCATGAAGCTCCTGCCGGACAGAAAGGCCAGGCCAGCCAGCACCGCCAGCAGCCAGCCCGTGGCAAAGGGCTCCAGCGCCGCCGCCATGCGGGTCTGTGCCGCAGACTGCCCCAGCGCGCGCCACTGGGCTGCCAGCAGCAGCATCCAGAGCAGCAGCGCCGCATGCACGATGACCCAGGTCGGCAGGCCTGCGTACAGGGTGGATGGATCGTTGTCCGGCCAGAGCATGGTGCAAAACAGCAGCGCGCAGGCGGCGCCCAGCAGCACGCGCAGCCAGGGCCTTGCAATGGCGGCCGTGCAGGCCAGCGCAATGGCCAGGCCTATCGCGGCCGCAGCCTGCCCCGACAGGTCGCGCGCCAGGCCAAAGCCCAGCAGGCCGGCGCCGGTCAGCATGGCAGGCAGGGCCAGCTGCTCCAGGAAGACGGGCAGCTCCTCGGCGCGCAGCACGGCCACGGCTGCGGCCAGCATCATGGCGCCGATCACATAGGTGCCGGCGCCGCGCTCTATCCAGTCGGACAGGGCAAACGCAAACAGAATCAGCAAGGGAAGAAGGGCCAGCCAGGCGCCCAGCGCCGTGAGCAGCACCACCGCCCAATGGCGGTCGTTGGCGGCAGGGCGGCGGTCCTGCAAGGCGGCAGGCGGCAGGATGCCCTGGTCCACGGCCTGGCGCAGCAGGGTGTCGTGTTCGTGGCTCATTGAAGGCCTCCTTCCGCGTTGCGTGACATTCGAAGCACCAGGCTGACCGTGGCCGCCAGCAGGCACGCAGCGCCCAGGCCGACGAGCAGCAGCATGCCCGTGAAGTCCGCCCCCAGTTTTTCCAGCAGCAGATAGACCAGGCCGCACACCAGCAGCACGTTCAGGCCCAGCGCCGCACCGCTGAGCAGGAAGATGTCGAAATGCCTGCGCAGGCCCGCCAGCGCCGCCGCGCCTGCCAGCAGCACCAGCCCCAGCGGGTACTGCGGCGCCACCGTGCTGTGGAACAGCCCGCTGATGGCGGTGGAGGTGATCATCGCCAGCGCCAGCGCGCCCGCGCCGCGCAAGGCCCACAGCCCCGCGCCCGTGAAGCGCCGCAGGGCCGGTGCCATGACTGCGGTGACGGCAAGGGCGGCGCCCAGGGCCACGGCATGCACGCCCAGGTCGCGCGACTCCACCTCCCAGAACTGCGGCGTATGGGCCTGCGCCCACAGCGCGATGCCCGTCATGGCAACCACCACCCAGGGCACCCAGACGCCATCGCTGCGCGCCGCCAGGGCCAGCGGCAGGGTCAGCGCTGCCCACAGCGCAAACAGCTGCCAGGGGTCCGCTCCCGTCTGGTAGGTCTGCCCGAAAAAGGCGAACAGCGCACCCGTGCCCAGCAGCGCCAGCACGGACAGCGGCACGCGCGCCGCCGCGCGCCATGCCGCGCCAAGACACATCACGAGCACGAAGCCCTGCAGCAGGGCAAAGCGCTGCATGCGGCCCATGCTCTCCCAATTGGCGGCAATCCACAGCACGATGCCCAGCCCGCCCAGCGCCGCGCCCAGCAAGGCCACCACGGGCCACAGGCGGGTTCTGAGGGCGGCCGGTTCCTGCTCGAATCCCGCCAGTGCAAACAGCTGCACGGCGGCCTTGCGGTCCAGGCCATGCTGGCGGACAAGCTCATGCAATAAGGGGCGCAGGTTCATGGTGTGGATGTTCCTTGGCTTGAAGATGCGGATGCCCGACTTTGCCAGAACCTGTCCGGGATGGATTGCAACGCGGCAGCCCGGTGCCGGTGCAACCTGCTATCTTCCTCCCACTCTCCGGAACACTGCCGCCATGCATCCTGCGCCTGCCCCTTTTTGCCGACCTCGCATGTACCCCGCCAAGCCGCTGGCATGCCCTTTGAACGCAACGGCGTTGCTGGCGCCATGAAGCGCGGCGCCGACCTCGACGATTTCGACGACCCGGTCGAATGGACGCCGGTCACACGCCCTGCCGCCATCGCGCTGACGGCTTTCGGCGCCTGGATCATCTGGGGCCACTTCTTCAGCGAGGACCGCTGGCTGATGCTGCTGGACAACGCCAACCTCGCGCTGCACGAGGCCGGGCACCCGCTGGTGGCCCTGTTCTCGCAGCATCTCTCGGTCTACGGCGGCACGCTGTTCCAGTTGCTGTTCCCCGCCCTGTTCATGCGCCATTTCCGCAGGCAGGGCGAGCGCACGGGCTGGATCGCCTCGCTGATGTGGTTGGGCGAGAACCTGATGAACGTGGCCCGCTACATGAAGGACGCGCGCGCCCAGGTCCTGCCGCTGGTGGGCGGCGGCGACCATGACTGGACGGAGATCTTCAGCCGCTGGGGCGTGCTCCAGGCCGATGTGCGCATCGGCACGCTGACGTCGCTGCTGGGGCTGTGCCTGGTGGCGTGGGGGTTGCGGCTGGCGGTGCCGCGTCTTCGTGCTCCCCAGGCCTGAAGCTCCATCTGATACGGTCGAATTCACCGCATCTGCTGCTACCCGCGGAGCAGGGCGCTGGGCATAGTCCAGGCAGTCCCCGGCAATTCATGACAAGCCCGCATCACGGGCGCACCGGCCGGGGCGAAGGCCCCGCATGTCAGAACGACCGAAACCGCTTCCCGATGAAACCGCCGCAGCCCCCCGGCCGCGGCCCGCGCCGCGCAAGGTGATTCCCATCGCCGACGCCAGCGCGGATTCCCCGCTGTTCGAGTCACGCCGCAAGATCCAGCCGCGCTCCATCTCGGGGCGCTTCGCCAACTGGCGCTGGGCCATGGTCTGGCTCACGCAGCTGTTCTTCTACGGCATACCCTGGCTGCAGATCCACGGCCGGCAGGCCCTGCTGTTCGACCTGGAGCAGCGGCGCTTCTACATCTTCGGCTGGCTGCTGTATCCGCAGGATTTCATCTACCTGGCCGTGCTGCTCATCGTCTCGGCGCTGGCGCTGTTCCTGTTCACCACGGTGGCGGGGAGGCTGTGGTGCGGATTTTCCTGCCCGCAGACGGTCTACACCGAGCTGTTCATGTGGGTGGAGCGCCGGCTGGAGGGCGACCGCAGCGCACGCCTGCGCCTGGATGCCAGCGGCTGGGGTCCGGAGAAGATCGCGCGGCGTGGCGGCAAGCATGCGCTGTGGCTGCTGATTGCGCTGTGGACGGGGCTGACCTTCGTGGGCTACTTCGTGCCCATCCGCAGCCTGCTGCCCGAGGTGCTGGCGCTGACCGGCGCATGGCAGATCTTCTGGGTGCTGTTCTATGCGCTGGCCACCTACGGCAACGCGGGCTTCCTGCGCGAGCAGGTCTGCAAGCACATGTGCCCCTATGCGCGCTTCCAGAGCGCCATGTTCGACAAGGACACCCTGGTCGTCACCTACGACGCCGCACGCGGCGAATCGCGCGGCCCGCGCCACAAGGGCGTGGACTACCGGGCCCAGGGCCTGGGCGACTGCATCGACTGCACGCTGTGCGTGCAGGTCTGCCCGGTGGGCATCGACATACGCGACGGCCTGCAGTACGAGTGCATCGGCTGCGGCCTGTGCATCGACGCCTGCAACAGCGTCATGGACCGCATGCACTACCCGCGCGGGCTGATCCGCCTGTCCACGCAGAACGGCGTGGCCCGGGGCTGGCGCCAGAGCGAGCTGGTGCGCCGCATCTTGCGCCCGCGCGTGCTCATCTACGGCACGGCGCTGGTGGCCATCTCCACGGCCATGGTGGCCAGCCTGGCGCTGCGCACGCCGCTGAAGGTGGACGTGGTGCGCGACCGGGGCACGCTGTCGCGCATCGTGGCCGGCGGCCAGATCGAGAACATCTACCGCGTGCAGATCGGCAATGCCACGGAGCAGGACCAGCGCTATGTGCTGTCGGCCTCGGGCATCGAAGGCCTGCGCGTGGCTTCGGAGACCGAGGTGGACGTGGGCGCGGCCCAGGACCGCTGGGTCGTGGTGCGGCTGCAGGCGCCCTATGGCGCGGCCGGCCCTGGCTCGCACGGCGTGGAGATCACGGCCACGGCGGTAGGGGACCCGGCGCTTTCCAAGCAGGCGCACAGCACGTTCCTGGTGCCGCGCTGAAGGGCCAGTTGGATGGATTGATTCAGGAGTACAGCGCAGTTGTTGTGCACGATGCCTGGTCCGCTGCAGCGCGGGCTGGCATCGGTTTTGAGGCCCCGGAAGTTTGTTCCGGGGCCTTTTTTTATCGTGTCTTCCCGACAAGGCGGACAAGCGGGCTGGCAGTCAGGCCAAGGAGAAACGACAGGGGCTTGAATGAGGCAGGCACGAGGCAGCACTTCAAATTCGCAGGCTCTACCCTGTGGTGATATGTATGAAGGTGAAATGCATACCCGTAACGGGTATAGTTGGGAGGCTGGCATGGCGCGCGTTCTCAAACGCAAGGACTTTTCCCGATGGCAGGCGAGCGAGAAACTGCCCGATACCGCGCTGTGCAAGGCGGTCAGGGAGATGGAAAGAGGGCTGATCGACGCGGACCTGGGGGGCTTTCTCTACAAGAAGCGGGTGGCGCGTCCAGGCGCGGGCAAGAGTGGGGGTTATCGAACGCTGTTGTCGGCACGAATCGGCAACCGATACATCTTCCTGCATGGTTTCACCAAGAACGACAAGGCGAACATCACACAGGAAGAACAGAGGGCTTTGAGGTTTGCAGGCAAGCTGTTACTGGACCTGTCCACCCAGGCCTTGTCGGCGGCCTTGCAGTCAGGCGTTTTGTTGGAGGTGCATTGTGAGCAAGATCATTGAATCCCTGCGCGGCGATCTGGCTGCGCTGTACGAAGCGGGCGCCATCGACAAGGTGACGATGCGCGAGTTCGACGCGATCTGTCCTCCCCCGGTGCGGGAGTTCGAGGCGGCCGACATCAAACAGCTGCGCGAGACTTTGAAGTTCAGCCAACCGGTGTTTGCGCTGCATTTGCACACCACGGCTTCCACGGTGCGCAAATGGGAGCAGGGCGAAACCCGTCCCGCCGGACCGGCGCTCAAGCTGCTCAACGTCATCGCCGACAAAGGCCTTCAGGCCATCCTCTGAGCCGGGGCGACACAAGGGTGGTATGCGGGCGACTCCCGGGCGACACGATCTGGTGTAAATGCTCATAGGGAAATCCGCAGACCCCGCTATGGTGGGCGGCTGTTTTCCGTCCCGCGTATGAACAAGAAACCTGCCTCCCCCGACAACGTCTTTTCCGAATCCAGCGCCTCCGCATCGCTGGCCGCCTCCACCACCACAACCAGCACCACCGGCAGCAGCCCGGCAGCGGCCACGCCCACGCCCACGCCTTTTCGCTCCGCCCTGATCCGCTCCGGCACCATCCGTGCCACCACGCGCAGCTTCCTGCATGCCCTGGGCCAGGACGACGAAGACATAGAGCGCCCGCACATCGGCGTGTTCCACACGGGCGGGGAGATGAGCCCCTGCAACCTCAACCTGCGCGACCAGGCCCAGCATGCCAAGACCGGCATCTATGCCGGGGGCGGTACGCCGCATGAATGCCCGGTGGTGTCGGTCAGCGACGGGCTGACCATGGCGCATTCGGGCATGCGGTTTTCGCTGGTCTCGCGCGAGTTGATCGCCGACAGCGTGGAGGCCTCGGTGCGCGGCCACCAGTGGGATGGCATCTTCGCCATCGGCGCCTGCGACAAGAACCTGCCGGGGCTGATGATGGGCATGGTGCGCTGCAATGTGCCCAGCGTCTTCGTGCATGGCGGCTCGGCCCTGCCGGGGCAGGCGCCCGGCGTGCACGGGCGCGACCTGAATGTGGTCGATACCTACGAGACCATCGGCCAGGTGCTGGCCGGCACCGCCACGGCGCAGGACCTGGAGGCCATGAGCCGCGCCTGCCTGCCCACGGCCGGCGCCTGCGCAGGCCAGTTCACGGCCAACACCATGGGCATGGTGAGCGAGGCGCTGGGCCTGGCGCCCATCGGCTCCAGCATGGTGCCCGCCGTGTTCAGCGAGCGCGCACCGCTGATGCGCCGCGCCGCGCGCCAGCTCATGCAGGCCGTGTGGGCCAGCGCCGAAGGCGGCGGCCCGCTGCCGCGCGACATCATCACGCGCCGGGCGCTGGAGAATGCCTGCGCCGTGGTCAGCGCCACGGGCGGATCGACCAATGCCGCCCTGCACCTGCCGGCCATCGCGCACGAGGCCGGCATCCGCTTCCACCTGGACGACGTGGCCGAGATCTTCGCGCGCACGCCGCTGATCGCCGACCTGCGTCCCGGCGGGCGCTTCCTGGCGCGCGACGTGTACTACATCGGCGGCGCCGGCGTGATCCTGCGCACGCTGATGGAGCAGGGCTTTGTCCACGGCGATGCGCTCACCTTCACGGGCCGCACCCTGGCCGAAGAACTGGCCGATGCCGCGCCGCCCGATGGCGAGGTGGTGCGCACGCCTGGCAACCCCATCACGCGCGACGGTGGCCTGACCGTGCTCAAGGGCAACCTCTGCCCCGATGGCGCGTTGCTGAAGACGGCCGGCCTCAAGACCCTGGTGCACCGGGGCCCCGCGCGCGTCTTCGAGTCCGAGGAACAGGCCCAGGCCGCCGTGCAGGCCATGCAGTACGCGGCCGGCGATGTCATCGTCATCCGCAACGAAGGCCCGCGCGGCAGCCCCGGCATGCGCGAGATGCTGGGCATCACGGCGCTGCTGTATGGCCAGGGCATGGGCGACAAGGTGGCCCTGCTGACCGATGGGCGCTTCTCTGGTGCCACGCGCGGCCTGTGCATCGGCTACGCAGGCCCCGAGGCCGCCGACAACGGCCCCATTGCCGCGCTGCGCGACGGCGACCTCATTGCCATCGACGCCCGCGCCGATGCGCGCAGCATCACGGTGGAAATCGGCGAGGCCGAACTGGCCGCACGCCTGGAACAATCGGCCGCCGCGCGCCGCCAGGCCCCGCCGCTGGGCGGCGTGCTGGAAAAATACGCGCTCACCGTGCGCCCGGCCCACCAGGGCGCGGTCACGCATTCGGGCCAGGTGGTCTGGCTGCGCGACGACAGTTGAAGCCGCCGGGCTGGCACGCATTTCCCCGCTGTTCCCCCACTGTTTTTTCAGAGTTTCAATTTCAACCGGAGACATACGCATGAACATCGACCGCCGCCAATGGCTGGGCACCGCTGGAGCGGGTGCGCTGCTGGCCAGCCTGGGCCAGCAGGCCTGGGCGCAGGCCCAGGGCCCCATCGAGACCCTGAACATCATCACCGGCTTCGCGGCCGGAGGCACCTCGGACGCCATCTGCCGCCGCGTGGGCACCAAGCTGTCGGGCTATGCCAAGACCGCCGTGGTGGAAAACCGCACCGGCGCGGGCGGGCAGATCGCCATCAGCTACGTCAAGGGCCGGCCCGCAGACGGCGCCACCTTGCTGCAGACGCCCACGTCCATGCTGTCCATCTACCCGCACATCTACAAGAAGCTGCCCTATGACCCGGTGGCCGACCTGGCGCCAGTCACCGTGGGCTGCATCTTCGACTTCGGCTTTGCCGTCGGCCCCGCCGTGCCCGCCAGCGTGACCACGGTGCCCGAATTCTTCGCCTGGGCCAAGGCCAACCCCGCAGGCGCCAACTTCGGCTCGCCTGCGCCCGGCTCCACGCCGCACTTCATCGGCGCCCTGCTGGGCCAGCATGCCGGCGTGGACTTCAAGCACGCCGGCTACCGCGGCACCCAGCCGGCGCTGCTGGACATGCTGGGCGGCAACGTCTCCGCCGTCTGCGGCCCCGTGGGCGACATGCTGCAGCACCTGGCCGGCGGCAAGATGCGCATCCTGGGCGTCAGCGGCGCCAAGCGCAGCCGCTTCGCACCCCAGGTGCCCACGCTGGTGGAGCAGGGCTACAAGGACATGGCGCACAGCGAATGGTTTGCCTTCTTCGTGCCAGCCAAGACCCCCGCCGAGACCGTGCAGCGCCTGAACGGCCACATGCGCAAGGCCCTGGCCACGCCCGACGTGGTGGACAGCCTGGCCACCTTCGGCCTGGATGCCCAATCCTCCACCCCCGCCGAACTGGCCGCGCTGCTGCAGTCCGAACTCGCCAAATGGGGCCCCATCGTCAAGCGCGTGGGATTCACAGCGGAAGGCTAAAAAGAACAAAATGGGCCGAGCGAAGCGACGGCCCGCTCCATGCCCACTCCCCACTCCCCGTATGTCAGCGCAGGTTACCCGCAGCAAAGCGGAGGGTCGCGGACATTCGGGTCGCCTGCTTTGATCTGACCTTTCTTGGCGAATCAAGAAAGGGCAGTCGGCCGCCGGGCCGAGACCCGGCCTCAGAAAAATACCACCCGGCAGGGTCAAAAACAGACCCACGTAAACCAAAGCCTCAGAACGGCAACGTCCCCTGCACATACAACGTCCGAGGCATCCCCACATACTTGCCCCCGTTGTTGTCCGTAGACCGCGTGTAGTACCTGCGATCAAACAGATTCTTGACCCCCACGGCCACCCGCAGATTGCCCAGCGACTTGCCAAAGTCATAGCCCGCACGCAGGCCCACGGTCGCAAACCCGGGAATATCACCCAGCCGCCCCGCAGCATCTTCCTGCGTCACATACTGCGTGCCCGACCCCGGAGAGCGCTGCTTCGATTGCGCGGCCAGGTCCGCATTCAGCGTCCACTGCCCCAGCGCATAGCGCGCCCACAGCTGGCCCGTGTGGCGCGAGTACAGCGGCAGGTCGCGCCCCGCGAAATCGCCGGCGCGCGAGACGGCCTCGGTATAGGTATAGGACACACCCGCCGTCAGCCCCTTGAGCGCGGCATTCCACTGGCCCAGGTCGTAGCGCAGCGAGGACTCGATGCCGCGGTGGCGCGTGGCGCCCAGGTCGGTCCAGATGCCGTCCACGCCCACGCGGGTCAGCAGCAGTTCCTTGTCGAAGTCGATGTTGAACAGCGTCAGCTCGGCGTTCAGCGCCGGGCTGTTGTAGTGCGTGCCCACCTCATAGGTCTTGGCCGATTCGGGATGCAGGCCGCGCTCGGTCTGGGCCAGCTGCGCATACTGCTGCGGTCCGAAGGACTTGCCCGCGTTGGCGAACAGCGACCACTGCGCATTCATGCGGTAGAGCACGGACAGCGTGGGCAGGAGCTCGCGTGCCTCGGCCTTGGGGAACAGCTGGCTGGTGACGGTGCTGCCGTCGGCGCCCAGGTTGCTGACGTTGTTGAAGGAGTTGATGCGTTCGTAGCGCACGCCGGGGGTGATGGTCCAGTTGCCGATGTCGATGCGGTCATCGATGTAGAAGGCATGGGCCGTGGTGCCGCCCTGGCTGGTCTGGTAGGGCGTGATCGGCAGGGCCATGGCGTTGGCCATGGTGGCGGGGTTGTAGTAGGCGGTGCGCAGCGCGACCTCGGAACTGCTTTCCTTGAGGTAGCGGTAGCCCACGCTGACTTCCTGCACCACGGAGCCGGTCTCGAACAGGCGCGAGTAGCGCGGCTCGATGCCGAAGTAGTGGTAGCTGCGCGGCGCGGCGGTCAGGCGGCGCTGGTTGGCGTTGTCCTGCTCGATGTGGCTGCCGCGGAACGAGTCCACGTAGTAGCCCAGCACCTCGAAGTTGTTGCGCCCGTCCTTGTGGTTGTACTTGAACGAGGCATCGGTGCGGCGGCCGTCGAAGCTGTCGTAGGAGCGCGTGGACTGGAACGGGTCGGCCGCGTACTGCGCCGTGGTCAGGCCGCCGGGCATGCGGCCCGAGCCCTCGAAGTGGTGCAGCGACACGGCGATGTCGTCCTGGGCCGAGATGCGGTAGGCGCCCTTGAGCAGGATGTCGTCGATATCGGTCTTGTCATTGCCTGCGCGCCAGCCGTCGCCATGCGTGCCCGAGTACAGCAGGGCCAGGCCCAGGCCGGATTCGCTGGTGCCGCCCACGAAGAGGCTGGGCGTGGTCTTGGCATTGCCGCCGTGGCTGTAGAACTCGGTGCCCACCGAGGCCTCGGCCGCGAAGGTCTTGGGAATGGCGCGCGTGACGAAGTTGATGATGCCGCCCACGTTCTGGGGGCCGTAGCGCACCGAGCCCGCGCCGCGGATCACGTCCACCGACTCCAGGTTGCCCAGCGAGACGGGCGCCAGCGACAGCTGGGGCTGGCCGTAGGGCGCGTAGGAGACGGGCACGCCGTCCATCAGCACATACGAGCGCGGCGACAGGCGTGCCGTCAGGCCGCGCACGCCGATGTTCAGCGACACATCGCTGCCGCCCGTGCCGTTGCTGTCCTGCACCTGCACGCCGGGCACCAGGCGCAGCACGTCGCGCAGGCTGGAGGAGCCGGTTTCCTCGATGCGCGCCCGTTCGACGATGGTGCGCGCGCCGGCATGGTCCAGCACCTTTTCCTCGGTGGGGTTGTCCAGCCAGTTGCCCGTGACGGTGATGGCGGACAGGCCGGCCTCGGGTGCGGTGGTCGCGGGGGATGGCGCCTGTGCCGACGCCTGCAGCGACAGCAGGGCGGCGGCGACAGCGGCCGCGCAGCGTGTGAGCGTGGCGCAGTGATTGCTGGAAACCATGGAAAACTTCCTTTGTGCCTCTGGGAATGGTGCAGCGCTGAAGGGTCGGCTGGCAGGCTGCAGGACGCGTGGCGGCGGGCGAGGCGGAAGCAGGAGACAAGGACCGGTCAGCATGTATGGCGGCAATGCCGGTTCGGTGCGCGAGTCTAAATGAGAATCATCCAGCCGGCACCAGGCTGGCAGCAGCTGCGCGGGGTCGCGTTGCCCGGGCGCTACAGCGCAGCAGGTGCCTCCAGCGCAGCGGGCGCTTACCCTGCTGCTTTTGCTGCGGGAAGGGACTGCATTGCGCGGGCCAGCTCGCCCAGCGTGGCCAGGGCCTGCCTGGTCTCGTCGCTCCAGTCATGGCCGTAGTTCAGCCGCAGGCAATGGCCGAAGGCCTGCGAGGCCGAGAAGATCGGCCCCGGCGCCACGCTGATGCCGCGCGCCAGCGCTGCGCGGTGCAGGGCCAGCGCATCGCAGTACGGCGGCAGCTCTATCCACATGAAGTAGCCGCCCTCGGGCCGCGTGGCCCGCGTGCCTTGCGGAAAGTGGCGGGCAATGGCCGATGCCATGTGGTCCCGCTGCAGGGCCAGGCTCTGGCGCAGGCGGCGCAGGTGGCGGTCCACGCCACCGCTTTCCAGGTAGTCGGCCAGCGCCTGCTGGCTGGGGGCATTGGTGGCCAGCGTGGTGGTGAGCTTTTGCCGCGCCACGGCGCGCGTGAAGCGGCCCGGAGCGGTCCAGCCCACGCGCCAGCCGGGCGCCAGGCACTTGGAGAACGAGGCGCAGTGCAGCACCCAGCCCTCGGTGTCGAAGGCCTTGGCCGGTGGCGGGCGGTGTTCGCCAAAGTACAGCTCGCCGTAGACATCGTCCTCGATCAGCGGCAGCTGGTGGCGCGTGGCCAGTTCCACCAGGGCCTTCTTGCGCGCCTCGGGCATCAGGCTGCCCAGCGGATTCTGGAAGCTGGTCATCAAC
This sequence comes from Delftia sp., assembly GCF_059499305.1. Taxonomy (NCBI): domain Bacteria; kingdom Pseudomonadati; phylum Pseudomonadota; class Betaproteobacteria; order Burkholderiales; family Comamonadaceae; genus Delftia; species Delftia sp. The sequence goes on from NZ_JCABYI010000033.1 coordinate 184,472, forward strand.
CAGATGGCCTGGGGCCGGTGGCGCTGCACGGCGGTCTCCAGCGCGGCCAGGTCCATGCCTTCGCCGGGATGCGTGGGCACCTCGATGGCGGACAGCCCCATGCGCTCCAGAGCCTGCAGCGCGCCATAGAAGCAGGGCGATTCGATGACCACGGCGCCACCGGGCCGCGTGACGGCGGCCAGACACAGGTTCAGTGCCTCCAGCGCGCCATTGGTGATGACCAGGTCGGACGGTGACAGTGCCAGACCGTCGGCCAGGTAGCGCCGCGCGATCTGGCGTCGCAATGCCATGCTGCCGGGCGTGAGGTCGTCGAGGGCGCTGCGCGGATCGGCCTGGCGCGCGGCGCGGGCCAGGGCCTGGCCCAGGCGCTGCAGCGGGAACAGGCGCGGCGAGGGAAAGGCCGAGCCCAGCGGCACGACATCGCGGTCCATGGACGATTCCAGAACCTCGAACACCCGCTCGCTCACATCGACCACGGCAAAGCGCTCGCCCGGGGGGGCCGACAGCTGCGTGGGCTCGGGCGGGGCGCTGTGCGGCCGCGCCGCGACGAAGTAGCCCGAGCGCTCGCGCGCGCGCACCAGGCCGCGTGCCTCCAGCAGATAGTAGGCCTGGAACACCGTGGAGGCGCTGACGCCGCGCCGCTCGCTGGTGTGACGCACGGAGGGCAGCTTGTCGCCCGCGCGCAGCACGCCTGCGGCGATGGAGGCCTCGATATCGTCGGCCAGTTCCTGGTAGCGCGTCATGCCTGGGGAGGTCGCGGCCCGGGGATCAGCCCTGTTCGGCCAGCAGTTCCTGCAAGGCCTTGATCTGCTGGCGCAGGCGCTCGTTCTCGGCTTCAAGTTCGTTCACGCGCTGCTGCAGTTCCTCGGGCGAGGCGGTCACGGCCGCACCTTCGCCGTCAGCAGCGTCGGCTTCGGGCTTGGCGGCCTTGGGCTTTTTCTTGGCATCGCGCACGCGCTTGGCGGCCTGCTTGAGTTCGTCGGCGCCGGCGGCGGCCACGGCCTGCTGCTCATCCACGGGCAGGCTGGCGACCACGGCGGCGGTGCTCAGCGAGATGTCGCCCGAGCGCACGGCGGCCACCACTTCGGGCGCGGCCTTTTGCTGGATGGTCTCGATCAGCTTGACCTGGCTGCTGGACAGGCGGGCCACGCGGGCCAGGGCCTCGCGCGTGTCCAGGGCCTCATCGGGCACCTTGGCCACGCTGGCCAGGGCGGCGGCGACCACGGGGTCGGTCTCACCTTCCCAGGGCGCTTCGCCTTCGGGCTGGGCCGGCGCCTCGGCCTTGGCCGCCATCACGGCGGCGGCAGCGGCCGAGCGGCGGGCCGCAATGATCTCGCGCTTGCGCAGCGCCAGCACGCCGCGCTGGAAGTCGGACACGCTGCGGCGGCCCAGGTGCTGGTCGATCATCCACAGGTGCACGTCATCCATGTTCTTGAACTGCGTGGCCTGGATGGTGTTGAAGGGCAGGCCGTGCTTTTGGCAGATGGCGTAGCGGTTGTGGCCGTCGATGAGCAGGTCGTTCCAGAGCACGAGCGCATCGCGGCAGCCCTCGGCCAGGATGCTGCGCTCCAGCGCGTCGAGTTCATCGGGGGTCAGCGGGTCGATGTAGGCCTTGAGTTCTTCGTTGACGACGATGTCCATGGCAGTGCAGAAATGAGGAATGAAAGAAAAAGGCGCCCGCTCCAGGCCATTGCGGCAATGGACCTGGACGGCCGCCAAGAAGAAAAACTGGAAGCAGGGGCGAAGCCCGCCCTCAGAGCAGGCGCGAGATCAGCGCGCCTTCAGCCGGGCCTTCCAGGGGGATGCGCACGCGCACCGGGTTGCCCTGGGCCACCTGCACGGGCTCGCCGTCGAGGTTGAACATCTTCTCCAGCAGCACCTGGCGGTTGCCCTGGGGGTGGATGATCTCCAGCGTGTCGCCCACCGAGAAGCGGTTCTTGGTCTCCACCTCCGCCATGCCGTCGGCATAGCTGCGCACTTCGCCCACGAAGTGGCTGCGCTGCAGCACCGAGTGGCCGGTCTCGTAGTTCTGGTAGTCCTGCGAGGGACGGCGCTCCAGCAGGCCGCCCGTGTAGCCACGGTTGGCCAGGCCTTCGAGTTCGGTGATCAGGTGGGGGTTGAAGGGGCGGCCGGCCACGGCATCGTCGATGGCGCGGCGGTAGACCTGGGCCGTGCGGGCCACGTAGTACAGGCTCTTGGTGCGGCCCTCGATCTTGAGCGAGTCCACGCCGATCTTCACCAGGCGCTCCACATGCTCCACGGCGCGCAGGTCCTTGGAGTTCATGATGTAGGTGCCGTGCTCGTCTTCCATGATGGGCATCAGCTCGCCGGGGCGGCCCTTTTCCTCCAGCAGGTAGACCTGCTCGGCCTTGGGGTGGCGCGCGCCGTCGCCGCAGGTGCTGGTGAACTGGCTGTCGGCTTCCTCGCGGGCCTTCTCGAAGCTGAAGTCCTGCTCCATGGTCTGGGCCAGGGCCTCGCCGGTATTGGGGTCCACGGCCGCGTCATGCGTCTTGTAGTCCCAGCGGCAGGCATTGGTGCAGGTGCCCTGGTTGGGATCGCGCCGGTTGAAGTAGCCCGACAGCAGGCAGCGGCCCGAGTAGGCGATGCACAGCGCGCCGTGCACGAAGACCTCGATCTCCATGTCCGGGCATTCCTGGCGGATCTTCTCGATCTCGTCCAGCGACAGCTCGCGCGACAGGATGATGCGCGAGACGCCGGCCTTCTGCCAGAACTTCACCGTGGCCCAGTTGGTGGTGTTGGCCTGCACCGAGAGATGGACCTCGGTCTCGGGCCACTTTTCCTTGACCATCATGATCAGGCCGGGGTCGGCCATGATCAGCGCGTCGGGCTTGCACTCGATCACGGGCTCGATGTCGCGGATATAGGTGCGCACCTTGTCGTTGTGGGCGATCAGGTTGCTGGTGACGAAGAATTTCTTGCCCCGCGCATGCGCCTCGGAGATGCCCTGGGCGATCTGTTCGAGGCGGAATTCGTTGTTGCGTGCGCGCAGGCTGTAGCGGGGTTGCCCGGCGTAGATGGCGTCGGCGCCAAAGTCGTAGGCCGCGCGCATCTTGTCGAGCGAGCCGGCCGGCAGCAGCAGTTCGGGGGCTTTGAGGGTCATGATCCCCGTATTGTCCTGCATAGCGCTTTCCAACATGGTTCGCTAAGGCTCAGGCGAGCCAAGCCCTTGCAGATGCACCAGCAACTGCCTTGCATGGGCGGGCAACTGGTCTTCCCGGGCCGTGCACAGCAGCAGCTGGCGCCGGGCCCAGGCATCGCTCAAGGGCACGGCGCGGGCGCCGCTGGCCGGGGCCAGGCGCTGCGCGGCTGCCGCCGGCATGACGGCCACGCCCACGCCCTGGCCCACCAGCTGGCAGATGCTGTCCAGGTGCTGCAGCTGGGCGCGCCAGCGCAACTGCCCTTCCGACGGCCCCCCCAGCAAGGCGGCCTGCTGGCGCACCAGCATCTGCAGGGCGGCATCGTGCGGCAGGCCCACCCAGTCTTCGGCCAGCAGCTCCTGCAAGGCCAGGCGCGTGCGCCGGGCCAGGCGGTGGCCGCGCGGCAGCACGGCCACCAGCGGGTCGGGGCGCCAGGGCGTGGCCTGCAGGCCGGTGGTGTCCTGCGCATCGCTGGCCACGCCGATGTCGCACAGGCCCTGGCGCAGCCGGTCCAGCACTTCGGCGCTGCCGCATTCCTGCAGCTCCAGCGCCACGCGCGGGTGGCTGCGCAGAAAGCCCGCCACGGCCAGCGGCAGGTGCTCGCCCACGGCCGAGGTGTTGCCGCAGACGCGCACATGGCCGGCCAGCCCCGCGCCGTACTCGGCCATGTCGCCGCGCAGGCGCTGCATCTGTGCCAGCACGCTGCGCGCATGCTGGCCCAGCGTGTGGCCGGCCGCCGTGGGCCGTACGCCGCGCGCCTGGCGAGCGAGCAGGGCGCAGCCCAGTTGCGCCTCCATGCCGCGCACGCGCTCGCTGGCCGAGGCCAGCGTCATGTGCGAGCGCCCGGCCGCCGCCGTGAGCGTGCCGCAGTCGAGGATATGGACGAACAGCTGCAGGTCGGTGAGGTCGAATCGCATGGCCTGTGGTGCTGAAGGATCAGGCCATGCCTGAGCCTTGGTTTGAAGATTCCCGATTGTGATCCCTTTGTTGGTGCACGAGCATGGCGCCATGAGGTTCAGGAAGGGCCTGAGCCAAGTCGGTGGAAAGTGCAGGGTGGCCGTGATGTGGGATGCGTGGTGGGTGCTGGCGGCGGCGGTGGCCGTGTTCGGGCTGGCCGGTGTCGTCAAGGGAGTGGTGGGCCTGGGCCTGCCCACGGTGTCCATGGCGCTGCTGGCGCTGTTCATGCCGGCCGGGCAGGCGGCGGCCTGGCTGCTGCTGCCGTCCCTGGTGACCAATGTGGTGCAGATGCGGCCCCTGCCATCGCTGCGGCCGCTGCTGCGGCGCCTGGGCTGGATGCAGCTGGGCATTGTCGCGGGCACGGTGGGCGGCATGCTGTGGTGGGGCCCGGTGGGCGAGGCCGCCGTGGCGCGCACGGCGCTGGGCGTGGCCCTGGTTGTGTATGCCCTGTGGGGCCTGTGGGGGCCAGGCCTGCAGGTGCCGCAGAGGCATCAGGCCTGGCTGGGCCTGTTGTGTGGTCTGTTGACGGGCGGGATCACGGCGTTGACCGGCGTGTTCGTGGTGCCGGCCGTGGCCTTTTTGCAATCGCTGGCGCTGGGCCGGCAGGCGCTGATGCAGGCCATGGGCCTGTGCTTCACGGTGTCCACGCTGGCGCTGGGCGCGGGCATGGCGCTGGCGCAGGGGCAGGGCCATGCCGCTTCGTCCTGGACGGGCTGGGGGGCCACGGCCCTGGTTTCCGCACTGATGCTGCTGCCCGCCCTGGCCGGCATGGCCTGGGGCGAGCGGCTGCGCCAGTCGCTGTCGCCCCAGGTTTTCAAGCGCGTGCTGATGCTGGGCCTGCTGGCCCTGGGCATCTACATGTGCGCCCGGGGCTAGCCCCGGGCGTTCAGGCGCGGAACACCTTCACGGGGCTGCCGCGCTCCACCTCCCAGTGCTGCTGGCTGCGCGTGCGCCGGGCCTGGCCCTCGCCCTGCGCGTTGAGGCGCGCCAGCTTCAGGGCCAGCAGCTCGCGCGCCAGCCGCTTGTTGGCGTGCTGGCTGCGCTCGCTCATGACCTTCACCGAGATCCCGCTGGGCACATGCAGGGCATGGACGGCGGAGTCCGTGGTGTTGACATGCTGGCCGCCCTTGCCCGAGGCCTTGCAGGCCTGGAAGACGATTTCGCCGTCTGCCGGCAATTGCCGGGGCGGCTCGCACTTCTGCACGGCAACAAACCAGTTCCTGCGCGGATGGTGGGGCCGCAGGGGACTGTCGAAGACCCACTGGATGGTGCCCAGCCAGGCGCCCAGCGTGCCGTGGAGCAGGCCGGTGTCGCCCTCGCAGCGCAGCAGCACGGACCTGTAGCCGGCCGGCGTGGGCGTTTCTTCCAGCACGTCCACGGTGATGCCGCTGGCGGCGCAGTCGCGCAGCAGCTCGCGCAGGGTCAGGCGCACGGCATGCTCGCACTCGGCGGGGCCGTGGGATGCGGTCAGCTGGATCAGCAGCATTGCATGGCTCCCTTCTTGTAGGTCAGCAGGGGGCGCAGCCGCGCCACCAGCTGCACCAGGCCGGCTTCCTGCAGGCTGGCGACGACGGAGTCCACGTCCTTGTAGGCCTGGGGGGCCTCCTCGTAGACCAGTTCGCGGTCGGCGCAGACCACGGCGCTGCCGAATTTTGTGCGCAGCAGTTCGTCCAGCGTGAAGCGCGGGCGCAGGCGGCCCATGCAATCGGTACGTGCCCACTTGCGGCCCGCGCCGTGCGCCAGCGAGTGCAGTGCCTCGTCACGCCCGGCCACGGGCCGCACAAGGTAGCTGTAGTCGCCGCGCGAACCCGGGATCACCACCAGACCCTGGTCGGCCGGCGTGGCGCCCTTGCGGTGCAAAAAGCCGTCTTCGCCGCGCCAGTGGTGGGCGATCACGTGGTTGTGGGTGATGTCCAGCAGGGCCTGGCCGCGCGTGCGCAGGGCGCGCAGCAGGCGTGCCGCAATGCTGGCGCGGTTCAGTTGGGCGAAGGCGATGGCGGCCGCGTGCTGGCGCAGGTACTGCGTGGCGGCATCGCTGCTGGCGGCCAGGCCGTCGTGACTGAAGGCCTCCACATGGGCGCGCAGGATGGCGCCGCCCAGCCCGCGCGAGCCGCTGTGCACCATGAGGTGCACGCGTTTCCTGTCGAGCGCGCCGTCCTCGTACAGCGTGTCCACCACCTGCAGTTCGGCAAAGTGGTTGCCGCCGCCAATGGTGCCCAGGCTGTCCTGCAGATACGCCAGGTCGGCCACGCCGCTGGCCTGGGCGATGTGCTCCAGCTGCTGCATGTCCACGGCGTCCAGCAGTTCCTGGGGCAGGGGGCCGTCGATGTTGCCCACCGCCTTTTCCAGCTTGGGGGCCGAGGTCTTGTGCGCCGCCAGCTTCGTGCTGTACAGCGACATGCCGCAGCCGATGTCGCCGCCGACCAGGGCCGGGTAGAAGCGGCCCACGGAAAAGAAGGCTGCCCCTACCGGGTAGCCCCGGCCCGGGTGCAGGTCCGGCAGGCCCACGGCTGCGCGCATGCCGGCCAGGTTGCGGGCCGTCGTTTGAAGTTGTTGGATGGCGGTGTCTTCAATCCAGACGCCGCGGTTGGCGAACACCTGAAGATGGATGTCCGGCCCCCCTGAGTCGCTGCGCGCCTTCCCCCCTCTCGCTTCGCGGGGGGAGACGACACCCTCGGTGCGGGGCGGCCCTTCCTCGGTGTCTCTGGCTTGAGTGATTGCGGGTGCCGCGTTTGCGCCACGGAATACTATGGAATTGCCCATGAATGGCTTTCGATCGAGTGCTTGGGGCACATTCCGGCAGATGCGGAATGCGCAATGGGCAGTCGCCGCAAGCTCGATGGACAGGCATCAGGAAAAGCGCACGCGCAGCCGAAAGCCGGGCCTCTTGCGGGGCCGGAAATCAGGTCTGCAGCGTGGCCTGGAGGCGCTAGGGCTTCAAGCGTGCACGACTGCAAAGGGACGTGTCGAATGGGACATGGGTTCTCTCCTTTGCGATGGTGGACGGGTGCCGCGAATGCGGCAAAGACGGGGATGCTAGGGACAAGCGGCCGGTGCCGCAAGCGAAGTCGCAGGCGCGTGGCGGATTGCATACAACGCAAGATGGAAAAAGCCCCGCCGGCAGGTACCGGCGGGGCTTTTTGATGAAGGGCCTGCGCCCGTTCAGTCCTGCGGGCGGAAGTCGATGACCAGATCCGAGGGCACGCGGCCATCGATGTCGCGCGGCAGCGTCTCGGTCTTTTGCAGCGCGCGGATGACGGCATCGTCCCAGGCCTTGTTGCCGCTGGATTTGGCGATGGTGGCACTCGTAATGGTGCCGTCGGGTGCTGCGCGCACGCGCACCTCGGCACGCGGGTTACCGCTGATGGCGTCCGGGTAGACGATGTTGGGCCTGACGCGTGCCGCCACTTTAGGACCATAGCCTGCGGACGGGCCTCCTGCCGAACTGCCCGAGCCATTGCTCTTGCCTCCGCCCGATCCTTGGCTCGCCGAGCCGCCGCTGCCAGCCATGTTTTGCATGCGCTGGATATTTGCTTGGCGGCGTGCCTCGGCTTCCTTGGCCTCGCGGGCTTCCTTGGCTGCCTGTTCCTTCTTGCGCTTGTCCTCGGCGGCCTTCTTCTCGGCTTCTGCCTTGGCGGCCTTTTCGGCCTTTTCTTTCTCCGCCTTCTCGGCTTTCTCGCGCTCGGCCTTGTCCTTGGCAGCTTTTTCCTTGTCCGCCTTTTCCTTTTCGGCCTTGTCCTTCTTTTGCTGCTCCAGGCGGTCCTTGCGGTCCTGCTCGGCCTTGTCCTTTTTCTGCTGCTCGAGCTTGTCGCGGCGGTCCTTCTCGGCTTTTTCCGCCTTCTCGCGCTCGGCCTTGTCCTTGGCCGCCTTCTCGGCCTTTTCCTTGTCCAGGCGCTCCTGGCGTTCCTTTTCGCGCTGCTCGCGGGCGGCCTGTTCGGCGCGCTCCTTCTTTTGCTGCTCGATCTTGCGCTTCTTCTCCAGCGCGATCTCGGCCTCGCGGTCGTCGTCCACGGCCTGCGGCTTGGGAGGTGGGGGCGGCGCAATCACGGGCGCGGGCGGCGGCGGTGGCGGCTGGGGAACGGGCTCGGGCGCAGGTGGCGGGGGAGGCGCGGGCACGGGCAGGGCAGGGGCCGGCGCGGCCGTGGACCAGAACTCGGCCTCGACCATGGGCTCGTCGGCCTGCTTCGGGGGGCGCACGGTCCACAGCATGGCGGCTACGAGCAGCCCGTGCGCGGCCACGGCCATGGCCCACGAACGGGTGCGGCCGCGCGTGCGCGGCGGTGCGAACTGGTCGTGGTCTTGCAGGTTGGGCATGGAGTCGAAGGCGGGCGGCGCTGCTTACTGGGAGGACTTGACGCCGAAGGCCACGCGCTTGACGCCGGCCGATTGCAGGGCCGACATGGCGGCCATCACGGTCTCGAAGGGCAGCTTCTTGTCGGCCGAGATCAGCACGGCGCTGTCGTCGCTTTGCTGGTCCTGCCAGCTCCTGGCGACCGCGCCCAGTTCCTGGATCGTGACGGTCTTGTCGGTGCTGCCGGCCTTGATGCGGATGCCGCCGTCCTTGTCGATCATCACGTCGGCGCGCTTCGGGGGCGTGCGCGCGGCCTTGCCGGCACTGGGCACGTTGATGGAGCCCGGCGTGAGCATCGGCGCCGTCACCATGAAGATGATGAGCAGCACCAGCATCACGTCGATGAAGGGCACCATGTTGATCTCGTTGACGGTGCGGCGGCTGCGGCCGCCGCGCGAGGCTACTGCGGGCATGTGCTCACTCCTTGCAAACTGTGCGCGACTTCAATGGCCGGACGGGGTGCTGGAGCCGGTCGCACCCACGTTGCGCTGCAGGATGTTGGAGAACTCTTCGATGAAGGTTTCCTGCTGGCTGGCCACGCGGTCGATCTGGTGGGCGTAGCGGTTGTAGGCCGTGACGGCCGGGATGGCGGCGAACAGGCCCATGGCCGTGGCCACCAGCGCCTCGGCAATGCCGGGGGCCACGGTGGCCAGCGTGATCTGCTCCATGTTGGCAAAGCCGGTGAAGGCGTGCATCACGCCCCAGACGGTGCCGAACAGGCCCACGTAGGGAGAGACCGAGCCCACGGTGCCCAGGAAGGACAGGCCCGATTCGACCTCGTCCATCTCGCGCTGGAAGCTGGCGCGCATGGCGCGGCGGGTGCCGTCCATCAATTGGTTCACATCGGCGATGCGGCGCTCGCGCAGCTTCTGGTACTCGCGCATGCCGCTGGCGAAGATGCGTTCCATGGGGCCGCCCTGCTTGGCGTGGTGGGCCGCCGAGGCATAGAGGTCGTTGAGGCTGGTGCCCGACCAGAAGTCCTGCTCGAAGCCGTCGTTGAGCGTGCGCACGCGCTTCAAGGTCTGCGACTTGCGGAAGATGGTGGCCCAGCTGGCCACCGAGGCGCCCACAAGGATCAGCATGACCAGCTGCACGACCCAGCTGGCCTGCAGCACGAGGCTGAGTATGGACATGTCATGGGAGTTCATGAGAGTTGCTCCAGGATGCGGTTCGGAATTCTTGCGGGGCGCATGGTCGAGCCATCCACCCATCCAATGCGGATCGTGCCTTCGCACAACAGGGGCGGCGGCGCATTGCCATCGCCGGCGGATGCCAGCAGCGCCTGCTGGCGTATTGTCAGCGAAGCGCGGCCACTGCTTTGCAGCTCGGCGGTAACAAGGAGTTGGTCATCGAGCCGGGCCGCCCGCAGGTATTGCAGCTGGGCCTGGGTTACGACAAACATGCCGCCCGTTTGTTCCCGCAGCTGCTGCTGGCCTATGCCCAGGGCGCGCAGCCACTCGGTGCGGGCGCGCTCGAAGAACTTGAGGTAGTTGGCGTAGAACACGATGCCGCCGGCATCGGTGTCCTCCCAGTAGACGCGGATGGGAAATTCGAAGGCCATGTGCGGCGGGCCTCAGGCCAGCAGGCGCTGCAGGCGGCGCACGGCCTCCTGCAGCTGTTCCATGGAGTTGGCCGTCGAAAAGCGCACGAAGTCGGCGGTCTCGAACGTGCCGAAGTCGCGGCCCGGCGTGATGGCCAGGTGGGCGCGCTCCATGACGGCGTAGGCAAAGTCCCAGCTGCCCTGGACGCCGAGCCTGGCGGCAGCGGCACGGCAGTCGGCCCAGGCGTAGAAGGCGCCGTCGGGCTGCACGGGCACGGGCAGGCCCAGGGCCTCGAGCGCGGGGATGAAGAAGTCGCGCCGGGCCTTGAACTCGGCGCGGCGGCGTTCGTACTCGGCAATGGACTCGGGCTCGAAGCAGGCCAGGGCGGCGCGCTGCGAGACGGTGCTGGCGCAGATGAAGAGGTTCTGCGCCACGCGCTCGACCACGGGCACCATGGCCTCGGGCACCACCATCCAGCCCAGGCGCCAGCCCGTCATGTTGAAGTACTTGCTGAAGCTGTTGATGCTGATCACGTCCTCGCCCAGCGCCAGCGCGGTCTGGCCGAAAGCCGCATCGTACGAAAGGCCCAGGTAGATCTCGTCGATGATGGTCAGCCCGTCCCTGGCGCGCACCACGTCGAGGATGCGGCGCAGCTCGGCCGGCGCAATCGAGGTGCCGGTGGGGTTGGAGGGCGAGGCCAGCAGCACGCCGCGTGTGTGCTCGTTCCAGGCGGCCTCGACCTTGTCGGCGCTCAGCTGGTAGCGCTCGGCCGCCGTGGTCGGCACCATCACGGCCCGGCCTTCGGCTGCGCTCACGAAGTGGCGGTTGCAGGGATAGCTGGGGTCGGGCATGAGGATTTCGTCGCCCGCGTCGATGGTCGCCAGGCAGGCCAGCTGCAGCGCGGCCGAGGCGCCGGCCGTGACCACGATGCGCCGCGCCGGCACATCCACGCCGAAGCGCTGCGCATACCAGTGGCTGATGCGCTCGCGCAGCTGGGGCAGGCCCAGGGCCGGCGTGTACTGCGTGGCGCCGTCCTGCACGGCACGGGCCGCAGCCTCCTGCACCAGCGGGGGCGCGGTGAAGTCGGGCTCGCCGATGTTCAGGAAGATCATCGGCGTGTCGCTGTCCGCGCAGCCGCGCGCCATCTCCTGCGCCGCCTTGGCGATCTCCATCACGTAAAAGGGCTCAATGCGGTCGGCGCGGGTCGAAAACTTCATGACGGGTGAAATCCTGAAAGAGGCGCCCGCGCCCGGCAGGCGCGGGCGGGCCAGGGACGGCCGGATGCGGCGGGGCCTGTGCCCCGGTGGATGCAGGAGCGTGGCAGGACGCGCTTCAGCCGGCCTGGCCGGCCGCGTCGTCGGCCGCAGGCGCGGCCGGCGCAGCAGGCGCTGCGCTGCTCTTTGCGGCGCGGTCGTGTGCCACCTCATCGGCGCGCAGCGTGGGCGCCAGGCCGTTGAGCACGGCGTTCACGTACTTGTGGCCGTCGGTGCCGCCGAATTCCTTGGCCAGCTCGATGCACTCGTTGAGCACCACGCGCCAGGGCACGTCCATGCAGTGCTGGAATTCATAGACGCCTATCCACATGCTGGCGTGCTCGATGGGCGAGATCTCGGCCATGGTGCGGTCCAGCTTGGGGGCGATCAGTGCGTCCAGGTCCACCTGGGAGTTGATGCAGCCGCGCAGCAGCGCGTCGTAGTGCACCGAGTCGGCCTTGTGAAAGCCCGACAGGTCGCGCGTGAAGCGGTCGATGGCCTCCACGTCGTTGCCGCCCACCAGGTGCTGGTACAGGGCCTGCAGCGCAAATTCACGCGCGCGGCTGCGGTTGGACTTGGAGGCGGCCTTGCGCGCGCCGGTGCTGGTCAGGCCGGTGCGGCTCTGGCGGGGAGGGCGTGCGGAGGCCGGTGTGGAGTGTTCGTCGCTCATGGTCGGTCAATGGTTTGGAGCAGGTTGGCCATTTCCACGGCGACCCGGGCCGCGTCGCGTCCCTTTTCGGTCTGGCGTGCAATGGCCTGCTCGGTGTTCTCGGTGGTGATGATCGCGTTGGCGATCGGCAGCTGGTAGTCCAGGGCCAGGCGCGTGACACCCGCACCCGATTCGTTGGCCACCAGCTCGAAGTGGTATGTCTCCCCACGGATGATGCAGCCCAGCGCCACCAGGGCGTCGTAGCGGTCGGACTCGGCCATCGCCTGCAGCGCCACGGGCACTTCGAGGGCGCCGGGCACGGTGACGTGGTCGATGTTTCCGGCCTGCACGCCCAGGGCCAGCAGCTCTTCGCGGCAGGCCTGGGTCAGGCTGTTGGTGATGCTTTCATTGAAGCGGGCCTGCACGATGCCAATGCGCAGTTGCGCACCATCAAGATTCAGGGCCTGGCCCTTTTCTGCGTTCAACATTTCTTATTCCTTGGGGATGTAGCCGCTGATTTCGAGGCCGTAGCCGGCCATGCTGGGCAGGCGGCGCGGCTGGCCCATGAGCTGCATGCGCTGCACGCCGCACTCGCGCAGGATCTGCGCGCCCACGCCATAGGTGCGCAGGTCCATGCGGCCGCGCTCGGGCGCCTGGGCGGCGCGTGCGCTGCCGTCGAACTGGGCCAGCAGCTGGTCGCCGCTTTCGCCGCAGTTGAGCAGCACGGCCACGCCGTGGCCCTGGCGGGCGATGTATTCGAGGCTGGTGTCCAGGCTCCAGGAATGCAGGGTGCGGCCGGTCTCCAGCGCATCCAGCACGGACAGCGGCTCATGCACGCGCACGGGCACGGGCGTGTCGGCATCCCACTGGCCCTTGACCAGGGCCAGGTGCACGGACTGGCTGGGCAGGTCGCGGAAGGCATGGGCGATGAACTCGCCGTGCGCCGTCTGCAGCGGGCGCTCGCCGACCTTGCTGAGCAGAGTTTCGTTGCGGCTGCGGTACTGGATCAGGTCGGCAATGGTGCCGATCTTCAGGCCGTGCTCGGCCGCGAACAGCTGCAGGTCGGGCAGGCGGGCCATGGTGCCGTCGTCCTTCATGATCTCGCAGATCACGGCGGCGGGGCTGCAGCCGGCCAGGGCGGCGAAGTCGCAGCCGGCCTCGGTGTGACCGGCGCGCATGAGCACGCCGCCGTCGACGGCCTGCAGCGGGAAGATGTGGCCCGGCTGGACCAGGTCCGTGGGCTTGGAGTCCTTGGCCACGGCGGCCTGCACGGTACGGGCGCGGTCGGCGGCGGAGATGCCGGTGGTCACGCCCTCGGCCGCTTCGATGGAGACGGTGAAGGCCGTGCTGTACACGGTGCCGTTGCGCGCGGCCATGGGCGGCAGCTTCAGGTATTCGCAGCGCTCGCGCGTGAGCGTCAGGCAGATCAGGCCGCGGCCGAAGCGCGCCATGAAGTTGATCGCCTCGGGGGTGACATGGTCGGCGGCCAGCACCAGGTCGCCTTCGTTCTCGCGGTCTTCCTCATCGACGAGGATGACCATGCGGCCCGCGCGCATGTCGGCAATGATGTCTTCCACCGGCGAGATGGGCACGGGGGACGTGGAGTTGTTCATGGAGTGCCTTCTGGAGGAGCCGGGTCGTGCGGACGGGGCGCGGCACACGCGCCGGCTTCCTCGGCCTGGCAGGCGTCAGAAGTGGGCTTCCAAAGAACGTGTGGCGCGGCGCAGCCGCTGTCGGCAATCGGCATGACCCGGAATGACCTTGCGAAAGCGCACATTCTATTCCAGCGGCCATCGGCCGCAGGCGGCGCGGGCTTTGGCCGGATTCAGGGGCCGGGGTCCTGCAGCACCACATCGCCTTCGGGATAGGCGATGCAGGGCAGCACGCAGCCCTCGGCCCGCTCCTCGCGCGTCACGCCCGGCCATTCGATCTCGTAGCGCACGCTGCCCGACACCAGCTGCCCGATGCAGGTGCGGCAGGTGCCGTTGCGGCAGGAACTGGGCCAGTCCACGCCGCCCTGCTCCAGCGAGTGCAACAGCGGCTGGTCGGCCCAGGCATCGACCTGCAGACCGCTGGGCGTGAGGCGGGCCGTGAAGAAGGGCGGGGAAAAAGGGGAGGAGGCGGGGGAATCCTGGCTCATGGTTATCAAGGGGGGGGGGGCTGCAATTCTGTGGGGCGAAGGGTGTTTGTACCCTGTATCGGGCTCTGTATCGGGCCTATATCAGGCAATGTCTGGCACCAGGGGCCGGGTTGAGGTGGGTCTCCCGGGCAGCGGTCAGCGGTGCGCTAGGCTTGGCTCCATGCATATCAAGCCCTACCTCCTGCCTGTGCTCGTTTTCCTGCTGGTCGGTCCCGGTGTGGGCGTGCTGACCGTGATGCTTGTGGGCGCGGACGGTGCGCCGGTCCTGCCGGTGAACTGGCTGCTCGTCGTGTTCGGCTACGGCATAGGTGCTGTTCCTGCCGCTTTGGCGGGGATGATCTATGTGGTCGGCTGGCCTCTCAGGGGCCTGCTCCAGGTACTGAGCACCAGGGAGTTCGGCGCCGTGCTGGGTGCGGTGAGCGGTGTCGCCGCGCTGGCTGCATGCTTTTCAGCGACCTCCGGCACGCCGTTTCCCAAATCCCTCGGCGTCTATGTCTTTCCCCTGGTTGCCGGTGCCGTCTGCGGGGCGCTTGCAGCGCATGCGCGTGATGAGGCCTGTGAGGGGAGCGGGTCGCAAGGCGTTTGAACGCGTCCGGCTGCGACGCACAGGTTTGCCTGTTTTTTGAGCAATTGGCTGGCTTGTTTGTCAAATCAATGACTTATGTTGCGAATTCGGCATTTTTGGCGGCTTGTCCACATGCTTGTCCAGTACGAATGGGGGTAAATGCGTACATGCAGGTTGCGCGGTGGATAAGCGGGACGTGGCCCGAAAATCCGGGGTCTTCTGCCTATTTTTTAAGCGATCCTCCTGTTTTTCTTTTAAATCAATGACTTGCGTGCCTTATCCCGCCCGCTGTGAAAGTTGTTCACAAGATTGTTCAGGGTGAGGCGGGATAAGTCGGGCACACGACTTGTGGATTTGATTAAAAAATAGGCAAAACGAAAAAATCGAATCAAAACAATTACTTAACCAGCCAGTCCCGAGCCTGCACATGGTTTTCCACAGGCTTGTCACGAAATGATGGGGACAAGGCCGGCGGGCCTGCCGCAGTCGCTTCGGCAACCGGAATGCGGCCGGCGTCCGTCTACATTGCTGGGTGGCCGGTGCCCTGCCATCCGGAGGGCGCAACCGGCATCCAACGACACAAAGGGAGCATCTCCATGGCGATTGAGTTTGAAGGCCGCGTGGCCATCGTGACGGGGGCCGGCGGCGGCCTGGGGCGCCTGCATGCGCTGGCGCTGGCGGCGCGCGGCGCCAAGGTGCTGGTCAATGATCTGGGCGGCGCGGTCGATGGCAGCGGCGGTTCGGCCACGGCGGCCCAGGCCGTGGTGGACGAGATCCGCGCGGCGGGCGGCCAGGCGCTGGCCAACGGTGCATCGGTCACCGATTTCGAGGCCGTGCAGGCCATGGTGCAGCAGGCCGTCGATGCCTGGGGCCGCGTGGACATCCTGGTCAACAACGCCGGCATCCTGCGCGACAAGAGCTTTGCCAAGATGGGCATGGACGACTTCCGCCTGGTGGTGGAAGTGCACCTGATGGGCGCCGCGCATTGCTGCAAGGCCGTGTGGCCGCACATGCAGGCGCAGAACTACGGGCGCATCGTGATGACCACGTCTTCCACGGGCCTGTACGGCAACTTCGGCCAGGCCAACTATGGCGCGGCCAAGCTGGCCCAGGTCGGCCTCATGCAGACCCTGGCCATAGAAGGCGCCAAGCACGGCATCCATGTGAATGCGCTGGCACCCACGGCGGCCACCCGCATGACGGAAGGCCTGATGCCCGAGGCCGTGCTGGCCGCCCTCAAGCCCGAGGCCGTGGTGCCCGCCATGCTGGTGCTGGCCCACGAAAGTGCGCCCACACGCACCACGCTGTGCGCAGGCGCGGGCGGCTTCGAGGCCGCCTTCATCACGCTGACCGAAGGCGTTTACCTGGGCCAGGGCGAGCAGGTGCCGGAACAACTGGCCGCGCAACTGGCCCAGGTGCTGGACCGCAGCGGCGAACAGGTGCCCGCCAGCGGCGCCGCGCAGGGCACGCTGGAAGTGGGCAAGGCCATGGCCGCTGCCCGTTGATGAAGCGGGGGCCGGCCAGAGATTTCGCCGCTGGCCGGCCGTCCCTTGCCCGGTATCAAGGCAGCGCCGGCCGGGAGGGCGAAACTCTGACATATTCCTTTCGCTCGCGGCGATCCCATGCGGGGCAACAGGCCAAAACGCGTGGTTAAGCGGACAGGCGCCATCGCGTTTCCTGCCGTTTCTCTATCATTCGGCGTCCGGGTCGGGTCCGCCGGGAATCCTGGTGGTTTCCGTGTGGGCCGATGCCCATCAACGAATCGGTAAACAAGAATGAAAACATCGCAGGCATCCATGGCGGTTCCCGGTCCTGAGCGGCTCAAGGGCATACGCCGTGGCATAGAAAAGGAGGGCCTGCGCGTGCTGCCTTCCGGCAGCCTGGCACTGACGCCGCATCCCCTGGCGCTGGGCTCGGCGCTCACGCATCCGCACATCACCACCGACTACAGCGAATCGCAGATCGAGCTGATCACCGGCGCGCGGCTGGGCGTGCAGGAATGCCTGGACGAACTGGTGCAGATCCACCAGTTCGTGCTGCGCAGCCTGCGCGATGCGGGTGGCGAGATGCTGTGGTCGTCCAGCATGCCCTGCCAGCTGCCCACGGACGAGACGATTCCGCTGGCGCGCTACGGCTCCTCGCACTCGGGCCGCTCCAAGAGCGTGTACCGCATGGGGCTGGGCCACCGCTATGGCCGGCGCATGCAGACGATTTCGGGCATCCACTACAACTGGTCGCTGCCCGGCGTGACCAGCGACCAGTATTTCTCGCTGATCCGCAATTTCCGGCGCCATGCCTTCGTGCTGCTGTACCTGTATGGCGCGTCGCCCGCGCTGTGTCCCTGTTTCGTCGAGGGGCGCGAGCACCGGCTGCAGCCGCTGGGCAATACGGGCCAGGCGCTGTACCTGCCCCACGCCACCTCGCTGCGCATGGGACGCCTGGGCTACCAGAGCGATGCGCAGGCCAGCATCAACGTCAGCTACAACGGCCTGGAAGGCTATGCGAATTCGCTGTACGACGCGCTGACCCAGCCCTATCCCGCCTATGAGATGCTGGGCGTGCGCAACCCGGGCGGCGACTACAACCAGCTGGGCACGGGCCTGCTGCAGATCGAAAACGAGTTCTACGGCACCATCCGCCCCAAGCGCACCGTCAGCCGCGGCGAGCGCCCGCTGCACGCGCTGCGCGAGCGCGGCGTGGAGTATGTGGAAGTGCGCCTGATGGACCTCGATCCCTTCGAGGACGTGGGCATTGCCGCGCCCACCATGCGCATGCTGGACGTGTTCCTGCTGCACTGCCTGAACGCCGACAGCCCGCCGGATACGCCGGACGAGATCGCGGAACTCAAGCACAACCAGCACCTGACGGCCGAGCGCGGCCGCGAGCCGGGCCTGCAGCTGGTGCGCGCCGGCCGAGAAGTGCCGCTGCGCGACTGGGCCCATGAAGTGCTGGCCCAGTGCCGACCCTACGCCCAGGCGCTGGACAGCACCCACGGCACGCAGGACTACAGCGCCGCCCTGGCCCAGGCGCTGGAGCGCCTGGAGCACCCCGAGAGCACGCCGTCGGCCCATGTGCTGGGCGAGCTGACGGGCGCATACGGCAACAGCTTTGCGAACTTCACGCTGGCCCGGTCCGAGCAGGCCCGCGACTCGCTGCTGGCCCTGCCCTGGAGCCAGGCGCAGCAGCAGCGCTTCGAGCAATGGTCGGCGCAGTCCGTGCAGGAGCAGCGCGACATCGAGGCCGCGGACACGCTGTCGTTCGAGGAATGGCGCCTGCGCTACATGGCGCCGGAGAACCTGCGCTGAGCGCGCTTCAACCCCGCCCGGCGCCCAGCGCCTGGCCTGCGTCCTCGCACCAGAACAGCACGGCGTCGTAGAAGCCCTCCCAGACGCAGCCGTTGCAGCCGCGGCCGCAGCAGCTCGTGGGCTGGGGCGGCGCAGGGCGCAGTGCAATGCCTGCGGCCTGGGCGCGCTGCTGCCACAGCTGGATCTGCGACAGCGCCTGCTCCAGCGGCCCCTGCACCATGCTCAGCGCCGCGCCTTGCTGCGGCGCACCGCAAACAGCACGATGAAGGCCGTGCCCAGCAGCAGGGCGAACCAGCCGACCAGGTACGACTGGGCCATCATCTGCACGATGCCCCCGGGCGCCATGAACTGTGGCGCCAGCAGAATCACCAGCCCGATCACGGCGCAGGTCACGCCCTTGATCAGCAGTTCGATGTCTGCCTTGCGCGAGGCGGAGCGGGACGAGGGGGTATCGGGCAAGGACATGGGCAGTGAGGCTGGGCGTAAAAGCGGGGGACAATTGCGGCTTGCGCAAGAAAAAATGGAAGTCTGCGGGTTGCGCCGGGGCGCCGCGCGTTGTTGCATCCTGTCTGCGCAAGCCATGAATTATCCTTGCGCCCCTGCCAGTCCCCCCGTTTCCCAGAAAGTAATCCCATGGCCATACAGTGGTTCCCCGGTCACATGAATCTCACGCGCAAGGTGATCACCGAGCGCGTCAAGGAAATCGATGTGGTCATCGAAGTGCTGGATGCGCGCCTGCCGGGGTCGAGCAGCAACCCGCTGCTGCAGGAGCTGACGGGCCACAAGCCGCGCCTGCAGGTGCTCAACAAGCAGGACCTGGCCGATGCCGCGCGCACGCCGCTGTGGCTGGACTGGTACAACGCCCAGAGCGACACGCGCGCCATTGCGCTGGACGCCTCCGAGCCCGCGCCCACGCGCCGGCTGATCGAGGCCTGCAAGCTGCTGGCGCCGAACCGTGGCGGCATGGCCAAGCCCATGCGCGTGCTGATCTGCGGTATCCCCAACGTGGGCAAGTCCACGCTGATCAACTCCATGAGCGGCAAGCGGCAGGCCAAGACGGGGGACGAGGCCGGCATCACCAAGCTGGAGCAGCGCATCGTGCTGGCCGACGACTTCTACCTCTGGGACACGCCCGGCATGCTGTGGCCGCGCATCATCGTCGAGCAAAGCGGCTACAACCTGGCCGCCAGCGGCGCCGTCGGCCGCAACGCCTATGACGAGGAACTGGTGGCGCTGGAGCTGCTGGGCTATCTGCAGAAGAACTACGCGGACATGCTGGAGGCGCGCTACAAGCTGGGCCTGGACAACGAACGCATCGCCGCCCTGCACGACGACGAGCTGCTGGACGCCATCGGCCGGCGCCGCGGCGCCATGATGGGCGGCGGACGTGTCAATGTGCAAAAGGCGGCCGAGCTGGTGCTCACGGATTTCCGCGCAGCGGTCCTGGGCCGCATCACGCTGGAGACTCCCGAGGAGTACGCGCAATGGCTGGCCGTGGGCCAGCAGCGCGATGCCGAGCGCCAGGCGCGCAAGGACGCCGTCAAGGCGCGCAAGCGGCCGCCGCGCGAGCGCAAAAGCGCGCCCTGAACCGGCGCCCGCATACCCTGTTTGGTGCAAGAGCGCGTCCGACCGGGGCGGTGGCACAACCACCACAGCCGCAGGCGGCGCCGACCGCTAGCATGTTGAGTGTTCTTTCTCTGTTGGGGCTTTTTCATGCGGCGTCATCGAGTCGAGGCGGAAACCCATTTGTCCCTGCGCAGGGTGGTCCTGGTGGGCAGCATATGGATCACCAGCCTCACCGTGATGCTGGCCATGGCGCTGCTGATGCAGGACCCCGTTCCCTGGCTCAGCGTGCGGCTGAACCTGGTTGCCGCAGGCGTGAGCTTCGGTGCCGTGCTGCTGGGCTGGCGCCGGCACTGGCGGCTGGCCTCCAATGTGCTTGTCTGGGGCACCTGGACGGCGGCCGTGACCGTGGTGGCCGCCACGGGCGGCGTGCAAAGCGGTTCGGTGCTGGCCTTTCCTGCCCTGCTGGTCATGTGCGCCTGGGTGCTGGGCGTGCGCACCACGCTGGTCATGCTGGTCCTGTCCGTGCTGACCATGGCCGGTTTCTGGGTGGCGGGCCGGGAAGGCGTTGACTGGATCGGCCAGCGCGAGACCTCGCCCGTGTTCTCCATGCTCTACTTCGTGGGCATGCTGGGGCTGACGGGCACGGTCACGCTGATGGCGCGGCGCAGCCTGATCCGCCGCGCCCAGGAGCTGCAGGACACACTGGGCGCGCTGGAGCAGCACCAGGACGATCTGCGCAAGTTCTACCGCGCCGTGGAGCAGAACCCCGAGAGCATCGTCATCACCGACGTGCACCAGAACATCGTCTATGTGAACGAGGCCTTTTTGCAGCGCACGGGCTTTGCGCGCAACGAAGTCCTGGGCCAGCCCACGCACCGCTACTCCACCATGGGGCTGGATGCTCCGGCCTGGGAAGAGGCGCTGCACCAGCTGGGCCGGGGCGCGCTGTGGCGTGGCCAGATGACCAACCGCACGCGCCAGGGCGAGGACCTGCCCGAGGCCGTGCTCGTGGCGCCGATACGGGCCTCGGACGGCAGCATCGTCAACTACGTGGAACTCAAGCAGGACCTGTCCGAGCGCATGCGCGCGGAGCGCCAGATCCATGCGCTGGCGCATTTCGATGCGCTCACCGGCCTGCCCAACCGCCTGTCGCTGACCCAGCGGCTGCGCGCGCTGGCGCGCGAGTTCCGCGAGGGCGGCAAGGGGGGCGAGCCGCGCCACGGCCTGCTGCTGCTGGACATGGACCGCTTCACGGCCTTCAACGATGTGCGCGGCACGGTGCGCGGCGACGCGCTGCTGGGCGCGCTGGCGCTGCGCCTGGCCGATGCCCTGCCCGACGGCGTGCTGCTGGCCCGCATGGGCGCCGACGAATTCGCCGTGCTGCTGGAGAAGGCAGGCCACGAGGCCGCCGAGGTCGACCAGCACATGCGCGCCCTGGCCCAGGTGCTGCAGGACGCGCTGGAGCGGCCGCTGTGGCTGGAGGAAACCGGCGAGGAAGTGCAGGCCAGCTGCAGCATCGGCGCGGCCAGCTTTGCCGCCTCGCGCACCGACAGCGGCGGCCATGACGTGCTGCGCCGCGCCGGCGTGGCCCTGCACCAGGCCAAGCAGGCCGGTCTGGGCCAGGTCGTCATCTTCCAGCCCGACATGGCCGAGGCCGTGGGCAAGCGCTTTCGCATCGAAAAAGACCTGCGCCGCGCCATCCCTGCCGGCGAGCTGCAGCCCTACCTGCAGTCCCAGGTGGACCGCATGGGGCGCTGCGTGGGCGCCGAGGTGCTGGTGCGCTGGAACCATCCGCGCCTGGGCATGGTCGAGCCCGGCGACTTCATTGCCGTGGCAGAGGAGTCGGACCTGATCGTGCAGCTGGGAGACTGGATGCTGGAGCAGGCCTGCCGCATGCTGGTGCGGCCCGAATTCGTGCAGCACGGCTGGCGGCTGTCGGTCAACGTCAGCTGGCGGCAGTTCCGCCAGCCCGATGTGGTGAACAAGCTCAAGCGCATCCTGGCCACCACCGGCGCCGACCCGCGCCGGCTGACGCTGGAGGTCACGGAAAGCGTGGTCATGCGCGACGTGGACGAGGCGCGCGAGCGCATGACCGAGCTGCAGCTGCTGGGCGTGGAGATGGGGCTGGACGACTTCGGCACCGGCTATTCATCGCTGGCCTATCTGCAGCGGCTGCCGTTCCGTGAACTCAAGATCGACAAGTCTTTTGTGCAGGACTGCCATGCCTCGCCCGGCAATGCCGCCATGGTCGAAGCCATTTTGCTCATGGCCCGTCGCCTGCACCTGCGCGTGGTGGCCGAAGGCGTGGAGACCGAGGAGCAGGCCGGCACCCTGCGCGCCTGGAACCAGGATGTGCTGTTCCAGGGCTACCACTACGGCCGGCCGCTGCCTGCCGCCGAGTGGGTGGATCTTCAAGTGGGGGCGGCCGGCGTCTGAGGCCGTAGGCACGCCAGGGTCGCGGCCCTGGCGCGGCCTGTCTCAGTCCCTGGCCTGGTTGGCGGGCTGCTCCAGCCAGCGGCGCGCCAGCAGATCCCAAAAGCGTGCGCCACGTCCCAGGTTGTCGTCGTTGAAGTCGTAGCCGGGATTGTGCAGGCCCACGCCGGGCTGGCCCGTGGCGGGACCGTTGCCTATCCAGCCATAGGCGCCGGGCACGGCCTCGAGCATGAAGCCGAAGTCCTCGGCCGTCATGGCCGGCAGGATGTCGGCGTGGGTGCGGTCCTCGCCCACCGCCTCGCGCATCACATCGGCCATGAAGCGGGCCTCGTGCGCGTGGTTGGTGGTGTTGGGGTAGCCGGGCTTGAGGATGAACTCGGCGCGGCACAGATGGGCCGCCGCCACATGCTCGCTGATGCGCTGCATGCCTTCGATGAACATCTGCTGCGTCTCGGTCCTGAGGGCGCGCACCGTGCCGAAGATGCTGGCCTCGTCGGGAATGATGTTCTCCACCGTGCCGCTGGTGATCTTGCCCACGGTGAGCACGGCGCTGTCCAGCGGATCGGTGCTGCGCGACACCAGGGTCTGCAGCTGGCCGACGATGGCGCAGGCCACGGGAATCGGGTCCAGCGTGGTGTGGGGCATGGCAGCGTGCCCGCCCTTGCCGTGCACGCGGATCTCGAAACGCAGCGTGGACGCCATGATGGGCCCCACGCGCACCGCCATTTCGCCGGCAGGCAGGGCAGGCCAGTTGTGCAGCGCGAACACGGCCTCGCAGGGGAATCGCTCGAACAGGCCATCGTCCATCATGGCCTTGGCGCCTGCGCCGCCTTCCTCGGCGGGCTGGAAGATCAGGTGCACCGTGCCATCGAAATCGGGCTGCTGCGCCAGCAGCGTGGCCGCACCCAGCAGCATGGTGGTATGGCCGTCATGGCCGCAGGCATGCATGCAGCCCGGGTTCCGGCTGGCGTGGCCGAAGGCATTGAGTTCCGTCACCGGCAGCGCATCCATGTCGGCACGGATGCCGAGGCTGCGGCCCGGGTTGGCGGCGCTGCGCCCCCGGCCGTGGATGCTTGCCACCACGCCGGTCCGGCCCAGCCCGCGATGCACCTGCAGCCCCAGCGCCTGGAGATAGGCCGCCACCTTGTCGCCGGTGCGGTGCTCCTCGTAGCGCAGCTCGGGGTGGGCATGCAGGTCGTGGCGGAACTTCAGCAGGGAGCCGAGATGGGGGGTGATGTCGGGTGTGGATCGCATACAGGGGCCGCGACGGCCTGCACGCCAAGCGGGTCCGCAGGCGGTCGCAGCAATTCAATGACAAGGCGGACATGATAGGTCCTGGGGTTTGCCTATGCCGTCTGCCGCGCCGATAGGCCTTGTGCTGCCGCGGCTTTGCGCTACGTTCTTTGATAGCTGCCCGCGCAATGCCCTGGCCCGGGAGTTGGCGCAGATGCAGGGGAATGGCGCCAGGACCGACAATCGCCCCCATCATGAAAAACACCATCCTGCCCCTGCAATTGTTCGTGCGCCCCGAGCATGACGATCCCCAGCCCCTGATCCTGTACCACGGCCGCCGCTGCCCGGACGGCTATGGCGCAGCGCTGGCGGCCTGGCTGTTCTACGGCGGGCAGGCCGAATTCCGCGGACTGGACCATGGCGAGATCCAGAAGGCCGACGACCTGGGCGAGCTGGCCGGCCGCGCGGTCTACGTGCTGGACTTCGCCTTCGAGCCCGAACTGATGGCCGAGATCGAGTCGCGCGTGTCCAAGCTCGTGGTGCTGGACCACCACAAGAGCGCTGCCGAAAAGCTCACCGGCTACCAGTGCCGCTGCGGCGTCGTGCACTTCGACATGAACAAGTCCGGCGCGCGCCTGGCCTGGGAGTTCTTCCAGGCCGACAAGCCCGTGCCGGGCCTGATCCGATTCATCGAGGACCGCGACATCTGGAAGTGGGAATTCGCCGAGAGCGCGGGCTTTCTCGCGGCGCTGGACATGGAGCCGCGCAGCTTCGAGCGCTGGGCCGAGATCGCGGCCTTCACGCCCGAGCAGGAAGCTGCCTTCATGGCACGCGGCGGCGCCATGGACGAGAAATTCCAGAAGCTGTGCGCCGACATTTCCGAGTCCGCCCAGCCCCTGGTCTTCAACGGCATGCAGGGCCTGATGGTCAACTGCCCCGGCATGTTCCACAGCCAGGTCGGCGACCTGCTGGCGCGCCAGAGCGGCAGCTTCGCGCTGATGTGGCATGCCAGCACCAAGGGCGTGAAGGTCGGGCTGCGATCGCGCTCGGAGTTCAACTGCATTGCGCTGGCCGAAAGCTTCGGCGGAGGCGGCCATGCCCAGGCCTGCGGCTTCAAGATGGGCAACGAGCGCCTGGTGGAGCTGCTGTCGGGCGTGCTCAAGGCCGATGCCTCGGCCGACTACGCCTACGTGGCCGCGCCGCTGATGGAGCAGCCTGAAACGGGCGCGCCTGCCGAAGCTGCCTGATCCAGCCCGGCCGTCGCCGGCAGGCCCGCACAGGCCTGCCAGCCGGGCAGGGCGCACAGCGCGCGCCATTGCTGCACATCGGGCACATGGCCCAGCCGGCTCCAGTCGGCCTCCAAGCGCAGCGGCTCGCCCGTCATCGGGTGCGCCAGCTCCAGCGCATGGGCATGCAGCCACAGCCGCTGCAGGCCCAGGCGCTCGGCCCACCAGCGGTTCAGCGGCCCCTTGCCGTGCGTGGCGTCGCCAATGATGGGATGGGCCACATGCTTGAGATGGCGGCGTATCTGGTGGCGCCGGCCCGTGGCAGGCAGCGCCTGGACCAGCGAGATCCGCGTGGCCGCATGGCGCGGATCAAAGGCCTCGGGCCATTCCAGGCGCGCCAGGCAGCGCAGCGAAGTCCGTGCGGGCTGGGCTGGCGCGTCCTCGGGCGCATCGTCGGGTCGGAGCGCGTGGTCCACCTCCACCGCATCGGGCAGCCAGCCGCGCACCAGCGCCAGGTATTGCTTGCGCACTTGCTGCCCGGCAAACGCCTGGCCCAGCCGCTGCGCGGCCTGGGCATGCAGGGCCATCACCAGCACGCCGCAGGTGCCCTTGTCCAGCCGGTGCGCAGGGTGCACATGGCAGCCCAGCTGGTCGCGCAGGGTCTGCAGCACGAAGCGCGTCTCGTGCGCGTCCAGTCCCGTGCGGTGCACCAGCCAGCCTGCGGGCTTGTAGACCGCCACCAGGTGCTCGTCGCGCCAGAGGATGTGCAGCGGTGCGTCGCCGCACTCCGAGGGCAGCGGCTGGGCGATGGGGGATGAGGGCTGGGACATGAGGGCGTGAGTGTAGGCGCTGCTGTCCACCACGGCCCTCGACCCACTCCCAATGCCCCTGCCCAACATCGCCGCTCAGTACCCCCGCGCAGGGCAACGCAGTGCTGCCCGGCAGTGCACGACTGGCGGCTCCGTGGCGATGCAAGATCGCGCCTGGTTCTGCGCTGGCGCATGAACCTCATTTTCGAGCCGCAGTTTTTGAACCTCATCGCAAAGGCACCGCACCGCATGGACCATCGCAGCACCGCTCCCATCCGCATCGCCATCGTCGGCCACGGCAACCTGGGCCGTGGCGTGGAGGCGGCCATTGCCCGCAACCCCGACATGGTGCTGGCCGGCATCTACACCCGCCGCGATCCGGCGCAGCTGCGTCCGCTGCAGCCCGGCACGCCCGTGCACGACATGGACAGCCTGCTGGCCCATCGCGCAGGCATCGACGTGCTGGTGCTGTGCGGCGGCTCCAAGGACGACCTGCCGCAGCAGTCCCCCGCGCTGGCCGCACATTTCAGCCTGGTGGACAGCTTTGACACGCATGCGCGCATTCCCGGGCATTTCGAGCTGGTCGACGCGGCGGCCCGCGCGGCGGGCACCACGGCGCTGATCTCGGCCGGCTGGGACCCGGGCATGTTCTCCCTGCAGCGCCTCATGGGCGAGGCCCTGCTGCCCGATGGCGCCACCTACACCTTCTGGGGCAAGGGCCTGAGCCAGGGGCACTCCGACGCCATCCGCCGCATTCCCGGCGTGGCCGGCGGCGTGCAGTACACCCTTCCCGTGGACGAGGCCGTGCAGCGCGTGCGCAGCGGCGTGCGGCCCGAACTGTCTGCGCGCGAGCGGCACCGGCGCGAGTGCTTTGTGGTGCTGGAGCATGGGGCCGATGCCGACGGCGTGCGCCAGGCCATCACCGGCATGCCGCATTACTTCGACGAGTACGACACCACGGTGCACTTCATCAGCGCGCAGGAGCTGGCCCGTGACCATGCGGCCATGCCGCATGGCGGCTTCGTCATCCGCAGCGGCAGCAGCTCCGATGGGCTGCGCCATTCCATCGAATACCGGCTGCAGCTGGACAGCAACCCGGAGTTCACGGCCAGCGTGCTCGTGGCCTATGCGCGCGCCGTGCACCGGCTGCAGCAATCGGGGCAGACGGGCTGCAGGACCGTCTTTGACGTGGCGCCCGGCCTGCTGTCGCCCAAAACTGCGCAGCAGCTGCGGGCCGAGCTGCTTTAGCCCTGGCCCACGCGGGCCGCGTCTTCCAGCCGGTCCACGTCGCGCAGCGGCTTGAACAGGGTCATCCAGCTGCCGACCACGCCCAGTGTGCACAGGCTGCCCACCACGGCAGCGGGCACCGCGCCCAGCCAGGCGGCGCTGGTGCCGGCACGGAACTCGCCCAGTTCGTTGGACGAGCCGATGAACAGCATGTTCACCGCGTTCACGCGCCCGCGCATGGAGTCGGGCGTGGAAAACTGCACCAGGGCCGAGCGGATGTACACGCTCACCATGTCGGCCGCACCCGCCAGCATCAGCGCCGCCATGGACAGCCAGAACCAGTGCGACAGCGCAAACACCAGATTGGCCACGCCGAAGATGGCCACGGCGGCGAACATCACGCGGCCCACATGGCGCTGTATGGGGCGGGCCGACAGCCACAGGCCCATGGCCACCTCGCCCACGGTCATGGACGAGCGCAGCAGGCCCAGGCCTTCGGGCCCGACCTTGAGCACCTCGTGCGCGTACACGGGCAGCAGGGCCACCACGCCGCCCAGCAGCACGGCGAACAGGTCCAGCGAAATCGTGCCCAGGATGATGGGGCGCGTGCGGATGAAGTGGATGCCTTCGCCAAAGCGCAGCCACAGCGAGCCGCCGGCCGGCGCCATGGCTTCGGCATAGCGCACGGGCACCGTGCCCAGCAGCAGCACGGCCAGCACCAGGGACACGCCGCAGACCGCATAGGTCAGCACGGCGCCGCCCCAGGCGTAGAGCAGGCCGCCCAGCACGGGCGCCGCGATGGCGGCCGTGCGCATCAGCATGCTGTTGGTGGCCAGCGCCTGGGCCAGCTGCTCGCGCGGCACGATTTGCGGCAGCAGGCTTTGCAGGGCCGGCCCCGTGAAGGCGCGGCTGCAGCCGAACAGCACCAGCACGGCGTAGATCCAGTGCACATCGTGCGCGGCAGCGCCCTCGTGCCAGGACAGCCACAGCAGCAGCAGGGAGCACAGCGCCGCCACGGCCCAGCTGCCCGACAGCAGGCGCTTGCGGCTCATGCGGTCGCTGAGGTCGCCTGCCGGAATCAGCAGCGCCAGCATGGGCAGGAACTGGGCCAGTCCCACATAGGCCAGGGACATGGGGTCGCGCGTCAGGTCGTAGACCTGCCAGGCGACGACCACGGCCTGCATCTGCTGGGCGAACATGGACAGCATGCGCGCCATGACGAAAGGGACGAAGGCGCTGTTGCGCAGGCCGGCAGCGGGGCTGTCGGCCGAAGTGGGGGGAAGCGGGGAGGAGGGCAAGATCGGAAGTCCGTGGCAGAGCACGCGCAGTATCTGCGAAATGCCGCCGCCCTGCAGGCCGAACCGCCTGCGCCATGCTGCCGACGAAGGCATGCGGCCTGCTCCCACAAACACCGGGGACGCGGCGCGTGAACATGCCATCACGGGTCAGGCCAGAACCCCGCATCAGAGGAGCAACACACCATGTCCATGTTGTCCATGCAATACGCCGGCACCTTGATCGGGCGCGAAGCGGTCATCGATTTCCCCGATAGCAAGGCTGATGTGCGGTACACGCCGCAGGGCCAGATGGTCTGGCATGTGGTCGATTCCCTGGGCCATGTGTCCGACGGCTGTGAACGGCTCAGCTACCTGCAGGTCAGCGACAGCCTGCACTTCCTCAACTGGATCGAGAAAACCGGTTTCACCGTCAGCCAGGTCATAGACACGGCGCAGGGAACGGTGCAGGCCTTCTGGTCCTTTGCCGATCCGGCCAGCGAGGGCGGCCACCGGTCCTCCATGTTCGTCGAAGGCCGTTTCCGCTTTCGCTGAGAACCCTGCCGGTGCTGCGTGAAACATTGCGGCGGCGGCGCAACATGCCTGTTTTTTGAGCGCCACCGGCAAAGCCAAGGCTGGCGCCGCAAACACGGGTTGTCCCGAAGCTTGTCCACAGGCAGGCCCACAGTCGCTGGGCATAACCGTCACGCCATCGTCATTTTCTTCATCCAACGGAAAAGTTCCGTGGGATGTGTGCGTGTACTTTCGTCATGATTCAGGTTTTTCGTGGAATTCTGTTCCTGTATCCATGGCCGGGGGGGGTAGCCGCCCGCCGCAGATCAAGGCCCGTGCCCCCGTGAAACATTGCGCGCCTGAGAAACAGGTCCGCAATGCCGCCGCTATGCTGGCCGCATGACCTGGCTGCTTATCGCATTGCATCTGCTGCTCATCGCGGGTTTCGGCCTGCGCATCCTTTTGCGTGACGATGTGCGCCCCGACGTTCGCATGGGCTGGCTCACCGTCATCGTGCTGCTGCCCTACGTCAGTTGCGCGCTGTACTACCTGTTTGGCGAAGTCACGCTGCGCCGCCGCGGCCGGGCCCGGTACCGCAAGGTGCAGGACTTCGCGGCAGGCGCTGCCATGGACCACGGCGCCGCCGTGCCGATAGCGGGCATCGCCCCGCAGTGGCAGGCTGCCTTCGGCTATGCGGCCTCCATCAACCGCTTTGCCGCACAGCCGGGCCACACCGCGCAGCTCATGGCCGATGGCGCCGAGGCCCGCGCCCGCATGCTGGCCGACATGGACGCCGCCCAGCATGAAATCAACGTGCTGTACTACATCTGGCTGGCTGATCACACGGGCACGGCCGTGGCCCAGGCGCTGGTGCGCGCGGCACGGCGTGGCGTGGTCTGCCGCGCCATGGTGGACGGCCTGGGCTCGCGCGCGCTGCTGCGCACCGACCTCTGGCAGCAGATGGCCCAGGCGGGCGTGCAGCTGGCCGTGGCCCTGCCCACCAGCCATCCGATCCGCGTGATGTTCACCAGCCGCCTGGACCTGCGCAACCACCGCAAGATCACCGTGATCGACCAGCGCATCACCTACTGCGGCAGCCAGAACTGCGCGGATGAAGCCTTTGCCGTCAAGGCCCGCTATGCGCCCTGGGTGGATGTCATGCTGCGCATGCAGGGTCCGGTGGTGGCGCAGATGCAGCAGGTGTTCGCCAGCGACTGGGCGCAGGCACGCAGCGTCGCCCAGGTTCCTCCCATGCCGTTGGCTGTCCGGTCCGCAAACGGTCTGCCCGACCGGCCTGCAGGCGGCTTTGCCGCCGTCGTCATTGCCGAAGGCCCGGCCGAGCGGCCCCGCTCCACCTCGCAGCTCGTGTCCACGCTGCTGGCCAGCGCACGGCGCGAGGTCGTGATCTCCACCCCTTACTTCATTCCCGACGCCACGGTGCTCGAGGCCCTGTGCGCCGCCGCCTGGCGCGGCGTGCAGGTCAGTCTCATCCTGCCCGCGCGCAACGATTCGTGGATCGTGGGCGCGGCCAGCCGCAGCACCTACCGCTACCTGCTGCGTGCCGGCGTCATGCTCCATGAATTCCGCCCCGGCCTGCTGCATGCCAAGACCCTGTGCGTGGACGGGCAGGTGGCTTTGCTGGGCTCCACCAACCTGGACCTGCGCAGCTTCGACCTGAACTTCGAGAACAATGTGCTGCTGCAGGACGAGGCCGTGACCCAGGCCATCCGCCGGCGCCAGGCCGACTACATCCGCCAGTCCGACCGCATCACCGCCGCCCAGGTCCACGCCTGGCCCTGGGGCCGGCGCATCTGGAACAACCTGCTGGCGATGCTCAGTCCGGTGCTGTGAGGCGCAGCCCACAAAAAAGGCCTGCGCAGTGCAGGCCTTCAGGGCTGTGGGGCAGCAGGCGCGCTCAGCGGCCCACGCGCTCGCTCTCGACCACCATGTCCAGCACATAGGCGTAGGCCGATGCGTCGGCCGGCACGTTCTGGCGCTTGTAGCGCTGGATGCGCAGCACGTTGCGGATGCCGGGCTCGTGCTTGTAGCCCTCGATCTCGCTGTAGAAGTTCTCCCACTCGCCGGTGGAGGTCTTCACGCCGTTGTCGCCGTAGCGGATCTCGCGCACGCGCAGGCACTGGAAGTCCTTGATCAGCGGGTGGTTGCAGGCCGTGCGCTGGGGCGCCACTTCCAGGAAGATGCGTTCGCCTGCGCTGCCGTACTGGGTCTGGGCCGTGGGCGAGCCGTCGAGCTGCCAGCGCGTGCCGTCGATGAAGGTGAGCGTCAGGCGCGCAGGCTGCTTGCCTTCGCCCAGTTGCACGGACCATTGCTTGGCCGTGGGCAGGATGCGGGCCACCTTTTGCTCCAGCGCCATCAATTGGTCGTCATCGCAGGCCATCAGCGTGCTGGCGGCGCGCTGGGTGGCGATGCGGTTGCCTTCGGTGCGGTAGCCCGTGGTCACCACGTTGCACAGGTTCTTGACGGCCAGGCGCTGGTCGGCGAACTCCAGTTGCAGGGGCCGCTTGCGCGAGGCGGCCGTCAGGAACCAGCTCTGGTCCTCGGTGCCCTGGGGCGTGAAGGCCTGGCGAAGACTCCAGTGGTAGGCGGTCAGCGATTGGGCGTCACCGGGCGGGCCGGCAGGAGCCGACACCTGGGGCTTGGCGCCGTCTTCGGCGTTGCCGCCCTTGTCGATATGGCTGCAGGCGCCGAGCCCCATGGTGACGATCACGGGCAGGCACCAGGTCCAGCTTGGCTTCATGTTGAGTTCCTTGGTTGATGGGTACAGGTACAGGCGCAGCGGCGGCAGGCTTGGGCAGCCCGGGTGCGGCATGAGCCGCACCGGCCCTGGCCGAACCGGGGCACCATAACGCAGATGCGCGGCGGCGCTTGTCAGAACGGGGCGCTATTCACATTCGTTTGCATCTATTTGATGCAGACGGAAAAACCGATTGCTGCAAAGTTGCCGGCCATTGCATTGCGCTCGGGTGAGAATAGGCGGCCAGCCGCCATGCCATCCGCAGGCAGCGGCACCGGAGCAAGGAGCAGGTTCGTGTATCGACGTTGGAGTGCAGCAAACAGGGGGCGTGGCATGCGCTGCGCAGGGGCTTTGGCCGTCATCATGGTGCTGGCGGGCTGCGGCTCGACGATTCCCCAGCATGTGCCGGTGCAGGAGAGCTTCGGCTCCACCGAGACCTTCTCGCGCATGTTCGATGCCTCGCCGGCCCAGACCTGCGAGGCCGCGCGCCGCGCGCTGCTGAGCCAGGGCTACATCGCCATGGCGCGCACGGCCGAACTCATAGAAGGCAGCAAGAGCTTCCAGCCCGACCCGGAGCTGAACCTGCAGATGAACATCCGCGTGGTCTGCGTGCCGGAGACCGCCGACGGCCAGGTCAGCATCGGCTTTGTCACGGCGCTGCAGGACCGCTATACCCTGAAGAAGAGCGCCAACTCGGCCAGCCTGGGCGTGGGTGCGCTGGGGTCCGTGTCGCTGCCGTTCTCCTCGGGCAGCGACTCCATGGTCAAGGTGGGCAGCGAGACGATTGCCAAGAGCGGCTTCTACGACAGCTTCTTCGAGCTGGTCTCGCGCTACCTGGCGCAGGACCGCGACTCCATCGCCGTGCCCACGCCGGTGGCGCCGCAGAACACCATTCCCTCGGCCGACCACTGACGCCGGCGGGCGCCACAGCCCCGTTCACGCCGCCAGGAACAGCGCCGGATCCACCATGCTGCGGTTGAGCATCACGCCCCAGTGCAGGTGCGGGCCGGTGACGCGGCCCGTGGCGCCGACCTTGCAGAAGGCCTCTCCCGTGTCCAGCTGATCGCCCAGCTTGCACTGCACGCTGCTCAGGTGGCAGTACATGCTCAGCAGGCCACCGCCGTGGTCCAGCCACACGGTGCCGCCGTTGAAGAAATAGTCGCCCACGTCCACCACCTTGCCCGGCAGCGGCG
Source organism: Delftia sp. (assembly GCF_059499305.1). NCBI lineage: Bacteria > Pseudomonadati > Pseudomonadota > Betaproteobacteria > Burkholderiales > Comamonadaceae > Delftia > Delftia sp. Next base: position 216,620 of record NZ_JCABYI010000033.1, read on the forward strand.
CGACGACGTTGGTGCCCGTGGCTGCCGCGATGTCCATGCCGCTGTGCGGATTGCGCGGCTGGCCGTTGAACACGCGGCGCAGGCCGAAGCTGCTGCTGCGCCGGCCCGGCACGGGCTGGCGCATGCGCAGGTCGCCGGGGCGTGCGGGCGGCTCGGTGAACAGCGCCATGATGGTCTGCTGGTGGGCGCGCTCACGCTGGTAGCGCGCATCGTCCTCGGGCGACAGGTCCACGGTCTTGGGCGAGACCTTCAGGCGCTGCTCGGTGTACTTCTTGTCACGCACCTCGTAGGCCAGGGAGCGCGCTGCGCCTTCGCCCTTCACGGTCACGCTGTGGGTGCCAGGTGCGGCCGACAGCGCAATGCCGACCACGGCCGTCCATTCGATCATGTCGCCCACCACCAGCACGGGCACGTCGCCGGCCAGTACCTGGGGCCGCTGGGATGCGGGCCCCAGCGACAGGCGGGCCACGCCGCCGGGCACGCGGCTGTCATGGGGCCAGGGGGATTCGCTGGAGGGCGCTGCGGCCTTGGCGGCCCAGGAGGGAAGGATCAGGCCCGCGCCCGAGGCGCACAGGGATTGCACGAACAGTCGGCGGGAGCGGGGATTCGTCGTCGGTATCTGCATGGATGAAGCGGCGGGCTTGGCGCCGGCATGGGGCCGTTATCGATCGCCCCATTGTCCGCCAAGCGTGCGCCAAGCCAAACCTCTGCCGGGCCGTTCAGCGGTCCCGGCGTTCGTCACGTCCGCCGCGCCGTTCCTGCGGGCGGGATGCGTTGGCCATACGCTGCTGCTGTTGGCGCTGCTCCTGCTGCGCGCGGGCCTGCTGCTGCTGGGCGCGCGCCTGGGCCTGCTGTGCCTGCTGGAGCTGCATGCGTTGCTGCTGCGCCTGACGCTCCTGCATCTGGGCCTGTCGTTGCGCTTGCTGCTGCGCCTGTTGTTGGGCCTGCATTCTGGCCTGCATCTGTTCCTGCGCACGGGCTTGTTGCTGTTGCTGTTGTTGCTGCAACTGCTGCTGGCGGGCCTGCATCTGCGCCTGTTCGCGGGCCTGGTCCCTGGCCTGCATCTGCATCTGTGCCTGGCGCTGGGCCTGTTGTTGCTGCCGTTGTTGCTGTTGCTGTTGCTGCCGCGACTGCTCCTCGCCACGCAGGCGGGCGGTCTGCATCTCCATCTGCTGTTGCTGCTGCTGGCGCATGCGCGCGGCATCGGCCATGGAACGGTCGCGGTCCTGCCGGTCCTGCTGCCGCATGCCCTGCTGCGCGGCGGCAGACGACCACGAAGGCACGCGGGAATCGCGGCCCCGCTCGCCCGGCATGGCGGCAGCGGGCAGGGCGGCTGGCGGGCGCTGCACCCCTGCAGCCTGGGTCGAATGCGGAGCCTGCGGCCACTTGCCGAACTGGCCCGGCTGCGAGGCCGGCACCGGGTTCATCCTGGGCTGCAACGCTGCCTGCGGCCGGTCATCGGGCCGCAGGCCCGGGCGGCCGCGATCGGCGCCGTCATGCCGGGCAGATCCTTGCGTGGCGCCGGGCGGCAGCATGCCTTGGGAAGACGCCGGCGGGCCGCCCTGCGGTGGCCTCAGGCCCAGCCGCTGCGGCATGCCGCCATGCGCGGCGGCGGCCGCGCCTGCCATGCCGGCGGCGCCGGCCAGGGCCGCCGCGGCCATGCCGCCCGGGCGCGGATCGCCGCCCTGTGGCGGGTTGGGCGGGTTGCCGGCAGGGCGGGGCTCGACGTGCGGGTTGTTCGCGATGTGGGTGACGTTGCCACCGTTGTTGATCTGCGTGTTGCGGATGTTCTGCACCACCGTGGTCGAGCGTGTCACATAGGTGTTGTTGTTGTAGATCACGGCTGGCCGGCGCGAGGGCGGTGGCGGCGGCTCGTTGCGGTGCCAGCGGTAGCCGGGCTCGCCCCAGCGCATGCCCCAGGAGTTCCAGCCCCAGGGGCGACGGTCCACGGACTCGGCGAGGATCACGCCTGCGCCAAAGCCGATCAGCCCCGCCACCACGGGCGCGGCCGAACTGCCCACGTAGACGGGCTGCGGCGCCACGATGGGGCGGTAGCCGCCATACACCGGCAGCGGCTCGCCATACACCACACCCGGGTCGTACTGCGGCACATAGACGGTGTCGGGCTGGGCGGGAGTGATCTCGATGAACTGCGAGGGCGCATCGATCACCGGCACCGGCAGCATGGACGACAGGGGCTCGCCCATGTCCTGGGGCGCTGGCTGGGGATCGCGCGGCGGGGCGTCGGGCGCGGCCACGGCCACCTTGAGCCGGCTGGAGTCCTTGAGCGTACCGGCCCTGTAGGCGCGCTGGCGCATTACCTGGATGGCGTTCATCACGTCGGCCGGATCGTTGTAGTAGGCCCTGCCCAGGGCCGTAGTCCAGGGAATGTTGGAAGACAGCTGCGCCAGCACATTGGGAAACTGGGCCAGGGACTTGACCGACGGGTCCCAGTCCTGGCCGTTGACGGCGTCCTGCAGCTCCTGGGGCTTGAGGCCCGGGTTCTGCCCCAGCCAGACCTCGGCGGCGCCGACCTGGTCGGGATAGGTGGAGGCGGCCAGCACCTGGGCCACAAGCTTGTCGGGGTACAGCGCAATGGGCGCCACCATCTGGTAGAGCGTCTCGGCCGACGGCGGCACATAGGCCACGGGCGTGGCGACGGGCTGGGCGCTTTCGGTGGCAGGCGGCAGCGGCGCGCTGGCGGCCTGCGGGGGCTTGTCCTGGGATTCGTTGCAGGCGCTCAGCGCCAGGGCGGCGGCCAGGCCCAGCACGCTCAGGCGCAGGGCGCCGGCGTGGGAAGCTGAGGGGGCCATGGTGCGTGCTCTGGGCACGGCGGATTGCGGCATTGCGTTCTCCTGGGCAGGAACGCCTTGCGCGCCGAAGCGGCAAGGCACATGTCATTTGAACGCCAAAGTGCACGCTGCGTTGACACCGGCGTGTCAGCCGATGCCCCCAGTCCGCGCAACTTCTGTGACGCGGTGTTTACCCAGGCGGAATCAGGCTGCGATCAAGCCGCGAGCAGGCGGGCCTGGTAGCTCTCGGCGCCCTTGGACCAGGCCAGCAGGCGGTCGATGTTGGGGTGCTTGCCGGGGAAGGCGATGGCGTCCTGCGTGTGCTCGGCATACCACTCCAGGCCCAGTTCGGCGGCGGCCGGCGTGATGCTGCCGCCGTAGAGGGCGGCCAGCGCGTGGTACACGGCCAGGGAGCCGGTCTGGCCGGGCTTGTTCTCGATGGTGGCCACGACCTGGCCCTGGGCATCGGCCAGCTGCAGCGCGGCGAGGTGGGTGACGGTGGGCAGTTGCTGAAGGCGTGCGGAGAAGTTCATGCTGAAAGGCAAATCAAAGAAAGGAAGGCGGAGAAAGAACGATCGGCTCGGGACGATCAGGCCTTGGCGGCAATCCACGCACACCAGAACAGGCTGGAGAAAAAGCGCTTGGCCTGAACGAAGCCGGCCTGGGCCAGCATCTGCTCCACTGCCTCTTCCGAGGCGGGTGGAACCGCGCCCTGCCGGATCTTGCCGAGTTTCGCATGGACGGCGGCCTCGTCCGCGCCTGCCATGCGCCAGCGCATGGCCCAGGCTTCGAGAAACAGCGGCTCGCTGTCGTAGCGATGGCGATTGCAGGCCAGGATGAAGGGCGCACCCGGCGCCAGCCTGGCCGACAGGGCCTGCAGCAGCCTGAGCTTGTCCGCATCGTCAGGAATGTGGTGCAGCACGCCGATCAGCGTGGCCGCGTCGAACACCGTGCCGGCGGGCAGGTCTTCCACCGCACAGGGTGCTGCACGCACCTGGGCCGACAGGCCGGCGGCTGCGATGCGGTCCATGGTCTGGTCCAGCATGGGGGCCGAAGGGTCGGCGGCCGTGAATGTCCACTGCGGCCTGAGCCGCGCCGTGGCCAGGATTTCCTGGCCCGTGCCACCGGCGCCGCCAATCAGCACGGACTTCGGCCCGGCATCCAGGCTGGCTGCCAGCAGGCAGGCCGCCAGCTCGTGGCAGGCGTCGTAGCCGGCCAGGGCGATGCGGCTTTGCGTCTCGTACTCGGCCGCGCGGGAGGTGTCGAACTTGGCGGCGGAAGCCGCCTGTGGCAAGGCTTGGTTCATGGCCTGGAATTGTGCTGAGGCCATGGTCACTGCAAAAGCGCCGATGTGCGATGGCCCACCCCTGCAAAGCAGGATGGTGGGCCATCTTCGGGGGAGCGGTGCAGGTGCCCGCCAGCGGGCCGTGCGCCTACTTGCCCCAGGAGTCCTTGAGACCCGTTGCGCGGTTGAACACGGGCTTGCCCGGTGCGTGGTCCTTGCGGTCGGCCACGAAGTAGCCGAAGCGCTCGAACTGGAACTTGTCGTCAGGCTGTGCCTGGGCCAGCGACGGCTCCACGTAGGCCGTCACGACCTTGAGGCTGTCCGGGTTGAGCAGGGCCAGGAAGTCCTTGCCGCCCGCATCGGGCTGCGGGTCGGTGAACAGGCGGTCGTACAGGCGCACTTCGGCCTGCACGCCGTCGGCCGCGCCCACCCAGGTGATGGCGGCCTTGACCTTGACGCTGTCGGCGCCCGGCGTGCCGCTCTTGGTGTCGGGCACCACGGTGGCCAGCACCTTGGTGACGTTGCCCTCGGCATCCTTCTCGCAGCCCGTGCACTCGATCACGTAGCCGCCCTTCAGGCGCACCTTGTTGCCGGGGAAAAGGCGCTTGTAGCCCTTGGGCGGCACTTCGGCGAAGTCCTCGCGCTCGATCCACACCTCGCGGCCCAGCGTGAAGCGGCGCACCGGCACCTGCTGGCCTTCGGCGGCGTGGGGCAGGGCAGGCAGCTCGCAGGCTTCCAGGTGCTCGGCGCTGCCGAAGACCTCGGCCCAGTTGGTCAGCTCCAGCTTCAGCGGGTCCAGGGCCACCATGCCGCGATGGGCCTGGTTCTCCAGGTCTTCGCGCAGGCAGCCTTCCAGCGTGGAGTAGTCGATCCAGGCGTAGTCCTTGGTCACGCCGATGCGCTCGCAGAAGGCCTGGATGCTCTGCGGCGTGTAGCCACGGCGGCGCAGGCCGACGATGGTGGGCATGCGCGGATCGTCCCAGCCGCTGACGATGCCGTTGTCCACCAGGTGCTTGAGCTTGCGCTTGCTGGTGATCACATAGGTCAGGTGCAGGCGCGAGAACTCGTACTGGCGCGGCTGCGGGGCAGCGATCAGGCCGCCTGCGCGCAGGTGGTCCAGCAGCCAGTCGTAGAACGGGCGCTGGTCCTCGAACTCCAGCGTGCAGATGCTGTGGGTGATGTGCTCCAGCGCGTCCTCGATGGGATGGGCGAAGGTGTACATCGGGTAGATGCACCACTGGTTGCCGGTGTTGTGGTGCTCGGCATGGCGCACGCGGTAGATGGCGGGATCGCGCAGATTGATGTTGGGCGATGCCATGTCGATCTTTGCGCGCAGCACGGCAGCGCCATCGGGCAGCTTGCCGTCGCGCATTTCGCGAAAGCGCGCCAGGTTCTCGGCCACCGTGCGGCTGCGGAACGGGCTGTCCACGCCGGGGCGCGAGAAATCGCCGCGGTTGGCCTTCATGTCGTCGGCGCTTTGCTCGTCCACATAGGCCAGGCCCTGCTCGATCAGGTACTCGGCCGCGCGGTACATGAAGTCGAAGTAGTTGCTGGCGAAGTACAGGTTCTCGTGACCGTCGGCTTCCTTCCAGCCGAAGCCCAGCCAATGGACGGCATCGATGATGCTGTCCACGTACTCCTGGTCTTCCTTCTCGGGATTGGTGTCGTCGAAGCGCAGGTGGCAGGCGCCTTGGTAGTCGCGCGCCAGGCCGAAGTTCAGGCAGATGGCCTTGGCGTGGCCCACGTGCAGGTAGCCGTTGGGCTCGGGCGGGAAGCGTGTGCGGATCTTCGCCACGTCCACCTGGCCCTGGTTGTGGTGGTCGCCATCACCGGGGCTTCCACCCCAGCGGCGCTGGGCGTAGGTACCGTTGGCCAGGTCGGCCTCGATGATTTGGCGCAGAAAGTTACTCGGTTTGACCGGATCTTTGGAGATGGGGGAGGCGTCAGCAGAGCTCATCGCAGCATTGTAGGCGCGCGCCTGCCGACCCGCTCCGGACGGCTTTCGGACAGCCGCGCCGGGCAAGGGTTGAGGCATTTGGAAACAAACTTGTAGGAAAGCCTGCCATCCGTTGACCCCTGTCGCGCGTTGAGAATGCAGGGCGTGTGCCGTCCCCTGTGCCAAAGTGCAGGGAGGCGGCACCAGCGGCAATGCCTGCCACGCCTGTCCAACTTCGAGGAGAGACACCATGACAACGACAGCTTCCCCGTGGGTTGCAAGAGCAGCAGCAGCCGGCCTCGCATTGGCCGCCCTGGTGGCTTCGGGCGCCGCCCAGGCCCGGGGCGATGTGCACTGGTCCATCAGCCTGAATTCGCCGGGCATGTATGGCCCGCCCGTTTATGTGGCGCCGGCCCCCGTCTATGTGGCGCCGCCCCAGCCCATCTACTACGCTCCCCCGCCTCCGGTCTACTACGCGCCGCGCGCCGTCTACCGTGCGCCGCCCGTCGTGGTCGTTCCCGGCTATGGATACGGCTATCGCGGCGGCTACCGTGGCGGATACCGCCATGGTCATGGCCACGGTCACGGTCACTGGCGCCGTTGAGCCGGACCGGGCTGGATTGACTTGTGCCGCCCTCCGGGGCGGCTTTTTCCGTGGTGCCAGCGTTGCGGCCGAGCCGGGGATGGCCCGCATAATCCAGCCCGTTGGAAACCTGGAGTGTCCCCGCCGTGAAAACCGTCTATGTCCTCAATGGCCCGAACCTGAACCTGCTGGGCCTGCGTGAACCCGCCATCTATGGCTCCCAGACCTTGGCCGATGTGCGTGCGCTGTGCGAAGCCGCCTGTGCGCGCTACGGTCTGGCCCTGGAGTTCCGCCAGAGCAACCATGAAGGCGAGCTGGTGGACTGGATCCACGAGGCCGGCCGCGTGCACGCCGAAGGCCGCCTGGCCGGCCTGATCTTCAACGCCGCCGCCTACACCCACACCAGCGTGGCCCTGCTGGATGCCGTCAAGGGCACGGGCGTGCCGCTGGTGGAGCTGCACATCAGCAATGTGCATGCGCGCGAGAGCTTCCGCCACCACTCCTACCTGTCGGCGGCCGCGCGCGCCGTGATGTGCGGCTTTGGCGTGGCCGGCTACGGCCTGGCCATCGACGCCGTGGCCCAGTGGTGAACACGCCTGTCGCCATAGAGCGCCTGCGCGCCCGTGCTCGGCGCCTGACCACGCCGCTGTCTGCCGCGCGGCCCGACGACGGCCACATGGTCTGGCATGTCTGGGGCGAGGCGCGCGCGGGCGTGCTGCCGGTGGTCATGCTGCACGGCGGCAGCGGCAGCTGGACGCACTGGCTGCGCTGCATGGACGCTCTGCTGGCCCAGGGCCGCCAGCTGTGGATACCGGACCTGCCGGGCTTTGGCGATTCCGATGGGGTACCGGGCGGCCAGGATGCCGACACCCTGGTCGAGCCGCTGCGCCAGGGCCTGCCGCAACTGCTGGCCGATGGCAGAGCGCCCGCCGCCCCGCTGTGCGATCTGGTCGGCTTCTCTTTTGGCGGCATGACGGCCGGCATGCTGGCCGCTGCCGACGGCACGCTGGCCCGGCGCCTGGTGCTGGCCGGGGCGCCCGGCATGGGCGTGGGCAAGGGCCTGGCCGTGCGGCTCAAGGGCTGGCGCCACCTGGCCACGCCCGAGGCGCAGGCCGTGGCCCACCGCTACAACCTGCAGGCGCTGATGCTGCATGACGCCAGCCTCATCGACGAGGACACGCTGGCCCTGCATGTGCTCAATGTGGAACGCGACCGCCTTCCGCGCCGCCGCCTCTCGCACACCGATGTGCTGGCCCGCGCCCTGCAGGCCGTGGATGGCCCCGTATGGGCCATCTATGGCGAGCACGACGCGCTCTACCCGGGACCGATGATGCAGGAGCTGGCCCAGGCCTTTGCACGCCATGCGCGCGACTTCCGGGGGCTGGCCCTGGTGCCCGGCGCGGGCCACTGGGTCATGCATGAGCGTCCCGATGCCTTTGTGGCGGCATTGACCGCCGCGCTGGATGCCTGAGCGCATGCGCCCCATCGAGCTGCATGAGGTGCAGTGGACCGCCATGCGCGCCCAGGGCGCGGGCGGTCAGAACGTGAACAAGGTCTCCAGCGCCGTACACCTGCGCTTCGACGTGCGCGCCTCGCGCCTGCCCGAGGCCGTGCAGCAGCGCCTGCTGGCCCTGCGCGACGGCCGCATCACCAACGAGGGCGTGGTCGTCATCAAGGCCCAGCAGTACCGCACGCAGGAGCAGAACCTGCGCGCCGCGCTGCAGCGGCTCAACGCGCTGGTGGCCGCCGCCTATCCCGAACCCATTCTTCGCCGGGCCACCCGGCCCACGCTGGGATCGCAGCGGCGGCGCCTGGACAGCAAGAGCCGGCACAGCGCCACCAAGGCCCTGCGGGGCCGCCCGCGCGACGATTGAGCCGGCCAGCGCAACAATGTGTGCCGCCTTTGGCGGCTTGGCGCGGCCCGCTTGCGTCCCTACATTAGGGGAATGCAAGATTTCCACGCTTCCCTCGATTCCGGCGCCTCCTCCATAGCCGCTTCGGCAGGCACTCGGCTGCCCGTGCTCTATGTCTCCCACGGCTCGCCCATGTTCGCGCTGGAGCCGGGCGAAACCGGCCCCGTGCTCGCGCGATGGGGCAGGGCGCTGCGCCAGGCCCACGGCCCGCTGCGCGGCGTGGTCGTCATGTCGCCGCACTGGATGTCGCATGGCGTGGAAGTCATGACCGGAGCCACGCCCTCCACCTGGCACGACTTCGGCGGCTTCCCGCCCGCGCTCTACGAACTGCAGTACCCGGCCCCCGGCGCGCCCCAGCTGGCACATGAAGTCATGGACCGCCTGCAGGCCGCAGGCATTGCCTCCACCGCCAACGCGCAGCGGCCCTTTGACCACGGCGCCTGGGTGCCGCTGATGCATTTGCTGCCGGATGCCGACCTGCCCGTGGTGCAGCTGTCCCTTCCCGCCTCGGCCGGGCCGGCCGAAACCCATGCGCTGGGCGCGGCCCTGGCGGCGCTGCGCGATGAAGGGGTGCTCATCGTCGGCTCCGGCAGCATGACGCACAACCTGGCCGAATTCCGGGGCGGTATGGGCGAGGCCACGGTGCGGGTGGACGACGCCGTGCAGGCCCTGCGCAGCCAGGATGGCCTGCAGGACGACCATGCCGTCGGCGGCTCCAGCGCCTCCTCGCCCTACGTGCAGGATTTCAGCCGCTGGATCGAGTCGCGCCTGCAGGCGCAGGACCTGCCCGCGCTGCTGGACTACCGCGCACGCGCTCCCTCGGCCCGGCGCGCCCATCCCAGCGAAGAGCACTTCATGCCGCTGTACTTCGCCCTGGGCGCGGCCGGCGCCACGGCGCGGCCTCGGTATCTGAGCCGCGAAGTCATGTACTCCATCCTGGCCATGGATGCGATGGCCTTCGAGGACGCGCAGGCGGCATAACCTCCTGCCCCCGCGGACTTGGCGAGGCGCCACAATGGCGCGTTGCCCGGGACCACCCCGGTCCCGGAAATCGCTTAAAAACCAAGGAGTCCGTGATGATCGACCTGCCCCTGCTGGCGCTGGAGCGCCCCGCACAACCCGCACCGGGGCAGCAGCCCTGGCTGCTGGTGCTCATGCATGGCGTTGGCAGCAATGAACAGGACCTGTTCGGCCTCGCATCGTTCGTGCCGCCGCAGTTCCACGTGCTCAGCCTGCGTGCCCCGTTTTCCATGGGGCCCAGTGCCCATGCCTGGTTCCAGTTCACGGTGGATGCCAACGGCACGCGCCACATCCACGCATCGCAAGAAGAGCACAGCCGCGCCCTGGTGGCCCAGACCGTGCAGCAGGCCGGCGCGAGGCTGGGCATTCCTGCCCAGCGTACCGTGGCGGGCGGCTTCAGCCAGGGCGGCATCATGGCGCTCAGCCTGCTGCTGACCCAGCCCGCGCTGCTGCGCGCCGCCATGTGCTGGCACAGCCGCCTGCTGCCCGAGGCCTTGCCGCACCAGGCCCCTGACGCGGCCTTCGACGGCAAGTCGCTCTGGGTCAGCCACGGCACCTACGACAACGTCATTCCGCTGACCAGCGCCCACGCCATTCGCAGCCACGTGCAGCGCCTGCCGCTGCAACTGAGCTACCACGAATACCCGAGCATGCATGAGATCCGCCCCGACGAGCTGCAGGCCGCCATGGCCTGGCTCCAGGATCTGGGCACGCAGGGCTGAGCCTGCTGCACCGCCCCCTTCTTGTGCGCAGGCTGGCCGCGTAAGCCGGGTAACGCCTTGTTGCCTGGCGCGCACAAGGGCCTGCGCGGGCAGCGGGGCGGCTTATAAACACCAGTCAGGGGCTGGTGTCAGGAAAGCCCGGGAACCCCGGTTGTGCTTTGCTGTCGCACGTCCTGCGGCAACTGTGCTGCCAGCCCCCTGCCCAAGCCAAAGGACCCCTCCATGCCAGAACGCGACCCCCAAGACTTCCGCCCCCGCGCCAGATCCTCCGGCCCATCGGCTTTCGGCATCGCCGCAGCGGTACTGGCGGCTGCCGCCGTGGGGGGCGCAGCCTGGTGGTACTGGTGGCGTCCCGCCGACGTGCCCGAGGCGCCGCCCGAAGTGGCAGAGGCACCCGCCCAGCCTGCCGAGCCTGAACCCGTCCCCGCGCCCGAACTGACCGAGCCCCAGAACCCTGTCGATGCGCTGGAGCCACCCGCGCCCGGCCTGCCCGCGCTGCAGGACTCCGACGCCCATGTCGCCCAGGCCCTCAACGGCCTGCTGGGCCGTGACAAGGCAGGCAGCTTTCTGCAGATGGACGGTTTTGTGCGCCGCGCCGTGGCCACCGTGGACAACCTGACCCGCTCCCAGGCCCCTGCACGGCTTTGGCCCGTGCACCCCGCGCCGCAGCGTTTCACGGTGGAGGGCGTGGCGGAGGCCGGGGAGGCACAGGCCATCTCCCCCGCCAACGCCGCACGCTACAAGGCCTTCGTGGCCTTCGCCGAGTCCATTCCCATGGACGGGGCCGTCAAGCTCTATGCCCGGCTGTATCCCCTGTTCCAGACCGCCTATGAAGACCTGGGCTATCCCAGCCGCTATTTCAACGATCGTCTCATTGCCGTCATAGACCATCTGCGCGCCGCGCCCGAGCCCGCGGGCCCGGTGCAGGTCAGGCTGACCAAAGTCGAGGGCGAGGTGCCCTCCGTCCAGCCCTGGGTGCGCTACGAATACGCCGACCCGGAGCTGCAGGCCCTGTCCAGCGGCCAGAAGATGCTGGTGCGCGTGGGGCTGGACAACGAGCGCCGCCTCAAGGCCGTGCTGGGCGAGCTGCGCCGCCGCATCGCCACCGGCGAGATGGCCAAGCCTGCGGGCTGAGGCCAGTCTCCATCCGCCTCAGCCTGCGGCCGGCAGGGGCAGGGCGGTCTTGTACCGCACCTGCTTGAGCGTGAAGCTGGAGCGGATCTTCTCTATGCCCGGAATCGGCGTGAGCTGCTCCACGATGAAGCGCTCCAGCGCACCGATGTCGGCCAGGGCCACGCGGATCAGGTAGTCGGCGTCGCCGCTCATCAGGTAGCACTCCATGACTTCGTCGTGCTCGGCAATGCGGCGCTCGAAGTCGGCCAGCGATTCCTTGGCCTGGGACTTGAGGCTGATGTTGATGAACACGTTCAGCCCCAGCCCCAGGGCCGACGCATTGGCCAGCGCCACATAGCGCGCGATCACGCCGGCCTTCTCCAGCGCCTTGACGCGCGCCAAGCAGGGCGAGGGCGACAGGTGCACACGCCGCGCCAGCTCCACGTTGGACAGCGAGCCGTCCGTTTGCAGCTCGGCCAGAATGCGCAAGTCGATGGTGTCCAGTTTCATGTGCCGGATTTTATGTAGATGCCGGCATGAAATGCTGGAATATGGCGTTTCCCTTATCCATGAACGGCTGCTCATGCCGGTCCGCCAGTCCTAAAGTGGCGGGCATGAACGCACCCACGCCGCTGGCCACGCTGGCCGATATCGATACCGATCCCCAGGAAACCACTGAATGGCGGGAGGCCTTCGCGGCCCTGGTCGCCACCGAGGGGCCGCAGCGCGCGCGCTTCGTGCTCGAACAGCTGGCGCGCATGGCGCGCGAGCAGCGCCTGGGCTGGCAGCCCGACCTGAATACGCCCTATGTGAACACCGTGGCCGCGCAGCAGCAGCCGGTGTTTCCGGGCGACCTGGCCATGGAGGAGCGGCTGGCGTCCATCATGCGCTGGAATGCGCTGGCCATGGTGGTGCGCGCCAACCAGGCCTATGGCGAGCTGGGCGGGCACATCGCCAGCTACGCCAGCGCGGCCGACCTGTTCGAGACCGGGTTCAACCATTTCTTCCATGCCCGGGAGGGGCTGGCGCCGGGCCAGCACCGGGGCGACCTGGTGTTCTTCCAGCCGCACAGCGCCCCCGGCGTGTATGCGCGCGCCTTCCTGGAAGGGCGGCTGAGCGAGCAGGACCTGCAGCACTATCGGCAGGAGATCAGCGCGCCGGCCGCTGGCGCGCAAGGCCTGTCCAGCTATCCCCATCCCTGGCTGATGCCCGATTTCTGGCAGTTCCCGACGGGCTCCATGGGCATAGGCCCCATCAGCAGCATCTACCACGCGCGCTTCATGCGCTATCTCACGCACCGCCGCCTGCTGGACTGCCAGGAGCGCAAGGTCTGGGGCGTGTTCGGCGACGGCGAGATGGACGAGCCCGAAAGCATGAGTGCCCTCACGCTGGCCGCGCGCGAGGGGCTGGACAACCTGGTGTGGGTGGTCAACTGCAATCTGCAGCGCCTGGACGGCCCGGTGCGCGGCAACGGCCGCATCGTCGATGAGCTGGAGCGGCTGTTCGCCGGCGCGGGCTGGAACGTGGTCAAGCTGCTGTGGGGCAGCGACTGGGACGGGCTGTTGGCTCGCGACATCACCGGCACCCTGGCACGCACGCTGGGCGGCACGGTGGACGGGCAGATGCAGACCTTCGCCGCCAAGGACGGCCGCTACAACCGCGAGCATTTCTTTGGACAGAACCCCGAGCTCGCCGCCCTGGCCCAGGGCCTGACGGACGAGCAGATCGACCGCTTGAAGCGCGGCGGCCATGATCTGGTGAAGATCCATGCGGCCTATGCAGCGGCTGCCGCCCATCGCGGCCAGCCCACGGTGATCCTGGCCCATACCAAGAAGGGCTACGGCATGGGATCGGCCGGGCAGGGCAAGATGACCACGCACAGCCAGAAGAAGCTGGACGAGACCGACCTGATCGAGTTCCGCAACCGCTTCAACCTGCCGCTCAGTGACGAGCAGGCCAAGGGCCTGGCCTTCCACAAGCCTGCCGATGACAGTGCCGAGATGCAGTACCTGCGCGAGCGCCGAACGGCCCTGGGCGGCGCACTGCCGCGCCGCGAAACGGTGTGCGACCGCGTGCCCGTTCCAGCGCTGGAGCAGTATGCCCAGTTCGCGTTGGCGCCTGCCGGCAAGGAAATGAGCACCACCATGGCCTTTGTGCGCATGCTGGGCAGCCTGCTCAAGGATGCGCAGCTGGGTCCGCGCATCGTGCCCATCGTGGCCGACGAGGCGCGCACCTTCGGCATGGCCAACCTGTTCAAGCAGGTGGGCATCTACAGCAGCCTGGGCCAGCGCTACGCGCCCGAGGACATCGGCTCGGTGCTGTCCTACCGCGAGGCGCTGGACGGCCAGATCCTGGAGGAGGGCATCAGCGAGGCCGGCGCCGTCGCCAGCTGGACGGCGGCGGCCACCAGCTACAGCGTGCACGGCCTGGCCATGCTTCCGTTCTACATCTACTACTCCATGTTCGGCTTCCAGCGCGTGGGCGACGCCATCTGGGCGGCGGCCGACCAGCGGGCGCGCGGCTTTTTGCTGGGCGCCACCTCGGGCCGCACCACGCTGGGCGGAGAAGGCCTGCAGCACCAGGACGGCTCCAGCCATCTGGTGGCGGCCACCATTCCCAACTGCAAGGCCTGGGACCCCGCGCATGCGGGCGAGCTGGCCGTGATACTGGACGCCGGCATGCACGAGATGCTGGTCGAGCAGCGCGACGTTTTCTACTACATCACGCTGATGAACGAGAACTATGCCCAGCCCGACCTGCCCGCAGGCGCTGCCGAAGGCGTGCTGCGCGGCGCCTATGTGTTCAGCCGCTTTGGCGATGCGGACCGTGCCACGCAGCATGTCACCTTGCTGGGATCGGGCGCCATCCTCACCGAAGTGCTCAAGGCCGCCGAGCAATTGGCCAGCGAGGGCATGGCCGCCACCGTGGTCAGCGTGACCAGCTGGAGCGAGCTGGCGCGCGATGGCGTGGCCTGCGAGCAGCGCATGCTGGCGGGCGAGGCACCTGGCCAGCCCTGGATCGCGCAGCTGCTGCAAGGTACGCAGGGCCCGGTGATTGCCGCCACCGACTATGTGCGCGCGGTGCCCGAGACCGTGCGCGCCTTCCTGCCCGCAGGCCGCCGTTTCCTCACGCTGGGCACGGACGGCTTCGGCCGCAGCGACACGCGTGCGGCGCTGCGCGGCTACTTTGGGGTGGATGCACACAGCGTGGCGCAGGCCGCGCGCCGGATGATCCACGCGGGTTGAGCCGAGCCTGTCCACGCACCCGGCATCCCCGGGATGTACACATGGCGGCCCCTTCGCGGGGCCGCTTTGCATGGCTGCGCCCCCATTTGCGCCGCCACTTTTCCTGTGGATGGATTAAGCCCGCGTTAAATGCGCAAGTGGCTTATCTTTTTCGTCGGCTTGCATCAAAAAATAGGGTGATTCCACTAGAATTTGTATATATAAGAAGATATTGCGCAAAGAGATTGATATTTGCTGCAATGGTTGCATGCGTTGGGTGGAATATCTCGTCAATATCCGATTTTCTCTTTCAATAATAATTTATTTCACGGGATAGAAGACGATGAAACTCTCGCTCAAGCAAGGCCTGCTGTGCGTGGCCGTGCTGTCGGCTGCCGCATGGCAGCTCGCCATCTCGGCGCCGGCGCCCGAGGTGGATCATGCGCAAATGCCGCAGATCATCGATGACCTGCCCGCCGACTATGCGGCGGACCTGACCGCCGAGCAAAGAACCCTGGTAGACCGTGGCCGTTATATCGCGCGACTCGGTGATTGCGTGGCCTGCCATACCGGAAATAAAACACAGCCCATGGGCGGTGGCCTGGCGCTGGAGACGCCATTCGGCAAGATCTATTCCACCAATATCTCGCCCGACGCCGATACGGGCATGGGCAAATACAGCTTCGAGCAGTTCGACCGCGCCATGCGCAAGGGCGTGGCAGCCGATGGCCGCAACATGTACCCGGCCATGCCCTATCCCTCCTACGCCAAGATGACGGCCGAGGACATGCAGGCCCTGTACGCCTACCTGATGCAGGGCGTGGCGCCCGTGAAGGCGGCCAACAAGGAGTCCGACCTGGGCTTTCCCTTCAACCAGCGCTGGGGCCTGGCGCTGTGGAACTGGGTGTTTCTGGATGACGCGCCCTTCCAGCCCCAACCGCAGCAAACTGCCCAGTGGAACCGGGGCGCCTACCTGGTGCAGGGCCTGGGCCACTGCGGCGCCTGCCATACGCCGCGCGGCGTGGGCTTCCAGGAAAAGACCATGACCGGCGAGGGCCGCAAGGGCGAGTACTTCCTGGCCGGCGAGACCGTGGAGAACTGGCGCGCACTGAGCCTGCGCGACCTGTGGACACCCGAGGAGACCGCCCAACTGCTCAAGACCGGGCGCAACAGCCACGGCACGGTCTCCGGCAACATGGTCGATGTGGTGCAGCACAGCACCCAGTACATGAGTGACGAGGACCTGCTGGCCATCGGCATCTATCTGAAGTCGCTGCCCGCAGGCAAGAACGACCTGCCCATGCAGGTGGCCCAGGGGCCGGGGCCGGTCATCGCCCCGCATCCGGCGTCGCAGGCCTCCGTGCATGCACCGTCCGCCGCCTCGGCAGTGTCTTCCGACGTGCCTGCCGATCTCTACGCCAGCCGGGGTGGCCTGGGCTATCTGCAGTTCTGCGCCGACTGCCACCGTGCCGATGGCGGTGGCGTGAAGGATGTGTTCCCGCCGCTGGCCGGCAATTTCTCGCTGCAGTCGCAGGACCCGTCCACCCTGATCCATCTGATGCTGGCGGGCTGGAAGGCGCCCGTCACGCAAAGCCATGCACGGCCGCTGACCATGCCGGCCTTCGCACAGCTCAAGGATGCGGAGATCGCCGACATCCTCAACTTCGCCCGCAGGAGCTGGGGCCGTGCCGATGCGCGCGAGATCCATGCCAAGGAGGTGCAATCCATGCGCAAGCAGCTCGATGCCAAGGGCGAAAGCGCACGCCCCTTCGAGACGCCGCGCCTGGCCGCCATGCTGGACGAATCCAACGCGAAGCAACTGGTCTACGGCGCCCGCCTGAACATAGAGACGCGTGACCTGCTGCCCAGGAATGTGGGCAATGCGCTGAATTGCGCCAGCTGCCATCTGAACGCGGGCACGGTGGCCGATGGTTCGCCCTACATCGGTGTCTCGGCCTTCTTCCCCGGCTATGCGCCGCGCGCGGGCCGCGTCATCACGCTGGAGGACCGCATCAATGGCTGCTTCCTGCGCTCCATGAACGGCAAGCCGCTGCCGCTGGAGTCCGACGAGATCAAGGCCATGGTCGCCTACTTCGACTGGATGCGCCGCGAAACCAAGCCCGAGGACAAGGTCGAAGGCCGGGGCGTGGGCAAGATCAGCCAGTCCATCGTGCCCAACGTGGACAACGGCAAGAAGGTCTATGCGGCCCAGTGCGCGGTCTGCCATGGCGGCGAGGGCGAAGGCGTGAAGAATGCCAAGGGACAGTGGGTCTATCCGCCGCTGTGGGGTGACCAGTCCTTCAACATCGGTGCGGGCATGGCGCGCACCTATACGGCAGCGGCCTTCGTCAAGCGCAACATGCCCATCGCCTTCCATGGCAATTTCCCGCTGGGCCAGGGCGGCCTCAGCGACCAGGAGGCCGTGGACGTGGCCGAGTACTTCAGCCACCAGCCGCGCCCGGACTTTGCCAACAAGCACAAGGACTGGCCCAAGGACAAGAAGCCGGCCGATGCGCGGTACTGAGATGCAGAGGTACTGAGGTACTGAGGTACTGAGGTACTGATTGAATCCTGAAAACACAAGGCCCGGCGCTGGATTCCCCGCGCCGGGCCTTGTGCTTCTTGCGTACGTCTTGCGTGCTTATTGCGTACGTGTCGCGCCTGGTTTCCCGGGCTTCAGTCGTCCACGCCGATCATCACGGACGAGGCCTTGATCACGCCATAGGCCTTGGCGCCTTCCTTGAGGCTCAGCGCATCGGCCGAATTGCTGGTGATGCTCGAAGTGATCTGGATGCCGGGGGCGATCTCCAGCGTCACTTCCGTGCTGACCGGGCCCCGGACGATGGAAACGACCGTGCCCGAAAGCACATTGCGCGCGCTGATCTTCATGCTGGACTCCTGATGGATGTGCAAAGACCGGATGTTAGCCCGCGCCACGCGGCACCATCAACCGTGGCGCAGGCAAAAGTGTGATGCGCTGGTGGTGCGGGTTCCCGCGTCGGGCGGTGCCAACTCGCGCGCCACGGTGGCCGCGAAGCTGGCCAGGCTGGCCGTGCGCAGCGCGATGAAGGGCACGCCGTGCCGCTCGCTGAGGCGCTTGAGGTTGACCACGGAATCATGGTCCACGCAGTCCACGGGGAACACCACTAGATCGACGCGCGGCAGCTGTGCGGCCAGCAGGCCCTTGCGCGTCTCCAGTCCGCCGTCGTGGTGCAGGAACTCGCCGCCATGGCGCTGTACATGGTCGCGTATGGCGGGTGTGGAGCTGGGGCGCCCGCCCACGTAGAGCAGCTTGCGGCCCTGCAGCGCCTGCTGCTGCGCGGCATCGGGGGCCTGGGGCTGGGTGGCGGCGCGATGCAGTTCCTTTTCGGCGGCGGCCAGTTCCTCGGCCAGCCATTGCACGCGCTGCTGCAATTGCTCGGCCATCTGCTGCAGGCGGCCAGCCTCGGCCCAGGCCTGTTCGGCAGCGCGTTCTGCACGCTCGCGCCGTTCGGTGTGCATGCCGACCAGGGCGCCGGCATCGGCGGGGCGGGTCTCGCCTCCAGGGGCTGCCCCTGTCCTGAGTTGCGACAGGCGGGCTTCGAAGTCCAGGGACTGCTGGCGCAGCTGGCCGGCCAGCGCATCACGTTCGAGCTGGGATTGGTGGTGGCGCTGGCGTTCGCGTTCCAGCTTGTCCTGCAGTTCCAGGTTTTCCTTTTCCAGTGCCACGAAGCGCTTGAGTTCATGCCGGTTGGCCGATCCCATCAGGTGCGACAGCATGTGCACCTCGCCAAAGGCCATTTGCCGCAGCGCAAAGCTGGTGCACTTGTGCGTGAGCAGGGCCCAGTAGGCGCCCGGAATCTCGCCCTGCTGCCAGGCCTGCTTCCAAGCGGCCTCCAGTGCTGCCTCGTCCTGGGCGGCGGCAAAGCCCTTGATCACGGCGGCATGGCGCTGGTCCAGCGCCTTGTGGATGGCCTTGGACAGGTCGCCGTTCTCATGCGCCAGGCCCACGGCCTGGTGGTGCAGTTCCAGGTCGGTCTTGCCCTTGATATCCATGTGCCGGCCCATCAGCTTGCGCAGCTCGGCCGGGCTCAGGCAAGTACCTATCACCGAGCAGTGCAGATGCGTGTCCAGCTGATAGAGCCGGGTGCGCGCCTGGGCGTGCGCTGCGCCGCCATGCTCTTCGTGGACACGGTCGTGCCCGCAGCACTGGCCGTCCCCGGACTGCAACGCGCCGGCCGACACGGCGGCGCCCAGGGCGGCCATGCCGCCTGCGCTGAGTTTGAAGGGGGGCGTCAACATCGGAAGGCCTCTCATGGATGGGCTGGTGCGGTTCGTAATATATGATGAAGCATAGCGCAGCGTCCATGAAGACGGCAAAGTTGACCGAGGCTTCGGTCCGGGTGCGCGGCATGCTCTGGCTGCACCGCAGCATTCGCGGAGCCGGTCATCCAGGATTTTTCCCTGCCATGCATATCTACATCTTCGACATAGACGGAACCCTCACGGACAGCGTTGCCGCGCACCAGCGCTGCTTTGGCGCAGCCTTTCGCGCCATTGGCATGCGGGAGGTGGACGAGAACTGGGGCGGCTACCGCCACCACACGGATTCAGGCATCTTCCGCGAAGCCTTCGCGCGCGCCCACGGCCGCGAAGCGTCCGTCGAGGACGAGGCTCGCTTTGTCAGCGCCCTGGTCAGGGAATGGGAAAAGATTCCTGCCCAGGTGCAGGAGATTGCCGGCGCCGCGGACTTCATGGCCAAGCTGGCCGAGTCCGGCCAGATACGGTTTGCCTTTGCCACGGGTTCCTATCGGCATTTGGCGCAAGCCAAGCTGGCGGCGGCGGGCATTGCCTGCCCCGAGCGCTTGCTGGTGACAGCCAGCGAATTCGCCACGCGCGAGGAAATCGTCAGCGCAGCCATCGCTGCCGCCAGCGCTGGCCGAGATGCATCGCAGATCACATCGGTCGTGTCCTTCGGCGACGGGCTTTGGGATCTGCACACCGCAAGGCAACTGCGGCTGCAATTCGTGGGTGTGGGCGCGGGTGCCAAGGCAGAACTGCTGAAGAACGCGGGAGCCGAGGTGGTCGCCACGGACTTCCGCCACCTGGTCCACATGCTGTCCGTGCCCGAGACGGTCGGGGCGCTGATGGTCTGAAGGGGGCTTGGCCTCAGGCCACGCGCTGCAAAAGTACGGGCACGGAAGACGCCAGCAGGGCCACGCCGGACAGACACAGCAGGCCCAGCACGATCTGCCGGAACCGTGCCTCGCTGATACCGATATAGAGCCTGGAGCCCAGCAGCGATGGAATGAGCATGGCCGGCGCCACGATGGCGAACAGCGGCAGCATGCTGCGCGCGACCATGCCGGTGCCCAGGTAGGTGGCCATGGTCACGGCCAGCATGGACAGGTTGAAGTTCTGGATGACCGAGCGCTGCTCATCCTTGGGGTAGCCGCGCAGCGTGCACCACAGCGTGGGCAGCGTGCCCGTGAAGCCGCCCAGTCCGCCCATCACGCCGCCCGCCAGGCCCACGGCGCCGTCTGCCACCCGACCGCCGCGCGCCAGCCTGGGCAGGCGGGCCGACAGCAGCATCACCGGGCACCACAGCACCAGCATGCCGCCCAGCAAGGCCTTGAACCAGGCCATGTCCAGGTGCGGCAGCAGCAAGACACCCAGGGGTATGCCGGCAAGACCGCCCAGGATGAAGGGCAGCAGCTTTGCCAGCGCAAACCCGCGCCGCACGGTGATGGCCGACAGCACCTGGCCCAGCAGCGAGCCGAAGACGGTGAGCACGGCTGCATCGCGCGGTTCCAGCACCCAGGCCCAGAACGACATGGCCACCATGCCGAAGGCAAAGCCCGACAGGCCCTGCACGAATCCGGCCGCCGCTGCGCCCAGCGCGATGATGAAAAACATGCCATCCATGGTCTGCCTGGTCCTTTCGTACTGGGTGTGCAAGACGCCGGAATTCTGGGACGCATGCATAAGCAGAAATTCGTTTGTTTTTATTGTTCAATATGGTTTTGCTTATGACGCGCCACGCCTGAAGCCATGCCGCAACACCCCACTGCATCGACCGCTGCCCAACTGGCCCACCGCATGGCCACGCGCCTGAAGATGAAGCATTTGCTGCTGCTGCGCTCCATCAGCGAGCTGGGCACGCTGACCCGCGTGGCCGAGCGCATGGCCACCAGCCAGCCCGCCGTGACCCAGGCCCTGGCCGAGCTGGAGTCGTTGTTCGGCGCGCCGCTGTTCCTGCGTTCTGCGCGTGGCATGGAGCCTACGGAGCTGGGCGCGCTGGTGCTGGCGCGCGCCCGGGGCATGCTGGCCGACCTGGACCATTGGGCCCACGACATCGAGGCCGTGGGGCAGCAGCGTGCGGCGCACCTGCAGGTGGGTGTCATCCCCTTCCTGCCTGCGCGCATGCTGGCCGAGGCCATCGGCAGGACGCGGCCGCAAGGCCGGCGCATCACGGTCACGCTGCATGAGGACACCAGCGACCGCCTGCTGCAAAAGTTGCGCGCACATGAGCTGGACTGCGTGATTGGCCGCGCCTCGGCCGTGCTGGACATGAGCGGCATACGGCACAGCGTGCTTTATGAGCAGGAGCCTCGCCTGATCGCCCACCGCAGCCTGGCCACGCGGCTGGGGCGCCGGCCTCTGCAGTGGGCCGAACTCACGGGGCTTGACTGGGTGCTGGGCCAGCGCCGCACGCCCATGCGCGAGCAGATCACCGACTTTTTTCTGCGCGCAGGCGTGGAGCCGCCGCCGCCGTTTGTGGAAACGCTCTCGGCCAAGGTGATCGGCGAGCTGGTGGCGGCCAATGAGCGGGCCGTGTCCATCGTGCCGGCCGACATTGCCGAGGAACTGGTGCGCATCGCGGGCGTGGGCATCGTGCGCCACCGTTTCGGCTGGACCCTGCCGCCCATCACCCTGTTCGAGCGCAAGGCGGGCGGGCAGTACGAGGAGCAGCGCCTGTTCGCCCAGGCCCTGAAGGAGGTTTGCTCCGATCAGGGGTGACGGGGGGCCGGCTTGAAGAGCGCAGCCAGCAGCGGCGCCAGCGTGGGAAATTCCAGGGCAAAGCGGGCGCGGTCCACGAAGAAGGCTTCGCAGGCCACGGCGAAAAATTCGGCGGGCGCCGTGGCGCCATAGCCGTCCAGCCAGGGCCATTCGCCGCCAAAGCGTTCGGCGATGGTGATCTGCTCACGGAAGGCGTCGTAGGCCGGCGCCCAGGCGGCCTGCCATATCTCGCGGGCCTGGCGCGCGGAGCCGCTGCCCATGAAACCGGGCGGCAGGGGCGGGCAGCCATCGGCGCCGCCGTTGCGCATGTCGATCTTGTGGGCGAATTCATGGATCACCACGTTGGCGGCCTGGCCGCCGTGACCGTGGTGGCTGGCATGCGGCCCGCGGCCTGCGCCGATGGCCTGCCAGCTCAGCATGACGGGGCCGCCATGCATGGCCTCGCCCATGATCACTTCGTCGTAGTCGTGGATGACGCCGGCCTCGTCCATGCTCTGGCGCCGTGCCACGGCATCGCCCGGGTGCACCACGATGCCGACAAAGTCGTCATACCAGGACAGCGCGCCCTGCGGCTCGCCCCAATGCAGCAGTGGCAGGCAGGCCTGGGCGGCAATCTCCAGCGCCATGGCGTCGCTCACTTGCAGGCCGTGCGCGCCGTGGAAGCGCTTGCGCTGCAGGAAGACGGCGGCCAGTGCGCGCAGCTTCGATTGCTCCTCCAGCGTCAGCGAGGAAAGAAAGGGGTAGGCGGCCAGCGTGGACAGCCACAGCGGCGCTGGTATCTCGGGCACCGGCGAGACGGCGGAGCGTGCGCGGCGGCCCAGCCGCCGGACCCAGTGGCCCAGTTGTCGCCAGAGGCTCATCGTTGGGGCGCCTGTTCAAGTACTTCGGACAGCGGCAGGCGCCGCAGGCCCTGGCCCTGCTCCCAGCGCAGCACTTCGGCGCGCGGCACGGCGGCTGCCAAATCCCAGTCGCTGAGCACCACACGCCGCAGGCCATCGCCCAGTTCATGGTCGGCCGGGCGGTGCGTGTGGCCGTGGACCAGGGTGGCGGCGCGTGCGGCGCGCAGCCAGCTGCGCGTGGCCTCGGCATCCAGGTCGGCATAGGTGGGCATGGCGGCGGTGTGGCTGGCGGAGGGGGCGGCTGCGTCCGCTCCGGCCGATTCACGTTTGCGCGATTCGCTCTCCTGCCGGATGCCGCGTGCCTGCTCGCGGCGCAGCGGCAGCGGCTGCGCCAGGAAGGCCGCCTGCCACGCGGCGGAGCGCGCCATGGCGCGAAAGCGCTGGTAGTCCGTATCGTCCAGGCACAGGGCATCGCCATGGCTGAGCAGGATGCGCTGGTCGCCGCAGTCGAGCACGGTGGGGTCGGCCAGCGTGGTCGTGCCGCACAGCGCATCGAACTGCGCTCCGGTCAGGAAGTCGCGGTTGCCCTGCATGAAGAACAGCGGCCTGCGGGCGGCGGCCTCGCGCAGGGTGGCGGCGCAATCGGCCTCGAAACTGCCGGGCTCCAGCAAGGCGTCGTCGCCCACCCAGACTTCGAACAGGTCACCGAGCAGAAAGACGGCATCGGCCTGCGTGGCGTGCAGGTAGCGGCGAAAGGCCTGCACGGTGGCGGGCTCGCAGGCCTGCAGGTGCAGGTCGGAGATGAAGTCCAGCGTGCGCCAGGCCGCGGGCAGTGTCCATTCGGCCGCAATGGGCGGCACGCAGGGAGGGCGAGGTGCGGCAGTCTGGGCCATGGGCGGGTGCGCGCCCGGCAAGGGCGCTGCATGAAGGCTGGGGAAGGCTCTGGAGCAGGGCTGTTGTCCATGGGCACGGCCAGGGGCGGGCCATGTGCATGGACAACAGGGCGGCTGCACGCCAAGGGGGCAGCCGCCTTGTCGGAAGGGCGCCTGATTACAGGGCCACGGCCTTTTCGATGATCACGTCATCCTTGGGCACGTCCTGGTGGCCGCCGTTGCGGCCGGTCTTCACGCCGCGCAGCTTGTCCACGATCTCGGTGCCCTTGACCACCTTGCCGAACACGGCATAGCCCCAGCCCTGGGCGCTGGGCGAGGTGTGGTTCAGGAAGCCGTTGTCGGCCACGTTGATGAAGAACTGGGCGGTGGCCGAGTGCGGGTCGCCGGTACGGGCCATGGCGATGGTGTACTTGTCGTTCTTCAGGCCGTTCTTGGCCTCGTTCTCGATGGGCGCATCGGTGCCCTTTTGCTTCATGCCGGGCTCGAAGCCGCCGCCCTGGATCATGAAGCCATCGATGATGCGATGGAAGATGGTGTTGTCGTAGTGGCCCTTGTTCACATAGGCCAGGAAGTTCTCGGTGCTCTTGGGGGCCTTGGCGGCGTCGAGTTCGAGGGTGATGACGCCGTGGTCGGCGATGTGGAGTTCGACTTGGGGATTGCTCATGGCGATTCCTTGTTGGGTGGAGGGCAGGGGCGTGCCACGCTGGGCGCGGCGCGCGGTTTACTTGACTTCGGTGGCCGAGAGGATGGTCACCGGCTTGGTGGGTACATTCTGGTGCATGCCCTGGTTGCCCGTGGCCACCGTGCGGATTTTGTCCACCACATCCATGCCTTGGACCACGCGGCCGAAGACGGCGTAGCCGTGTCCGTCAGGCTTGGGTGCGTTGAGCATGTCGTTGTTCACCACGTTGATGAAGAACTGCGAGGTGGCCGAGTTGGGATTGCCCGTGCGCGCCATGGCGATGGTGCCCCGGTCATTCTTGAGACCGTTGTCCGCTTCCAGCGGAATCGGCGCGCGCGTGGGCTTTTCCTTGAGGCTGGCGTCCATGCCGCCGCCCTGGATCATGAAGCCGTCCATCACGCGGTGGAACACCGTGCCGTCATAGTGCTTGTCGCGCACGTACTGCATGAAGTTGGCCACGGTCTTGGGGGCCTTGGCCTCGTTCAGCTCCAGCACGATGTCGCCCATGCTGGTCTTGAGCTGCACCTTGGGTGTGGCGTTCTGCGCCATGGCGGGCAGGGTGGTGCAAAGGGAAGCGGCCAGGGCCATGCCGGCCAGGGAAAGCGACGCAATGCGGCGTGTGGTCATGCAAATCTCCTGAGAAAGCCAAAGGGCTGGGGGATGGAGTGGGAAAACCGGGGCAGGTTCCTGCGCGTGCGCGCAGGCGTGGCAAGACCCAAATGGCGTGCAGACCGCCGTGCCTGGGCGCCGGGGTGCGCGTGTGGGCCGTGTCTTCTATCTGGTGCCGGTGACTGGAGCCAGCAATTCGCGCAGCAGCTTGAGCTTGGGCCGCACGCTGGCAGCACGGCCGTCCAGGCCTTGTGCCTTGCCGTAGGCCTCGTAGGCCAGGCGGGCGTGGATGTCGCCCAGATTCTCGTAGGCAACGCCGTAGTTGGGGTTGTTGCGCACGGCCGACTCCAGGGCAGAGCGGGCCTTGTCGAGCTGGTTCTGGCCTGCGTAGATGACGGCCAGGTTGTTGTAGGGCTCGGGCAGCTCGGGGTAGTCCTCGATGAGCTGGTTCAGCGCGGCGATGGCCTCGTCGGTCTTGCCGCTGTCGGTCAGGGCCACGGCCTTGAGAAAGCGCATCTGGGGGTCGCGTGCGTTCTTGGCAAGATAGGCTTCGGCGCGTGCCAGGGCCTGGGTGCTTTTGCCGTTGCGCAGCAACTGGTTCACTTCCGTATAGTCGTCGGCGTGGGCGTGGCCTGTTGCGAGCAGGGCCGCCAGTGCCGCGAGGCGCAGGGCGGAGCGAAACGAGTTGCGTAGAGGCATGTAGGTGCTTTCGGGGCCTCGGGGAAACGCCCCGCGGCGCGGGCTTATACTGCTGTGAATTGTAGCTGAGGGGTGTGCTGGGTCACACGGGCTCTGCGCCTGCCGCTCCTGCTCCCTGCTGAGCATGCCTGCATCGGCGCCAAGGGTCCGGCGGCGCGTGGGACGCGCCCCCTGCAGCGGCCCTTTCTCCCCTGATGAACATCCATGAGTTTGCGTATCTACAACACGCTGTCGCGTGCATTGGAAGCGTTTTCGCCAATCGAACCGGGCCATGTGCGCATGTATGTGTGCGGCATGACCGTGTACGACCTGTGCCACCTGGGACACGCGCGCTCCATGGTCGCTTTCGACGTGGTGCAGCGCTGGCTTCGGGCCAGCGGAAATCGCGTGACCTATGTGCGCAACATCACCGACATCGACGACAAGATCATCCGTCGTGCCGTGGAGAACGGCGAGACCATTCGCTCGCTGACCGACCGCATGATCGACGCGCTGCACCAGGACGCCGACGCCCTGGGCATCGAACGCCCCACGCATGAGCCGCGCGCCACCGAATACGTGCCGCAGATGCTGTCCATGATCGGCCGCCTGCAGGACAAGGGCCTGGCCTACCAGGGCAGCGATGGCGACGTGAACTTTGCCGTGCGCAAGTTCCCCGGCTACGGCAAGCTGTCGGGCAAGTCGCTGGACGAATTGCAGGCCGGCGAACGCGTGGCCGTGCAGGACGGCAAGCAGGACCCGCTGGACTTCGTGCTGTGGAAAAGCGCCAAGCCCAGCGAGCCCGATGAGGTCAAGTGGGCCAGCCCCTGGGGCGCGGGCCGGCCGGGCTGGCACATCGAGTGCTCGGCCATGGGCTGCGAGATGCTGGGCGAGAGCTTCGACATCCACGGTGGCGGTGCCGATCTGCAGTTCCCGCACCACGAAAACGAGATTGCCCAGAGCGAAGGCGCGACCGGCAAGCCTTTCTCGCAGGTCTGGATGCACAACGGCTTCATCAACGTGGACAACGAGAAGATGTCCAAGTCGCTGGGCAACTTCTTCACCATCCGCGACGTGCTCAAGGAATACGACGCAGAGACCGTTCGCTTCTTCGTCGTGCGCAGCCACTACCGCAGCCCGCTGAACTACAGCGACGTGCATCTGAACGATGCGCGCGGCGCGCTCAAGCGCCTGTACACGGCGCTGAGCCTGGTGGCCCCTGCCGAGGTCGCCATCGACTGGAATCATCCCGCTGCCGCGCGCTTCAAGGCGGCCATGGACGAGGACTTCGGCACGCCCGAGGCCGTGGCCGTGCTGTTCGAGCTGGCTGCAGAAGTCAATCGCAGCAAGAGCGCCGAGACGGCGGGCCTGCTCAAGGCCCTGGCCGGATGCCTGGGCTTGCTGCAGGGCGACCCCCAGGCCTTCCTGCAGGCAGGAGCGGCAGATGTGGATGCCGCCGCCATCGAGGCGCAGATTGCCGCACGCGCAGCCGCCAAGGCGGCCAAGGACTGGGCCGAGGCCGACCGCATCCGCAAGGCCCTGATGGAACAGGGCATCGTGCTCAAGGACTCCCCTGCAGGCACGACCTGGGAGGCAGCCGCCAAGGGCTGATCCGTATGCCTTGCCAGACGTGCCGCGCCAGGTGCGGGGAGGTGCTTTGATGGCCTCCGCCAAACCCCTGGACACCATGGATTTCGAGCAGTTGCCGCTGGTGGCCGATCTGCCCGTGCCCGAACAGCAACCGGCCCCGCTGCCGGTGGTGACGCTGGGCGCGCGCGCAGGCTCGCCGCCTGCCGCCGCAGCGGCCGCTGCCGCCACGCCCAAGGCCAAGATATCGCTGCCCGCGCCTCCCGAAGGCGCGCCTGCCTACTGGGCCGAGGCCTGCCGCCAGCTCGTGCGGCGCGACCGCGTGATGAAGCGCCTGATCCCGCGCTTTGCCCACCTGGCCTTGCAGCCCGGTGGCGATGCCTTTGCCACGCTGGCGCGCTCCATCGTGGGCCAGCAGATCTCGATGAAGGCCGCGCAGACGCTGTGGAACAAGTTCGCACGCCTGCCTGCGCGGATGACGCCTGACCTGGTGCTCAAGCTCAAGGTGGACGACATGCGCGCCGTGGGCCTGTCCGCCCGCAAGGTGGACTACCTGGTGGATCTGGCCATGCATTTCACCGAGCACCGCCTGCACCAGGACGACTGGCAGGGCATGAGCGACGAAGCCATCGTGGCCGAGCTCATGTCCATCCGCGGCGTGGGCCGGTGGACGGCCGAGATGTTCCTCATCTTCTACCTGCAGCGGCCCAATGTGCTGCCGCTGGACGATGCAGGTCTGATCTCGGGCATCAGCCAGAACTATTTTTCGGGCGACCCCGTCAGCCGCAGCGAGGCGCGCGAGGTTGCCGAGGCCTGGAAGCCGTGGTGCACCGTGGCGACTTGGTATATTTGGCGCTCGCTCGAGACGCAGCCTGCCGCCTGAAGACAAACCGATCACACCCGATCAACCCCCGTTTTCCGGCCGGAACGCATGCACCGTGCCTGGCTGGGACAAGGAGAAACAAGTTGGCGAAAAAGAACTTTCTGGATTTTGAGCAGCCCATCGCCGAGCTCGAATCCAAAATCGAGGAACTGCGCTACGTGCAGACCGAAAGCGCAGTCGACATCTCGGAAGAGATCGAGCAGCTCAGCAAAAAGAGCCTGCAGCTGACCAAGGACATCTACAGCGACCTCTCGCCCTGGCAGATCACCAAGATCGCGCGCCATACCGAGCGCCCCTACACGCTGGACTATGTGCGCGACTGCTTCACCGACTTCATCGAGATGCACGGCGACCGGCACTTTGCCGACGACCAGTCCATCGTGGGCGGGCTGGCGCGCTTCAATGGCATGTCCTGCATGGTCATCGGCCACCAGAAGGGCCGCGACACCAAGGAGCGCACGCTGCGCAACTTCGGCATGACGCGCCCCGAGGGCTACCGCAAGGCCCTGCGTCTCATGAAGACGGCCGAGAAGTTCGGCCTGCCGGTCTTCACCTTCGTGGACACGCCCGGCGCTTTCCCCGGCATCGAGGCCGAGGAGCGCGGCCAGTCCGAAGCCATCGGCCGCAACATCTACGAAATGGCACAGCTGCAGACCCCCATCATCACCACCGTCATCGGTGAAGGCGGCTCGGGCGGCGCACTGGCCATTGCCGTTGCCGACCAGGTGCTGATGCTGCAATACGCCGTCTACTCCGTGATCAGCCCGGAAGGCTGCGCCTCCATCCTCTGGAAGACCGGCGAGAAGGCCCAGGACGCGGCCGATGCCATGGGCATCACGGCCCACCGCCTCAAGGCCCTGGGCCTGGTGGACAAGATCGTCAACGAGCCCGTGGGCGGCGCCCACCGCGACCCCAAGCAAATGGCCGCCTTCCTCAAGCGTGCGCTGGGCGATGCCTACCGCCAGCTGGCCGACCTCAAGCCCAAGGAACTGCAGGACCGCCGCTACGAGCGCCTGCAAAGCTACGGCCGTTTCGCCGATACCAAGGCAGACAATCGCTGAAGGACGGCGCCACGCTCTGGCACACTGAACGGCTCCCCTGTGGGAGCCGTTTTCTTTTTGTGCCGGGACTCGGCCTGAGTCCTGGCATACATGATCCAAGCCTGTGGAAATGCCGATCACCGACCTGCCGCAGAACCTGCCGGACACCTCGCCAGACGTCGCGTCAGACGTCGCGTCAGGCGCCGCCTTGGGTGCTGCCATCCAGCGCTTTGCGCCACCGCTGCCGCTGGCCGTTGCCTTCAGCGGCGGAGCGGACTCCACTGCGTTGCTGCTGGCCTGCGCCGAGCGCTGGCCGGGCCAGGTCGTCGCCATCCATGTGCACCACGGTTTGCAGTCGGCCGCCGATGCCTTTGTGCTCCAGTGTGAAAAAACCTGTGCGCAGCATGCCGTCCCCTTGAAGATCTGCCGCGTGGATGCGCGCCACGCGCCGGGCCAAAGCCCTGAGGATGCGGCGCGTCAGTTGCGCTACGCCACGTTGATCAAGGCGGCCAACGAGCCCTGGCCTGCGCAGGGCGGTGTGCCCATGCCTGCCGTTCGCAGCCTGGCTCTGGCGCAGCATGCCGACGACCAGGTCGAGACGCTGCTGCTGGCGCTGTCGCGCGGCGCCGGCGTTGCGGGGCTGGCCGCCATGCCGGCGCAGTGGAGCAGGGCGGGACTTGCGTGGTATCGACCGCTGCTTGATCTGCCTGGCCAGGTATTGCGGGACTGGCTTGCTGCGCGCGGCCAGGAGTGGGTGGAAGACCCTTCCAATGCCGATGCCCGCTACACCCGCAATCGCATCCGCGCCCAGTTGCTGCCGGCGTTGCACCAGGCCTTCCCCCAGTTTCGCGCCACCTTTGCGCGCAGCAGCCGGCATTGCGCCGAAGCGGCCGAGCTCCTGCAGGAGATGGCCCAGGCCGACCTGGGTGCGGTGGGCAACCCGCCCCGCATCGCCGCATTGCAGGCGCTGAGCCCGGCGCGCCAGGCCAATGTGCTGCGCCACTGGCTGCGCAGCGTGCATGCCACCACCCCGAGCGCCGCGCAGCTCGATCAACTGCTCGCGCAGGTCGGCGTTTGCCGTACGCGAGGCCACCGCATCCATCTCAAGATGGGCAGGGGTTTTGTGCGGCGCCTGGGGTCAGTGCTCGATTGGTACAATTGACAGGTTTTGGTCCAACTTTGCACGAAAACCGGCGGCGCGCCAAAACCAAATGGCTTGCGCAAGACGGGTCTGGGCGGACATTTCGCTACATGCGCAGTCCTCTTGAGCACCTGGCTTGCACAAGCACCCCCTGTCGTACAGCGCCGTGCCTAGCAGTTTCGTCACCCTGATATCCAATGGCACTGATCGTTCATAAATACGGCGGCACCTCGATGGGCTCGACAGAGCGCATCCGCAACGTTGCCAAGCGCGTGGCCAAGTGGGCTAGGGCCGGTCACCAGATGGTGGTCGTCCCCAGCGCCATGAGTGGCGAAACCAACCGTCTGCTGGGCCTGGCCAGCGAGCTGGCGCCCAGCTCGGCCAAAACGGCGTACTACCGTGAACTCGACATGCTCGCCTCCACGGGCGAGCAGGCGTCGTCGGCACTGCTGGCCATTGCGCTGCAGGCCGAAGGCCTGGAAGCCATCAGCTTCTCGGGCTGGCAGGTTCCCGTGCGCACGGACAGCAGCTTCACCAAGGCGCGCATCGAGTCCATCGATGACAAGCGCGTTCGCGCCGAACTCGACGCTGGCCGCGTGGTCATCATCACCGGCTTCCAGGGTATTGATCCCAACGGTCACGTCACCACGCTCGGCCGTGGCGGCTCCGACACCTCGGCCGTGGCCGTGGCTGCGGCGCTGAAGGCGGCCGAATGCCTGATCTACACCGACGTGGACGGCGTCTACACCACCGACCCGCGCGTGGTGCAGGCCGCCAAGCGCCTGAACACCGTGAGCTTCGAGGAAATGCTGGAGATGGCCAGCCTCGGCTCCAAGGTGCTGCAAATCCGCTCCGTGGAATTTGCCGGCAAGTACAAGGTGCCCATGCGTGTGCTCTCCAGCTTCACGCCCTGGGACATCGACCTGGAGGAAGAGTCCACCTCCGGCACGCTGATTACTTTTGAGGAAGACGAAAAAATGGAAAAGGCCGTCGTATCCGGCATCGCATTCAACCGCGGCGAAGCCAAGATCTCCGTTCTCGGCGTGCCCGACACCCCCGGCATCGCCTACGGCATCCTGGGCCCGGTGGCCGACGCCAACATCGAAGTCGATGTGATCATCCAGAACATCAGCAAGGAAGGCAAAACCGACTTCAGCTTCACCGTCAGCCAGGGCGACTACCAGCGCGCCATGGAACTGCTGCGTGACAAGGTCGTGCCTGCCCTGGGTGCCTCCGAAGTCGTCGGCAATCCCAACATCGCCAAGGTCAGCATCGTCGGCATCGGCATGCGCAGCCATGTGGGCGTGGCCTCCACCATGTTCCGTGCGCTGAGCCAGGAAGGTGTGAACATCCAGATGATCTCCACCTCCGAGATCAAGACCTCCGTCGTCATCGACGAGAAGTACCTGGAGCTGGCCGTGCGCGCGCTGCACACCGCCTTCGGCCTCGACAAGACGGAATAAAATCGATGTTTTGCCGAAACCGGCAAAAAAGCACGTTACAATAACGTCATTCCGGAAACGTGACCGAGTGGCCGAAGGTGCTCCCCTGCTAAGGGAGTATGGGGTGTAGAGCCTCATCGAGGGTTCGAATCCCTCCGTTTCCGCCAGAATCAAAAAGCCACCCGCAAGGGTGGCTTTTTTTATGAGAGGGTTGCTTCGGTGGCCTGATCAAGTGGCTGGGGCTGATGCTCTGGTTGCGGTGGCGAAGTTCTTCTTGTCGGCTTGTTGAAAAAACGTGCTACAATGCAAGGCTCTGCTGAAAAGAGCGATGCAGATCGCTGGTGTTGAAAAAATCGAAGAAATTTGATTGCAACGAC
>NZ_JCABYI010000034.1:0-25289 GCF_059499305.1 Delftia sp.
GCTCGATCGCCGACCAGGCGCGCACCATCCGTATCCCGGTGCACATGATCGAGACCATCAACAAGATGAACCGCATCTCGCGCCAGCATCTGCAGGAGTTCGGCTTCGAGCCCGATGCGTCCATCCTGGCGGCCAAGATGGAGATCCCGGAAGACAAGATCCGCAAGATCATGAAGATCGCCAAGGAGCCGATCTCCATGGAAACGCCGATCGGCGACGACGACGATTCGCACCTGGGCGACTTCATCGAGGACACCAACAACACCGCTCCCGTGGACGCCGCCATGCAGGCCGGCCTGCGCGACGTGGTCAAGGACATCCTCGACGGCCTGACCCCGCGCGAAGCCAAGGTGCTGCGCATGCGCTTCGGCATCGAAATGTCCACCGACCACACGCTGGAAGAAGTGGGCAAGCAGTTCGACGTCACGCGCGAACGCATCCGCCAGATCGAGGCCAAGGCCCTGCGCAAGCTCAAGCATCCGAGCCGCTCGGACAAGCTGCGCAGCTTCATCGACTCGCTGTAAGGCGCTGTGGATGCCGCCCCCCCGGGCCGGCAACCGCCCCCCTGGAAAGCCCCGCACTCCCCTGCGGGGCTTTTTGTTTGTGGCCGGCCATCTGCCGGGCAGGGCGATGGTGGCGCGATAGACTGCCGCCTTTGTCTGCAAGGGCATCAGCATGGCTCTCGAAATCGAACGCAAATACCTTGTGGCCGACCCCGGCGTCGTGACCGGCCTGACCGGCGTGCGCATGGCGCAGGGATACATCGCCGACAACGGCATGTGGGTGCGGGTGCGCATCGCCGGGGACGCCGGATTTCTCACGCTCAAGGGGCCGGCACGCGGCATGAGCCGCGCCGAATTCGAATACCGGATTCCGCTGGCCGACGCCGAGACGCTGCTGGCCCAGCACTGCGCGCATGGCGCACTCGAAAAGGTGCGCTACATCGTGACGGTGGACGGCTTCGACTTCGAGGTCGATGTATTCGAAGGCCCGCTGGCCGGGCTGGTCACGGCCGAGATCGAACTGGCCAGCGAGGATATCCAGCCGCCCTCGCCCGCCTGGCTGGGAGCGGAGGTCACCGCTGATCTTCGCTACAGCAACGCGCAACTGGCCAAGACCCGGCAGGTGCCTTCACCGGCCGTGCTGCCGGGCTGATGCAGGACGGCCTTGTGGACGCCCCGGGGCTACGGGGGGCTACGGGGGGCTACGGGGGGCTACGGGGGCCACCAGGGGGCGACAGAGGCCGCAGGGACTGACTGCCGGAACTTCCTGCGCTGTGCAGCGGCTCAGCCGCCGGCCCGGTCCAGGGCCATCGTCTGCACGCGCAGTTCGCAGCCCTCGCGCAGCGGCTGCAGCCCGCCCACAGGCCGGAAGCCGTTCGCCAGGTACAGGCGCATGGCGGGAGAGTCGGCATCGGTCACACCCAGCCGCACACGCTGCATGCCCTTGTGCCAGGCCCAGGCGACGGCCTGGGCCAGCAGGGCCTGGCCCGCACCCCGGCCACGCACGGCGGGATCGACCCACATCTGGAAGAGATCGGCCACGCCGGGCTCGGGGGCACACAGCTTGCACCAGAGCAGGCCGCAGGCCTGGCCGCCGTTGACGGCGAAGAGCACCCTGTCCCTGCCGCCGGCAACGGCGGCCTGCAGCCGCGCAGCCCAGTCCGCGTCAACCCTTGCGGCCTCCGACTCCC
Source organism: Delftia sp. (assembly GCF_059499305.1). Lineage (NCBI taxonomy): Bacteria > Pseudomonadati > Pseudomonadota > Betaproteobacteria > Burkholderiales > Comamonadaceae > Delftia > Delftia sp. The sequence continues at coordinate 1,694 of NZ_JCABYI010000034.1, forward strand.
AGGTGCTGCCGAAGGCGTCGGGCGCATCGCGCAGGGCACGCAGGCGGATATCCCGGTACTGCGGCCATTCATGGGGTTCAACGGGGCGGATGGAGATCATGGTGCGTCCTTAGGCAGACAAAAAGGGTTGGCGTCGGGAGCCAAGGCGGCGCCCGGCCGGATGGTCCGGCCCGGGCCTCAGCGCCGGCCATGCCGGGCTCCGAGCACTGCCAGCATGCGGAAGAAGGCTGCGCCTATCTCTTCCTCGGAAACGCAGGCATACCCCAGCAGCAGGCCACGCCGCCGGTGCGGACCCGCGTAGTAGCGCGACAGCGGCTTGACGAAGATGCCGGCCTGCCGGAGGTCCTCGGCGAGCACGACATCATCGTCCTGCCCGGGCAGCTGCATCACGAAATGCAGCCCCGCGCCGCTGTCTACCCAGGGCAGGTGGTCGGCGCCCAGATAGCGCTCGATCAAGGCCATCAGCATGCGGCGGCGCTTGCCGTAGAGCAGGCGCATCTTGCGGATGTGGGCGGCGTAGTGGCCTTCCACGATCAGTTCGGCGATGACCTGCTGCGGCAGCTGGTGACCCTCTCGGTACAGCTCGGAATGGATGCGGCGCAGCGGCTCGGCCAGGGTCGGGGGCAGCACCATGTAGCCCATGCGCAGTCCCGGGTAGAGGGTCTTGCTGAAGGTGCCTATGTAGATGACGGGCGCGTCCTCCTCCATGCCCTGCATGCTGGGCACGGGGCTGCCGGAGAACCGGAATTCGCTGTCGTAGTCGTCCTCGACGATCCAGGCCCCCACCCGGCGCGCGTAGGCGATCAGCGCGCGGCGCCGCGCCATGCTCATGACGGCGCCCAGCGGGTACTGGTGCGAGGGAGTGACGAAGATCAGCCGCGGCACGGGCAGGCCGTCCGGCAGATGCATGCCCTCCTCGTCCACTGGCACGCTGTGCAGGCTCAGCCCGTGCTGCATGCGCAACACGTTGGCGATGCCCCAGTAGCCCGGCTCCTCCATCCAGACGCAGTCGCCAGGGTCGGCAAGGCTGCGCACCACCAGGTCGATGGCCTGGTGCACGCCTTCTGTGATCAGCACCTGGTCGGCTGCGCAGTTCACCGAGCGCGCCACGCGCAGGTGCTCGGCCAGCGCCTGCTTGAGCGCCTCCACGCCGCCGCGCGTGCCATAGGTGAGCAGCTGCGGCCCGGCGTGTCGCAGCAGGCGGTTGTGGATGCGCGCGTAGGCGGCGCGCGGGAACTGCGTCACGTCGGGCACGCCAGGCATGAAGGCGCCCCATTGCTGCTCCGAAGCCTGGGCGGTTTTCAGCAAGGCCTGTGCCTGCACGGACAGGCCGCCGCCAGGCGCAGGCGCTGCGGCGGCAGCGCGGCGGGCGGGTGCACGTCCGCCGCTCAGCAGCATGGCCGCAGGCAGGGTGTCGACCACCTGCGTGCCACGCCCGACCTGGCTGCGCACATAGCCCTCCACCTGCAGCTGCTCATAGGCATGGTTGACGGTGTTGCGCGACACATCCAGCTCGCGGGCCAGGTCGCGCGAGGCCGGCAGGCGGCTGCCCGGCAACAGGGCCCCGCTGTCCACGGCCTGGCGCAGCGCCAGGTACAGGGCCCGGTTCAGGCGGACGCGGTCCCCGCCCAGCCCGCGCCAGTCCATCTGGAGGATGAGGTCCGCGCACACGGAGGGTTTTGCCATGTCTGCCTTGCCTGCGTTGCCTGCGTTGCCTGCCTTGTGGAAGCGATGGTGGCGAACTCGATTGGCACCATCATCTTTTCAAAAGATGGCTCCATTCATGGAACCAATCGCCACTATAACCGTAAGCATTGCAGCCACCTCAACGGAGACCTTCCCATGTCCAGCGCCGCCACCAACGACACCACCAGAGCCTCGTCCGTCAACCAGCAACTCCAGAGCCGGCGCACCGCCGCCATGCCGCGCGGCGTGGGCGTGATGTGCGGCTTCCATGCCGTGCAGGCCGACAACGCCTTGCTGACCGATGCCGAGGGCCGCCAGTACATCGACTTCGCGGCCGGCATTGCCGTGCTCAACACGGGCCACCGCCATCCGCGCGTGGTGCAGGCCGTGCAGCGCCAGCTGGAGTGCTTCACGCACACGGCCTTCCAGATCGTTCCCTATGAAAGCGCGATCGCGCTGGCCGAGCGCATCAATGCACTGGCGCCCATCGACGGCCCGGCCAAGACCGCCTTCTTCACCACGGGCGCCGAGGCGGTGGAAAACGCCGTCAAGATCGCCCGCCATGCCACGGGCCGCTCGGCCGTGATCGCCTTCCAGGGCGCCTTCCACGGCCGCACCCAGCTGGGCATGGCGCTGACGGGCAAGGTGGCGCCCTACAAGCAGGGCTTCGGCCCCATGCCGGGCGAAGTCTTCCACGCGCCCTTTCCCAGCGATGTGCAGGGCATCAGCGTGCAGCAGTCGCTGGACGCCATTGCCATGCTGCTCAAGACCTCGGTGGACCCGCAGCGCGTGGCAGCCATCATCGTGGAGCCCGTACAGGGCGAAGGCGGCTTCAACCCCGTGCCTGCCGCGCTGTTCACGGGCCTGCGCCAGCTGTGCGACCAGCACGGCATGCTGCTGATCGCCGACGAGGTGCAGACCGGCTTTGCACGCACGGGCAAGCTGTTTGCCATGGAGCACTACAGCGTGCGGCCCGACCTGATCACCATGGCCAAGAGCCTGGGCGGCGGTCTGCCGATCTCGGGCGTGGTCGGCCGCGCGGCCATCATGGACGCCCCCCATCCCGGCGGCCTGGGCGGCACCTATGCCGCCAACCCGCTGGCCGTGGCCGCGGCCCATGCCGTGCTCGACGTGATCGATGAAGAACGGCTGTGCGAGCGCGCCCTGGCACTGGGCAGCCAGCTGCGCTCGCGCCTGCAGGCATTGCAGACGCAGGATGCCGGCATCGCCGAAGTGCGCGGCCTGGGCTCGATGCTGGCCGTGGAATTCCACATTCCCGGCAGCGGTGCGCCGGACGCGCAGCGCGTGGCCGCCATCGTTCAGCGTGCGCAGCAGCAAGGCCTGCTGCTGCTGACCTGCGGCCTGTACGGCAACGCCATCCGCTTCCTCTATCCGCTGACGATTCCAGAGCCGCTGTTCGGCAAGGCGCTGGACATCATCGCCAACGCCATCACCCAGACCGCGCCCCAGCCGGTCGCGGCCTGAATCCATTCCACAGCCTGAGCCTTCCCGCACCATGAGTCTTTCACTGCAACGCCCCGATCTGTTCCGCCAGGCCTGCCTGCTTGCCCAGGGCTGGCACCCCGTGGGCTCCGGCCCCGCCATCGATGTCTTCAATCCCGCCACCCGCGAACGCCTGGGCCAGGTACCCGCCCTGCAGGCCGGCGAGGCCGAGGCCGCCATTGCCGCCGCACAGCGCGCCCTGCCCGCCTGGGCCGCGCTGACGGGCAAGCAGCGCGCCGGTATCCTGCGCCGCTGGTTCGACCTGATGCTGGCGCACCAGGACGATCTGGCGCGGCTGATGACGCTGGAGCAGGGCAAGCCCCTGGCCGAGGCGCGCGGCGAGATCGCCTATGCGGCCTCCTTCATCGAATGGTTTGCCGAGGAAGGCAAGCGCGTGGACGGCGAGCTGCTGCAGTCGCCCAACGCAGGCCAGCAGCTGCTCACGCTGCGCGAGCCCATTGGCGTGTGCGCCGCCATCACGCCCTGGAATTTCCCGGCCGCCATGATCACGCGCAAGGCCGGCCCGGCGCTGGCCGCCGGCTGCACCATGCTGGTCAAGCCGGCCGAAAGCACGCCCTTCACGGCCCTGGCCCTGGCCGTGCTGGCCGAGGAGGCCGGCATTCCCGCCGGCGTCTTCCAGGTGCTGACCGGCCATCCGCAGGACATCGGCCAGGCGCTGACGCAAAGCCCCGTGGTGCGCAAGCTCAGCTTCACGGGCTCCACGGCCACCGGGCGGCTGCTGATGCGCCAGTGCAGCGACACGGTCAAGAAGCTGTCGCTGGAGCTCGGCGGCAATGCACCGTTGATCGTGTTTGACGATGCCGACATCGACCAGGCCGTGGCCGGCATCGTGGCCTCCAAGTTCCGCAACGCCGGCCAGACCTGCGTGTGCGCCAACCGCATCTATGTGCAGGACGGCATCCACGACGAACTGGCCCGCCGCCTGGCCCGTGCCATGGCGGGCTTCAAGGTCGGCAATGGGCTGGAGCCCGGCGTGACCCATGGCCCGCTGATCAACGAGGCGGCCGTGCAGAAGGTGGAAAGCCATGTGGCCGATGCGCTGTCCAAGGGCGCGCGCCTGCTGGCGGGCGGCAGGCGCCCGGTGCCGGGCCAGCTGTTCTTCGAGCCCACGCTGCTGGCCGATGTGAACGACAGCATGCAAGTCTGCGAGGAAGAGACCTTCGGCCCGCTGGCGCCGCTGTTCCGCTTCCATGACGAGGACGAGGTGGTGCGCCGCGCCAACGACACCATCTACGGCCTGGCCGCCTACCTGTTCACCAACGACAACCGCCGCATCTGGCGCGTGTCGCGCGCGCTGGAGTACGGCATGGTGGGCATCAACACCGGCCTGATCTCCAACGAGGTCGCGCCCTTCGGCGGCGTCAAGCAGTCCGGCCTGGGCCGCGAGGGCTCGCGCCACGGCATCGAGGAATACCTGGAGACCAAGTACCTGTGCCTGCAGACGGCATGAGGGTTGCCTGACGTCCGCAATGGCACCCGGCAGGGAAGACGGCATGGGCCTTCGACGGCAGCCTGGCTAGACTGGGCGCCATCAAAGGCCCATCCGATCTGCACCATGGACGCTTCTTCCGCCCGCCTCCCCTCTCCTTCCGAACCGCTGCGCATCGCCGTCATGGGCGCAGGCGCCGTGGGCTGCTATTTCGGCGCGCTGCTGGCGCGCGCCGGCCACCAGGTCACGCTGATCGGCCGCCCCGCCCATGTGCAGGCCGTGCAGCAGCATGGCCTGCGGCTGGAGACGGCGACGCTGGACATCCAGGTGCCCATGCAGGCATCGACCGAGGCCAGCGCCGTGCGCGATGCCGATGTGGTGATGTTCTGCGTCAAGTCCACGGCCACCGAGGAGGCAGCCCGCGAGATGCAGCCGCACCTGGCGCCGGGCACCCTGGTGCTGACCATGCAAAACGGCGTGGACAACGACGAGCGCGTGCGCGCCGTGCTGGGCCCGTCCGTGGCCGTGGCCGCCGCCGTGGTCTACGTGGCCACGGCCATGGCCGGCCCCGGCCATGTGCGCCATTTCGGCCGCGGCGAGCTGGTCATTGCGCCGTCTGCACTCAGTGAACAGGTGGCCCTGCAGTTTGGCAAGGCAGGCATTGCCGTGCAGGTATCGCCCGACGTGCGCGGCGCGCTGTGGGCCAAGCTGGTGATCAACTGCGCCTACAACGCGCTGTCGGCGCTGTGCCAGCTGCCCTACGGCCCGCTGGTGCAGTCGCCCGGCGTGACGGACGTGGTGGACGACGTGGTGGCCGAATGCCTGGCCGTGGCCAGGGCCGACGGCGTGGCCCTGCCCGGCGACGTGCCCGCTGCCGTGCGCGGCCTGCCGGCCACCATGCCGGGCCAGTTTTCGTCCACCGCCCAGGACCTGGCGCTGGGCAAGCCCAGCGAAATCGATCACCTCAACGGCTACGTGGTGCGGCGCGGCGAGGCCCTGGGCGTGCCCGTGCCGCTGAACCGCACGCTGCAGGTGCTGGTCAGGCTGGCCCCTTCACGCGTGCAGGCCAGCCAGGCGCCCCGGAACCCGCCTCAGAACTCGTAGTTGGCAGACACCCATAGGCGGCGGCCTTCCTGGTTGTTCGCGTAGCGGTTGCCAAAGATCACGGTGCCCTGGACCTGGCCCGGTACGTTGTAGGGCTGGTAGTCCACGAAATCCTTGTTGAACAGGTTGTAGATGGCCGCGTTGATGGTGAACTGCTTGCTCACGCGGTAGCTGCCGCCCAGGTGGAACTGGGTATAGGCCTTGTAGTTGCCCAGCGCGGCCTTGGCGGCCTGGGAGCTGGCGCTGGTGCCGGGGTCACGGTAGCGCTCGCTGCGGTACTCGGCGCGCAGCCACAGGTTCCACTGGGCACCCGGCTCCCAGTTCAGGCGGGCGTTGAGCGCGTGCCTGGGTGTGTCGCTCAGCGGGTTGCCACGGTTGGGGCCGCTCTTTTGCTCGCTCTTGGTGAAGGTGTAGTTGGCGCTGGCGTTCCAGCCGCGCGCCAGCGGCATGCGCGCACTCAGCTCCAGGCCACGCGTGACGGCCTCGTCCACGTTGATGGACTGGCCGAAGGCATCCACCAGCGGCCAGTCGCCGAAGCTCACGCAGCCGGGGCGATTGGGCGCTGCCGCAAAGTCGCAGTTGATCAGGCCCGGGCCGCTGGTGATCTTGTCCTTGAACTCGTTGTTGAACACCGTGGCGCTGCCCGCAAAGCCCGTGGGGCTGTCGAAATAGACGCCCAGTTCGGTGGTGCGGCTGGTTTCTGGCTTGAGGTTGGGGCTGCCCACCAGCGGCAGGCGGCCCTGCTGGCCGAAGCCGTTGATGCCGGGCGCCAGCTGCTCCACGCGCGGCGTCTTGTAGCCGTTGCTGACGCCGCCCTTCACGGTCCACTGCGGCGCGGCATTCCACACGCCGTAGATACGCGGGCTGAGCTTGCCGCCGAAGAGGCTGTGGCGGTCATAGCGCGCGCCCATGGTGAGCTTGAAGGCGTCGGTCAGGCTCCATTCGTCCTCGGCAAACAGGGCCTTCTGCGTGAAGGCGAACTTGTTCGGCGCCACGCCGTCCTTCATCTCGGCATCCCACCACTGGCCGCCCAGCGTGGTCAGGTGGGCACCCCAGGGCAGGACCAGCTTGCTGTCCAGCACCTTGCTTTCCACCTCCAGCGTGCGCGCGGCACCTGGCGTCGCGCCCGGGGTTCCCCGGGGAATGGTCCGGCCGATGGTCTCGGTCCGGTTGACCATGAAGCTGGTGTCCCAGGTTCCGAAGCCGTAGCGACCGGTATGGGCCAGCGTGAGCTGGTCACGGTTGTATTTCTGCTCGGGGCTGTAGCCTCCCGTGCCCAGCGTGCCCAACTGGCCCTGCGAGTTGTCATAGGTCTGGCGGCCCGAGTCCAGGTCCAGCGTGATGTCGTGGTACCTGTTGGGCGTGAGCGCCAGGCGCAGGCCCAGGTTGTTGATCTCGGACTTGACGGGGTTGCCGCCCATGATGGGAACGGCTGGCTGGCCGTTGGCGCCCGCATAGGTGATGTCCGAAGCGGCCCGGCGCTGGGTGCTGCCGCGGATCGACAGGCCCAGCAGGTCCTCCTTGATGGGGCCGCTCAGGTAGAACTTGCCGGACTTGATATCACCGAACTCCGACTCTTGCTGCAGCGTGTAGTCGGCGCTGACGCTGCCCGTCCAGGTCTTGCCGACCTTGCGCGTGATGATGTTGATCACGCCGCCCATGGCGTCGGAGCCGTAGAGCGTGGACATGGGGCCGCGGATGACCTCGATGCGCTCGATGGCGCCGATGGGCGGCATGAAGCTGGTCTGCGTCTCGCCAAAGCCGTTGGGCGTGACATTGCCGGCCGAGTTCTGGCGGCGCCCGTCGATCAGCACCAGCGTGTAGTCGCTGGGCATGCCGCGGATGCTGATGTTCAGGCCGCCGGTCTTGCCCGCGGGGGCGCCTACGTCGATGCCTTCCACGCTCTCCAGCGCGTCGGTCAGGCTGCCGAAGCGGCCCTTGGCCAGTTCCTCGCGCGGGATGACGGTGATGGAGGCCGGCGCCTCCTTGATGTCCTGCTCGAAGCCCGAGGCAGAGACCACGACTTCGCGCAACTCGGTGGCGGCAGCCGCATTGCTTTGCAATGGGGTCTGTGCCGATGCGGCACCCGAAGCACAGATGGCGGCCACCAGGAGGGCCAGAGGGGAAGGACGCGACGGAAGAACGCCGCGCAGATCGCGATACGACATGCAAACACTCCAGAAACGGAAAACGGGCTGTGAGGCCCGTGCAACTCGCTTTGAAATCTTTGGTTATGCGATGGGATGGGGATATGTAACGAAATTATATGAACATTGAGAATCATTTCCATTCTCATGATCACAATAGGATTTATCTGTCGCACGGATGCTACGTTCCTAGGAGCAGAAAGCGCTGACGGCACCAATGCTTGCGCTGGCGCAAGCTGCTCGCACCACCTCAATACACGTCACGCCGGTAGCGGCCGCTGCGCACCAGCTGGTCCATTTGCGCCTCACCCAGCACGGCGTGCAGCGCCTGGTCCACGCCCTGGGCCATACCCTGCAGGCTGCCGCACACGTAGATGGCTGCGCCCTGCGCCACCCATTGGCGCAGCACATCGCCGGACTGCGCCAGCAGGTCCTGCACATAGGCGCGCGGTGCGCCTTCGCTGCGATCGCGCGAGAAAGCCAGGTCCAGGCGCTGCAGCACGCCGCCCTCGCACCAGGCCTGAAGCTCGTCGCCATAGAGCCGGTCATGCGCGGCATTGCGCTCGCCGAACAGCAGCCAGTTGGGCCCAAGGCCTGCTGCGGCACGCGCACGCAGGTGGCTGCGCAGGCCGGCCAGACCCGTGCCGTTGCCGATCAGCACCAGCGGGCGCTGCAGGTTGTCTTCCAGCCGGAAATTGCGGTGCGCACGCAGCCTCAGGGTGATGGCTGCCCCCAGGGGCGCGCCCTGCGTGAGCCAGCCCGAGGCCAGGCCCGGCGAGCCATCCTCGCGCCGCGCCTGGCGCATCAGCAGGTGCACGCAGCCATCCTGGGCGATGGAGGCGATGGAGTACTCGCGCGGATGCTGCGGGTCCGCAGGAATGCAGACCTGCGCCAGGTCGCCGGACTCCCACAGCGCCGGCTCCGTTGCAGGAGGCTGCAGCTCGATGTGGAACACCGGCTCGCCTGCGCTGCCCGGGTTCATGTGCCGGCGCGCGGCCAGCGTCCATTCGCTGAAGACCGGCTGCTCCCATGCCGGCATGTCGCCCAGGCTGCTGATCTGGGTCAGCTGGTGCTGCCAGGCAGTCAGCGCCTGCGGCGCGCCGTTGTCCATTTCAATGCGCTCGAACCAGGGGCTGGCGCCTGCGGCGCGTAGCCAGCCGTCCAGCGCGCGGCCAAAGCCGCAGAACTGCGCGTACTGCCGGTCGCCCAGCGCCAGCAGGCCGTATTGCAGATGGGACAGGTCCTGCGCCTGCGCCATGGAGTGCGCCAGGAACAGGGCCGCGTTGTCGGGCGGATCGCCCTCGCCATAGGTGCTGGCGATGAACAGCGCCCTTTGGGTCTGCGCCAGCAGCTTCACATCAACGGCATCGAGGGCGCACAGATGCACGCTCTCACCGGCCGTATGCAGCAGCCGCGCAGTCTCGCGTGCCAGCTCCTCTGCCTGGCCCGTCTGGCTGGCATAGGCCACAAGCAGGGGGAGCGCGCCCTCGCGCGCCGAGGCCAGCGCCGCGGCTTCGTGCTGCGCCCGCGCGCGCTGGCGGCGCTCGCGCCACCAGATGGCGGCGCACATGACCACATACAGCAGTACCAGGACAGCGGCTGCGAGTATGCGCAGCCCGGATTCGGACAGGAACATGGCGTGACTGGAAAATCTACACGGCGCAGAAAAGGATAGGGGCGCTCACGGCGCCAGCGCGGCAAACGCCGTGGTCATCGCCATGGCAGGGCCCTGCGCCGTGCGCTCGCACAGCAGTGCGGCCACGCCGTGCTGCTCGGCAAAGTCCAGGCCCGCACGCGGCCCCAGCACGGTGAGCACGGTGGCCAGGGCGTCGGCCTGCATGCATTCGGCATGCAGCACGGTGACGCTGGTCAGGCCGTGCGCCACGGGCTCGCCGCTGCGCGGATCGATGGTGTGGGAGTAGCGGCGCCCGCCCTGCTCGAAGGCATGCCAGTGGTCGCCCGAGGTGGCGATGGCCATGTCGCGCAACGGCAGCGCCAGCGGCGTGGACTGGTCCGCCATGCTGGCCACGGCCACGCGCCAGGGCTGGTTGCCAGGGCGCTGACCGCAGGCCCGCAGCTCGCCGCCCACCTCGACGAGGAAATCGGTATGGCCCAGCGCCTGCAGGTGCTCGGTGACCAGGTCCACCGAATAGCCTTTGGCAATGCCGCTGAAGTCCACATGCACGGCGCCGGGCTGCAGCGCGCGCCGGCCCTTCAGGTCCAGCACGATGCGCTTGTAGCCCACGCGCTCGCGCACCCGCCGCAGTGCATCGGCATCGGGGATGCTGGCGCCCTGCGCCTTTTCCGCACGCGGGCCGAAGCCCCACAGCTCGACCAGCGGCCCCACGGTGGGGTCCCAGGCGCCGCCACTGGCCTGCGCCCAATCGAATGCACAGGTCAGCACGGTGAAGAATTCGGCAGGCAGCACATGCCAGCTGCCCGCCTCTGCGCGGTTGAAGCGCGAGATGTCGGAATCAGCCTCCCAGTTGCTCATCTGGCGCACGACCAGGGCCAGCGCAGCCTCTATGGCCTGGCGCGCCTCATCGAGCGGGCGGAAACCCGGGTTGTACAGGCGCACGCTCCAGATCGTGCCCATGGCCTCGCCGGTGAGTGTTTGCAGCGCGGCGGGGTCTGCCCGCCGCACGGCCTGCGGCGCGTAGCCGGAGACGGCAAAGGACGCCACGCCCGTGGGCACAGGCGCGGCGAGGCCCCGGCCTGCGCTGCCCTGCAACAGGGCGGGCGCGAAGCTCACGCGCACGGGCGCAGGCGCGGGCGGGACCCCGGGTGGGGACGCAAGGCTCAGGGCAGCACCTCGAACGTGCCCACATAGGACAGGCGGCGCTCCTTGGCCTGGGGCAGCGAGGTCTTGTTGTCCTGGGCGTCGGCGTCCACCCAGTACATGCCGGCGGTGGGCCAGGTCACGCTGAACTCGCCCTTGGCGTCGGTCGTGGCCTTGATCTCGCCCTTGCTGTCGCGGTAGCGCGTGGCGCCGGGCACCAGCACGACTTCCAGGTTGGCGGCGGGCTTGCCGTCCACATGGAAGGCGAAGGTGGCCTTCTCGCCCTTGACCAGGTCGTTGGGATGGGTCACGGGCACCAGCTCCAGGCCCTTGCCCGAAGGCTTGACGGCGCTGGGCTTGCCCACGGTCACGAAGGTCTCGATGCGGCCCACGGACTGGGTCACCTTCAGGTCCTGCGCGTCGGCGGGCACATCGGCGGCGAACTTCTCGGGCGAGCCGCGCCAGCGGCGGTTCTGGCCCGTGGCCTTGTCCTTCCAGGAGGCGAACAGGCCGTCGTTGACGATGGCCAGGCGGTAGGTCCCGCTTTGCTGCAGGTCCAGGTCGAACACGCTGCGCAGCTTGCCGCGATGGGCATTCTGCGGCGCGACGGCCGAGCCGTCCGGCGCCGAGACAACGAGGTTGTCCAGGCCCAGCGGCACGTGGTTGAAGAAGAACAGGTCGTTGGAGACGGCGGCATCCACCGTGATCCATTCGGCCTTGGACAGCACCGTGGTCGAGGGCAGCAGCCACAGGTTGTGGGCCTGGGCGGCCTGGAAGGCGCCGCAGGCAATGGCGAGGCTGGCCGCCAGACGGATGGCAAAGCGGGTCTTGGACTTCATGAAGATTCTCCTTGGTTCGTGGATGGGGCTGGCACATGGGTGCCCCGCAAGATGCGTGGCCCGCCCACATGCAGGGCCCAGTTCAGGGATGCCGGGCAAGGGCCTGGCCGGCCGCGCCGCCCCGCAGCAATGGCGTCACCCGCCTCGTGAGGGGGAAGACGCGCAAGGCCTCAGGGGGTTTCAATTTCAAGGCTTGAGCTCGACGCTGATCTCGCCCAGCTCGCTGCTGCCCTTGGCGCTCAGTTGCTCGGCCTTGGCGGCAGGCCACTTGAAGGGCACGGTGACCACTTCGCGGCCGCCGACTTCGCGCGCGGCCTCGACCACGAGCTTGTACTCGCCGGGCGGCAGCTTGGCGAAGGGGTTGGCGCCTTCGGTGAAGCTCAGCTGGTGCTTGCCCACGGGACGCGTGGGGCTGGTCACGCCATCGATGGGCAGCGTCAGGTCGCGGCCCGTGCGGCGCCACCACTGGCGCATGTCCTTGAGCCACTTCGTGCCTTCGGCATTGCGCATCTTCACGTCGTACCAGACCGACAGCGTGGCGGCCACCGAGGCGTCGGCGCGCTCGATCCACACGGCCACATAGGGGCGGTGGTACTCGGCGACATCCAGGCGCGGGACCTCCACGCCCACGTTCAGGCCGGCGGCAAAGGCCGGGGCCGCGCCCAGGCAGGCGCCAAGCGCCATGGTGTAGCGCAGAGAGAAGTGCGGATTCATAGGCAAGGCTCTTTCGGTTCTCAGTGGATCAACAGGAGGGCCAGCAGCATGGGAATCACCAGCCCCATGCCGACCATGGGCCAGGTGAAGGGACGGTTGCCCGCGTGCATCTTCAGGATGAACAGCCCGGTGACGGAGAACACCAGGCAGGCTGCGGCAAAGATATCGATGAACCAGCTCCAGGCAGCGCCCGTGTTGCGGCCCTTGTGCAGATCGTTCAGATAGGCGATCCAGCCCCGGTCGGTGCGCTCGTATTCGGCCTCGCCATCGGCCAGGGCCACGCGCACCCAGGCATCGCCGCCGGGGCGAGGCAGGGACACATACAGCTCGTCGGCCGTCCATTCGGCTTCGCGGCCCTCGGCTTCAAGCCCCCACTGGCCGCGCACCCAGTCCGCAAATGGCGCAGGCACGGGAGCACGGTCGCGCGACTGGCTGGCCTGCTGCCGGACCAGCTGCACGCGCAGCGCGTCCGGCAATGCCGCCTCGCCGCGCACGATGCGCGGCTTGGACTCGATCTGCCCCGCATGGTTGAGCGTGAACCCCGTGACGGCGAACAGCAGCATGCCGATCAGGCACAGCGCAGAGCTGACCCAATGCCACTCGTGCAGTGTCTTGAGCCAGTAGGAACGGCGCCGAGGGTCCGGTTTGGGGGATGTCATCGCAACAGAGGCAGGCGGCAGCACCACGCGGCCACAACCATCACGGCGGCGGCCACGGGGAGCACAGGAAAGAAAAAGGCCGGGGGATTCTACCGCCCACGAATAAGAATTGATCGCATTTACACAAGCTTTACCGGCTTAATCGACATCTGTGTCACGGCGCTCCATCTCCGCTCCTTGCCCCCGGAGCGCGCATGCCCCCACGCATCCCGGGACAGCGATGCACCGTCGGTGGGCCCTCGCCTGAAGCATCTGGCACCCATGCCGCCAGACAGCCTGCGTTATGTCAACTAGCTGACGCACATGCTTACATAATCTGCTTTTCTGATTCATTTGCGCCCACAATGGCGCGCGAACCCGATTGGAGACTGCATGCGCCTTCCGAGCTTTTCGCAAACCACTGCCAACGCCGCCCACTCCGGTGACGGCACGCGCCAGAACCGCCGCCAGCTGCTGGCACAGGGCGCAGCCCTGGCCATGCTGTGCTCCCCGCTGGCCCATGCCGCGCCGCCCGCTGCAACGCCTGCGGCCCATGCGCCGCGCGCTGCCGCCGGGGGCCAGCGCGTGGCCGCCAGCCTGCGCATCGTCATTCCGGCCAATGCCGGGGGCGGCTGGGACCAGACCGGCCGCGCACTGGGCGCGGCCCTGGTGGCCTGCGGCGCGGCAGATCGCGTGGAGTATGAAAACCTGGGCGGCAAGGGCGGCACCATCGGCCTGGCACAGTTTGTCGAACGCCATGGCCAGGACCCCGATGCGCTGCTGATCGGCGGCATGGTCATGGTCGGTGCCGTGGCGCTGCAAAAGCCGGCCGTGAACATGTCGCACGTGCAGCCGATTGCCCGCCTGACCAGCGACTATCTGGTAGTGGCCGTGCCTGCCGACTCCCCCATCCGCAATGCCAAGGACCTGGTCGCCGCGCTGCGCAGCGATCTGGCCCACCAGTCGTTTGCGGGCGGCTCGGCCGGCGGCGTGGACCACATGTTTGCCGGCCTGCTCACGCGCGCCGCCAAAGCGGCGCCCGAGCAACTGGTCTACAAGCCCTTTCCGGGCGGCGCCCAGGTGGTAGAGGCCTTGCTCAAGGGCGAAGCGCGCATGGGTGTGTCCGGCTACAGCGAGTTCAGCGAAGCCCTGGCCAGCGGCAGGCTGCGCGCCATTGGCGTGTCTTCGCGCCGCAGCCTGTTCGGCCTGCCCTCGTTCCGCGAACAGGGACTGGATGCCGACATGGCCAACTGGCGCGCCGTCTTCACGGGCAAGCAGGTCAGCGCCGCACGCGCCCAGGCCCTGCTGGGCGCCGTGGAGCAGGCGACCCAGCACGAAAGCTGGCAGCGCGCCCTGCGGCAGAACCGCTGGGAGCCTTCGTGGCAGGCAGGCCGCGATTTCAGCGGCTTTCTGGAGCTGGAGCACACCACGGCCAGCGTCATGACCTATCTGCTCAAACTCAAGAGCTGAGAAACCGAAGTCCAGCGGGCAGGTTGCGTGGCGGGCCTGCAACACTGGTTCGGAGATTCGCGTATTCCTCTAGCGAAGCGCATTGCCGCTGTGGGTTTTGAGCTACCAAACTTGTAGCAGAATGGATCCAGAGCTATAGTTCCCCGGGACTTGGCTCGGCGCGCGTCCCACCCGGATGCCCCCGCCGGCTCACACACACCATTGCGCAAGGAGAAGCGTCATGAGCTCCAAGGAAAACGCCGCCATCAACCAGCTGTTCGAGAAACTCGAATGCCGCTACGCGTTGCGCGTGCTGTGGGCTTTGCGTGACGGCCATCCTCAGACCTTTCGACTGCTGCAAGACAGCGTGGGCGGCATCACGCCCAACACGCTGAACACCCGCATCAAGGAACTGCGCGAATGCGGGCTGCTGGAGCATGGCTCCGACGGCTATACCGTGACGCTGGCCGGCCAGGACCTGCTCAAGCGCCTGTCCGATGTGCAGGCATTCGCCAACCGCTGGGTGGCCGCGCGCGCCAAGAAGTGATTCTTGCGGCCAGGCCCTTCGCCCTCTTGCCGCCGGACAGTCTTTTTCCCCCACCGTTTCTCTCTCAAGGAATACCACCATGGCTTTCACCACCACCGCATCCGGCCTGCAGTATGAAGACACCGTCGTGGGTGACGGCGCCGAGGCCCAGCGCGGCCGCAGCGTGACCGTGCACTACACGGGCTGGCTCTACAACAACGGCGTGCAAGGCGCGAAGTTCGACTCCAGCAAGGACCGCAACGATCCCTTCGTCTTCCCCCTGGGCGGCGGCATGGTGATCAAGGGCTGGGACGAAGGCGTGCAAGGCATGAAGGTGGGCGGCCAGCGCACCCTGATCATCCCGGCCGAACTGGGCTACGGCGCACGCGGCGCTGGCGGCGTGATCCCGCCCAACGCCACGCTGAAGTTCGACGTGGAGCTGCTGGCCGTCTGAGCCTGCACCCGCTGGCCCACGCAAGGGCAAGGCGCGAAGGCGCCTTGCCTTTTTTCATTTGCGGACCGTCCCAAGAGCCCCCAGGAGCATCGGACCTTGCGCGGCAAGGACAGCGTGGGGGCGGCCTCTCGCTCAGGGGGCTTTGCCGAACAGCGCCTCGTGCAGCGGCACATAGCTGGCGGGGCTGGCAGCCTCGCGCAGGCGCGGGGCCAGCGCCACGAGCTGGTCGTAGCCCATGGCAGCCTCCACGGCCAGGTTGAGCCGGAATCCCTTGAGCCCCATATTGGCCGTGATGGCCACCGCCAGCGGATAGGCGTTGCGGTAGCGCACGGCCAGCGAAGGCTCGGATGGCGCAGACGCATCGCCGGCAGGCTGGGCCGGCGATGCGGCGGCAGCAGTGACGGCAGGCGCCGCAACGGCGACCACGCCCAGCCGGGGTTCGGCTGCATCGCGGGGCGCCAGCCATTCGCGCTCCACCAGCGCCAGGATTTCGTCCTGGGTCACGCCCATGCCGGCAACGGCCTGCAGCACCTGCGCCACGCTGCGTTGGCCGTCAAACAGCAAAAAGGCCGAGCGCAGCCGGGGAGAGAGATCGGCATGGCGTTCCTTGAATGCCTGTTGGCCGGCGGACGTTTTCACAAGATGCATGGCGGACGCAATTTTCTGCAGGGGATCGGATCGGACACGGCTCGCAGCGTGTCATGAGCCTCCGGCTCCCAAAAGCGGGTTTTCCAGCACGCGCGGGCTTCAGTTGGGCCGGGACTGATCCAGATCTGCCATCAAGACAAAAATTGGCAATTTCGTTGGCAATTTCGTTGGCAATGTCGTCGGCCCATGGAGCCCATGCCGCTTCAGGCCACGCGCCCTGGCACGGAGCGCGCCGCAGCGCGCCGGCGCGGGTCCAGGCAGCTGACCAGCCAGGTCACCAGCAGGCCCGCCGGCACGCCAAAGACACCCGAGGAAATCGGCTGTATGCCCCACCACAGGCGGGCATGCAGCGCCTCGGGCAACACAGGCTGCAGCGCGGGCACGTGCGAGACCATGTAGTAGACGGTGATGCCCAGGCCGGCCAGCATGCCGGCCACCGCCCCGCGACGCGTGGTGCCGCGCCAGAAGATGCCCAGCACCATGGCCGGAACAAAGGCCGATGCCGCCAGCGAGAACGAGGCCGTGACCATGGGAAGGATGTCCGAGGAACGGCGCGAGGCCACGAAGGCGGCCGACAGCGCCACTACCAGCAGCGCGAACTTGGACAGGATCACGCGCTGCTCGGGCGAGGCGCGGCGCCGCCGCGCGCGAAAGTACAAGTCGCGCACCAGCGCATTGCTGATGGTCAGCAGCAGGCCATCGGCCGTGGACAGCGCGGCGGCAAGGCCGCCCGCCGCGACCAGGCCCGAGACCACGTAGGGCATGCCACCCAGCTCGGGCGTGGCCAGCATGATGAGGTCGGCGCCCATGCGGATCTCGCCGAACTGCAGGACACCGTCGCCATTGACGTCTTCCACGGCCAGCAGCGAGGCATCGACCCGGGCCCACTGCGCCATCCAGGTGGGCAATTCATCGAAGCGTATGCCCACCAGGTTGTTCATGACCTCGAACTTGACCAGCACGGCCAGGGCCGGCGCGCTCATGTACAGCACGCCGATGAAGAACAGCGTCCAGCCCACCGAGGCCCGCGCCCCCGACACCGAGGGCGCCGTGTAGTAGCGCGTGAGCAAATGCGGCAGGCCTGCCGTGCCGGCCATGAGACAGAACATCAGCGCAAGGAAGTTGCGCCGGCTGTCCTCGTAGACCTGACGTTCCTCGGCCGATCCATCGGGGTTGCCGGCAAAGGGCAGGCTGTGCAGCGGAATGCCGCCCAGCGGCTTCTCGCGCTCGCGCATCTCCTGCAGCTGGCGTGTCCACAGGGCGCGCGCAGTCGCTTCGTCGCGCGGCATGGCGGCCAGTTCGCGGCTGGCCGCCATGATGGCGCCAATGTCGCCGCTGCGCGTGCGCAGATCGCGTATGCGCTCGGACAGCTGCTGGCGCTCGGCGGCCAGCACGCGCGGCACGTCCTTGAGCTTGTCCTCCAGCACCTCGGCGCGCAGGCGGTAGGCGGCGACCACTTCCTGTTCGGCCGGCGAGTCCAGCAGGCGCTGCTCCATCTCCGCGATCTGGCCGAGCTGGGCCGTATAGGCCAGCGGCGCCACGGGATTGCCCATCTGCCGGTAGGCCAGCCAGGACACGGGGATCAGAAAGGCCAGCAGGATGACCACGTACTGCGCGACCTGGGTCCAGGTGATGGCACGCATGCCGCCCAGGAAGGAGCACAGCAGCACGCCGCCCAGGCCCAGCATGATGCCGATCTCGAACTGCACGCCCGTCAGCCGCGAGGCAATGAGCCCCACGCCGTAGATCTGGGCCACCACATAGGTGAACGAGCAGGTCACGGCAGCCAGCGCCGCGATCACGCGCGGCCAGCGCCCGCCGTAGCGCTGCTGGAAGAAGTCGGGAATGGTGTAGAGCTTCATCGCCCGCAGGTGCGGCGCGATCAGCATGGCGACCAGGCAAAAGCCGCCCGTCCAGCCCAGCAGGTAGGCCAGTCCGCCGGCCTGCCCCGGCACGCCGGCAAAGCCCTGCAGGTACAGCGCCCCCGACAGGCTGATGAAGGACGCCGCGCTGACCCAGTCCGCCGCTGCCGCCATGCCGTTGTAGAAGGGCGGGATGCGCCGGCCCGCGACGTAGTACTCCTCGGGATCGCTGGTGCGCAGGTACACGCCGATGGCCGCGTAGACCATGACGGTGAAGAACAGGAAGATGGGGCCTATCCAGTGGCGCGACAGGCCTTGCTGCTCGGCCCAGAACATGAGGGCCAGAAAGCCGAGCACGCCCAGCGTGTACAGGGCCACGATGCGGTGCAGCCGCCAGCGGGAGGCGGCCGTCAGCAGCGAGCGCTCAGCCATGGCCGGGAGGCGACGGCGGGGCGGCGGGTTCAGACGGGGCAGCGGCCCGGGCCTCGCGGCGCTCGAAATGGTCCATGGACAGACAATAGACGATGACGATGGCCAGGAACATCAGGACTGCCCCCTGGGCCGCGAACCAGTAGGCCAGCGGCCAGTCGGGGACCAGCGCCTGCAGGTCGCGTGCGTAGTAGCAGGCACCGAAGGAGACGGCGACCCAGACCGCGAGCAGCACGGCCTTGAGCCACAGATGGTGGATGTCGTGCAGGTCGGGGGCGAAGGTCTCGCCTTCGGACGGTCCCCCGACTGCGTCGTCATGCAAGTGCGCGTCCGGCGTATGCATGGCGACGCTGCCAGCCCTTACTGCGCCAGGCGCTGCCAGGTGGCGACCACGCTGTCGGGATTCAGCGAGATGGAGGCAATGCCTTCGTCAGCCAGCCATTGGGCGAAGTCCGGGTGGTCGGATGGGCCCTGGCCGCAGATGCCCACGTACTTGCCCTGGTCCAGGCAGGCCTTGATGGCGCGCGACAGCATCTTGCGCACGGCGGGGTCGCGCTCGTCGAAGTCGGCGGCCAGCAGCTCCAGGCCGGAGTCGCGGTCCAGGCCCAGCGTGAGCTGGGTCAGGTCGTTGGAGCCGATGGAGAAGCCGTCGAAGAACTCGAGGAACTCGTCCGCCAGGATGGCGTTGGAGGGCACCTCGCACATCATGATGAGCTTGAGTTCGTTGTCGCCGCGCTTGAGGCCGTTGGCCGCCAGCAGCTGGGTGACGCGCTCGGCCTGCTTGAGCGTGCGCACGAAGGGAATCATGATCTGCACGTTGGTCAGGCCCATGTCCTCGCGCACGCGGCGCAGTGCCTCGCACTCCATGCGGAAGGCCTCGCCGAAGTCCTCGGAGATGTAGCGCGCCGCGCCACGGAAGCCCAGCATGGGGTTCTCTTCCTCGGGCTCGTAGCGGCTGCCGCCGATGAGCTTGCGGTACTCGTTGGACTTGAAGTCCGACATGCGCACGATCACGGGCTTGGGCCAGAAGGCGGCGGCAATCGTCGCCACGCCTTCGGCGACCTTGTCCACGTAGAAGGCGCGCGGCGAGGCATGGCCACGGGCCACGGACTCCACGGCCTTCTTGAGGTCGGCATCCACGGCGGGATAGTCCAGGATGGCCTTGGGGTGCACGCCGATGTTGTTGTTGATGATGAACTCCAGGCGGGCCAGGCCCACGCCCTCGTTGGGCAGCTGGGCGAAGTCGAAGGCCAGCTGGGGGTTGCCCACGTTCATCATGATCTTGGTCTTGATGGCGGGCATCTCGCCGCGCTGCACCTCGGTGACCTCGGTCTCGATCAGGCCGTCATAGATCTTGCCGGTATCGCCTTCGGCGCAGCTGACGGTGACCAGGGTGCCGTCCTTGAGCAGATCGGTGGCGTTGCCGCAGCCGACCACGGCCGGAATGCCCAGTTCGCGCGCAATGATGGCCGCGTGGCAGGTACGGCCGCCACGGTTGGTGACGATGGCCGAGGCGCGCTTCATCACCGGCTCCCAGTTGGGATCGGTCATGTCGGTCACCAGCACGTCGCCGGGCTGGACCTGGTCCATGTTGGCGATGTCATTGACCAGGCGCACCGGGCCCGTGCCGATCTTCTGGCCGATGGCGCGGCCTTCGGCCAGCACATTGCCCGTGCCCTTGAGCGCGTAGCGCTGCTCGGCCTGGCCCTTGGCCTGGCTCTTCACGGTCTCGGGGCGGGCCTGCAGGATGTAGAGCTGGCCGTCCGTGCCGTCCTTGCCCCACTCGATGTCCATGGGGCGGCCATAGTGCTGCTCGATGACCAGGGCATAGTGGGCCAGCTGCTGCACGTCCTCGTCGGACAGCGAGTAGCGGTTGCGCAGCTCATGGGCCACGTCGGTGGTCTTGACAAGCTTGCCGCTGGCGGCCTTTTCCTCGGGCGAGGCAAAGACCATCTGGATCAGCTTGGAGCCCAGGTTGCGGCGGATCAGGGCCTTCTTGCCGGCCTTGAGCATGGGCTTGTGCACATAGAACTCGTCAGGATTGACGGCGCCCTGCACCACGGTCTCGCCCAGGCCGTAGCTGGAGGTGATGAAGACCACGTCCTCGAAGCCCGATTCGGTGTCGATGGTGAACATCACGCCGGCCGCGCCCAGGTCGGAGCGCACCATGCGCTGCACGCCGGCCGACAGGGCCACCACGTCATGGGCAAAGCCCTTGTGCACGCGGTAGGAGATGGCGCGGTCGTTGTACAGGGAGGCGAACACCTCCTTCATCTTGTGCAGCACCGACTCGATGCCCACCACGTTCAGGAAGGTTTCCTGCTGGCCGGCGAACGAGGCGTCGGGCAGGTCTTCGGCCGTGGCCGAGGAACGCACGGCGAACGAGGCCGCCTCGTTGCCGCCCTGCAGGCGCACGAACTCCTCGCGGATGGCCTGCTCCAGATCGGCCGGGAAGGGCTGGTTCTCGACCAGGGCACGGATCTCGGCACCCACCTGGGCCAGGGCGCGGACATCCTCCACGTCGAGGGCGGCCAGCTTGGCACTGATCTTGTCGGCCAGGCCGTCGTGGGCCAGGAACTGGCGGAAGGCATGGGCCGTGGTGGCAAAGCCCGTGGGCACGCGCACGCCCTGCGGCAGCTGCGAGATCATTTCGCCGAGCGAGGCGTTCTTGCCGCCTACGGACTCGACATCGGTCATCCTCAGTTGTTCAAACGGAACGACGAGGGCGGTGGCCTCGAACAGTTGAGACATGGGAAAGCTCCAGAAGTTGAAAACCGTAGTGCGCCGCCCCGGCTGCCAAAGCCGGGCACGGTCGATCCACCCACGCAGGCGTGCGCGAGGCTTTGCTGTTCTGGTTGGAGGCCGGCAGCGAGCATGGATGGGAAATTGGGAATAATGGGCGCCATTGTAGGCGTTTGCCGTGAACCGACGGCAGCCCCCTGTCCAGAGCCCGACCACCATGCACACCCACACCATCTTCGTCATCTCCGATGGCACTGGCATTACAGCCGAGACCTTTGGCACGGCCATCATGGCCCAGTTCGACACCAAGTCGCGCCTGGTCCGCATCCCCTTCGTGGACACCATGGACAAGGTCCACCAGGCCGTGCGGCAGATCAACCATGTGGCCGAGTCGGAAAGCCACAAGCCCATCGTCTTCACCACCCTGGTCAACCAGGACATGCTCGACCTGATCGAGAGCCAATGCAAGGGCAAGGTATTCGACATGTTCGGCACCTTCGTGCGGCCGCTGGAGCTGGAGCTGGGCCAGAAGTCGCTGCACCGCGTGGGCCGCTTCGCCGACATCAGCGAAAGCAAGGAATACCTGGAGCGCATGGAGGCCATCAACTACACGCTGGCCCATGACGACGGCCAGACCCACCAGGACCTGACGGGCGCCGACGTGATCCTGGTGGGCGTCTCGCGCAGCGGCAAGACGCCCACCAGCCTGTACCTGGCCATGCAGTTCGGTCTCAAGGTGGCCAACTACCCGCTGATTCCCGAGGATTTCGAGCGCAAGCAGCTGCCGCCCGCCCTGGTGCCCTACCGCAAGAAGCTGTTCGGCCTGACCATCGACCCCCAGCGCCTGTCCAGCATCCGCAACGAGCGCCGGCCCGACTCCAAGTACGCCAGCCTTGCCAACTGCCGCTACGAGGTGGCCGAGGCCGAGTCCATGATGCGCCGCAGCGGCATCCAGTGGCTGTCCAGCACCACCAAGTCCATCGAGGAAATCGCCACCACGATCCTGCAGGAAGTCCTGCCCCAGCACCTGGGGCACTGAACCCGGTCTCAGGCCGAGGCGTTCCAGCGCAGCATGGGCTGCTGCGGCAGCGTCTCGACCAGATAGTCCACCAGGGCACGCACCTTGGTCGGCACGTACTGGCGGTCGCGAAAGCAGGCGAAGAAATCCAGCGTGGTGTCATCGAAGTGCAGCTGCCCCTTGCGCGCCGGGCCCAGGGCCAGCGGCTGCAGCAGCCCTTCGCGCATGTAGCGGTGGGCGATGAAGCTGCCGATCCAGACGATGCCGCCACCGGCCACGGCCATTTCGGTGAGTGCATCGACATCGCTGGCGATGGCGGTCACGCGCAGCTGCGGGTCCACGCGCTTGCCGTCGCGTGAAAACGGCCAGCGCATGAAGCGGCCATCGGCCTCGCGCCGGTACAGCAGGCAGGCATGGTCGAGCAGGTCCTGCGCGGTCTGCGGCCTGCCGTGGGCCTGCAGGTAGGCCGGCGAGGCGCACAGCACGCGCGGCACGGCCGCCAGCTGGCGCACGGCCATGCCGGGCTCCAGCACATCGCGGTAGCGCACGCTGATGTCCACGTCTTCCTTGAGCACATCCACCTGCCGGTCCACCACCAGCAACTCCAGCTCCAGCCGGGGATGCCGCGCGGCAAAGGCCGGCAGCAGCGGCGCCAGCACATGACGGCCAAAGGCGGCCATGCAGGCGATGCGCAGCCGGCCCTGCAGTTCGCCATGCAGCTGCGACAGGTCGGACTGCGCTTTTTCCAGCTCCTGCAGCACAGGGCCCACGCGCGCCAGATAGCGCTCGCCGGCTTCGGTCAACGCCATGGAGCGCGTGGTGCGCGTGATCAGGCGCGTGCCCAGTTCGCGCTCCAGCCGGGCGATGTTCTGGCTGGCCGCTGCAGGAGAAATACCCAGCTGGCGCGCGGCCGAGGCGATGGAGCCGCCTTCCAGGGCTTTGACGAAGGTCTCGATGGAGCGCAGATTAGGCACAAAAACCTATGGATGAAAAATCAATTCATCAATATAGCTTACGAGTGCACCAAGCTGCAGCCCTCTACACGGCGGCCCGGGCCTTGCCTACAGTTGCGCACTTGCCGCGCCGAATCGACAAGCGGCCTGACCGGATACGCCTTCATGCCCGATACCTCTGCCTCCATCGCTCCCGCAACCCCTGCGGCGCCGCGCAGCCGCAAGCTGCACCGCCGCTTCGCGCCCATCGTCTTTGCCTTCTACATGTCGGCCATCATGGCGTTTCTGATGTGCTGCGCCATCGTCGGCGCCAACAGCGGCCTGGGCGCCGACTACCTGCGGCGCGTGATGCAGACCTATGTGCTGGCCATGCCCGTGGCCTTTGTCTGCGTGATGGTGGTGCGTCCGCTGGTGGGCAGGCTGGTGGCCGCCACCGTGCATCTCTGAGGCGGCCCGGCCGGCTCTTTCCAGGGCCTGGGCCGCTCAGGCCAGTGTCTGCACTGCCAAGCGCGGCAAGCCCGCCACCAGCTCGCGCCATCCCGGCAGTTCGGCCAGGCCCGGTTTGCGCTCGCCAAAGAACATGGCCATCAGATCGCCCTGGGTACGACTCACACTCATAGGTGACACATCAGTACAAGGACATGGGTAACAGATC
>NZ_JCABYI010000035.1:0-23601 GCF_059499305.1 Delftia sp.
CCATGCCCATCATTCGCTACCGCACGCGGGACCTGACGCGGCTGCTGGCGCCGACCTCGCGCAGCTTCCGGCGCATGGGCAAGATCGTGGGGCGCAGCGACGACATGCTCATCATCCGCGGCGTGAACCTGTTTCCCACGCAGATCGAGGAGATCGTGCTGCAGAACGCCCAGCTGTCGGGCCAGTACCAGCTGGTGGTCACGCGCGAGGGCAATCTGGACCGGCTGGCCGTGCGCTGCGAGATGCAGCCGGGCACGCAGGGCGACACCGAGGCGCTGGCCCTGTGGCTGCAGCAGCGCATCAAGACCCTGGTCGGCGTGAGCGCCGAGGTCGAGGTGCTGCGGCCCGATTCCATAGAGCGCACCCTGGTGGGCAAGGCCCGCCGCGTGATCGACCACCGCAGCCGCTGAGCGCGCACAGGAGTCCCATGGCCCGAGGCCGATCTTCCGGATACGACGACCAGCGCGAACTGATCCTGGGCCATGCCGCCGCGCTGTTCGCGCGCAGCGGCTACCCCGGCACTTCGATGAACGAGGTGGCCCAGGCCTGCGGCCTGTCCAAGCCCACCATCTACCACTACTTCCGCGACAAGTACGCGCTGCTGGTGGACATCACCGACGGCCACATGACGCGGCTGCAGGCCCTGGTGGACGAGGTGCAGGCCATGGGCCTGCCGCCCGAGCCACGGCTGCGCATGCTGATCGAACGCTTCGTGCAGGAGTACGCCCATGCCCGGCATGCCCACCGCGTGCTGACCGAGGACGTGCGCTTCCTGCAGGACGAGGACCGCCAGCGCGTGGTGGGCAAGGAGCGCGCCGTGGTCGAGGCCTTTGCCCAGGCGGTGGCCCAGCTGCGGCCGGACGCCGACGGCGCGGGCCTGTCCAAGGCGCTGGCCATGCTGCTGTTCGGGATGATGAACTGGATGTTCACCTGGCTGCGGCCCGACGGAACGCTGGACCACGAGGCCATGGCCCCTGTGGTGGCCGACCTGTTCCTCGGAGGCTTGCCTGCCGTGCAGACCCCAGGCAAACCCGTGCATCAAACCGCTGGCAAAAAAATAGTTACCACGGTAAATTGTGGCGCCTGACGGCACCGCGCCCCATCCAACACAAAGGAGACAGACATGAAGCGCATGACAAAACTGGGCCTGCTGGCCGCAACCCTGGCCACGGTCTGGGGCTCGGCCCTGGCCGACATCAACGTGGGCGTGGTGGTCTCGGCCACCGGACCGGCGGCCTCCCTGGGCATTCCCGAGAAGAACACGGTGGCGCTGATGCCGCGCACGGTGGCGGGCCAGAAGGTCAACTACATCATCCTGGACGACGCCTCCGACACCACGGCGGCCGTGGCCAACACGCGCAAGCTGATCAGCGAGAGCAAGGTCGACGTGATCCTGGGCTCCAGCATCACGCCCAACTCCCTGGCCATGGTGGACGTGGTCTCCGAGGCCAAGACGCCCATGATTACGCTGGCCGCCTCGGCCAAGATCGTCGAGCCCGTGGATGCCAAGAAGTTCTGGGTCTTCAAGACGCCCCAGCACGACGCCATGATGGCCGCCGCCATCGGCGAGCACATGGCCAAGGCCGGCATCAAGACCGTGGGCTACATCGGCTTCAACGACGCCTATGGAGAAAGCTGGCTGCAGGAATTCCGCAAGGTGGCCGAGGCCAAGGGCCTCAAGCTCACCGCCACCGAGGCCTATTCGCGCAGCGATACCTCGGTCACGGGCCAGACGCTCAAGCTCATGGCGGCCAAGCCCGATGCGGTGCTGATCGCCGGCTCGGGCACGCCGGCCGCGCTGCCGCAGAAGTCGCTCAAGGAGCGCGGCTACCAGGGCAAGATCTACCAGACCCACGGCGTGGCCAATGCCGACTTCCTGCGCGTGGGCGGCAAGGATGTGGAAGGCACGCTGCTGCCCGCCGGCCCCGTGCTGGTGGCCCACCAGCTGCCCGACAGCAACCCGGTCAAGAAGTCCGCCGTCTCCTATGTGGAGGCCTACGAGGCCGCCAACGGCAAGGGCACGGCTTCGACCTTTGGCGCGCATTCCTGGGATGCGGGCCGCGTGCTCGAAGCGGCGATTCCCGCCGCGCTCAAGAAGGCCCAGCCCGGCACGGCCGAGTTCCGCGCCGCCCTGCGCGATGCGCTGGAGCAGACCAAGGACGTGGCCGGCGCCCACGGCATCTTCAACATGACGCCCACCGACCACCTGGGCCTGGACCAGCGCGCGGCCGTCATGGTCAAGATCGAGAACGGTACCTGGAAGTACCAGCCCTGAACCTGCAGGTCTGAGGCCGCAGCGGCTGCCGCGCCTGGTGGCGGCCGCTGTGGCGCTTGGCCGCGTCTGCTCGAAAGTCGATCATGGATCTGCAAATCGCCCTGCTGCTGGGGCAGGACGGCATCGTCAACGGCGCCGTCTACGGCCTGATGGCGCTGGCCCTGGTGCTGGTGTTCTCGGTCACCCGCATCATCTTCATCCCGCAGGGGGAGTTCGTCGCCTTCGGCGCGCTCACCCTGGCCATGATGCAGGCCGGACGCGTGCCCACCACGCTGTGGCTGCTGCTGGCCCTGGCCGCCGCCGTGCTGGTGGTGGACCTGCTGCGCTGGCGCGCGGGCAGCCAGGTGAGCTGGCCCGCCACCTTCCTGTGGTGCCTGGCGCTGCCGGCCATTGCCGTGGCCCTGGCCTGGGGGCTGCGCCCGTCCTCGCTGATGCTGCAGGCGCTGGCCACCCTGGTGCTGATCACGCCCATGGGGCCGCTGCTGTACCGCCTGGCCTACCGGCCGCTGGCCCATGCCTCGGTGCTGATTCTGCTCATCGTCTCGGTGGCCATGCACGGCGTGCTGGTCGGCCTGGGGCTGCTGTTCTTCGGTGCCGAAGGCTCGCGCACCCCCGCGTTTTCCGAGGCGCAGCTGCGCCTGGGCGACATCACGATCTCGGGCCAGTCCCTGGTGGTGGTGGGCGTGACCCTGGTGCTGGTGGCCCTGCTGTTCGTGTTCTTCGAGCGCTCCATGATCGGCAAGGCGCTGCGCGCCACGGCCATCAACCGCGTGGGTGCACGCCTCATGGGCATTCCCACGGCCATGGCCGGCGACGTGAGCTTTGCGCTGGCCGCGCTGATCGGCGCCATCTCGGGCCTGCTGATCGCGCCGCTGACCACGGTGTACTACGACACCGGCTTTCTGATCGGCCTCAAGGGCTTCGTGGCCGCCATCGTGGGCGGGCTGGCCAGCTACCCGCTGGCCCTGGCCGGCGCGCTGCTGGTCGGGCTGCTGGAGGCCTTCTCGTCGTTCTGGGCCAGTGCCTACAAGGAGGTGCTGGTGTTCACGCTGATCATCCCGGTGCTGTGGTGGCGATCGCGCAATAGCCACCATGTGGAGGAAGAAGAATGAGCGCCCCCGTTTCCTCGCAGGCCGCGGCGCCTGCCAAGGCCGCCTCGGGCGGCATCAGCACGCGCGTGCTCACGGTGGCCGCCATTGCGCTGCTGGCCGCGTCCTGGGGCTTCCTGCCCGATTTCACCGTCGTCATCCTCAGCTACATCGGCCTGTTCGCCATGGTGGCGGCAGGCCTGGTGATGCTGACCGGCGTGGGCGGCATGACCTCGTTCGGCCAGGCGGCCTTCGTGGGCATCGGCGCCTATGCCACGGCCTGGGTCTGCACGGCGCCGGCCTCGGTGGCCGCGCTGGGCGGGCTGGTGGGCGCGGCGGGCCTGCCCTGGGTGGGCCTGGCGCTGGGCCTGCTCATCACCTTCGTCGTGGCCTGGCTGCTGGGCGCGGTCACGGTCAAGCTGCAGGGCCACTACCTGCCGCTGTGCACCATCGCCTGGGGGCTGAGCCTGTACTACCTGTTCGGCAACATGGAGTTCCTGGGCGGGCAGACCGGCATCACGGGCATTGCGCCGCTGGTGATCGGCGGCGTCTCGCTGGCCTCGCCGCGCGCCATGGGCGTGGTGATCTGGGCCGTGCTGCTGGTGGCGCTGTGGCTGCTGCACAACCTGCTGGACTCGCGCGAGGGTCGGGCCATCCGCGCGCTGCGCGGCGGCCGCGTCATGGCCGAGTCCATGGGCATCGACACGGCGCACTACCGCGTCAAGCTCTTCGTGCTGGCGGCCCTGCTGGCCACGCTGTCGGGCTGGCTCTACGCCCACATGCAGCGCTTCGTGAGCCCGGCGCCCTTCAACCTCAACGTGGGCATCGAATACCTGTTCATGGCCGTGGTCGGCGGCGCCGGCCACCTGTGGGGCGCGGTGCTGGGCGCCACGCTGATCACGCTGATCAAGCAAAAGCTGCAGGACATATTGCCGGCCCTGCTGGGCACCAGCGGCAACTTCGAGGTCATCGTCTTCGGCCTGCTGATGGTGCTGGTGCTGCAGCGCTTTGCAGAAGGTCTGTGGCCCACGCTGCAGGCGCTCACGGCGCGCTGGGTGCGCCGACCCGTGTCTGATCTCAAGCTGGCGGACGCTGCGCCGCTGGCGCAGCGCGCGCTGCCCGCGGCGGGCCAGGTGCTGCTGGCGGCCGAGCATGTGACCAAGCGCTTTGGCGGCCTGGTGGCCAACAACGATGTGGCCATGACGCTCAGGGCCGGCGAGGTGCATGCGCTGATCGGCCCCAACGGCGCGGGCAAGAGCACTTTCTTCAACATGATCTCGGGCGTGGACTCGCCCACCGAGGGCCAGGTGCGCTTCATGGACCAGGCCATGAACGATGCGCCCTCGCGCCGCTTTGCCGCCCTGGGCCTGGGCCGCACCTTCCAGCATGTGCGCCTGCTGGGCCAGCGCAGCGTGCTGGAGAACGTGGCCGTGGGCGCGCACCGGCGTGCGCACCGGGGCTGGCTGGCCTCCATGCTGCGCCTGGACCGGGCCGAGGAGGCCTCGGTACTGGCCGAGGCGCGCCGCCAGATCGAGCGCTGCGGCCTGGGCGCCTTCGCCGATGTGCCGGCCGCCTCGCTGGCCCTGGGCCAGCAGCGCATCGTGGAGATCGCCCGCGCCCTGGCCGGACAGCCTGCGGCCCTGCTGCTGGACGAGCCGGCCGCCGGCCTGCGCCACCTGGAAAAACAGGCCCTGGCCGACCTGCTGCGCCAGCTGCGCGCCGAGGGGCTGGGCATTCTCGTCGTGGAGCACGACATGGAGTTCGTCATGAATCTTGCGGACCGCATCACGGTGCTGGAGTTCGGCACCGTGATCGCCGAAGGCACGCCGGCCCAGATCCAGGTCAACCAGCGCGTGCTGGATGCCTACCTGGGCGGCGGCGACGACGACGAGGCAACCGGAGAGACGGCATGACCGACACCCTTTTGCAGCTCAAGGGCCTGAGCGTGTCCTACGGTCCCGTGGAGGCCGTGCACCAGGTGGATCTGGATGTGCGCAGCGGCGAGATCGTCACCGTCATCGGCCCCAACGGCGCGGGCAAGACCACGCTGCTGTCGGCCGCCATGGGCCTGCTGCCCTCGCGCGGCGAGATCCATCTGGACGGCAAGCGCATCGCACGCCCCGGCGTCGAGGTCATGGTGGCCAACGGCGTCGCCCTGGTGCCCGAAAAGCGCGAGCTGTTCGGCGAGATGTCGGTGGAGGACAACCTGCTGCTGGGCGGCTTCTCGCGCTGGCGCCGGGGCCTGCGCGACCAGGCGCAGCGCATGGACGAGGTCTTTGCCATCTTCCCGCGCCTGAGGGAGCGGCGCCCGCAGATGGCCTCCACCCTGTCGGGCGGCGAGCGCCAGATGCTGGCCATCGGCCGCGCGCTGATGGCGCGCCCGCGCCTGCTGCTGCTGGACGAGCCCTCGCTGGGCCTGGCGCCGCTGATCGTGCGCGAGGTGCTGCAGGTCGTGGCCGGCCTGCGCGACCACGGCGTCTCGGTGCTGCTGGTCGAGCAGAACGCGCGCGCCGCCCTCAAGGTGGCCGACCGTGCCTACGTGCTGGAGATGGGCGCCGTGGCCCTCAGCGGCGCGGCCAGGGAGCTGCTGCACGACCGGCGCATCATCGATACCTATCTGGGGATGGGGCGCAGTGCGGAGGCGGCGGCCGCATAAGTGAGTGGAGTGAGCGCTGTTGTCTGGTTCTGGTGACTGTGGTTGTGGTCGTGACATGCAGGCATGCCGCCAAGTCATCCAAGTCAATCCACCGCCAGCATCAGCGCTTCATCTCATCCAGATAATCCTGCCTTGCCTTGTTGATGCTTTGGGCGACGCTGTTGCCTGGATAGTCTTTGATGTATCCCGAAATATAAAACAAGTATCTTTCGCGGGCGATGGGGTCTATGTGGTTCAAGAATTTTTCGTCCCGAAATGCGGACTGCAGCGCCAGCATTTCCCTGGGGTCAGCCATCCTTGTCTGAATGAGATTTTCAAGCGTTTTATGAAAAATCGCTTCGTCAGGAGCATACGCCTTGAGGGATTTCAGCCAATCCTCATATCTGAAGACATCTGAAAATCCCAGTTCATGGATGCCACCACCCAATTCCGGTTTGGCGCCGTTTACCATGTCGAAAATGGCATTCCTCTCGGCAGCGGAGATGCTGTTGGGCAGTTCAAGGTTGCTGCCTAGATTGCCCAGCAGTACATCACGGCCATATTTATTTCCTGATTCCAGAATTTCCTTGATGATACTTGCAGGGGCATCCGCCGAGATTGAAAGCATATGGGCCAATTCGCCGTAGTACTCGTTTGCGGTCAGGGTTTTATCGTCGAAGGAATTTTTCAGACGAGCACGAGTGTCAGGGAAATTTCCCTCCCTGGAGTAGCTGAAAACTGCTTGTTTCTTTTTTTCGAGAAGTTCCTTCATGCTGATCGATGCAGTGCCTTGCGCTGTTGAGGATGGAGCCCTGTGTTCGCTTGCCAGCATACCCGTCTGCGGATTGATGGGCTCCGATGAGTTGGTATCTAGGTAGACATATAAGCCTATTGCCGAGGCAGTGGTGATCAAGACTGCCACTAATATGATCATATTATTGTTCGAAGACATATCTACCAATTTCTTTGTTGAAGGTTTGCATGCACATTGGCCGGAGCAATGATTCTGTTCCACGCGATTTGATAGCTCGTTTGTCATCGCAATACGCTGCCTGAAATTTCCTTGCCATGCCGGGAGATTTTTCCAGAGATTGGGCTTTTGAGATGATTTTCCCTTGCGATTTATACTTTGCAATCCCGAATTGCTCTTGAAAAATTCTAAGAAAACGCAGAATTTGAAGTGAGAAGGGTGTTTTAATTTTTCTCTGTTATTTTCTGGGCAAGGTGTATTGGAAGTTTTTTGGGGTATGTATGGAATACGGCTGAATCTGAAAATGAGGACGCAGCCTATAAGAATATTCTGATATTTCACAGGATTTGCTCGGATAAATCCGTGAGTGGCTTATGAACGCTGCCTTGGCAAGAGCACCGCCACAGGTAGGCAAATGCACGCCCTGGTTGACAGGGAGGTGTGTGAAAAGGAGGGTTGTCGCCCGTTATCTGATGGGGACGGATTTCCGGAGCCTGGGCGAGAGGGCGAGTTGTGCAAGTCGTCAATGCCACGCGCTGGTGTATGCGCTCGGCCGTCTAATTTGGAAATGGTCCATGGGCTGAACCCTAGGCACATCTGTCAATCCATGGCAAGACCGAAACAGGTTGCGGTTCCCAAAGGCGCACCGGAGACGCCATTCGACCTGAGATCCAGGTAGAGGACCGCTGCCTATGACCATGAACGCCATGCGCTGGTGATCCGAAGGCTTGGGAACCAGGGGCGGGCCGGGCGGTCCTGCGCCCGCAAGCTTGGAAAGGTAAAGGCTTGCCAGGTAGAGCCGTCTGGGAGGTGTGGTGGATTTGCTGAACGGGGCTTTGCCACTGTGGATGTCTTGCCTGGAGCGCACGGGAATTCCCAGCAAGGCGGCATCTGTCCCCTGGATTTGCTGGAAGTGCCGACCATCGGCGCAAGGGCCTGCTGAGGTCGGGCACTTTCATGGAGTCATCGCCGCTCGGGGCGGCGAGGGCTCGCTCAGTCCAGCTTGATGTTGTTGGTCGCGATCACCCGGCCCCACTTGCCGCGCTCGGCGCGCACGAACTGGCCCATCTGCTCGGCGCTGCCGGGCATGGGCTCCACGCCCATGGCGGCCAGGCGTGCCTTGGTGCGGGTGTCGGCCAGGGCCTGCTGCAGCGACTGGCTGAACTTCTTGACCACCTCGGCCGAGCTGCCCGTGGGCACGACGATGCCCTGCCAGGCATAGCCCTCGAAACCTTTCAGACCCTGCTCCTGCAGCGTGGCGACCTGGGGCAGCACGTCCACGCGCGCAGGGCTGGCCACGCCGATGGCCTTGAGCTTTTTCTCGCTCAGGAAGGGAATGATGGTGGCGCTGTCGGCCCACATGGCGGGAATCTGGCCGCCGACCACGTCCTGCACGGCCGGGGCGGCGCCACGGTAGGGCACATGGGTCATGTTGCTGATGCCCGCCTGTTCGCGGAACAGTTCGCCCACCAGATGGTGGGGGCTGCCCAGTCCGGCCGAGCCCCAGCTCACGCCGGTCTTTTGCTGTTTGGCCCAGGCCAGGAATTCGGAGAGGTTGGTGGCGGGCACATCGTTGTTGACCACCAGCAGCATGGGAAAGCGCACCAGCATGCCCACGGGCTTGAAGTCGCGCTCGGCGTTGTAGTTGAGCTTGCTGAACAGGAAGGGGTTGGCCGCCAGCGTGGCGAAGTCGGCCGTGAACATGAGGTTGCCGTGGTCGCGCGAGCGGGCGCTGTACTCGGCCGCGATGTTGGTGCCTGCGCCGGGCTTGTTATTGATGACGATGACCCGCTCCATGTTGCGGCCCATGGCTTCGGCGATGACGCGGGCGACCACGTCCGAGCCGCCGCCGGCCGCATAGCCCACGACCCATTCCAGGGGCTTGTCCTGTGCCAGGGCGGCAGGCCCTGCGGCCAGGGCCAGGCCCGAGCAGGCCAGTGCGGCCAGAAACTGCTTGCGTTGCATCCTTGTCTCCATGTTGTATGCGGCGCCCTTGTGAGATGTCCAAGGTGTGAGGCGGGCGCCTTTGTGGGGATGGCAGGCCGCCGCACGGGCGGCGGCGCGCGGCTTCAGGCGGCCGCGTGCACCGGGGCGACCGGTGTCACGGCGCCGCGCTCGGCCGGGTCCGCGCCGGCAGGCGCAAGTCCTGCGCTGGCGCGGGCCAGTTCGAGCGCATGCAGCAAGGTGCCCTGGTGGCCGATGTGGTTGGCCAGCAGCAGCACGAGGCGGGCATTGAGGGCATGGCTTTGCGCGGTATCGAGCCCCTGGTGGGTGGCGATCAGGGCTTCGTAGAAATCGTCGCAGGCCTGCAGGTTGGGGTGGGTGGACAGCAGCATGGCGGTCTCCTGTGGATGGGGCGTAAGAGGTTCAGGCCGTGGCGGCGGCGCCGCAGGCTCTTTGGAGAGCGGCGCGCACGCCGGCCTCGTCGGGGCGGCGCCAGCGCGCGCAGACATGCTGGTCGGGCCGCAGCAGGTAGCTGGTGCCGGGGCGCGCATCCAGGCGTCTGGCCGCCAGGCCGCGCGCATCGATGAGGTCGGCGTCTGGTGCATGGGCCTCGCCCTCTGTCGCGATGGACAGGTTGAGCACGCCGGGCAGCGCCTGCGCCCAGGCCGGCGTGGGGCCGAAGTGCAGCAGCGTGAAGTCCGGGCCCAGGGCGCGCAGCAGCCAGGCCGTGCCGTCCACGCCGGGCCGGCGCATGGGCGCATCGGCCAGCACGGCGCCGGGCAGCTGCGTTCCGTCGAAGGTGTCGGTGTCGGGCGTGTTGAGCGCCGAGCCATGCAGCGTGGCCGGCACGGACAGCCGCCCGCTGTTGACGATGCGGCGCGCGAATTCATGGTCGCGCGCCAGGTCCAGCACGGCGTCGCGGAACAGGCGGCTGATCTCGCTCTTGGGCGTGATGAAGTCGGTGGCGCGCGTGGAGTTGCGGATGTTCTCGTCGGCCGCGTATTCGCGCTCGGCGCCATAGGTGGCGATCAGCGAGGCATCGGCCTGGCCGCGCAGCACGCGGTCCAGCTTCCAGGCCAGGTTCTCGGCATCCTGCACGCCACTGTTGGCGCCGCGTGCGCCAAACGGCGAGACGCCGTGGGCGCTGTCGCCCGCGAAGACCACGCGGCCATGGACGAAGCGGTCCATGCGCAGACAGGCGAAGGTGTAGACGCTGGCCCATTCCAGCTCGAAGGGCGCGTCCTTGCCCAGCAGGGCGCGGATGCGGGGAATGATGTTCTCGGGCTTTTTCTCTTCCTCGGGATCGGCGTCCCAGCCCAGCTGGAAGTCGATGCGCCAGACATCGTCGGGCTGGCGGTGCAGCAGCACGCTCTGGCCCGGGTGGAAGGGCGGGTCGAACCAGAACCAGCGCTCGGTGGGGAATTCGGCATGCATCTTCACGTCGGCGATCAGGAAGCGGTCGCGGAAGATGCGGCCATGGCTTTCCTGGCCCAGCAGGCCGCGCAGCGGCGAGCGCGAGCCGTCGCAGGCCAGGACCCATTGCGCATCGATGCGGTAGCTGCCGTCGGGCGTCTCCACGGTCAGCAGCGCGCCCTCGGCCTGCGGCTCGAGCGCCGTGACCTTGCTGTGCCAGCGCAGGTCGATCAGCGGCAGCTGCAGGGCTCGCTCGACCAGGTAGGCCTCGGCGTAGTACTGCTGCAGGTTGATGAAGGCCGGGCGCTCGTGGCCGTCCTCGGGCAGCAGGTCGAAGCGGTACAGCGGCTGGTCCTTGAAGAAGACCTTGCCCAGGTTCCAGGACACGCCCTTGTCCACCATCGCCTGGCCCACGCCCAGGCGGTCCCAGATCTCCAGCGTGCGCTTGGAAAAGCAGATGGCGCGCGAGCCCGTGGACAGCCGGCAGTCGTTGTCCAGCAGCACCACGCGCTGGCCGCGCTGGGCCAGGTCGATGGCCAGCGACAGGCCTACGGGGCCGGCGCCGACGATGACCACGGGATGCCGGGCGGGCGTGTCCGCACCGGCGTCCTGGTCGGCATGGCGCTCGTAGGGGATGTGGATGGCCTGTATGTCTGCGCCGCTGCCGCGCAGCGCTTGCAGGGAGATGGCGGGGTGGGACATGGGGTTCGTCCTCTGGCGTGGGCGTATGAGAGAGAAAAGGCGCAGCCATCCCCGCCGGCATCAGGGAATGCCGGTGCGCGGGCGGGTGCGATGGGCAGGCGTGCCGGTGCTCAGGACCGGCACGCCGCCGTGGTTCAGCCTTCGAGCGCTTCCCACATCTGGCGGTCGCGCTCGGCGGTCCAGATGCGCGGGTCGGCATGGCCCGAGGCCTCGTCGTAGGCGCGGGTCACATCGAAGGGCATGCAGTGGTTGAAGATCACCCACTGGCCGTACTTGGGCTGCAGCTTGGCGAAGGCGGCCTCGTAGACCTTGCGCAGGTCCTGCTGGGCGTCGGCGCCGGCCTTGACCTCGGTCCACAGGTCGCTGATGAAGTCGCGCGTGCCGGCCAGGCCGGCCTGCACCTCGGCCGGCGTCTGCAGCGCGGCGCCCCGGCCTGGCACCAGCTTTTCGGGCTGCAGGGCGGCAATGGCGTCCAGCGTGTGAGGCCAGTCCTGGAAGTAGGCATCGCCCGCATAGGGCGTGGCGCCGAACTCCACCAGGTCGCCGCTGAACAGCACCTTGTCCTGGGGCAGCCAGACCACGGTGTCGCCCTTGGTGTGGCCGCGGCCCAGCTGCAGGATCTGCACTTCCAGCTTGCCCAGCCACAGCGTCATCTTGCCGGTGAAGGTCAGGGTGGGCCAGGTCATGCCGTCGGGCACGCTTTCCACGTTCTGGAACAGGCGGGGAAAGCGGCCGATCTCGCTGGCCTTGTCCTGCTCGCCGCGCTCCACGATCAGGTCATAGGTGTCCTGGCTGGCAATGATGTGCTCGGCACCTTCCGCGAAGAAGGCCGAGGCGCCCAGCACGCGCACCGCGTGGTAGTGCGACAGCGTGACGTACTTGATGGGCTTGTCGGTGATCTCGCGGATGCGGCGGATCACGTCCTGCGCCATGACGGGCGTGGCCTGGGTGTCGATCACCATCACGGCGTCGTCGCCAATGATGATGCCGGTGTTGGGGTCGCCCTCGGCCGTGTAGGCGTAGGCGTGCTCGGAGAGCTTGTCGAAGCTGACCTGCTTGATTTCGAGGTCGGCGGCGGAGGCAAAGGTCTTGGTGGTCATGGGCATCCTGCTTTTGAAATGGACAAACGCATTTGTTTTTATCGAATGCCTGAATGCTAGGGAAAAATTCAACATTGAACAATTCGTTTGGCATAGTGAAAAACCCTCGGAGCCGCAAACTCCGGGTTCCAGCCTTCACAATGCCTGCCATGTCCGATGCCGCCTCTTCCCCGAACAGCCCCGTCTTCCTTCCTGACAGCAGCGATGACGAGCCCGCGCGCGGCCCGCGCGGCATCCAGAGCGTGGAAGTCGGCGGCCAGTTGCTCAAGGCACTGGCACGCACGGGCCGGCGCATGGCGCTCAAGGATCTGGCGCGCGAGGCCGAGATGACGGCGGCCAAGGCCCACCCCTACCTGGTGAGCTTTTGCAAACTGGGCCTGATGGAGCAGGACCGCGCCAGCGGCCACTACGGCCTGGGGCCGCTGGCCATACAGATGGGGCTGATCAGCCTGCAGCAGGCCGATCCCGTGCGCCTGGCGATTGCCGAGCTGCCCGCGCTGGCGCAGGAGGTGGGCAGCACGGTGTCGATTGCCATGTGGAGCGGCCAGGGGCCGACCATCATCCGCGTGGAAGAGGGGCCCACCCATGTCTATGTGGCCATGCGCCACGGCACGCCCGCATCGCTGCGCCACACGGCCACGGGCAAGATCTTTGCGGCCTTTGGCGAGCCCGGGCGCATTGCGCCCCTGCTGGACGCGGAAGGCCACAGCCTGGAGGAGCCCGCCTTTGCAAAGGAGCTGGCCGCCATCCGCGCCAGCCGCCTGAGCCGGGTCGAGAACCAGCTGCTGTCAGGCGTGAGCGCGCTGGCCGTGCCGGTGTTCGACGGCTTTGGCCAGCTGGTGCTGGCCATTGCCGCCATCGGCCCCTCGGCCACGCTGGACCTGGACCCCCAGGGCCGGCCGGCCCGGCTGCTGCAGGCCCAGGCGCGCAGCCTGTCCCAGCGCCTGGGAGCGCCGGCCCAGGCCTGAGCCCGTCGCTTGCGGCGGCTCAGTTGGTGAGCAGCAGCTGATCCCGGGCAGGCGCACGCCCTTCCAGCGTGAAGCCGGCCACCGTGCGCGACAGGTGGTGGGCCTGCTCGTTGAGCACGGACGATGCGGCGGTGGACTCCTCCACCAGCGCGGCGTTCTGCTGCGTGGCGCGGTCCATGTCGGCCACGGCCTGGTTGATCTGGCCGATGCCCACGCTCTGCTCGGTCATGGCGCCGTTGATCTCGACAATGATCTGGGAGACGCGCTGGATGCCGTCCACGATCTCGCCCATGGTCTGGCCGGCCGCGCGCACGCGCTCCGTGCCCATGGCCACGCTGGCGCCGGAGGCGTCGATCAGGGTCTTGATCTCCTTGGCGGCCGCCGCGCTGCGGTGGGCCAGGCTGCGCACCTCCGAGGCCACCACGGCAAAGCCCCGGCCCTGCTCACCGGCGCGGGCGGCCTCGACGGCGGCATTGAGCGCCAGGATGTTGGTCTGGAAGGCGATGGCGTCGATGACGCCGATGATCTCGCCGATCTTGGACGAGGCCCGGGAGATGTCGTCCATGGTGCTCACGGCGCTGCCCACCACGTCGCCACCCTTGGTGGCCGAGCTGCTGGCCGACTGGGCCAGGCGCGTGGCCATGGCGGCCGCCTCGGCCGACTGGCGCACATTGGCCGTCAGCTGCGACAGCGAGGCCGAGGTCTCCTGCAGGCTGCTGGCCGAGGATTCGGTGCGGTTGGACAGGTCCAGGTTGCCCAGCTTGATCTCGTCGGTGGCGGTCTTCATGGACTCCACGCCGTTGCGCACATCCTTGAGCACGGTGCCGATCTGCTCGACGAAGCCGTTGAAGGACGAGGCGATCTGCGCCACTTCGTCATTGCCCGACACCGGCAGGCGCTGCGTCAGGTCGCCGCCGCCCGAGCCGATCTTGTCCATGGCGTCGCGCACCTGGGACAGGCGTCGGAAGGACTGGGCCGTCAGCGCCGCCGCCACGGCCGTGGCCAGGCAGGCCAGCAGCACGATGGCGATGGCCAGCGTCTTGAGCACGCTTTGCAGGCCGGTCGTGGCCTCGGCCTTGTCCAGCGCGACCACCAGCAGCCAGTCCGTGCCTTGCACCGGGCGGGCCTTGAGCAGCTTGGCGCTGCCGCCCAGGTTCACTTCCAGCGGCGCCGTGGCGCTGGCCAGCGCGGTCAGCGCGGCCGGTGTCAGCAGCTCGGAGATGTCGGACGTGGGCTTGAGCAGCAGCTTGGCATCGGCATGCGCCAGCACCTGGCCGTCACGGCTGACCACGAAGCCCAGGCTGCCGGGCGTGGGGCGGATGGCGGAGACCACCTCGCGCACGCCCTCCAGCGGCACGGCGCCGCTGATCACGCCCTGCAGCGCGCCGCCGCGCAGCATGGGCGCCACGAAGGCCACATAGGGCACGCCCGTGGTGGAGTCGCCATAGGGCTTGGTCAGGGCCAGCTTGCCGGCCTGCACGGCGCTCTTGTACCAGGGGCGGGCCGTGGGGTCGTAGTCGGGCGGAGTGCTGGTGGTGGACTTGTAGGTCTTGTCTTCCCAGCCCACCGTGGTGATGGGAAAGCCGCTGGCCTGGCCCATGTGGGCGGCAAAGCCCTGCGGGTCGCCGTGCTCGATCACGGCGGCGGCGGCGCTGACGGCGCGTGCCTTGGAGGCCACCCACTGGTCGATGGCCATGGTGTTGCCGGCGGTGATGGCGTCCAGGTCCTGTTCAATGGTCTGGAAAGTGCTGCCGCGAACGATGTGGTACGTGGCAGCCCCCGTGATGGCAAGGGCGCCGACCACGGTGGCTGTGCTGATGGCAAGGATCTTGGAGCGAAGGGTCTGGAGCATGGCGCGGCAAGGGAAGACTGAGGACTCCGCAAGCCGCAATGGCCGGGCATGCGGCCCTGTCATTAACGCACAATTTGTTTCATTTTTGACGACATGCCAACCCTGTGGTGGCGTGCACCAACTTGCGCGCAGCACCTGTCATAGAGGCATTTGCTGCAGTGCACCATTGCAGTGCGGTGTGACATGTTGCTGTAACGCAACCGTCGCGGGACTTTCATGGCGGCTTTCCACAATGGCGGCACGCAGGCAAACCGAGTGGCACAGGCAGGTCACCGACTGCGTCCAACATGACGAGGAAGGCGGGCATATGGACGTTCTGGACACCCTTCGCAACGCGGCGATCGACGTCGCCAAGCCCCCGCTTTCCGCGCTTCTCCAGCCACCCCAGGCCGCGGACAAACCGCTGCGGCTGGATGTGCGCTGGGCCCGCCATCTCGACGAGGTGCGCCAGGTGCAGCGCCTGCGCCACGCGGTGTTCGCCGCCGAGATGGGCGCCGTGCTGCAGACGCCGCTGGCCGGGCACGACATCGATGCCTTCGACGACTTCTGCGAGCACCTCATGGTCTGCGATGCCGACAAGGGCGTGGTCATCGGCACCTACCGCCTGCTCACTCCCACCCAGGCGCTGCGCGCCGGGGGCCTGTACTCCGACCAGGAATTCGACCTGGGCCCGCTCGCCGCCTGGCGCCCGCGCATGGTGGAGCTGGGCCGCAGCTGCGTGCACGCATCGCACCGCCAGGGCGGCGTGATCCTGGCGCTGTGGGGCGCGCTGGCCGAATTCATGCAGCGCAACCGGCTCGACGCCATGGTCGGCTGCGCCAGCATCCCCATGCAGTACCCGGGGCTGGCCCATGGCGAGGGCCCGGCGCGCGTCTGGCAGCAACTGCGCCAGACCCATCTGGCCGAGCCCGAGCTGCAGGTGCGTCCCCGCGTGGCCCTGCCCGAGGAGCTGGCATCCATCAGCACCAGCGGCATGAGCGTGGAGCCGCCTGCGCTGATCCAGGGCTACCTGCGCACGGGGGCCAAGGTGCTGGGCGCGCCGGCCTGGGACAGCGACTTCAACACGGCCGACCTGCCCATCATGATGCGCATGCAGGACCTGCCTTCGCGCTACCTGCGCCTGTTCACGCGGCGCGGCTGAGGCCGTCCCGGCGTTTTCGGGAAATTGGGAATTTTCGGAAAGAGAGGGCGGAGCCGGCTTCTTGTGCAATGGGCCGGACCGTGATGTGCATCACAGGGCTGTCACAAAGACCGTGCATGATGCTGGATGTGGGCTGAAGCAGACACCCGGACGGAGGCAGGTAACCTGCACCGGACTGACCGGGCCTTGGTCCACGCCAATTGCAGGCCGCAGCCTTTTCGGGGTTGCGGCCTTTTTCATGGGCAATTCCTGAGTTACCGGGCGGTGGGCGGGGCATCGGCCAGCAGGCGCTGGTGCTCGATCTTCACGCAGCGGTCCTGCACGGTCCACAGGCCCGCAGCGCGGGCCAGTTCCAGGGCCTTGTCGTTGACCACGCCCAATTGCAGCCACAGGCAGCGCGCGCCGACGGCAACGGCCTCGGCGGCCAGCGGCGGGATGTCCTCGCTCTTTCGGAAGCAATCGACCATGTCGATGCGCAGGCCCTGTGCGGCCAGCGCGGCCGCAGCGTCGGCCAGGCTGGCATGGACGGGCTCGCCCAGGATGCTTCCGCCTTCGCGTGCCACCACGGGGTTCACGGGAACGATGCGGTAGCCGTGGCGCTGCATGTACTGCGAGGCCTGGTGGCTGGGCCGCTCGGGCTGCGGCGACAGGCCGACCACGGCCAGGGTGCGGCACTGCACGAGGATGTCGCGCAGGCGGGAGTCTGTTGCTGTATCGCTCATGCGCCGCAGTGTACGCAGCGCCTGCCGCTCAGGCGGGCAGGGCTGTCGCGTCCGCAGCATGGCGCCGGCGCAGCACCATCCCCCAGCCCAGCCCCAGCACGGCGGCCGTGGCCGAGGCCAACAGCACGCCCAGCTTGGCGGCATTGAGCAGGGCCTCGCTGTCAAAGGCCAGCGTGGCGATGAAGATGGCCATGGTGAAGCCAATGCCTGCCAGCAGGCCTGCCAGCAGCGTGTCGCCCCAGCCCATGCCCGGCGGCAGCGCGCACAGCCGCAGGCGCACGGCCAGCCAGCAGCTGAGCAGCACGCCCAGCGGCTTGCCCAGCACCAGGGCCAGGGCCACGCCCCACATCACGGCCGAGGTGCCCGCCGCATCGATGCCAGCGGTGCCAGCCCCCTGCAGCGGCACGCCGGCATTGGCCAGCGCAAACAACGGCATCACGCCAAAGGCCACCCAGGGATGCAGGTCCGCCTGCACGCGCTCCACGGGCGCGGCGCTTTCGCGGCCGGCCAGCGCATGCACGGGCGTCACCAGGCCCAGCACCACGCCGGCCAGCGTGGGATGGGCGCCGGTCTGCCAGATGCCCCACCAGAGCACGGCGCCCGGCAGCACATAGGCCCAGGCGCGGCGCACGCCCAGCGACTGCAGCAGGAACACGCCGGCCAGGCCGGCGGCGGCCACCAGCAGCTGGCTCCATTGCAGCCCACCCGAATAGAACAGCGCAATGATGAGCACGGCCACCAGGTCGTCGATGATGGCCAGCGCCAGCAGGAACACGCGCAGCGCGGGCGGCAGGCCCCGGCCCAGCAGGGCCAGCACGCCCATGGCAAAGGCGATGTCGGTGGCCGTGGGCACGGCCCAGCCATTGCGCAGCGGCGGCGCGGCGTTGAAGGCCAGGAAGATCAGGGCCGGCGCCACCACGCCGCCCAGCGCGGCCATCACGGGTAGCAGCGCCTGGCGCGGCTGGGCCAGTGCGCCGGAATGCATCTCGCGGCGTATCTCCATGCCGACCACGAGAAAGAACA
Source organism: Delftia sp. (assembly GCF_059499305.1). NCBI lineage: Bacteria > Pseudomonadati > Pseudomonadota > Betaproteobacteria > Burkholderiales > Comamonadaceae > Delftia > Delftia sp. The sequence continues at coordinate 17,834 of NZ_JCABYI010000035.1, forward strand.
CGCTCATCAGCGCATCATTGACCCAGAAATGCAGGGATTGCGACAGCTGCCACGGGCCCAGGCCCAGGCTCAGCGGCGTGTGCCACAGCGCCTCATAGGAGCCGGCCCAGCCGGAGTTCGCCCAGACCAGGGCGGCGGCCGCTGCCAGCAGCAGCACGATGCCGCCCGCAGCCTCGGCATGGGACCAGCGGGACAGGAACGCGCCGACGCGATCGGCGAAAGACAGGAAAAGGGGCGTGCGCGGGCCGGACGGCCGCGGGGTCGTGTAGGTGTTCATGTGCAAAGCAGCAAAGGGGCCTTGCGGCCCCGGTGCGCAGGCGGCCCGACCTGCGCTGAAAACACCTGTCCTGCCGCCCCATGCGGTCTGGACACCCAGCCGCCATTATAAAAGAAGCCCCCACGCCCCCTTTGCTGCGCAAGGTCCGCTGCCCCCCGAGGGGGCCGCTTTTTGCCTTGGGGCGGCCCGGCGGCAAAAAATCGGCGGCCGGGACTCTTGCGCAAGACCCTGCGGATTCAGGGCCTGGGCGGTTCGTTGCGCGAGACGCATTCGGCCAGCAGCCCCAGCGAGGACAGCGCAATCATGAAGACCAGGAACACATAGGCCGCCGTAGCCACACCCAGGCTCATGCTGAAGCCCCATTGCAGCACCGAGCAGGCCATGCCGGTCTGCGGATACATGGCCGTGCATTGCGATGCGGCCGGCATGTGCACGTACCAGGTGATGGCCACCAGCATGGCGCCCGCCACCATGGCGGCGTTGGCCCAGGGATGGGTCTGCGGGTGGTAGAGCGCATAGATCAGCGCCACGGGAACGGCCAGGCCCCAGGCGAACATCATCAGCCAGCTGAACACCGGCGAGACCGCCAGGATGGACTGCAGCCACTCCATCTTGGGCAATCCGTTGACGAAGCCCAGCAGATCCCACACAAAGGGCAGGACGATCCCCGCCACAGCCAGGCTGGCCAGTCCCAGCGCCAGCAGCAATCCCTTGCCGCGTGAACGATGGTGCACCCCCGAAGGGTGCGAATGGGTGATCAGTGCATGCATGGCCCACCTCCTGTGTCGTGCAGGGCGGGCAGTTGCCGCGCGGGCGGGTCCGGAGTCGGGCGGCAGCCGCGGCGCCTAGCGTTCGGATTGCGGTATTCCCCGGATGGATCCAGTCTAGGACGGCGTGCACTGCAACAGATGTAGGTCTTGCACCTACCCAAAATCGGGGTTTGTCCCAGGAGGTCGTGCCGTCAAAGCGCGGCCAGCGCCCCCAGCACCTCGCCCTTGGACAGCAGTTCGCTGAGCACCACCGGCGGCTTGCCCGGCGCATGCAGCACATAGACGGGCACGCCGCTGCGGCCCAGTTGCTGCAGCGCGGCGGTGATGGCCGGGTCGCGCCGCGTCCAGTCGGCGCGCAGCAGGGTCACGCCGTGCCTGTCGAAGGCGGCTAGCACCTCCTCATGGTTGAGCGTGGTGCGCTTGTTGACCTGGCAGGTCACGCACCAGGCGGCCGTGTAGTCCACGAACACGGGCTTGCCCGCCGCCTGCAGCTCGGCCACGCGGGCGGCCGACCAGGGCTGCCAGCGCTGGCCTGCAGCGGACGCCATGCCCGTGCCCTCCGCCTGGGCAGGTGTGGCGATCAGCGGTGCGGTGGTGGCCAGCAGCGCGCCCCCCAGCACCACGGCCAGCGTGGCCAGCACGGCGCGCGTGCGGCCCTTGAGCGTCAGCGTCCAGACCAGGGCGCTGAAGGCCAGCAGCAGGGCCAGCAGCGCAGTGGCGGCGTCGATGCCGCTTTGGTGCCCCAGCACCCAGACCAGCCAGACCACGGTGGCGAACATGGGAAAGGCCATGGCACGGCGGAAAGTGTCCATCCAGGCGCCAGGGCGTGGCAGCCAGCGCACTACGGCGGGAACGAAGCTGGCCAGCAGATAGGGCAGGGCCATGCCCAGGCCCAGGGCGGCGAACACCGTCAGCGCCTGCAGGGCCGGCATGTCGATGGCAAAGCCCAGCGAGGCGCCCATGAACGGCGCCGTGCAGGGCGAGGCAATGGCCACGGCCAGCACGCCGGACAGAAAGGCATCGGCCACCGGGTGGCGCGCATGCGCCGCAGCCCAACGCCCGGGCAGCATGGAGCCGAACTCGAACAGGCCGGCCAGGTTCAGGCCCAGCAGCGTGAACAGGGCTGCCAGCAGGGCCACGATGGCCGGCGACTGCAGCTGAAACCCCCAGCCCAGCTGCTCGCCTGCCGCGCGCAGCGCCAGCAGCAGCCCGCCCAGGGCCAGGAAGGACAGGACCACCCCCGCCGTATAGGCCAGCCCGCCCAGGCGCTGGGCGCGGCGGTCCTGTCCATGGCGTGCAAAGCCCAGGATCTTGATGGCCAGCACCGGGAAGACGCAGGGCATGAGGTTGAGGATCAGTCCACCCACCAGGCCACCGAGCAAGGCCATCCACAGGCTGGCGGCGCTGGCAGCAGGCGCAGCGGCCTGGTTGGCAGCCAGGGCCGCAGCCAGTGCGGGCGAGACGCTGGCCATGGCGGCAGCCGTCCAGCGGCCCTCGACCGGGGCCTCGGCGCGCCAGGCCACGGGCTGGCCCTGCTCCAGCGCTGCGGCGCGCTCGGCGGGCGGCAGGGCCAGGACCACGGGCAGCTTGGCCGGAGTGTCGCCGCGCATGTCGGACAGCGGCAGTTCGGCCACCCAGGCTGTGCCGTCCCAATGCTGCTGCCAGTCCTTGCCCAGTTCGGCCGCGTGGTGGAAGGTGTCGGAAGATTCGGGATAGAAGTCCAGCGTGCGGCCCTGCAGGGATTCAGGCAGCCCCTCGATGCGCAGCTGCACGCGCTCGTCGGGCGTCCTGCCTTCTGCTGCTGGCTGGCTGGCCGGCACCACCTTGGCCTGGGCCGGCGCGGACAGTGCCTGGGGCTTGAGCGCCCAGGCCTGGGTGAAGGCCTGACCCTGGCCTGCCGTGCTGCCCTGCACGGGCAGCTGCAGCTGGAAATCGCCTTCCTCGGGAATGCACTCCACGCGGCAGACCAGCCAGTTCGCATGCAGGCGCAGGTCCAGCATGCCGGACGCGGGCGGCTTGAAGTCGGGGGCCACCTGCACGGGCACGGGCAGCAGCACCTGGCCCTCATAGCCGTAGTTGAGCAGCGGGCCCACGCGCAGCGCCTCGGGCACGGGCCACTGGATCTCGCCCGCCGTCAGGCCCGCAGGCAGCTGCCAGTTCAGCTCGGTGGCCAGGCCGGAGTCACCGGCGTTCTTCCAGTAGGTATGCCATTCGGGCTGGTGGGTGATCAGCAGGCCCAGCCACAGTGTCTGGCCAGGCTGTACGCCTTCGGGCGCCTGGGCCACGAGTTCGGCGCGCACGCGCGGCGTGTCCACGGTCGCTGCCGCCCCGCTGCCGGTTTTCAGGCGGATCTGCGCGCCGGCCTGGAAGGCCAGCAGGCTGGAGGCGGCCAGAAGGAAGGCAAGAAGCCAGAAGGCGAGGCGCTGGGGTGCGGTGTGGCGAGGAGGCGTTTGGAGTGGCATGGCGGACTATGGGAGCCCGGGGCGGGATCTTTGGTTCCCCTGGCTACAGGCGGCGATGGTAGCGGCCATGCGCCATGGAATCCTCTGTGCGTTGTTGCAAGACGATTGGCAAAAGATATCGTTGCATAGGCGCTTGGTATTGGACAGGCGATAGGTCCGTTGCCCATCATGGGCCGGCCACCCATCCGGGATAGAGCAACACAAGGAGACAAGCCATGCAGGAGACATCTCGCCGCCAATTCCTGGCCGCCGGCGCGGCAGCGGCCGCCGCCTGGGGGCTGCCGCAGCACGCGCGCGCGGCCGCTGCCTATCCCGACAAGTCCGTGCGCGTGATCGTGCCCTTTCCCGCCGGTGGCACCACCGACGTGGTGGCGCGGCTGGCCATGCAAAAGCTCGGGGAGCTGACCGGCCAGTCCTTCGTGGTGGACAACAAGGGCGGTGCCAACGGCGTCATCGGCACGGAACTGGCCGCCCGCGCCACGCCCGACGGCTACACCCTGCTGATGAACACGGCGGGCGCGCAGACCCTGAGCCCGGTGCTCTACAAGACCAGCTACGAGGCGCTGGCCAGCTTCGAGCCCATCAGCCATCTGTGCGACGTGGGCTTCGTCCTCATTGCGCGCAAGGACCTGCCCGTGAACAGCCTGCAGGAGCTGGTTGACATGGCCAAACAGGGCAAGCCGCTGAGCGTGTCCTCGGGCAGCAGCATGATTTCGCTGATCACCGAGCAGTTCAAGAAGGTGATTGGCGCGCCGGGCATCGTCAACGCCCAGTACAAGGGCACGGCGCCGCAGATGCAGGCCGTGGTGGCGGGCGAGGTGGATTTCTCGTTCGACTCCTTCACCTCGGTGGAGATGATCCGCACGGGCAAGGTCAAGGCCCTTGCCGTGCTGCTGCCCCAGCGCGCCGAAGTCTTTCCCCAGGTGCCCACCATCAAGGAGGCCGGCGTGGACGGCATGGGCTTCAGCTCCTGGTCGGGCCTGCTCGCGCCCAAGGGCACTCCCCGCGACATCGTGGCCCAGCTCGCGCAGCAGATGGACAAGGTCATGCAGATGCCCGACGTGCTGGCCAAGCTGCGCAGCTACAGCTATGTGCCGCGCCGGGGCACGCCCGAGGAGTTCGCGCGGCTGATCGAATCCGACAACGAGCGCTGGAAGCGCATCGTCAGGGAATCCAACTTCAAGGTCGAATGAGACGCGGGGCGGGGGCTAAGATCATGGCCATGCCAAGCTCCCCGCCTCCACACACGTCCCTCGGTACCTGGCCATCGCGCTGGTGGGCCGAAGTATCGGCGCGCGATTTCGCGCTGGCCCAGGCGGGGCTTGCCGCGGAAACCGTGGCGGTGCTGCCCGTGGCCGCCGTGGAGCAGCATGGGCCGCACCTGCCGCTGTCCGTCGATGCCCGCCTGCTGCAGGGCGTGATCGATGCGGCCCTGCCGCTGCTGCCGGCCGACCTGCCCGTGCTCTTTCTTCCTCCGCAGAACATCGGCTTCAGCGTGGAGCACCAATCGTTTGCCGGCACGCTGACGCTGTCGCCCGCCACGGTGATCGCGCTGTGGACCGAACTGGGCGCCTGCGTGGCGCGGGCCGGCGTGCGCCGGCTGCTGCTGCTCAACGGCCATGGCGGCCAGGTCAGCGTGATGGACATCGTGGCGCGCGAGCTGCGCATGCGCCACGGCCTGCTGGTCTACAGCAGCAGCTGGTTCGGCCTGGTGGATGATGCGGCCAATGCGCAGTTCAGCGCGCATGAGCACCGCTTCGGCATCCATGGCGGCGAGGTGGAGACATCGATGATGCTGCACCTGGCGCCGGAGACCGTGCGCATGGAGCATGCGCGGGACTTTCATTCCACTTCGGAGGATAGGGCGCAGCGGCATGCCTTGCTGGGCAATGGGCGAAGCGCCAAGATGGGCTGGGCCATCGAGGATTACAACGTTTGCGGCGCCGTTGGCAATGCAGCCGGGGCTGCGGCCGAGCGTGGTGCAGCCATGGTGCAGGCGTCGGCTAGAGGGCTGGTGCAGTTGCTCTCGGAGATGCATGCCCTGGCCCCAGATACGGTGGGGCGGGCGCCGGAGCCGTTGTAGGTTTGTTGCGGGTTCGTTTTTGGACCCTGCCGGAAGGTGGTTTTTCGAGGCCGGGTCTCGGCCCGGCGGCCGACCTACTTTCTTGCGGCGCAGCAAGAAAGTAGGCAAAGAAATGCGCCCAGGTACGACTCACACTCATAGGTGACACATCAGTACAAGGACATGGGTAACAGATC
>NZ_JCABYI010000036.1:0-230416 GCF_059499305.1 Delftia sp.
CCGACCAGGCCGTCGTCGCCGAGCACGCCGCCCAGCAGGCCGCCGTCACCGCCGACCACGCCGCCCAGCAGGCCGTCGCCTCCCGTCAGACCGGCCAGCACGCCATTGACGGTGCCGATCACCGGCTGCAGTGCCTGGCCCGGGACCTGCGTGAGGCCGTTGGCCAGGTCCGTCACCACACCCAGCGGACCGCCGTTGACCTGGGTCACGCCTTCCACCAGACCCGTGACCACGGACAGGGCGCCGGTGCCGGGGTCGATCAGCGCATCCAGTACCTGGCCCACAGGCGCTCCGGCCGTGCCACCGAGCAGGTCGCCAACGGTGTTCTGCACCGTGGTGACAAGGCCGTCGCCGCTGCCTGTGCCGCCGCCCGGAACCAGGCCGCCCAGCAGTCCGCCGACCAGGCCGTCGTCGCCAAGGACGCCACCCAGCAGGCCACTGTCACCGCCCAGCAAGCCGCCGACCAGGCCATCGTCGCCAAGGACGCCGCCCAGCAGGCCACTGTCACCGCCCAGCAGGCCGCTGACCAGCTCGCCGATGCCGCCTTCACCCAGGCCGCTGCCCAGGCCGGCAATCAGCCCGTTGAGGGTTCCGATCACGGGCTGCAGTGCCTGGCCATCGACCTGGGTCAGTCCATTGACCAGTTCGGTCAGCACGCCCAGGGGGCCGCCGTCCACGCTGGTCAGGCCTTCCAGCAGGCCGGTGACGACCGAGGCCGTTCCATCGGTGGGATTGGCCAGCGCGTCCAGCAGTTGGCCCACAGGGGCTGCGACGGTGCCGCCGAGCAGGCCGTCCACCACGTCCTGGACCGTGGTGACCAGGCCGTCACCGCTGCCGCCTCCCGTGCCGCCCGGGATCAGGCCGCCCAGCAGGCCGTCGACCAGTTCACCGATGCCGCCTTCACCCAGGCCGCTGCCCAGGCCGGCAATCAGGCCGTTGAGGGTGCCGATCACCGGCTGCAGGGCCTGGCCGTCCACCTGGGTCAGGCCATTGACCAGCTCGGTCAGCACGCCCAGGGGGCCGCCTTCCACGCTGGTCAGGCCTTCCAGCAGGCCGGTGACGACCGAGGCCGTTCCATCGGTGGGATTGGCCAGCGCGTCCAGCAGTTGGCCCACAGGGGCTGCGACGGTGCCGCCGAGCAGGCCGTCCACCACGTCCTGGACCGTGGTGACCAGGCCTTCTCCCGTGCCGCCACCCGTGCCGCCGCCGGGCACCAATCCACCCAGCAGGCTGCCGACCAGTCCGCCGAGCCCATCTTCGCCCAGGCCGTTGCCCAGGCCGGCAATCAGCTCGTTGAGCGTGCCGATCACCGGGGCCAGGCCTTCGCCGTCCACCTGGGTGAGGCCGTTGACCAGTTCGGTCAGCACACCCAGGGGGCCGCCCTCGACATTGGTCAGGTTCTCCAGCGCGCCGGTCACGGTGGACAGCAGTCCGTCCGTGGGGTTGGCCAGGGCATCCAGCAACTGGCCCACAGGCGCTGCCACCGTGCCGCCCAGCAGGCCGTCCACGACGTCCTGCACGGACGTGACCACCCCGCTGTCAGGCGTGCCGGGCGGGTTGCCCGTTCCGCCGCCCACCAGGCCGCCCAGCAGGCCACCCACGCCGGCGAGCAGGCCGCCCAGCGCGCCGTCTTCGTCGAGCAGGCCGCCGAGCACGTTGTCCACTACCGTGCCGATGGAGCCGCCGGAGCCCGCTTCGTCCAGGCCCTTGAGCAGCTCATTGAGCGTGCTGATCAGGGGCTCCAGGCCCTGGTTCTGGATGTTGACCAGGCCGTCCACCAGCTCGGTGAGCACGCCCAGCGGCCCGCCATTGGTGCTGGTCAGGCTCTCCAGCAGGCCTGTCACCCCGGACAGCGTGCCGCTGCCGGGATTGACCAGCGTATCGATCAGGTTGCCCACCGGGCCGGCGACCGTGCCACCGGACAGCGCACCCACCACGTCCTGCACGGAGGTGATCAGGCCGTGGCCGTCCGTGGGATCCGTCGGATTGGTGGGGTCCGTGGGATTGGTCGGATTGGTCGGATTGGTCGGGTTCGTCGGGTCCGTGGGATTGGTGGGGTTGGTCGGGTTCGTGGGATCCGTGGGGTTGGTCGGATTGGTGGGGTTCGTAGGATTGGTCGGGTTCGTGGGATCCGTGGGGTTGGTCGGATTGGTGGGGTTCGTAGGGTTGGTCGGGTTCGTGGGATCCGTGGGGTTGGTCGGATTGGTCGGATTCGTGGGGTTGGTCGGGTTCGTGGGATCCGTGGGGTTGGTCGGATTGGTCGGGTTCGTAGGATTGGTCGGGTTCGTGGGATCCGTGGGATTGGTCGGATTGGTGGGGTTCGTAGGATTGGTGGGGTTCGTAGGGTTCGTCGGATCCGTGGGATTCGTAGGATTCGTAGGATTCGTCGGGTTGGTGGGATCCGTCGGATTGGTCGGGTTGGTCGGGTTCGTGGGATTGGTCGGATTCGTGGGATCCGTGGGGTTGGTCGGATTCGTGGGATCGGTCGGCACCGGGGGGGCTGGGTCGTCGTCGTCGTTGCTGGCTGCGGCGATCAGGCCCACGCCGCCCGCGCCGATCAGGCCGGCCAGCAGGAAGTCGCTGAGCACGGAGCCGCCGGCTGCGGCTGCGGCGCTTTCCTTGGTCACGATCAGGCCCACGGCGTCACCGTCACTGGCGGGCGCCACCTGGACGTTGCCAGATGCCAGGTCCAGCACCATGGCGCCTGCGCCATCACCCTCGCGCTGGGCCAGCGTGGCCTGGGTGCCGCCCTCGAAGGTGCCGACCAGGGTCTGGCCGTCCTTGCCCTGGAACAGCGCCTTGGCGCTGCCATCGGCGGGCACGATGATCTTGTCGCCGACCTGCAGGGCACTGCCCGGCTGGGCCATCAGGGTTTCCCCATTGCGCACGATCTGCACGCCCGGGCTGACCTGGGACAGCGTGGCGGGAGGCGTGCCCCGGGGCATGACCGCTGCGGCTGCGCCGGGCTGCATGTTCGACGTATTGAGCTGCGCAAGCACAACGCTGGAGGGCTGCGGGTCACCGAACTGCACGGGGCTGACGGTGGTGTTGCCGGTGGGCTGCATCGATTGGGCGGTCATTTACTCTCTCCAGACAAGGGTTGAGACGACAAGGTCAGACGGTGGCTTGGAAGCCGTGAAAAATCTGTCGAGCCCTTTTGTGCAACATGCATGCCACGTGCACGCTGCAGGTCCGGATGGCCTAGGAATCATCCTAAGATATTGATTTGTATGGATTTATCTATTGATCACAATGTCTCATCAAGGGTCTGTTACGGCACACGTTACGTAACGCTGCCGGGTCTGCTCCGTTACTCGGGCGCCGGTGCCGCGCCATGTTTCATGGCCCTTGACTCGCGGGCCCATGCAGCGGGGCAAGATGGCTTTCGCCTATAAAATCGCTGGCTTTTGGCTGCAGGCGTGTATCGGCGCATGCAGTAAGCCCAAAAGCGAACAGGCCCGTCTTCCAACTTTCATTGCGTAGAGAGCGCCCATATGCTGATTTCGTCCAGAGTTCCGTCGCGAGTGCCGGGTCGTACCTATTTGCGGATAGCCCGGCCCGTGGCCATTGCCGCCTTCAGTCTGGGGGCGGCTTTGTGCGGGGCGTTTGCCCATGCATCGCAGGAGGCGGTGGACGAGGTCTCACGGCTGCTGGAGCAGGGCAAGGCGCCCCAGGCCGCCAAGCAGGCCGAGGCCTACCTCAAGCAAAACCCGGCCGATGTGCAGATGCGCTTTCTGCAGGGCGTGATCGCCGCGGAGCAGCGCCAGAACGCCCAGGCCATCAAGATCTTCACGGCGTTGACCCGTGACTACCCCAGCCTGCCCGAGCCCTACAACAACCTGGCCGTGCTGTACGCCGCCGAAGGCCAGGAACGCAAGGCCTCGGAAGTGCTGGAGCAGGCCATTCGCACCAACCCCAGCTACGCCACGGCGCATGAGAACCTGGGCGACCTGTATGCGCGCATGGCCAGCGATGCCTATGCCAAGGCCTTGCAGCTGGACGGATCGCGCCAGGCCATCCAGCCCAAGCTCGCCCTGATCACGCAGATCTTCCCCAAGCAAGGTGGCGCCCAGGGCAAGACGGTCCAGGCTGCAGCTGCCTCGACCAAGGTCGCCGATGCCAAGGCGGCCGATGCCAAGGCCCGCGAATCCGACGCCAAGCTGGCCGAGGCCCGCGCCGCCGAGACCAAGGCGGCAGAGGCCAAGGCCGCCGAATTCAAGGCCGCTGAAGTGAAGGCCGCCGATGCCAAGGCAGCGCAGGCCAAGGCCGCAGAAGCCAAGGCCGCAGAGGCCAAGGCAGCGGAGGCCAAGGCAGCGGAGGCCAAGCTGGCCCAGGCCAAGGCAGCGGAAGCCAAGGCCGCCGAGACCAGGCTGGCCCAGGAGAAGGCTGCCCAGGCCGCACAGGACAAGGCGCGCGCTGCCGAGGAAGCCAGGCAGGCTGCGGCCAAGGCCGCCGCCGTGACCACCACCGCTGCGGCCCCTGCCGCCGCCGCTGTGGCCGCCGCCGAGCCCGCCAAGGCAGCGCCTGCCGTCGACGAGAAGAAGGCGGCCCAGTCGGCCGCAGCGCAGGAAGTGGAGGCCGCCGTCAAGGCCTGGTCCACCGCCTGGGCCGGACAGGACATGGACCGCTACCTGGACGCCTACAGCGACCACTTCTCCCCGGCCGATGGCAGCAGCCTGGCCAAGTGGAAGGAACAGCGCCGCCAGCGCATTGTCGGACGCACCACCATCGTCGTCACCGTGCGCGACCTCAAGGTGACGGTGGACGGCGACAAGGCCACGGCCCAGTTCCGCCAGTACTACGCATCGGGCGCGCTCAAGACCACGACCCGCAAGACCCTGCGCATGCAGCGCGAAAAGGGACAATGGCGCATCACCCACGAAGGAACCGGTTCCTGATGCCTGAAAGAGCGCGCCCCCTGGCACGGTCATCCGCCGGCTTGCTGCGCCTGCATGCGCGGGCCGCCGGCGTGGCCGTGCTGCTGGCCGCTCTGTCCACGATGTCGTTCGGCACGGCGGCCTACGCCAAGCCGGCCAAGGCCTCCAAGACGGCATCCGCCAAGCCCGCAACGGGCAAGACCAGCAAGACCGGCAAGGCCGGCGCAGCCAGGCTGCGCTCGGCGTCGGGCAAGACGGCCGTGGCCGCTGCTGCGGTGGCGGCCACGGCAGGCGGCGCTGCTGCCACGGCAGGCCAGGCCAAGGCGGCGGCCGGCTCGCAAAGCCAGGCGGAGGCCCGCCTGCTGGCCATCATCCGCCAGGTGGAGCAGCGGGATCTGGATGGCGCCCTGAAGGCGGCCGCCGATCTCACCGCCGAAGTCCCCAATTTCCGCGCAGCCCAGCTGGTGTATGCAGACCTGCTGCGCTTCAAGACCGGCCGTGCCGGCGAGGTGCTGGCGGGCACGCCCGTGGCTGCGTCCGCCGCCCCCAGCCATCCGGGCCAGGGCGTGCTGGTGCGGCACAACCTGTCCGTGGGCAGCGTCACACGGCTCGAGGGTCCGGCCAGTCCCGCGCAGGCCCAGCTGCAGGATCTGCAAAACGAACTCAAGCGCCGCCTGCAGGCGGACAGCGGCGCGCCGCCTGCGGGTTCCGTTCCCGGCGAGTTTTTGATGCTGGGCGCATCCGTGCGGCATGCCATTGCCATCGACGCCAGCAAGTCGCGGCTGTACCTGTTCGCCCATGAGGCAGGCGGGCTGCGGCTGCTGGGGGACTTCTATGTCTCCGTGGGCAAGCTGGGCACCGACAAATGGCAGGAAGGCGACCAGCGCACGCCGCTGGGCATCTACTTCGTGGGCCGCCACATCCCCGGGCCCCGTCTGCCGGAGTTCTATGGCAAGGGTGCGCTCACGGTGAACTTTCCCAATGACTGGGACAAGGCCGTGGGCCGCTCGGGCAGCGGCATCTGGCTGCATGGCTCGCCGCCCGACCAGTTCTCGCGGGCGCCCGAGGCCAGCGATGGCTGCCTGGTGCTGGCCAACCCCGATCTCACCTTGCTCATGCAGACCGTGGACCGGCAGACGCCGGTGCTGATCCGCGAAAAGCTGCAATGGGTGGCCCCCAAGGCCCAGGCCCAGCAGAAGGCGGCAGACGCCTTCGTGCGCGTCATCGACGACTGGAAGAGCGCCTGGAACGGTGCGGACCCGCGCAAGCTGGCCGCCCTCTACGCGCCCGACCTGCTGCAGTCGCCGGCCTCGCGCACATCACAGGAGCGGCTGGCCGCCTACCTCAACCGCCCCGGCGTGACGCTGCAGGACCTGTCCATCTATTCCTGGAAGGACGCCAAGGGCGAGATCCGCGTGGTCAACCTGCGCGCCAGCAGCAAGTCCTTTGCCGAAGGCCTGCCGCTGCGCCAGTACTGGCGCAAGACGGGCGGGCGCTGGCAGCTTTTCTCCGAGGACGTGATGGGCTGAGCCCGGCGCAGCTCAGGTGTTCTCGTTGTGGCGGTTGCTGTCGAAGCGGCGCTCCGCATCGAACAGATGCTGTATCAGCACATGCGAGGTCATGTTCACGCCGATGCCGCCAATCATGGCCGGCAGCAGGTACAGCGCCGTGGACAGCTCGGAGACGAAGAGGGTGTTGTCGGACAGCGAAGGCGTCGCCTTGGCCGCCGAGGCCAGGCTTTGCAGCAGGTAGACATCCACCCCCGCCATGGCCACCAGGGCCAGCCCGAACAGCAGCACCGTGGTGCGCGAGATGCTGCGCTTGGCCAGCAGGGCGGCGTAGATGGCGCAGGGAAGAACGACCGAGAAAACCACCAGGCTCCAGAATCTGGCTTCGGTGAAGACGGTGGTGCTGATGCGCAGGGCATTCATCGGTGCGGTCTTTCGGTGCGGTCCTTCGGTACCTGTGGGTTCCTGCGGTTCCCTGTCGGCCGCCCAATATGCCGCGCTTGCGTAAACGCCCGGTGAACCCGGCGCAAACCGGTGGTTGCACATGCAACCAGGCGCACCGGTCGCAGTCTTGTCCGCTTCGGCCCTGCCTGGCCCGATGCGTCCCTCAGGGGGTCACGACTGCCGCACAAGATAGGCCGGCAGCTGCGCCTCGGGCAGCACGGACAGGACCTTGAGCTGCAGCTGGGCGCGCTTGCGTGCCTGGGCCAGGTAGTCCTGCAGCGCCTGCGCGGCCCGCTCGTACTCACCATCCCACAGGGCGTCGATGACCTGGCGGCAGTTCTCGAGCAGGGGTGGGTTGGGCGACTGCGGGAACATGCGGTCAAAGGTGCTGTGGATCAGCCACGGCATCTGGCACTGCTGCAGCATGCCCACCAGCTTGTGGTTGGGATGCCGTGCCAGCAAAGCGCCGTGCAGGTGCTGCTCCAGCCGCAAAAGCTCCTGCGCTTGCGGTGCGGCGGGGGCGTGCAGGCGGCGGCGCAGGTCTGCGAGCATGTCCCTGTCCAGGCGCGGGCCGCTTTCGCGCAGCGCCGCGGGCGCCAGCAGCGCCAGCAGCTCGAAGTCCTGGTTCACCGCGCGTGCCGTCAACGCCGCCACGCGCCAGGAGGCATAGGTGCTCTTGTCCACCAGTCCCCGGTCCACGAGCCGGCTCAGCACCTCGCGCAGGGCCACGCGGTTCACGTTGAAGTGCTCCATGGCCGCGCTTTCGTCGATCTGGAAGCGCCCGAAGATCATGGCGATGGAGATGGTCTGCTCCAGCTCGTCGTGGATGCGCTCGCTTTCCGAGGGGATGTGGATGGTGGCGTTGCCCTCCTCCAGGCCCAGGGCCCGCGCGTCCAGCGGCAGGCGCTGGGGCTGCACGGCCTGCCCGGGCCGGGCCACCAGGTAGCCGCGTCCGTCGAAGGTGCACAGCAGCCCTTCGGCATGCAGCAGCTCGAAGGCCTTGCGCACGGGTATGCGGCTGGTGCCGAAGACCTTGGCCACCGGCCCCTCCAGCAGCACCAGGCCGGGCTCGATCCGCTGCTCGACGATGGCCCCGCGCAGGCGCTGGCGTATCAGTTCATAGCGCAGCCGGCGTTCGCCGGGATCACCGGATTCACCGGATTCGCCGGGGCCTGCTTCCTCGTCGCGGGCAAGCTGCGTGGGTGCTGGGGTGGCTCTTGTCATTCCTGCTTCATCTGCATGTACCTGTGCACTGGCCGCCGCAAAGGGGGCCGGTATCCGGCAGGACTATAAGGGGCGGGCGCGGCGCAGCAGCGTGGCCCATTGGCGCACCAGGTAGTTGTGCTCGTCCATGACGGTGTTCCAGACGGCGATGTGGCCCAGGCGCTGCTCGTAGGAGCCGCCGTCGCGCACGCTGCCGCGCGGGATCACGACCTGGCCGTCGGTGCCCCGCAGGTCCTCGGCGGCAGGCAGGCCGGCGTACCAGTAGTCCCATTCGCTGGCGCGCAGGTGCTCGCGGCTGCGCAGCGGGTTGGAGATGTAGTAGCCCTGCCGTGCCATCGCCGCACCGGGCCAGCCGGACTGCCACCAATTCAGGTAGCGGTAGGCGGCATCCAGCGTGTCGCCCCTGGCCTGGCTGGAGATGCCCAGGCCGCCGTACCAGGCCCGGTAGCCTTCGCGCGGGCAGGCCAGCCGGTAGTCCAGTCCCGCCGCGCGGTAGTGGGCGATGGCCGGCGACCAGTGGCTTTGTATGGCGACGCCGGCATCGATCATCAGCCGCGCCGCATCGGCGTAGTTGCCCCAGAAGCCCCGGAACTGCTCCGACTCCTGCCGCTGCAGCAGCAGGGCCATCATCTGGTCGATCTCCTCCAGTCCCAGGTTGCTGATGTCGCCAAAACGCATGTCGCCGCCGGCCTGCAGGGCCAGGGCCGCATCCAGCGCGCCGATGGCCGCATCCGCCTGCAGGGCCGCACGGCCACGGCAGGCGGGAGACAGCAACCACGACCAGCTCTCCTCGGTCTGCGCGAACAGCTCCGGCACGGCGGCGGGCAGGTAGACGAAGCTGTCGGCGTTGTGCGTCAGCGGCAGCATGCTGATGCGCGATGCGGGCGTGCCGCCCAGGGTGCCATCGGCCTGCACGTACAGACGCATGGCCGGGTTGCAGCCCGCGCCCAGGGCCGCCTGCGGCGTGATGCGCCCGGTCTTGGGCAGGGCGTTGACCTCGTCCCAATGCGCCAGCCTGCCGATGTCTATGGGTTGCAGCGCCCCTGTCGGCCACAGGCAGTCCAGGCTGTGGAACCACTGGTCGTAGAGATCGAAGCTGTCCTGGCGCATGACGGCCTGTCGCTGCGCGTCGAAGCCGTCGAGCACCTCGAAGCGGATGCGCAGGCCCAGGTCCTGCTCGGCGCGGCGGCGCATGGCCTCGGTCAGCGTCACCGAGGTGCCCAGTACCCGCAGTTCAGGCATGTTCTTGCGCATGGGGTGTTCCTTGTCAATGGAAGGCGGCCGGGCCGGGTGCGGCGCCGGGTTGCGCCCCATTGTCCTGCGCGAAGAAACGCTGGAACGACTGCCAGGAGTCGTCCACCTGCTGCCCGTTGAGCCCCGAGGCGATGAAGACCAGGCGCGAGCGGCCGTCGCCACCGGGCCATTCGGCCAGATGCTCGGGCGCATGCATCAGATGGCCCATGCCGTGCAGCACCGTCGGCTGCCCCTGCGGCCATCCTTCGGCGGCCACGGCCACGAGCCCCTTGAGTCGCAGCACCCGCTCGCCATGGCGGTGCAGCAGCCAGGTCAGCCACAGCGTCAGCGCACACCAGTCCACGGGGCCGTCGAGTTCCAGGCAGAAGGCCTGGATGCTGCCGTGCGGCTCCTGGCCCTTGCGGCTGCGAGGCGTGCCTGCAATGGCGCGTGCCAGCCAATTGCTCTCCTGCACGGGCTGCTCCTGCCAGGCCGGCAGCGCCTGGCGGCTGTTGCCGAGCACGGCCAGCGGATTGAGCCTGGCAAGCTGCGCGCGCAGCGCCTCGGCGTCCTGCGGCCGGGCCAGGTCGGTCTTGCTCAGGTACAACCGGTCGGCGGCGGCGACCTGGGCCTGCCATTCGGGCCGCTGCGCATGCGTGGCCGCGTGCAGGGCATCGACCACGGTGGCGACATGGGCGGGCCTGAAGACCTGGCGCAATTGCGCATCCCCTATGAGGGTGGCGATCACCGGGCCGGGCGCGGCAAGGCCCGTGGTTTCGATCAGCACGCGCTGGAACGCAGGCAGCTCGCCGCGCTCGCGGCGCTGGTGCAGCCGCCACAGCGCCTCCTTGAGTTCGCCGCGGATGGCGCAGCAGATGCAGCCGTTGTCCAGCAGCACCGTGTCGGCGTCGATGCGGCCTACCAGCAGATGGTCCAGCCCCACGGCGCCGAATTCGTTGATCAGCACGGCGGTCTCGGCAGCGGGAGAGTCCTGCAGCCATTGCCTGAGCAGCGTGGTCTTGCCGCTGCCCAGAGAGCCCGTGAGCACACCCACGGGCAGGCGTGCATCGCCGGTCATGGCGCCTGCTCCGGTTGCGGCCAGGGCATGGCCAGCGGATCCAGCTCGCGGGCCAGCAGCCGCTCGGCCGCAGGCCACAACGCACCGAAGTCGGGCACCAGAACGCTGGCGCCCGTAGGCCCCTGCAGCAGGTAGGACTGGCCGTGGAAGTCGCTGAGCCGCAGCCGCCACAGCGCCAGCAGCCGGTTGGCGCGCGCAATCTGAATCAGCCGCTGGCGGCGCCCGGCCGATCCGGCCGGCGCCTGGCTCCAGTGGCCGGAGCCCTGCAGCAAACCGCACATTCCACACATGACAGAAACCCTTTCGGTTGCGAATGGAGCCGCCTGCGAAACTGGCGCAGCCAAAGAGCAGAGACACCGAGGAAGGGCCTATGCCGGCCGCGCCGCCCCGCACCGAGGGTGTCGCCGGCGGGCCCGTACGCCCCCCTCCGAAGAGAGGGGGAAGGCGCGAAGCGACTCAGGGGGTGCTTCTTTTCACGGCATGACATCGCCGGAATTGGGCCCCAGCGTCTGTCCCACATACAGATTGCCACCGGGATCGGAGGCCAGCAGCACCGCCGTGGGCGCCACCTCGTCGGCGCGGCCGAAGCGGCCCAGCGGCAGGCTGGCCTCCTTGGCGCGCTTCCAGTCCGCGCTGATGCCGTCGACCAGCGGCGTGGCGATGGGGCCGGGGGCAATGGCATTGACCAGGACATTGTCGGGTGCCACTTCCAGCGCCAGCGACTTGGTGAAGCCGATCACGCCGGCCTTGGCCGCCGCATAGTGGCTCAGCTCCACGCCGCCCTTGATGCCCAGCTGCGAGGCGATGCTGATGATGCGACCCCAGCGCCGGGCCTGCATGTGCGGCACTGCGCGCCGCGCGCACAGGAAGACGCTGCGCAGGTCCACGCGCAGCATCTCGTCCCACATCGCGGTGGACATGTCGGCACAGCGCGACTGGGTGAGCATGCCGGCGTTGTTGACCAGGATGTCGATGCCGCCGAAGGCCTGCACGCAGCGGTCGATGATGCGGTGGGCCGTGGACTCGTCGCCCACGTCGCCGATGACGGTCTCGGCCTGCGTGCCCAGCGCGCGGCAGCGCCAGGCCACGTCCTCGGCCCGCGCGGCATCGATGTCGGCCAGCAGCAGCCGCGCGCCGGCCTGCGCATAGGCCAGGGCAATGGCCTCGCCGATGCCGCTGCCGGCGCCTGTCACGACGGCGCGGCGGCCGTCCAGGGGCTTGGAGGTGTTCATGTCGGATGTCCTCAACTGGGCCAGCGCACGGTCAGGCCGCCGTCGGCAATGATGGATTGGCCGGTGATGTAGGAAGCCTCGTCGCTGGTCAGGAAACGGATCAGGGCAGCGATTTCTCGGGCCTGCCCGACACGCCCCAACGGAATGCTTTTTGCCGCCTGCGCCAGGCCCGCCGGGCCCAGCGAGTTGACCGGGTCCAGCGACTGCGGCGTCTCGATCAGGCCCGGAATCACGGCGTTGCAGCGTATGCCGCGCGGTGCCAGCTCCATGGCCACGGCGCGGCACAGCCCGGGCACGCCTGCCTTGGCGGCCGCATAGTGGGCATGCTGCTCCCAGCCGTAGACGCCGCCTGCAATGGAGGAGACGGCCACCATGGCCCCGCCTGCCGCCATGTGGCGCGCGCTGGCCCGGAAGGTGCGCATGACGCCGCCCAGGTCGATGTTGATGACCTCCAGCCACTGCGCATCGCTCATCTCGACCAGGGCCGCCTGGCGCAGCAAACCCGCATTGGCGACGGCGAAGTCCAGCCGGCCGAAGCGGTCCA
Source organism: Delftia sp. (assembly GCF_059499305.1). Lineage (NCBI taxonomy): Bacteria > Pseudomonadati > Pseudomonadota > Betaproteobacteria > Burkholderiales > Comamonadaceae > Delftia > Delftia sp. The sequence goes on from NZ_JCABYI010000036.1 coordinate 12,141, forward strand.
CGGCGACCCGGGCCAGGTGCTCGACCTGTTCGGCATCGCCCACATCGACCGCCTCCATGACGCACCGCCCGCCCGCGCGCTCGACAAGGTCCCGGGTCTGGCCGGGATCGTGCGGGTCCTGCGGGTAGTAGCTGCCGGCCACGGCAACGCCGGCCTGCGCGTAGGCCACGGCCAGCGCCTGGCCGATGCCGCTGGCAGCGCCGGTGATGAGGGCGACCTTGTTCCTGTCGATCTGCGGGTGCATGGCGGCCTCACTTCACGGTCTGGGGATCGACATGGGGTGCCAGGAACATCAGCAGTCCCGAGGCTGCGCAGGGAATGGCTCCCCAGTACAGCGCCGCCTGTGCCCAGTCCGCCCCCTGCGACAGCGTCCAGGTCACGCCGAAGCCCGCCGCGATGGCGCCCACCTGGCCCATGGCGTTGACAAAGGAGCTGGCCGTGGCGCGGATGTGGCTGGGAAAGCTCTCGCCGATCAGGAAGAGGGCCGCTGCATAGGGGCCGATCAGGAAGAACAGCCCCAGCGAGTACAGCGGCACGATGCGCCAGAAGTCGCCCGAAGGCGCGTTCAGCATGAGCGCGAAGGCCAGGCCACCCAGCATCCAGCCTATGGCCACGGCGTTGCGCCGGCCTATGCGGTCACCGAGCCAGCCATGGAAGACATAGCCCAGGAAGCCCGCGAGATTGGAGATGATGAGCACCTGCAGCGCGCTGGAGAAATCCACGCCCTTGCCCGGCGTGCCACCGGCGCCGCCCAGCACCGAGGTGCCCAGCACCGCGAAGATCACGATGGCGAACCAGTTCAGGAAAAAGCCCAGGGCCAGCGACAGCGTGGGCCGCAGCGAGGCGCCCCGGAACATGGCCGACAGGCCGGTGTGCTGCGCTTGCTGCGGGTGGGCGCCATGGGCCTGGGCCAGGCGTGCGGCCTCTGCCTCGCGTCCGGCACGGCGCAGATCGGCAACGCGCCGCGCGGTCAGGAACTGGGGCGTTTCCACCAGCCGTCGGCCCAGCACGGCAATCACCAGGGCGGGGAACATGGCGAACACGAAGGACAGCACCCAGCCGCCGCCCTGGCCGAACCAGCGCTCGCCCAGCGGATACAGCAGGGCCACCAGCACGGCCGTGAGCACCGCGCCCACGGGCCAGCCGCCTTGCACCAGCGAGTAGATGAAGCCGCGCCGGCGCAGGGAGGCCGGGTCCGTGTAGACCAGGGAGAACAGCTCGCTCAGGTAGGTGGCGTTGATGCTTTGCTCTGCATAGCCCAGGCCCGCCAGCGAGCGCACCACGATCAGCAGCACGAAGCCCAGCCCCGCCGACAGCCCGATCACCCAGCCGGCCAGCGCCGTCAGGCCCGAGCACAGCGCGGCGCCCGCCACGGCGATGATGATGCCCTTGCGCCGGCCCAGCCGGTCGGCGATGGGGCCGATGCCGAAGGCCACGATCACCGTGCCCAGCGTCACCCAGGTGTTCAGCCGCGCCTGCTGCTCGGCGCTCCACTGGAAGTGCTCGCCCAGTTGCGGCAGCAGGGTGCCGAAGAGGATGAAGTCGTAGACGGCGAACACCCAGGCGAAAAAGCAGACCCAGGTGGCGTAGCTGACCTGCCTGCGCGTCACGGTGGGCGCGGTCCAGGGGGCATCGGTCCCGGCCGGGGCCGGATGGCCGGCGCCTGGGGCGTCGGAGGCAATGGCGGAGGTATTCATGGTGTCCTCGCTGAGGTGGGATGCGGCATCAACGCGGCTGGCGGCGCAGGAAGTCGTCGGCGATCTGGTCGCACGTCATGAAGCGCACGCCGTCGTGCGACTGGAAATGCTCGATCAGGCGCTCCAGCATCAGCAGCACCTGGGGGCGGCCGGAGACGTCGGGGTGGATGGTGATGGGGAAGACCGCGTAGTCGTGCTCGCGGTAGACCCAGTCGAACTGGTCGCGCCACATCTGCTCTATGTCGCGCGGATTGACGAAGCCGTGGCTGTTGGGCGACTTCTTGATGAACATCATGGGCGGCAGGTCGTCCAGATACCAGTTGGCGGGGATCTCGACCAGCCGTGTCTCCTTGCCGCGCACAAGGGGCTTCATCCAGGTGTCGGGATGCTTGCTGTAGTCGATGCGGGTCCACTGGTCGCCCACGCGCACGTAGTACGGGTGGAAGTCGTTGTGCATCAGGCTGTGGTCGTACTTGATGCCTTTCTTGAGCAGCAGCTCGTTGGTGACGGGGCTGAACTCCCACCAGGGCGCCACATAGCCCGTGGGTGCGCGGCCGGCCAGCCGCGTGATGACCTCGATGCTGCGGTCGAGCACCGCTTCCTCCTGCTCGGGCGTCATGGCAATCGGGTTCTCGTGGCTGTAGCCGTGGATGCCGATCTCATGGCCTGCGTCCACCACGGCCTTCATCTGCTCGGGAAAGGTCTCGGCAGAGTGGCCCGGGATGAACCAGGTGGTCTTGAGGCCGTATTTGTCGAACAGCCTGAGCAGCCGCAGCGAGCCGACCTCGCCCGCGAACATGCCGCGCGAGATGTCGTCGGGCGAGTCCTCCCCGCCATACGAGCCGAGCCAGCCGCCGACGGCATCGACGTCCACGCCAAACGTGATCTGTATGTCCTTGCTCATTGCATGCACTCCTTTTTCACTGGGAACGGTTGAGGGAGGAAAGCGCCTGTTCGACGGCCAGGGCAATGCGCAGCAGCCGGTCGTCATCGCCCTGCGGGCGCATCAGCTGCAGGCCGATGGGAAGCCGTTCGGCGCTCGCGCCGGGGCCTTGCAGGCACAGGGCGCCGCAGGGCAGGGCCACGGCCGGCGCATCCAGGAAGCTGCCGGGCATGGTCAGGCGCAGCGTGGCGAGATTGGTCTGGGCAAACAGCGCGTCGTCTTCCAGCAGGGGCTGCAGCAGCGGCGCCGGATGGCCCACCGTGGGCAGCACCAGGGTGGCGCCGCCCAGCTCCTGCGCAAACAGCGCCATCAATGGCTGGCGCCGTGCCAGCAGTTGCAGGTAGTCGCCATGGTCCAGATGCCTTGCGGCCTCCAGCCGGCTGCGCACACGCGGGTCCATGCGCGCGGCCTGCTCCGGGGCATCCAGGCGCTCGCGGTGCGTGGCCAATGCCTCATGCGCGCCCAGCCAGCCATGGCGCTGCGTCAGCGTCTGCACCGTGTCCAGGCTTTGCAGCCGGCGCCGCTGCACGCGGGCGCCCTGCCGCTGCAGCAGGGCCAGGCCGGCTGCAATCGCGTCGCGCACCTGCGCCTGCACGCGGTCGTCGTCCAGCAGGCCGGGGTCGATGACGAACACCTGCCCCTGCAGGCCTATGGCAGTGCCTGGGACGGCAGGGCCTGCAGCGGCAGCGGCATCGCCGGCAGGCACGGTGCTGCGCAGCACCTGGTCCAGGGCCATGCAGTCGGCCACGCCCAGGGCCAGCGGCCCCAGCGTGTCCAGGGAAGGTGACAGCGCAAAGACCCCTTGCATGGGATAGCGCCCCCGGCTGGCACGAAATCCCACCAGCCCGTTGAAGGCTGCGGGAATGCGCACCGATCCTGCCGTGTCCGTTCCCATGGCCAGCGGCCCGCAGCCCTGCACCACGGCCAGGGCCGCGCCGCTGGAGGAGCCGCCAGGCGCCCGTGCGCGCCCACCCAGGCGGGGATTGGCGGGGGTGCCGAAGCCGGGGTTCAGGCCCAGTCCCGAATAGGCGAACTCGCTGAGGTTGGTCTTGCCCAGGCAGACCATGCCGGCCGCCGCGGCCCGCGCCACCACGGGGGCATCGGCAGGGGCTGGCGGGGCAGAGCGAAGCAGGGCCGATGCCGCCGTGGTGGGCGTGCCACGCACATCGAACAGGTCCTTCCAGCTGATGGGCACGCCGTCCAGCGGCCCGAGCGGGCGGCCCGTACGCCAGCGCTGCGTGGATTGCCTGGCCTCTTCCAGCGCGCGCTCCGCAGTGATGCGCGTGAACACGGACGGGCTTTCACAGGCCGCTTGCAGGCAATGCTCGGTGGCTTGCGTGGGCGTCAGCGTGCCGGCCGCATAGGCTGCATGCAGTTCGCAAGCCGAGGCAGGCGCTGTCCGGAGGCCGCTGTTTTTCATTGAATTTGAATGTTGTTGTCAAAGTTCATTTTTGAATTCTAGTGAGCGCCTCCATCCCGTGTCCGGGTGATTACCCGGGGGATGAGGCGCTCTGTGTGATCTGTGAAGGAGGCCGTTTTGTGCCGTTTGCGCCGCTCTAGCGGTCCTTGTGGTCCGCTTCGCCGCACTTCCAGTAGCCCTTGGCGCTCAGCTGGCCGGGTGCGATGCCACGGTCCAGGAAATGCCGCTTCAGCGCACGCATGGCGCCGGACTCGCCCGCCATCCACAGATAGCCGTTGCCCGGCGGCAGCGGCCGGTACATCAGCCGCTGGCACAGCCTCTGCCCAGGCTGGCCCGGCGCGGCGGTGATCCACTCGGTGCGCCAGCGGGCAGCGCTGTCCATGGGCTGGCATTCGCCGTCATCGGTGATTTCCACGTAGGCCTTCACCCGGGCGGAGGACGGCAGGCTTGCCGCGATCGATTGCATGGCCGGCAGTGCCGAGCCATCGCCCGCCAGCATGAGCCAATCGGTGCCGGCCGGCGGGGCGAAGCCGCCGCTGCGCGGGCCGGCAATGGCCACCTGCTCGCCCACGCGGGCCTGGGCGGCCCAGCGGGAGGCGGGGCCGTCGCCGCCAGCGGAGGTGCTGTTCTCATGCTTGGCATTGAACGCATCGCCATGCAGTACCAGGTCAATGTCCAGCGTGCCGGCCTGGCGGTCCACGCTGCGCAGCGTGTACGCCCGGCCCTCGCCCGTGGGCAGGAACAGCTTGACCCAGGCGGCGGGCGCATCCACGGCAGGCGCCCGCGAGAAGGCGGCGATCTGCTCGCCACCCAGCGTGATGCGGCGCATGCGCGGCGTGACGGATTGCACCTTCACCACGGCGCCCAGTGCGCGCTGCGTGCCGGCAGGCATGTGAAGCGGCTCAGCCATGGGTGGCTCCCCGGGCTGCGTTCAAGCGCAGCAGCAAGGCCACGGCGATGGACAGCGCCACGCTCACGGCGGCGGCGAAATACACGTCTCCGACGCCCGTAACACTGGCCAGCAGCCCGGCGGCAGGGGCCGTCAGCCCCATCGACAGGTCGAAGAAGGCCACATAGGCGCCCATGGCCGCACCGCGCGCCTGGGCAGGCGCCCGGCGGACGGCTTCCACGCCGAAGGCCGGGAAGGCCAGCGAGTAGCCGAAGCCGGTGAGCGCGGCGCCTGCATAGGCCCATGGCGCATCGCCCCCGCCCCAGATCAGCAGCAGGCCGGCGGCTTCCAGCGGAATGCTGGCCAGTGCCACCCGCACGCCGCCCAGCTTGTCAGGCAGATGGCCGAAGAGCAGGCGCGCGCCGATGAAGGCCAGGCCGAAGGCCGTGAAGGCCAGCGAGGCCGCGCCCCACCCGCGCGACGCGAACAGCAGCGCCGCAAAAGTGGTGATCACGCCAAAGCCCGCGCTGGACAGGGCCAGCCCCAGGCCGGGCAGCCACACCGTGCCCAGCACCTTGTAGAACGGCGTGCGGCGCTGGGCCGCAGCCGGCGTGGCGCGCAGGCCCCAGACCATGGCCAGGGCGGCCAGCGGCAGCACGATGGTGGCCACGGCAATGCCCGAGAAGCCCCAGGCAGCCTGCACTGCCACGCCGGCCGGCGCGCCCGCCGCATAGGCGCCGTACATGGCAATGCCCACCCAGGCCATCACCTTGCCGGCATGTTGCGGGCCGATCATTCCCATGCCCCAGCTCAGGGCGCCGGTGATGATCAGGCTCTCGGCGCAGCCCAGCATCACGCGGCCGGCGGCCAGCACCCAGACTGCGGCCTGTCCGCCCTCGAAGGCGCGTGACATCAGGTAGGCCAGGCCCGAAACGGCCGCCAGCGCCATGCCCAGCACCACGGCCTGCCTGGCGCCGCGCGTGTCGGCCAGAGAGCCGGCCCAGGCCCGCGACAGCAGGGCGGCCGCGAACTGGCAGCCCATCACCGTGCCCACCCCCAGCGTGCCCAGTCCCAGGGTCTGGCTCAGGTGCAGGGGCAGCACGGGCATGGGCATGCCCAGGCAGAGAAAGCTGACGAAGACCGCCAGCGTCAGCGGCAGCAGCCGCGCGAATGCGTTCACCGGCGGCGACGCGGCCGCAGATGGCGAAATTCCGGAAGACATGTGCATTCCCTTTCAAATACGAGTAAAAACTCAGGTCACATGTCCAGGAGAATATGAGCCATGGCTCGCATTGAAAACTCGCATTCGCAGGCGGCGCAGCGGCAGCCGCCCCAGCCCCGCAAGCAGCCACGGCAGGCGCGTTCCCTTGCCACGGTCGAGGCCATTCTGGAAGCTGCGGCTCGCGTTCTGGCCGAGCGCGGCTATGCCGCCACCAACACCAATCTGGTGGCCGAGCGCGCAGGCGTGAGCGTGGGTTCGCTCTACCAGTACTTTCCCAACAAGGACTCGCTGATCACGGCCTTGCACGAGCGCCACGCCGCGCAGATGTACGCGGCCATTGCCGCCGTGCTTGCTGCAGAGCGGCCGCAGGGCCTGCAAGGCCATGTGCAGGCCATGGTCCGGGCGCTGCTGGCGGCGCACCGGGTCGAGCCCGATCTGCACCGGGTGCTGGAAAAGGAATTCCCCTTCTTCGACGCGCCGCGCGAGCAAAGCGCGGCCGACGGCGGCATCTTCCGCCAGGTGCGCCAGCTCCTGGAGCTGCACCGCAGTCAGCTCGCCCACCGCGACCTGGACCTGGCCACCTGGATGCTGCTGCAGACCATGGAGTCCCTGGTGCATGCCGCCGTCATCGATCCGCCTGCCATGTTCACCCCCCAGGCCCTGGAGGATGGCATCGTGCAGGTGCTGATGGGGTATCTGCGAGCGCCTGCCCTGGGTTGAGGATGCAAGGAGCGATTTGGCCGCCAGGTCCTCAGGGCGCGAAGACCTCCGGATCGTCGTGGCGCCATGCGCCTATGCAGCCGATGAGGCACACCACAAAGCTGGTGATGGAGCCAGCTTCGCCGGCATCCGCATACTCGGCCACGATGTTGACCTGCGGCTTGCGCCAGGCCAGCAGACGTCCGCCATGTCCCGGTCGCTCGATCCCATCTTCCATTTGCGGCGGCCCAAAAACCGCCACCAGCGCTTCAGGTGGGGATTGCATGCTCAGCCCCGAAGGCAGGCTGCCCGCAAATACGGCCCGGATTCTGCTGTCTGCCCCCGGCGCAAGAAAATGCACGGAGCCAATGAGCCAGACATCGCCATCCTCCCAGTCTCTCCCCGTCAGCCTGGAAAGTGCCCGGGGACGATAGACATCGATGCGCAGCGAGGACTTGGCGGACCAGATGATGTCGTCATCAAAATGGCTCGACGGCCTGGGCATTCGCTTGACACCCAGTGGGCCAAGCAGTTGGGCCACTTTGCCGGCGCCATAGGGCTGGCCCAGCATGTCGATGAGTTCTTCGCAGGGGGATTTCATGGGCACGGTGGTGGTTCTCAACAATGGGTGCAATCACGCAATGCCGACAGGCGCGGCCCGCAAGCAGCGTATTCTTTCTGCCCATCATTTCTCGAGCAAGGCAATGTGACATGAGGCCTGGATTTTTGCGTCACCATTACGCGGTCAGACGGCTTGGCATGCTGGCCCTGCTTGCCAGCTTTCCCATTCAATCCCTGTTCACACAGATCTGGTGCCATGCAGGTCTGACCCGTTTCTGGCTTGCCAATGCACTCGTGATGCTGGTGCCGCTGGGCATGCTGGCCTGGCCCAGTTCCTGGCCTTGCCTGGTTTCTGCGGCAACGGTGCTGATTTTCAGTCTGTGGGCCAATGCACAAGAATGCGCGCCCTATGCAGGCGGCGGTGCATCCATGGCCTATGTGGTGGTGTTTCTTTTTGGTTGGCCCATGGCCTTGATCGGTGGAATGGTCATTGGATATGTGACCGTGATTCAGCCAAGACAGCAGAAAATTAACAAGCCTTGATTTGAAACACATAGCGCACCCATGTCCAAGAAGCCCAAGAAGACTTACAGCGAATACTTGCTCGAACAGCATCCCGAGCTGCACGCGCTTTTTCCGTACTACGAATCCCTGGGTATGGCCGAGCCCGTGCTATGGGCTCTGAGCGAAAGCCGCGGAGAGCCCGCCGTGGCAATGGCGGCACTGGTTCACGGGTTGTGCAGCGAGGTATCGGCTGCCGGAGACAGCCGCCGGCTGGAGCAGTTGCACCAAGGAGATCTGAACGTCAACGAAGGCCCGTTGCTCAGCGATGCGCAGCAGGCGCTGGGCCACCTGCGCGCGTTGGGCATTGCCGACGACTTGCTGATGCCCCTGGTGCGAGCGGCACAGGTGCAGGCGGTCAACAACATCGCAGCCATGATCGACATGGGGCCGCAGATCTCCTGTCTGCCTTTGCCGCAAGGCAGGCAAGCGCACTGGCAGTTGTTCGATGTGGACGTCGAAGACGGCGAAGCCCCGGGCAAGGGTTTGAGCGGCTTTGCCATCGATGTGCGGCACGCGCTGGTTCGCTAGTGCCCGGCCCAGCCATCACCCTGTTCAGCTTGGGACGCAGTTGCCCGCATCTTCCTCCGGCGGGGTGACACGCCAGTAAAGGGAGGGAAAGCCTTCGCCCACCGGCTGGTGGCCGGGCGGCTGCGATGCCGCCAGCTGCAGATGTAGCACCCCGCAGGCATCCACCATGTGCTGGGAAATCCAGGGGCTGATGTCCATGCGGCCATCGATCAGCACCAGCGGCTTTTCGCGCAGCTTCAGGGCCAGGGCCTTGGCCTCGGCCGTGGGGCCTGAGATCACGCGGATGTCGCCTCCCAGTGCCTCGCGCGCGGGTTCGGCAAGCGCCTGGCTCAAGGCCTTTGAATCGAAGTTTCTCCAGTGCCGGCTGTTAAGCCGCAGTTCACTGCGCGCCGAGGTCATCTGGGCCACGAGCAGCAAGGCCAGTTGAAGTGCCACGAAGCACTTGATGGCGGTGGTGATCGATATGCGCGACGGCTGCAGTCTGGCACCGGCCAGCTCCATGGCGACGGGAACGGCCAGCAGCAGAAAGGGCGTGCCCCAGTGCAGCTGCAGCGACGAGCCCGCAAAGATGCCGATGGCGCAGGTCAGCACGATGGGCGTGAGGCCAAAGCACAGGATCAGCGCGCGCGATGCATCGGCTGTCCCGGGACGCTGCGGTGTGTCCTGCGGCGCAAGGCGGCTGCGGCGGTGCAATGCCATCACCAGTCCCAGCAGCACCCAGGCGAGCAATGCGCGGTTGAGCAGCTGGTCGGCCAGCCAGTGCAGCGTATTGAGCAGTCTTGCGCCGCCGCCCAGGCTGGCGCCCAGCGAGGATTCGGTGGCATAGCGGATGGGGCCGAAGTCGTTCAGGAACAGCCAGTACAGGTGCGGCGAGATGATGGCCAGCGAAATGGCAGCGGCCAGTGCCAGGCCGATGACATGGACCCGTTCGCGCCAGGCGCCTGACGCCAGCCAGAACAGGAATACCGCCACGGCGGCCAGGATCATCTGGTACTTGGCCAGTGCGCCCAGGCCCAGGCAGCAGCCCAGGGCCGCCCACCAGTGCAGTTGCCTGCTGCCCACCGCACGCCACACCAGCAGGGCACTGGCCACGAAGAAGGGCATCAGCACCACTTCATGGTTGAAGAAGTGCAGCCGCTCGTTGTAGTAGGTGATGCACAGGGCCGCCAGCAGGGCCAGCGTGGCATGGCGGCTGCCGCGCAAGGTCTGCATCAGCTTCCAGAAGACAAACAGGCCGGCCAGCGTGAAAAGCGCGCCCGTCACATAGCTGGTGCGGGCAGACAGTCCGAACACATTGACCGGCACCGAGAACATCCAGGTCGGCAGCGGCGGATGCTTGTAGTAGCCCCATTCCAGGCTGTGCACCCAGGTCAGCTGCTCGAGGTTGTCCTTGGGTGCCGTGAGGCTGGAGCTGTCGATCTGCAGCAGCCAGACCACCGAAAAGAGAAGGAGGCCGATGAGGACCTTGATGTCCAGGGAAAGCGACGGTGCGGGCATGGCCAGCGGAGCGCTTCGCGTGATCGTGCTCGCTGCTTGTGAGGGGACGGGATGGGTCATAGGAAATGCCAGCGGCGATGACAAGTGCGCTGGCACAGGGGAAATTCCCAGGAAGGCGGTCGAACGGGAGCTTCAGCGTTGGCTACGGACTCTTGGCTTACGCGAGGCGCTATGAGTCCGGCAGAATATGTCTGCCTGGTCAATGCAATGTAAAGATTGTATGAAGATATTGTGGAGACGCCGGCCGCGGCTCAGGCGCCGGCCGGCTCGCCGAAGTCGTGGACTGCCGCGCGCAGCAGCAGCATCGACAGGCGTTCCGCGGCGGGCGTCAGAGGCAGCGCAGCACGCGTGACCTGCACGATGTCGGGTGCCATCAGGCTCTCGCGCACAGCAATGGGCTCCAGCACACCGTTGAAGAGGGGCGTATCGGCCCACTGGCGCGGCAAGAAGGCGAGGGCGTCGCTGCTGGCCAGCAGCGCCAGCAGGGCCATCAACGATTCGGCGACCGTCACCACGCGCGGGCTGCGCAGGCCGAGCGCGGAGAACTGCTCCTCGAATTCTTCCTCGCGGCGCTCGCGCAGGCCGGTGACGATCCAGTCCGCCTCCAGCAACGCCTGCAGGCTGCCCGCGGTGCGCAGCGGATGGCCGCGGCGGGCCAGCACGACACGCTCGTTGCGGTGAACCAGGGCCACCTGGTAGCTGGCGCTCAATTGCCTCTCGGGCCGGGGGCCCAGATAGAAGTCCAGCCGACCGTCGCGCAGCGCCGGCTCGACGGCCGGGAACAGGCCTTCGACGAAACGCAGGTGCACATCCGGCCAGTCGCGCCGGAACTGGGCATAGGCGCGGGCCAGCAGCGACAGCACGGGGGCGCTGGACAGAGCGACGGCGACATGGCCCTGCATTTCGCCGCGCGCCTGGGCGGCCTCCTCGCTGCCGCGACGCAGTTCCTCGAGCGCGGCCTGCGCGCGCAGCAGGAATCGCTCTCCCGCCACGGTCAGCGATACCCCGCGCGCATGGCGCTGGAACAGCGCCACGCCGAGCTCGGCTTCCAGCTCGCGCACGCTGCGCGTCAGTGCCGGCTGGGTCAGGCCCAGGCTGCGGGCGGCGCTGCGCAGGCTGCGTGCCCGAGCAACGGCGACGAAATTGCGAAGGTGATGAAGTTTGGGCATCGGTCGGAGCGTGTTTATGCCCGTTTCCGAGCGCGCCAAGGCCAGGGGATTTCCCGCAGGGGCCGTGCACGCGGGCTCCGCCGCGCCTGAGCCGCTGCGGAACGCTCCAGTGATAACAGCCATGCATCGCTGAGGCGTTTCTGCCCTCTGCCGCAGCCGGCCTGCCAGACCTAGCATGCCCTCCATAACGTCGGCGCAGCCCGGCGACCCATAGGAGACAAGCAGCATGAGCATGAGGAAATGGGCCGGCGCCTGTGCGCTGGCAACCCTGGCGGCGGGCTCCGTCGCCGCGCAGACGGCCGCCGGCGGAACGGTGCGCATCACCAGCGCCTTTCCCGCGGGCAGCGGCCCCGACGTGGTGGCCCGGCTGGTCGCCGACAAGCTCTCGGCGCAATGGAGGCAGCCGGTCGTCGTCGACCCCAGGCCGGGTGGGGCCGGCGTGGTGGCCATCAATGCGATGAAGAACGCGCCGCCCATGGGCAACGACCTGGTGGTGGTGGACGTAGGCCACTTGTCCATCAATCCGCTGGTCTTGCGCAAGCTGGCCTATGACCCGCAAAGCGAGCTGACGCCGGTGGCGCTGCTCTACAAGACCGCCTTCTTCGTCGTGGTCGGCGCGCAAAGCCCCTTCCACAGCCTGGCCGAACTGATGGCGGCGGCGCGGCGCAGGCCCGGCATGACCTATGGCTCCAATGCGGTGGGCGGGCCGCTGCATCTGGGCGCGGCCCGGGCCGCGACCGCCATGGGTGCCGAAATGATGCATGTCCCCTACAAGGAGACTTCGCAGCTGTACGCCGCCGTGTCGACGGGCGAGGTGGACTGGGCTTACGGCAGCATTGCGACGTCCGGCCCCCTGCAGCAGGCCGGCAAGCTGCGCTTTCTTGCCGTGGCGGACAGCCAGCGTTCCCCGGCGCTGCCCGATGTGCCGACCGTGCAGGAGGCCGGTGGCCCGGCCGGCATCGATGCGCTGACCTGGGTTGCGCTCATGGCGCCCAAGGGCACGGCGCCGGCCGTCGCCGAGCGCATCAACGAGGCGGTGAACCGGGCCCTGTCCGCGCCTGACGTCAGGGATCGCCTGGCCGGTTTCGGATTCTTCACCAGCATCGGCCCCGCAAGGCAGGTCGCTGACCTCATGCAGGCCGACCGCGAGCGCTATGCCCAAGTGCTGCGCCGCGTCAAGGTGACCGTCGATTGAGCCCCGGGGAGACGCCATGAAGACCGAAGTCGCGATCATCGGAGGAGGGCCCGCGGGGCTGATGCTGGCCATCGAGCTGGGCTGCAGGGACATACCGTGCGTGCTGATCGAGGAGCGCAGCGGGCCGCCGACGCTGCCCAAGGCCAATGCCACCTCGTCCCGGACCATGGAGCATTACCGCCGCCGGGGCTTTGCCGACCAGGTACGCAGGCTGGGCCTGCCGCCCTCGCACCCCCAGGACGTCGTCTATTGCACGCGGCTCACGGGGCCCGAGCTGGCGCGCTTTCGCATTCCCTCGGCCGAGGAGGCCGCCTCGGGCACGGCCTATGGCGACTACGGGGAACAGGCCTGGCCCACGCCCGAGCTGCCGCATCGGGCGCAGCAGATGTTCATCGAGCCCGTGCTCAGGGCGCAGGCCGAACGCCATGCCAGCGCCGTGCTGCGTTTTGGCCTGAGGGCCGAGGCGGTGCGGGACACCGGTTGCGCAGTCCAGATCGAATGCCGCGAGCCGGACACGGGCCGTACCGAGTTGCTGCAGGCCGCCTATGTGGTCGGCTGCGACGGGCCGCGCAGCCTGGTCCGCCAGGCCATGGGCGTCGTCTACGCAGGCCATGGCAGCGAGCGGCGGGACTTCCTGGGCGGCCAGATGATGTCCATCTACTTCCGGGCCCCCGGTCTGTATGGGCTGATCGGCAAGCCCAGGGCCTGGCAGTACTGGGCCGTCGGTCCCGGGCAGCGCGGCCTGCTGTGCGCCATCGACGGCGTGGACCGGTTCGTGCTGATCGTGCAGCTGCCCCAAGGCACCCAGCCTGCCGATTTCCATCCGCAGCAGGCGCTGCAGGCCGTCGTCGGCCGGCCTTTTGCGCACGAGCTGATCGCGCTGACCCCCTGGAACGCGGGCTATGCCCTGGTGGCCGAGCGCCTGCGGCACGGCAGGATGTTCATCGCCGGCGATGCGGCGCACCTGTTCACGCCCACGGGCGGCATGGGCTACAACACCAGCGTGGACGACGTCGTGAACCTGGGCTGGAAGCTGGCGGCGGCCATCCAGGGGGCGGCCGGCCCGGCGCTGCTGGACAGCTATGAGGCCGAGCGGCGGCCGATCGCCCAGCGCAACACCAGTTTTGCACGCAGCATGGCCGACAGCATAGGATGCCTGCCGGTCACGGCTGCAGTGGAGCAGGAGGGGCCCGCGGGCGACAGCGCCCGCCATGCGCTCGGGCAGGCACTTTCGGAGCATGTGGCACGCGAGTTCAACATCCCGGGGCTGCAACTGGGCCTGCGCTATGCCGACAGCCCCGTCGTCGCCCGGGAGTTGGCCGAGCCCCCGCCGGACGAGCCCAACCGCTACCTGCCTGGAGGTTATCCCGGCACGCGCGCTCCGCATGTGGCAACGGGGCCGGACCGGTCCCTGCTCGATGACTTCGGATGCGATTTCACACTGCTCGCATTCGGCCCGGACGGCCCTGACGGGCTGGAACCCTGGAGGCAGGCTGCTGCGCAATACGGCATCCGGCTGGATGTGGTGAGGAGCGAAGACGGGCAGACGCGTGCGCTGTATGGCGCCGACCGCGTCCTGATCCGCCCGGACCACCACATCGCCTGGCGCGGCGACGGTGCGGCGCCGCCGACCGAGGTCCTGGCGCTGGCACTGGGCCATCGCACCCCGCCGGTGGGGCCCGGCTAGCCCCGGCCCATCCGGCAGCCTGCCCCCGGGGCCGTCCGGCCTTGCGCGTTCCTGACCCTGGCCAGTCCGGCCGGGGGACGCCGGCCTGCGCCTGAGTCTGCGCCTGAGTCTGCGCTTTCGCCGTCCTGGCCGACATCCATCACTTTCAGGAGACAACATGCCACATCCCTCCTTTCCTGTTCGCGCCGCGCTATCCGCGCTATGCCTGGCCGGTGCCGCTGCCGTGCCCTCGGCACCCGCCCTGGCCCAGGGCGTCACGCTCTATGGCCTGCTCGATGCATCCGTCGAGCACCTGACGGATGTGGGCCAGGGAGGCGCTTCGCTGAACCGCATGCCGGGCCTCACCGGCAGCGTGCCGTCGCGCATCGGCCTGCGCGGCTCGGAGGACCTGGGCGGCGGCCTGCGTGCCCTGTTCACGATGGAGCAGGGCCTGGCGCTCGACGCGGGCGTGCTGAACCAGGGCGGGCGCGCCTGGGGGCGCCAGGCCTTCGTCGGCCTGTCCGGCGACTGGGGCAGCCTCACACTGGGGCGCCAGTACACCATGCTGTACTGGTCCCAGCTCGATGCGGACACCCTCGGCCCGAATGCCTACGGTGCGGCATCGCTGGACAGCTACCTGCCCAATGCGCGCGCGGACAACGCGCTTGCGTGGCGCGCCGGCCTTGGCGGCTTCACCGTCGGCGCGACCTACAGCCTGGGGCGTGATGCCGTCAATGCGGGCCCCGGTCCCGCGGGAACCAACTGCCCCGGCGAGCAGCCGGGCGACTCCAGCGCCTGCCGGCAATGGTCGGCAATGCTCAAGTACGAGGCCAAGGCCTGGGGCATCGCGCTGGCCGTCGATGAAATCCGTGGAGGCCCCGGCGCCTTCGCAGGCCTGACCAGCAGCGCGCGCAAGGACCGTCGCTCCACCGCCGCGGGATGGGTGCGCTGGGGGGCATGGAAGCTCGGCGCCGGGGTCATTGCCCGCCACAACGACGGCCGTCCCGACGCGCCACGCAGCGATCTCTGGTACCTGGGCGCCAGTGTCGCCGTCACACCGGCCCTGACCCTCGATGCGCAGGCCTTGGATCTGCGTTTCAGGCGAAGCGACGATGGGGCCCGGCTCTTTGCCCTGCGGTCCCGGTATTCGCTGTCCAAGCGCACCACGCTGTATGCGACCGCAGGGCATCTGTCCAACGAGGGAGCACTTGCGCTGTCGGTCAGCAATGCGGCGCCAGGCGCCGCGCCCGCCCCCGGGCGTTCGCAGAACGGCTTCGCTGCCGGCGTGCGGCATAGCTTCTGAGGCTCCACCCGCATGCAGGGTCCGCGTCTCGATCCATTTCCTTCCCACTTTCCACTTCCCGTCCCAGGAGACAGACCATGAAACTGATACGCCACGGCGCCAGCGGCTGCGAGAAGCCCGGCGCCATCGATTCCCAAGGCCAGGCGCGCGACCTGTCGGACCTGGTGCCCGATTTCACGCCCGAGTGGATGGCGCCCGGCAGGCTGGCCGCGCTGGCCGCCGTCGATCTGCAGCGGTTGCCGCTGGTGGCGCAAGGCAGCCGCCTGGGGCCCCCTGTCGCCGGCACGCGCCAGTTCGTTGCCATCGGGCTCAACTACCGGCGGCATGCCGAGGAGTCGGGTCTCGACATTCCGAAGGAGCCCGTGGTCTTTCACAAGGCGCTTTCATCGCTGGCCGGGCCGGACGACGAGGTGCGCCTGCCCGAAGCGTCGGTTGCCACCGACTGGGAGATCGAACTGGGCTTTGTGATCGGCACGCGCGCAAGCCGCATCCCCGTGGAAGGTGCGCTCGCGCATGTGGCCGGCTACCTGCTGGCCAACGACATCTCCGAGCGTGACTGGCAGATCAAGCGCAACGGCCAGTGGGGCAAGGGCAAGAGCTTCGATGGCTTCGGCCCGGTCGGGCCGTGGCTGGTCACGGCCGACGAGCTGCCCGACCCCCAGGCCATCGAACTGACGCTGTCCGTCAACGGCGAGGTCATGCAGCGCAGCAGCACGGCAGACATGATTTTTCCGGTGGCCTGTCTCGTGTCCTATCTGAGCCAGTTCATGACGCTGCTGCCCGGCGACCTTGTCATCACCGGCACGCCGGCAGGTGTCGGCCTGGGCATGAAGCCGCCCCGCTTCCTGAAGTCCGGCGATGTCATGACGCTGGACGGCGGGGTTCTTGGGCGGCAGCTCCAGCGGGTGCGGTGATGGCCTCGCCCGCCCACCGGCCGCGTGGCGCTGCCCGCCGGTCTTCGCACAGTGAACATGCAAAGGAGGGGACACCATGAGCGGCCTTCCCACGCCATCTGGAACGACACCTGGAACGCCGTCCGGCGCGGCCGGGCAGCCGGCCGTGCATTCGATCGATGAGTTCGTCTTCAGCGTGCCCGATCTCGAAGCGGCGCGGCATTTCTACGCCAGTTTCGGGCTCGAGGTGCGCGACATCGACGGCGCGCTGGCGCTGCACACCTACGGGCATCCCCACCGCTGGGCGCGGGTGCTGGAGGCCGCAACGCACAAGAAGCTGCAGTGGCTGAGCCTGGGCATCCATGCGGCCGATCTCGATGCCTTCTCGCACCGGATCGACGGCGCGGGGATCGCACGCATTCCTGCGCCGGCCGGTGCCCAGGCCGACGGTATCTGGATCGCCAGCCCCGACGGGGTGCCCATCCAGCTGCGTGCAGCCGCCAAGAGCTCTCCGTCGGCGCCCGCACCGCACGTGCTGCCGCCGGCCTGCCGCAATGCCGGCCGCGCGCCGGCTCGCAGCCTCATGCCGCAGATCCGGCCGCTGCACCTGTCGCATGTGCTTTTGTTCTGCGCCGACGTGGATGCCGCGCTGGCGTTCTACACCGAGGTGCTGGGACTCAGGCTCTCGGACCGCTCGGGCTCGGTCATCGCCTTCCTGCACAGCCCGCACGGCAGCGACCATCACCTGCTGGCACTGGCCGCATCGCATGGACCCGGCCTGCACCA
Source organism: Delftia sp. (assembly GCF_059499305.1). Classification (NCBI taxonomy): domain Bacteria; kingdom Pseudomonadati; phylum Pseudomonadota; class Betaproteobacteria; order Burkholderiales; family Comamonadaceae; genus Delftia; species Delftia sp. The sequence goes on from NZ_JCABYI010000036.1 coordinate 29,173, forward strand.
CAGCAGCTGGTGCGTGCCTTCTGTCGACGCCGTGGGCAGCGGCGCCCGGCAGATGGCCGAGGCGGGCTATGCGCAGGGCTGGGGCGTGGGCAGGCATGTGCTGGGCTCCAACTTCTTTCGCTATGTGCGCGATCCCTGGGGCAGCTTCGCCGAGTACTCCTGCGACATCGACTTTGTCGAGGCGGGCGCGGTGTGGCCTGCGGCCGACCATCCTCCCGAGGATTCGCTCTACGTCTGGGGGCCGGACGTGCCCGCCGACTTCGTCACCAACCACGAGCCTCCACGCTGAGGCGCCCGCCAATGCCCCAGACGCAGGAACGCCCCGCTGCCTTGCGGCATCGGGGCGCTGTGCAACAGGGCCGGCTCTTTGGCCGCCTGTCGGTTGATACAAGGATCTGGCGGAGGCTGTGAGATTCGAACTCACGGACGGTTGCCCGTCGGCAGTTTTCAAGACTGCTGGTTTAAACCACTCACCCAAACCTCCGAAGCTGCGTATTCTAGCCGGGCTTAGGCCGCTCCTGCCGGGGCAGGGGGCGTAAAAAAGGCGCCCCTGTGAAGGGGCGCCTTTTTTGGGTGCGGCGCGGATCAGCCGCGGGCAGCGATGGCCTGGGCTGCGGCCAGGGCCGTCATGTTGACCACGCGGCGCACGGTGGCGGAGGGGGTCAGCACATGGGCTGCGGCAGCACCGCCCAGCAGGATGGGGCCGATGGTCGTGCCGTGGCCGCCCGTGGTCTTGAGCACGTTGAACAGGATGTTCGCGGCGTCCAGGTTGGGGCAGATCAGCACGTTGGCCTCGCCGTGCAGCGAGGATTCGAGCAGGGCGCGGTCGCGGATGGCTTCGGACAGGGCGGAGTCGCCGTGCATTTCGCCATCGCATTCCACGTCGGGGTTGGCGGCGGCGAACAGGTCGCGCGCAGCGCGCATCTTCAGCGCCGAGGGGCGGCTGGACGAGCCGTAGTTGCTGTGCGACAGGAAGGCCACCTTGGGCGGCAGGCCGAAGCGGGCCACTTCCTCGGCCGCCAGGCGGGCGATGTCGGCCAGCTCGGTGGCGTTGGGCGCCTCGTTGATGTAGGTGTCGGCGATGAACAGCGTGCCGCTGTCCAGCATCACGGCGTTGACGGTGGCGAATTCGCCGGCGCCTTGCTTGAGGCCGAGCACGTCGCGCACATGGGCCAGGTGGCTGTCGAACTTGCCGACCAGGCCGCAGAGCATGGCGTCGGCATCGCCCAGGTGGACCATGAGCGCTGCGATCAGCGTGTTGGAGCGGCGCACGGCGGCCTTGGCGGTCTCGGGCGTGACGCCGTTGCGGCCCATCAGGCGGTGGTAGCTTTCCCAGTACTGGCGGAAGCGCGGATCGTCCTCGGGGTTGCAGATCTCCACGTCCTTGCCCAGCACCAGGCGCAGGCCGGCCTTGGCGATGCGGGCCTCGATCACGGCGGGGCGGCCGATCAGGATGGGCTTGGCCAGGCCGTCATCGACGGCGACCTGGGCGGCGCGCAGCACGCGCTCGTCTTCGCCTTCGGCATAGGCCACGCGCTGCTGGTTGGCCTTGGCAGCGGCGAACACCGGACGCATGAACATGCTGGTCTGGTAGACGAAGCGGGTCAGGCTCTCGCGGTAGGCGTCGTAGTCGGCGATGGGGCGGGTGGCGACACCGGACTCTTCGGCAGCCTTGGCCACGGCCGGCGCGATGCGCAGGATCAGGCGGGTGTCGAAGGGCGTGGGGATCAGGTAGTCGGGGCCGAACTTCAGCTCCTTGCCCTGGTAGGCGGCGGCGACTTCATCGCTGACGTCCTGCTTGGCCAGTGCGGCGATTTCGCGCACGCAGGCCAGCTTCATGGCTTCGGTGATCTTGGTGGCGCCGCAGTCCAGCGCGCCACGGAAGATGTAGGGGAAGCACAGGACGTTGTTGACCTGGTTGGGGTAGTCAGAACGGCCCGTGGCCATGATGCAGTCCGGGCGCACGGCCTTGGCCAGCTCAGGGCGGATCTCGGGTTCGGGGTTGGCCAGGGCCAGGATGATGGGCTTGTCGGCCATGGTCTTGACCATGTCGGCAGTGAGCACGCCGGGAGCCGAGCAGCCCAGGAAGACGTCGGCGTCCTTGACGGCGTCGGCCAGGGTGCGGGCGTCCGTCTTTTGCGCGTACTGGGCCTTGGAGGCGTCCAGGCCACCGGGGCGGCCTTCATAGATCACGCCCTTGGAGTCGCACATGAAGACGTTTTCGCGCTTGACGCCCAGTCCCACCATCACGTTCACGCAGGCGATGGCGGCGGCGCCGGCGCCGGAGACGGCGATCTTGACGTTGCCGATCTGCTTGTCCACCAGCTCCAGCCCGTTGAGCAGGGCGGCGCTGGAGATGATGGCCGTGCCGTGCTGGTCGTCATGGAACACGGGGATGTTCATGCGCTTGGACAGCTCCTGCTCGATGTAGAAGCACTCGGGCGCCTTGATGTCCTCGAGGTTGATGCCGCCCAGCGTGGGTTCGAGCGAGGCGATGATCTCGATCAGCTTGTCCGGATCGCGCTCGGCCAGTTCGATGTCGAACACGTCGACGCCGGCGAACTTCTTGAACAGACAGCCCTTGCCTTCCATCACTGGCTTGCCGGCCAGCGGGCCGATGTCACCCAGGCCCAGCACGGCCGTGCCGTTGGTGATGACGCCGACCAGGTTGCCGCGCGCCGTGTATTCGGCGGCCAGCGAGGGGTCGGCCTGGATGTCCAGGCAGGGGTAGGCCACGCCGGGCGAATAGGCCAGCGACAGGTCGCGCTGGTTGGACAAGGGCTTGGTGGGCGTGACGGAGATCTTGCCCTTGTTGGGGCTGCGATGGTATTCGCGGGCTGCGTCGCGCAGGGCTTGTTCGGCGTTGGACAGGTTTTGGGTCATACAGGAATTCTCTGCAAATGCTCTCGGAGCTTACCGGATAGCTACAGCCTATGAGGGTCAGGACAGTTTTGCCTCAGGGATTTCGACAACAAGCCCCCTGGCGCCTATGGACGGCAGGGGGCGCACGGCCCGGCGGGTAGGCCGGGCGGTTGTTGGGCGTGCCCGCCAGGGCGGGCACTGTTTCATCAGTGGGCGTCTGCCTGGCGTGCGGCCCGGACGGCAGCAGAGGTGTCGCTGCTGGCTCCGTTGAAGAAAATGTTCAATGCCACCGCGGTAATCGAGGCCAGCAGGATACCGGATTCGATCAACGGATGAATGCCGTGGGGCATCCATTGGCGGAAATTCGGCGCCACCAGCGGAATCATGCCCACGCCGATGGACACGGCGACGATCATGGCGTTGTTGCGGTTGGTCTGGAAATCCACGTTGCTCAGGATGCGGATGCCGGTGGAGGCCACCATGCCGAACATCACCAGGCCCGCGCCGCCCAGCACCACGGTGGGCAGGGACTCGACCAGGGCGCCCATCTTGGGCAGCACGCCCAGCACGATCAGGATCACGCCGCCGGCCACGCAGACCCAGCGGCTCTTGACGCCGGTGACGGCGACCAGGCCCACGTTCTGCGAGAAGCTGGTGTAGGGGAAGGTGTTGAAGATGCCGCCGATCAGCGTGCCCAGGCCGTCGGTGCGCAGGCCGCGTGTCAGCTCGTCCTGGCTGATCTTGCGATCGGTCATGTCGCCCAGGGCCAGGAACATGCCGGTGGACTCGATCATCACCACCACCATCACCAGGCTCATGGTGAGGATGAGGATGGGGTCGAACACCGGCGTGGCGATCTCGAAGGGCAGCACCATCGTGAACCATTCGGCCTTGGCGACCTTGCTGAAGTCCATCAGGCCCATGGCCACGGACAGCACGCCGCCGATCAGGATGCCCATGAGCACCGAGACGTTGGCCAGGAAGCCCTTGGCAAAGCGCGCGATCAGCAGGATGGACAGCAGCACGATGGCCGAGATGCCCACGCCGGTCAGGTCGCCGTACTTGGGGTTGGGAATGGTGGGCACGACCGCGAAGCCCTTGGGCACGGGCGGCAGCGAGGAGCCTGGCGCGCCGGCCGTGGCCTGGGCGTCGGCCAGCCATTTCAGGTGCTCGGGGTTGGGCACGCTGGGCGCGGTGGGGCCGACGGGGTTGCCGAAGATCCAGTTCACGCCCACGCGCATCAGGCTGATGCCGATGACGGCAATGATGGTGCCGGTCACCACGGGCGGGAAAAAGCGCAGCATGCGGCTGATCAGCGGGGCGATGAGGATGGACACGATCCCCGCCCCGATCACCGAGCCGAAGATCAGCCCCGCGCCCGCCGAGCCGCCCGTGGTCTGCGCCATGGACACCATGGGCGCCACGCTGGCGAAGGTCACGCCCATCATCACGGGCAGCTTGATGCCGAACCACTGGGTCGCGCCCATGGCCTGGATCAGCGTGATCAGGCCGCAGCAAAACAGGTCGGCCGAGATCAGGTGGGCCACCTGCTCGGGCGGCAGGTTGAGTGCGCGGCCGACGATCAGGGGCACGGCCACGGCGCCCGCATACATCACGAGAACGTGCTGCAGGCCCAGCGCCGTGAGCTTGCCTGCGGGCAGCATCTCATCGACGGGATGAACGGAAGATTGCATGGGGATTTGTCTCCTCGGGATTTATGGGAACGGACGCCGGCGTGACAGGGTTTGGCACCAACATCCATACAAAAAGTGTATACAGATCATGGGAAATTTCTGCTCCCGGTAAACCCTGTTGCGGCAGTCGCGCCAACCCGTTTTGGTGCGCATCGCCTGCCAGGGCGGGAGTGCCATGGTGCATTGCAAGATGGATGCCAGCCGCCAGGCAAGCGCCAGGCAAGCAACAGGCACCGTGCTGGTGCCTGGCGGCCGCTGTGGCGCGGCTCGGGCGTGGGTCGGGCGCGGCTCGGGTGCACGGCATGGGCTGCGGAGGTGCACGCGCCCCGATGCGGTGCCCGGACGCAAAAAAGCCCGGCGGCGCCGGGCTTGGGGGTCAGGCCTTGATGCGGGCCGTCAGGCGGTCAGGCCGTCAGGTCGCACAGCATGCGCGCGATGACCTTGGTGGCGCGGCGCAGGTCCTCCAGCACCAGGCGCTCGTCGGCGCGCTTGGCATGGGACTCCAGCACGGTGCGCGGGCCGGCGCCGTAGATCACGCCGGGAATGCCACGCTCCACGTACAGGCGCACGTCGGTGTACAGCGGCGTGCCCACGGCCGGGGGCTTTTCGCCGAAGACGGCTTCGCCATGGGCCTGGATGGCGTCCACCAGGGGCTTGTTGCCGGCCAGCGGCGTCATGGCATTGGCCAGCAGCAGGCGCTTGATGTCCACGCGCACGGCATCCTCGCCGGTGTAGCCGCCCTTGGCGTTGAAGTCGGCAATGGCCTGGGCAATGACGGCGCGGATGCTGGCCTCGACCTCGGAGGGGTTCTCCTCGGGGATCATGCGGCGGTCGATCTTGAGCACGACCTTGCCGGGCACCACGTTGGTGTTGGTGCCGCCTTCGATGCGGCCGATGTTCAGGTAGGGGTGCTTGATGCCCGGCACCTTGGAGGTCACCTGCTGGTACTTGGTGTTCTCGGCGTACAGCGCGTTCATCAGCACCACGGCGGCCTGCAGCGCGTCCACGCCCGTGTGGGGCACGGCGGCATGGGCCATCTTGCCCTGCACGGTCACTTCCATCTGCAGGCAGCCATTGTGGGCGGTGACGACTTCGTAGCTGAAGCCGGCCGCGACCATCAGGTCGGGTTGGGTGAGGTTGTTGGCCAGCAGCCAGCCGGGGCCCAGGATGCCGCCGAATTCCTCGTCATAGGTGAAGTGCAGTTCCACCGCGCCCTTGGAGGGCTTGGCCACCGCTTCGAGCGCACGCACGGCGTAGGTGAAGGTGGCGAAGTCGCTCTTGCTCACGGCGGCGGCGCGGCCGTAGAGCTTGCCGTCCTCGATGGCGGCGCCATAGGGGTCCTGGGTCCAGCCTTCACCGGGCGGCACCACGTCGCCGTGGGCGTTCAGCGCGATGGTCAGGCCGCCGCCGGCGTCACCTGCGCTGCCGTAGGGGCGGCGCACGATCAGGTTGGTGATGGATTCCATGCCGTAGGCCTTGACCTCGGCCTCGGGCACGGTGTGCTTCTCGGCCTCGTAGCCCAGGGTCTTGAGCAGCTCGGCCGTGCGCTCGGCGTGGGGTGCGTTGTTGCCGGGCGGGGTGTCGGTCGGAACCTGGACCAGGGCCTGCAGGAATTGCACCTCTTCATCGAAATGCTGGTCGATCCAGGCGTCCAGGGCGGCGTAGGTGGCTTGCTTGTCTTGGTTCATGTTGGTCATTGCTGCTCTTGGGCCAGTTGGTTCAGTACGTGGGAGAAGGCATCGACGGACAGTTGCATGTCGTCGGCGGTGGAGCTTTCCAGCGGGTTGTGGCTGATGCCGGCGTTCAGGCCGCGTACGAACAGCATGGCCTGGGGCATGATTTCATGCAGCTTCATGGCGTCGTGGCCGGCGCCGCTGGGCATGCGGTACAGGGGCACGCCCAGGGCGTCCACGGCGGCTTCCCAGCGTTGCTGCCATTCGGGGGCGCTGGGAGCGGCGGCGGCCTTCATGGCCAGCTCGGTGCTGTAGCGCAGGCCACGGCGCTGGGCGATGGCCTCGATCTCGGCCAGGATGTCGGCCACCATGGCGTCGCGCTGCTCGTTGGTGGGCGCGCGCAGGTCCAGGCTGAACTGGCAGCGGCCGGGAACCACGTTGACCGAGCCGCTGGGCACATTGAGCTGGCCCATGGTGGCCACCGAGGTGCCGTCGCGCGCGGCGCGCTTTTCGATGTACAGCGCCAGCTCGGCCACGCCGCAGGCGGCATCGCGGCGGCGGTCCATGGGCGTGGTGCCGGCGTGGCTGGCCATGCCGATCATCTCGCAGATGTAGCGCGCGCTGCCGTTGATGGAGGTGACGATGCCCAGCGGGATGTCCAGCTCGTTGAGCACCGGGCCCTGTTCGATGTGCACCTCGATGAAGCCCAGGTAGCGGGCCGGATCGCGCTGCAGCTTCGGAATGTCGTCAATGCACAGGCCGGCATGCTGCATGGCCTCGCGCAGGGTGATGCCGTCGGCATCCTTTTGCTCCAGCCATTCCTGCCTGAAGTCGCCGATCAGCGCGCCCGAGCCCAGGAAGGTGGCCTTGTAGCGCTGGCCTTCCTCTTCCGCAAAGCCCACGACCTCGATGTGGAACGGCAGGCGCCTGCCCTGGCGGTGCAGCTCGCGCACGCAGGCCATGGGCACGAAGATGCCCAGGCGGCCGTCGTACTTGCCGCCGTTGCGCACGGTGTCGTAGTGGCTGCCGGTCAGCAGGGTCTTGGCATCGTCGGTGGCCGCCTTGTAGCGGCCCACGACGTTGCCCACGGCGTCGATCTCTACCTCGTCGAAGCCGCAGTCGCGCATCCAGTGGCTGATGCGCTGGGCGCAGGCGCGGTGGGCATCGGTGAGGTAGGTGACGGTGAGCTGGCCCTTTTCGGCATAGCCGGGGTCGCTGTGCTGGGCCAGCTTTTCCTGCCAGTCCCAGACATCGTTGCCCAGCTCGGGCGTGTAGCCGAACTTGTCGTTCAGGCGGATTTCGGCAATGCGGTGGATGTTGCGCAGCGCCTCGCCCAGCTCGAAGTCGGGATGGTTGTGCAGGCGGCGCTCGAAGGTCTCGATGATCTCGGCCTTGGCCAGGCCCGCGCCGCGCGGACCGCGCACGGCCAGGATGAAGGGAAAGCCGAAGCGCTTGCCGTACTCGGCGTTGAGCTTGCGGATGTGCTCCAGCTCCTCGGGCGTGCAGCGGGTCAGGCCCGCCTTGTTCTGCTCGTTGGTGGATTCGGCCGTGAGCGTGTTGGTCTCCATGGCCTTGCCGGCCAGCTCCGGGTGGGCGCGGATCAGGTCGAGCTTGGCCTGCACCGGCGCCTTGTCCAGCACCTGGGCCATGGCGTACTTGATCTGTGCCAGCGAGCGGAAGGGGCGCTGGGCCAGCGCGGCCTCGGCAATCCAGGGCGAGTGTTCGTACAGGCCGTCGAGCAGACCGGTGGCGGTGGCCAGGTCGGCGGCATTGAGTTGTTCCAGCGTCAGAGCCATGCTGCGTTATTCCTTGTCGGGATGGTGGTGCGCCCAGTGGCGCGCGAGGTCGATGCGGCGGCAGACCCAGACCTTGTCGTGCCGCTGGATGTGGTCCAGAAAGCGCTGCAGTGCCGTGATGCGGCCGGGGCGGCCCAGCAGGCGGCAGTGCATGCCAATGCTCATCATCTTGGGGGAGTCATCGCCGGCCGGATCGCCCTCGGCGTAGAGGGCGTCGAACGTGTCCTTCAGGTATTGGAAGAACGGGTCGGCGTGCGAGTAGCCCTGGGGCAGGGCGAAGCGCATGTCGTTGCAGTCCAGCGTGTAGGGCACGATGAGCTGGCTGCGGGTGCTGCCGTCGCTCTTGCCGACCTTCATCCAGAAGGGCAGGTCGTCGCCGTAGTAGTCGCTGTCATAGGCGAAGCGGCCGTCGTCGGCCACCAGGCGGTGGGTGTTGGGGCTGTCGCGGCCCGTGTACCAGCCCAGGCCGTGGTCGCCATCGTGGCCATACAGCTCGCCGAAGATCTCCATGCACTGGCGCATGTGCTCGCGCTCGACCTCGGCGGGAATGTTCTGGTAGTGGATCCACTTGAGGCCGTGGCAGGCCACTTCATGGCCCAGCTCGTGGAAGGCGGCGGCCAGTTCGCGGTGCTTTTGCAGGGCCGTGGCCACGCCGAACACGGTCAGCGGCAGGCCGCGCTTCTCGAACTCGCGCAGGATGCGCCAGACACCGGCGCGCGAGCCGTACTCGTAGATGCCTTCCATGCTCATGTGGCGCTCGGGGTAGGCGGCCGGATTGAACATTTCGGACAGGAACTGCTCGCTGGCGGCATCGCCATGCAGCACGCAGTTCTCGCCGCCCTCTTCGTAGTTGAGGACGAATTGCACGGCCACGCGGGCCTGGCCGGGCCAGCGGGCGTGGGGGGGCGTGCGACCGTAGCCGATCAGGTCGCGGGGATAGGGGGCAGTGGCGTCGTAGGTCATGCGGATACGGAGGAAAGGGCCATCGAAAGATCGCTGGTCGGCATGTCGCGGTCGAAGGTCAGGCCGGCTTCCACGTGGTCCAGGTGCTGCTGCATGAGCTGCACGGCGTGGTCGGCGTCGCCGCCGGCCAGGGCCGTGACGATTTCGGCATGCTCGTCATGGGAATGCTCGGCGGCCGTGCTGGACTGGTACATCAGCGTGATCAGCGCGCAGCGCGAGATCAGCTCGCCCAGCAGCTGGGCCAGCACCTCGTTGCCCATAAGTTCGGCCATGCGCACGTGGAAGTCGCCCAGCAGCTCGGTGCGCTGGCCGACGTCGTTGCCGTCCATGGCCTTTTTCTCGGCCGCCACGTGCTGCCGCAGCGCGCGGATCTTGGCCGGCGTGCTCTGGGCGATGAAGGCGCGCACCATCTCGGCCTCGAGCATGCGGCGCACGGCGAAGACCTGGCGCGCCTCGTCCACCGAGGGCGTGGCCACGAAGGCCCCGCGCGCGGGTTCGAGCCGGATCAGGCGGTTTTGCGACAGCTGGAACAGCGCCTGGCGCACCAGGGTGCGCGAGACGCCGAAATGGTCTGCCAATTTCTGCTCGGCCAGCTTGGTGCCGGGCAGAAGACGGTGTTCGACGATGGCCCGGGTCAGGCTCTCGACAATGAAACTGGTGGTGGAAGTCTCCATCCGGCCATCATAGCGGCTGGCCACAAGAGTTGTATACAGTTTCTGTCTACTGCTTATTGGCGTTTCCCCGCATACGGCATCCCTTTTCAGAAACCGGGCGCGGCCGTATCGAAGTGCCGTGCCAGGTGCTCGACAAAGCGCTGCACGCGCTGGGTTGCCGCATGCCGCTGCGGATAGACCACATGGATGTCGGCCGGTGCCGTGGCATGGTCGGCCAGCACCTGCACCAGACGGCCGCTGCGCAGGTAGCGGGCGATATCCCATTCGGCCCGCATGACGATGCCCAGGCCGGCCAGGGCCCAGCCCACGGCGATCTCGCCATCGTTGGTGCTCAGGCTGTCGCGCAGGCGGATGGCTTCGGTCTTGCGGCCGGGGCCGTTGTGGGTGAAGCGCCAGACGCCGTGGGCGTCGTCGCCCTGGCGGATGTCGATGCAGTCGTGCTGCATCAGCTCGCGCGGGGTGGCCGGCGTGCCGCGCCGCGCCAGGTAGGCGGCAGACGCGCACAGCAGCCGCCGGTTGGGCGCCAGGCGCCGCGCGATGACGCGCGCGTCCGGCGGCTCGCCAAAGCGTATGCACAGGTCGAAGCTGTCATCGACCAGGGGCGGCGGCGAGGCCGACAGCTGCAGCTGCACCTGGATCTGCGGGTGCCTGCGCACGAAGCTGGCGATCAGCGGCGCGATATGGCTGCGCCCGAATCCCAGCGTCGCATTGATGCGCAGCAGGCCCTGCGGCTGCCCGGGCATGCCGGCCACGGCCTGCTCCATGGCGGCAATGTCGTCCAGGATGCGCCGCGCATGGGCCAGGTAGGTCTGGCCCTCATCGGTCAGGCCCAGGCGCCGCGTCGTGCGGCTGACCAGTTGCACGCCCAGCCGCGTCTCCATCTGGGACAGGCGCTTGCTGGCCGCCGGCGTGGTGATGCCCAGCTCGCGGGCCGTGGCCGACAGGCTGGCGCTGCGGGCCAGCAGGCAGAAGAAGGCCATCTCCGATGGCGCCGAGACGGGAGTGCTCATTGTTGAATCAAAGTGAACGATGCCATCACTCTAGAGGCGCGCGCGGCGTTGTTCCATCGATAGATTCACGGACAAGGCCATGGATCCGCATGGCGCTTCATCCACCGCAATCCAAGGAGCCCTCATGACAAAGACATACCGCATCGCCTGCATTCCCGGCGATGGCATCGGCAAGGAAGTGGTGCCCGCAGGGCAGGAGGTGCTGCAGGCGCTGGCCGAAACCCAGCCCGGCCTGGGCTTTGCCTTCACCAGTTTCGGCTGGGGCGGCGACTGGTACCGCGCGCACGGCGAGATGATGCCGGCCGGCGGGCTGGACGCGTTGCGCGGCCAGGACGCCATCCTGTTCGGCTCGGCCGGCGACCCGCACATTCCCGACCATGTCACGCTGTGGGGGCTGCGCCTGAAGATCTGCCAGGGGTTCGACCAGTACGCCAATGTGCGGCCCACGCGCATCCTGCCCGGCATCGAAGCGCCGCTCAAGCGCTGCTCGCGCGAGGACCTGGACTGGGTCATCGTGCGCGAGAATTCCGAAGGCGAATACGCGGGCGTGGGCGGCCGCGCCCACCAGGGCCATCCCATCGAGGTGGCCACCGACGTGAGCATGATGACCCGCGCGGGCGTGGAGCGCATCATGCGCTTCGCCTTCCGCCTGGCGCAGTCGCGGCCGCGCAAGCTGCTGACGGTGATCACCAAGTCCAACGCCCAGCGCCATGCCATGGTGATGTGGGACGAGATCGCGGTGCAGGTGGCCGCCGAGTTTCCCGACGTGCGCTGGGACAAGGAACTGGTGGACGCAGCCACGGCGCGCATGGTCAACCGCCCGGCCTCGCTGGACACCCTGGTTGCCACCAACCTGCATGCCGACATCCTCAGCGATCTGGCGGCCGCGCTGGCCGGCAGCCTGGGCATTGCGCCCACGGGCAACATCGATCCGGAGCGCCGCTACCCCAGCATGTTCGAGCCCATCCACGGATCGGCCTTCGACATCATGGGCCAGGGCCTGGCCAATCCCGTGGGAACCTTCTGGAGCTGCGTGATGCTGTTGGAGCACCTGGGCGAGCACCGTGCCGCGCAGCGGCTGATGCAGGCCGTGGAGCAGGTGACCGCCGATGCCGCGCTGCACACGCGCGACCTGGGCGGCAAGGCCACCACGCGGCAGGTCACCGACGCGGTCTGCGCACGGCTGCGCGCGCAGACCGCCGAGACCCAGGCCGAGCCCGTGCCTGCCTGAGCGCGCGCTGCATGGTCCGATAACCCACAAAAGAACAGACAGGAGACAAGCCATGAACCGCATCACCAGGGTTGCCGCAGCGTGCGCGCTGGCCGCCGCCATTCCTGCCACCATCCCAGCTGTCTGGGCCCAGGCCTGGCCGGCGCGCCCCGTCAACCTCATCGTGCCGTTTCCCGCAGGCGGCACCACCGATGTGCTGGCGCGTGCGCTGGGCCAGGAGCTGTCCAAGAGTCTGGGCCAGCCCGTGGTCGTGGAAAACCGCCCCGGCGCGGGCGCCACCCTGGGCGCCGACCATGTGGCCAAGGCGAAACCTGACGGCTACACCCTGCTCATGGGCGCCGTGCACCACACCATTGCCACCAGCGTCTACCGCAGGCTGGGCTATGACTTCCAGAAGGACCTGGCGCCCATCACCGTGGTGGCCGTGGTCCCCAATGTGCTGGTGGTCCATCCGCAGGTGCCCGCCAAAACCGTGCAGGAGCTGCTGGCCCAGGCCCGGGCCCAGCCCGGCAAGCTGGCCTATGGCTCCAACGGCGCGGGCACGGGCCAGCACCTGATCGGCGCGCAGTTCGAGTCCATGGGCGGCGTGCAGCTGCTGCACGTGCCCTACAAGGGCAGCGGGCCGCTGACCACGGACCTGCTGGGCGGGCAAATCGCCATGTCCTTCGATACCGTCACGCCTGTGCTGCCCCACATCAAGGCCGGCAAGCTGCGCGCGCTGGCCGTGACCACGGCCCGGCGCTCGGTGGCCCTGCCCGATGTGCCCACGCTGGACGAGGCCGGGCTCAAGGGCTTCGACATGGGCACCTGGTTCGGCGTGCTGGCACCGGCCGCCACGCCCAGGGAGGTACTGGCGCGGCTGGGCGCGGACATGAACCGCATCATCGAGTCCCCGCAGTTCCGCCGGAAGATGGAGGAGATAGGCGCCGAGCCCATCGGCGGATCGCCGGAGCAGATGGCGCGCCAGATCCGCGACGACACCGACCGCTTCGCCAGGCTGGTCAAGGACGCCAAGGTGGCCCTGGATTGAGTTGAGTTGGCGCGAGGAACGAGGCCGGGCGAATCAGTTGTGACTTGACCGCATGCCACCGCCGGTGCAGGAAATTCCATAATGCCCGGCGGAGACAACACACCATGACCAGCACCACGGACCTGCACCTCACCGATCCCCAAGCCTTTCTGCTCGACCTCTACCGCGCTGCGGTCAAGGATGCGCAGCCCCTGTACAGCATGGCCCAATGCCTGCCAAAGCCTCCCAAGGGCCGCACCCTTGTGCTGGGCGCGGGCAAGGCCGGCGGCTCCATGGCCCAGGCGCTGGAGGCGCTGTGGCCGGCGGACGCGCCGCTGTCCGGCCTCGTGGTCACACGCTACGGCCACATCCCGCCGCGCCCCGAAGGGCTGGCGCAGCGCATCGAGGTGGTCGAGGCCGCCCACCCCGTGCCCGATGCGGCAGGCCTGGACGCCGCCGAACGCATCCTCGCGCTGACCGAAGGGCTGACCGAGGACGACCTCGTGCTGTGCCTGATCTCGGGCGGCGGCTCGGCCCTGTTGACCCTGCCGGCCGAAGGCATCGACCTGGAGGAAAAGCAGCGCATCAACCGCGCCCTGCTGGAAAGCGGCGCCGCCATCGGCGAGATGAACTGCGTGCGCAAGCACCTGTCGCGCATCAAGGGCGGGCGCCTGGGCGCGGCCTGCGCACCTGCGCGCGTTGTCACGCTGACCATCAGCGACGTGCCGGGCGACGACCCCTCCATCATCGCCAGCGGCCCCACCGTGCCCGATGCCAGTAGCTGCGCCGACGCGCTGGCCATCCTCGCGCGCTACCGCATCAACGTGCCCGAATCCGTGCGCCGCGCGCTGGAGGCAGGCGAGCTGGAAACCCCCAAGCCCGGCGACGCGCGCTTCGACGGCCACGAGGTCCACATGATCGCCACGCCCCAGCACTCGCTGGAGGCGGCCGCACGCGTGGCCGAGGCCGCAGGCCTGCGCGCCCATGTGCTGTCCGACGAGATCGAGGGCGAATCGCGCGAAGTCGCCAAGGTCCACGCCGCCCTGGCGCGCGCCGTGTCCCGCCACGGCCAGCCGTTTGCAAAGCCCTGCGTGATCCTGTCCGGCGGCGAGACCACGGTCACGATCCGGCAGCGCCCGGCCGGCACGCCCAAGGGACGCGGCGGCCGCGCGGGCGAGTTCTGCATGGGCCTGGCCCAGGCCCTGCAGGGGCAGGAGAAGGTCTGGGCGCTGGCGGCCGATACCGATGGCATCGATGGCGTGGAAGACAACGCGGGAGCGCGCGTGTCGCCGGATACCCTGGCGCGGGCCCAGGCCCAGGGCATGCGGATTGCCGAGTACCTGGACCGCAATGATGCGTATGGGTTCTTTGATGCGCTGGGGGATCTGGTGGTGACCGGGCCCACGCATACCAACGTGAATGACTTCCGGGCGATTCTGGTTCTCTAGGTTTTTGTCCCTGCCGGGTGGTTGTTTTTCGAGGCCGGGACGTGCGCCCGGCCACTTGTTTCAGGCCCGCTTGCTTCAGGCGCTCACGCCCCGCGCGGCAGCGTCTCCCACCATTCGGCATCGAACCGCCCCTGCAGGAAGGCGATGAAGGACTGCACCTTCTGCGGCACCAGGCGCGGCGAGGGGTAGACGGCGTGGATTTCCTGCTCGGGCAGGCGGCAGGTCTTGAGGACTTCGACCACGCGGCCGGCCTGCAGCGAGTCGTGGGCCACGTAGCGGGGCAGGGCGGCGATGCCCATGTGCGAGCGTGAGGCCGCCAGCAGGGCCGAGAGGTTGTTGGAGCGCAGGCGGCCGGTGACGGGCACGGACACGGGCTCGCCGCTGGCGTTGCGCAGGCGCCAGAGGTCGTTGCCCTGCACGCTGCTGTAGATCAGCGTGGCGTGTTCCTTGAGGTCGGAGGGGCGGCGCGGCGTGCCGCGCTTGCGCAGGTAGGCGGGCGAGGCCACCAGCACCCAGGGGTTCACGCCCAGGGTGCGTGCGCCCAGGCTGGAGTCGGCCAGCTTGCCCAGGCGCAGGGCCACGTCGATGCCGTTGGCCACCAGGTCGGTGTAGCGGTCCTCGAAGCTCAGGTCGATCTGCACCTGGGGGTTGTGCGTCATGAACTCCAGCGCCAGCGGGATCAGCACGCGCCGGCCGAAGGCCACCGAGCTGCCGATGCGCAGCTGGCCCTGCACCTGGGTCTGTCGCACCTGCACCACCTTGTCCGCCTCGGCCACGTCGTTGACGATGGTCTTGCATTTCTCGTAGTACAGCGCGCCCGCTTCGGTGAGGCTCACGCCACGCGTGTTGCGGTTGAGCAGGCGCACCTTCAGGCGCGTCTCCATGGCCGCGACCTGCTTGGTCACCGTGGGCTGGGTGGTGGCGAACTCGTGCGCGACCTTGGTGAAGCTGCCGGTCTCCACCACGCGCACGAACATGTGCATGGCATCGAGTCTGTCCATGGTGCTGTCTCCTTTTTCATTGGTAGTTATTCCTGCACGGAATAAATTTTATGGTCTGTGCAGGCGTTCCACCAACAGGCCCGTCTGCCTAGAGTTGTCTCCAGTTTGAAGGAGACCTCCATGGCGAAAATGAAAGCAATCGAAGCCGCAGTCCGCGTGCTGGAAAAAGAAGGCGTCACCGTCGCATTCGGCGTTCCCGGTGCCGCCATCAACCCGCTGTACGCAGCGCTCAAGGACCATGGCGGCATAGGCCATATCCTGGCGCGCCACGTCGAAGGCGCAAGCCACATGGCCGAGGGCTACACCCGCGCCGTGGCCGGCAACATCGGCGTGTGCATCGGCACCAGCGGCCCGGCCGGCACGGACATGATCACGGGCCTGTACTCGGCCAGCGCGGATTCGATTCCGATCCTGTGCATCACGGGCCAGGCGCCGCGCTCGCGTCTGCACAAGGAAGATTTCCAGGCCGTGGACATTGCCTCCATCGCCAAGACCGTGACCAAGTGGGCCACCACGGTGCTGGAGCCGGCTCAGGTGCCGCGCGCCTTCCAGCAGGCCTTCCACCTGATGCGCTCGGGCCGCCCCGGCCCCGTGCTGATCGACCTGCCCATCGACGTGCAGCTGGCCGAGATCGAGTTCGACATCGATACCTACGAGCCCCTGCCTGTCTACAAGCCTGCCGCCACGCGCAAGCAGGTGGAAAAGGCCATCGCCATGCTCAACGAGTCCGAGCGTCCGCTGCTGGTGTCGGGCGGCGGCGTGATCAACGCCGATGCGTCCGATCTGCTGGTGGAGTTCGCCGAGCTGCTGGACGTACCCGTGATCCCCACGCTGATGGGCTGGGGCACCATCCCTGACGACCACCGCCTGATGGCCGGCATGTGCGGCCTGCAGACCAGCCACCGCTACGGCAATGCCACCATGCTGGCCTCCGACTTCGTGCTGGGCATCGGCAACCGCTGGGCCAACCGCCACACGGGCTCGGTCGAGGTCTACACCAAGGGCCGCAAGTTCGTGCACGTGGACATCGAGCCCACGCAGATCGGCCGCGTGTTCGCGCCCGACTACGGCATCGTCTCGGATGCCGGCGCGGCGTTGCAGCTTTTCGTGGAGGTGGCGCGCGAGTGGAAGGCGGCTGGCCGCCTGAAGGACCGCAGCGGCTGGGTGGCCGAATGCCAGGCCCGCAAGAACAATGTGGAGTACCTGCGCAAGACCAATTTCGACAACGTGCCCATGAAGCCGCAGCGTGTCTACCAGTGCATGAACCGCAGCCTGGACAAGGACACCTGCTACGTCTCCACCATCGGCCTGTCTCAGATTGCCGGCGCGCAGTTCCTGCATGTCTACAAGCCGCGCAACTGGATCAACTGCGGCCAGGCCGGCCCGCTGGGCTGGACCGTGCCGGCCGCCCTGGGTGTGCGCGTGGCCGACCCGGCCCGCAAGATCGTGGCGCTGTCGGGCGACTATGACTTCCAGTTCATGATCGAGGAGCTGGCCGTGGGGGCGCAGTTCAAGCTGCCCTACATCCATGTGCTGGTCAACAACAGCTACCTGGGCCTGATCCGCCAGGCGCAGCGCGCCTTCTCCATCGACTACTGCGTGCAGCTGGCCTTCGACAACATCAATGTCGACGACAAGGAAGAGTCCAAGGGCTACGGCGTGGACCACGTCAAGGTGGTCGAGGGCCTGGGCTGCAAGGCGATCCGCGTGCACCGTCCCGAGGACTTCGCGCCCGCCATGCAGCAGGCCGAGGCCTGGATGGCCGAGCACCGCACGCCGGTCGTCGTCGAGGTCATCCTGGAGCGCGTGACCAACATCTCCATGGGTGCCGAGATCGACAACGTGATCGAGTTCGAGGACCTGGCCGCAGCGCCTGCCGACGTGCCCAGCGCGCTTGCACTGCTGGATTGACCGGCCCGCCACGGCACATCGCACGGCATTGCACTGCACTGCTTTTTCTATCGGCGGGGCACCCTGCGTGCCCTGCCGCTCCCAACCCACCAAACGACAACCGGAGACTTCTGACATGCCCCGTTTTGCTGCCAACCTCAGCATGCTGTTCACCGAGGTGCCCTTCCTCGACCGTTTCGAGCGCGCGGCGCGCGCCGGCTTCGAGGCCGTGGAATTCCTGTTTCCCTACGCCCATACGGTCCAGGAGATCAAGGAGCGCGTCGACGCCCACGGCCTGCAGATCGTGCTGCACAACCTGCCTGCCGGCGACTGGGATGCGGGCGAGCGCGGCATTGCCTGCCACCCCGACCGCGTGGACGAGTTCCGCGCCGGCGTGGCCAAGGCCGTGACCTATGGCCATGCGCTGGGCGTGCCCCAGCTCAACTGCCTGGCCGGCAAGGCGCCTGCCGGTGCCGATGCCGCGCTGCTGCGCCGCACCTTCGTGGACAACCTGCGCTTTGCCGCATCGGCGCTGAGCGCGGCCAATCTGCGCCTGCTGATCGAGCCCATCAACCCCTTCGACATTCCCGGCTTCTATCTGAACCGCACGGACGAGGCCCTGTCCATCCTCGACGAGGTGGGCGCGCCCAATGCCTTCGTGCAGTACGACATCTACCACGCGCAGCGCACCGAGGGCGAACTGGCGGCCACGCTGCAAAAGCATCTGGCGCGCATCGGCCATGTGCAGCTGGCCGACAACCCGGGCCGCAACGAGCCGGGCACGGGCGAGATCAACTACCCCTTCCTGTTCGCGCACCTGGACCGCATCGGCTACCAGGGCTGGGTGGGCTGCGAGTACAAGCCTGCGCGCGATACCGAATCGGGCCTGGGCTGGCTGGACGCCCACACCAGCGTGCGCACGGCAGTCGCCGCCTGAGCGCCGCCGGAGTTTTTTCTCAGCTTTTCAAAAACGACAAGGAGTACACAGCATGAATGCATCCTCTCTCAAGCTCGGTTTCGTGGGCCTGGGCATCATGGGCGCGCCCATGGCAGGCCACCTTCTGGCGGCTGGCCACCAGCTCTTCGTGAACACCCTGGGCAAGATCCCGGCGCAGATCGCCGAGAGCAGCGCCACCCAGTGCACCACCGCGCGCGGCGTGGCCGAGCGGGCCGACATCATCTTCCTGATGCTGCCCGACACGCCCGATGTCGAGAAGGTGCTGTTCGGCGAGGACGGCGTGGCCGCCGGCCTCAAGGGCAGCAGCGGCAAGGTGGTGGTGGACATGAGCTCCATCTCGCCCGTGGCCACCAAGGACTTCGCTCGCCGCATCGAGGCCATCGGCGCCCAGTACCTGGATGCGCCGGTCTCCGGCGGCGAGGTGGGCGCCAAGAACGCCACGCTGTCCATCATGGTCGGCGGCCCCGAGGACGTGTTCGCGCGCGTCAAGCCGCTGTTCGAGCGCATGGGCAAGAACATCACCCTGGTGGGCGGCAATGGCGACGGCCAGACCGCCAAGGTGGCCAACCAGATCATCGTGGCGCTGAACATCGAGGCGGTGGCAGAGGCCCTGCTGTTCGCATCGCGCGCCGGCGCCGACCCGGCCCGCGTGCGCGAGGCGCTGCTGGGCGGCTTTGCCTCGTCCAAGATCCTGGAGGTGCATGCCGAGCGCATGATCAAGCGCACGTTCGATCCGGGCTTCCGCATCTCGCTGCACCAGAAGGACCTGAACCTGGCCCTGAGCAGCGCGCGCCAGCTCGGCGTGTCCCTGCCCAACACCGCCCAGGCCCAGGAGCTGTTCAACAGCTGCGTGGCCCACGGCGGCGCGAACTGGGACCACTCGGGCATGGTGCGTGCGCTGGAGATCCAGGCCAACTTCGAGGTCGGCCAGAAGGTCACGGCCTGATGCCGCGCAACTGACAACGCGATTGGTGGGAGGGCGGCCTTGCGCCGCCCTGTTGTGAAAAGCCGCGCTCGGCAACGGGCGCGGCTTTTTCTTGCTTCAATAGCCCAGCGTCTGACCGTCGGGGTTGCGCGGGTCGGAGGCGCCGTAGAGCATGCCGTCGCGCAGCTGGATGGTCTGCGTGCGGCCCATGGATGCCTTCACGGCAACGTTGTGGCCGCGCGACTTGAGCAGGGCCACGGTGTCGGGGCTGATGCCCTTTTCCACGCGCAGCTCGTCGGGCGTCCACTGGTGGTGAAAGCGCGGCGTGGCGGCGGCCTCGGCCGGGTTCATGCCGAAGTCGATGGTATTGACCACGGTCTGCAGCACGGTGGTGATGATGCGCGCGCCGCCGGGGCTGCCGGTGACCAGCACGGGCTTGCCGTCCTTGAGCACCATGGTGGGCGTCATGGACGACAGCGGGCGTTTGCCTGCGGCCACCGCATTGGCATCGCCGCCGACCAGGCCGTAGGCGTTGGCCACGCCGGGCTTGGCAGAGAAGTCGTCCATCTCGTTGTTGAGCAGGATGCCCGTGCCCTTGGCCACGATGCCGCTGCCGAAGTTGGTGTTCAGCGTATAGGTCACGGCCACGGCGTTGCCCATCCTGTCCACCACGGAGTAGTGCGTGGTCTGGTCGCTCTCGTAGGGCTGGGGCTTGCCGGGCTTGATGTCCTTGCCGGCGCGCGCCTGGTAGGGGTCGATGCCGGCGGCCAGCGCCTCGGCGTAGCGCTTGGACGTCAGGCCCTTGAGCGGCACGGTCACGAAGTCCGGGTCGCCCAGGTATTCGGCCCGGTCGGCATAGGCCAGCTTCATGCCTTCGGCCATGTAGTGAATGCTCTGTGCGCTGTTGGCGCCCCACTGGTTCATGGGCCAGCGTTCCATCATGTTGAGGATCTGGATCAGGTGGGCGCCGCCGGAGGACGGGGGCGGCATGGTCACGATCTCATAGCCGCGATAGGTGCCGCGCACGGGCTCGCGCTCGACCACCTTGTAGTTCTTGAGATCCTGCAGCGACAGGGCGCCCGCATGCGGCGCCATCTCGGCCGCGAGCTTGCGGGCAATGGCGCCTTCGTAGAACACCTTGGAGCCCTGCTGCCCGATCAGGCGCAGCGACTGCGCCAGGTCCTTTTGCACCAGGCGGTCGCCGCGCTTGAGGGGCTCGCCGTTGCGCCAGAAGATGGCCTGGGTGGCGGGCCACTGGCCCATGTTCTTCTTTTCCTGCTCCAGGATCTTGGCCAGGGTCTCGCTGACCGTAAAGCCCTTGTCGGCCAGCTTCACGGATGGCGCAATCACCGTGGACAGCGGCAGAGAGCCCCATTTCTTCAATGCATGCTCCATGCCGGCCACGGTGCCGGGCACGCCCACGGCGTAGTGGGTGTACAGCGACTTGCCGTCGATGACCTGGCCGTCCGCACCCACGTACATGTCCCGCGTGGCCTTGGAGGGTGCGACCTCGCGGAAGTCCAGCGCAATGTTCTTGCCGCTCTTGGCGTCGTGCACGATCATGAAACCGCCGCCGCCGATGTTGCCGGCATTGGGCAGGGCCACCGCCAGCGCAAAGCCCATGGCCACGGCGGCATCCACCGCATTGCCGCCCGACTTCAGGATCTGCAGGCCGATGCGCGAGGCCAGCTCCTGCTCGCTGGACACCATGCCGTTCCTGGCCACGACGGGATGGAATACATCCATGTCGAAGTCATAGGCCGCACTGGCCGCCTGGGCTGCATTGCTTTGCGTGATGGGCGCTGCCGCCGGTGCAGGTGCTGCGGCCACCGGCGCTGGCGGCGCCGAGGCCGCGGGCGGCTGTGTGCTGCTGCAGGCGGCCAGGCTGGCAATGGCCAGCGCCAGGCTGGTTGCCAGCAAGGGGGAGCGAAATGGCATCGGTATCTCCTTGGCAGATGAAACAGTGGAACCGTTGAAATGAGCGAAAGTCCTTTGCCGCCCGGTATGCGATGGCCGCAGGGCCTGCAGCCGGGGCGGCGGCGGACCACAGTGTAGAAGCATGGCGTTGCAGGCCTGCCCACGGGCCGCTGCCGACGCCGAAAGTGCGGGTATCTGCCTAGGCTCGAGCTGCATGGCGCACTTCAAGGGCGTACAAAAACTGTATACACTTTGCGAATGCACGAGGGGGCCGCGAGTGCTGTCGCGCGCCGCGCTTCGTGCATCGACCAACCAATGACAACCGGGCGGGCCAGCTCCCGCTTCACAGGAGATTTCCATGGGCCTGAGCACCCACGTCCTCGACACCATGAACGGCTGCCCCGCAGCCGGCATGGCTGTCGCGCTGTATTCCACCGATGGCGACCAGGCCACGCTGATCAAGAGCCTGGTGCTCAACCACGACGGCCGCACCGATGCGCCGCTGTTCGACAACAACAGCCTCAGGACCGGCACCTACCGCCTGACCTTCGACGTGGCGGCCTACTTCAAGGCCCGTGGCGTGCAACTGCCCGAGCCCAATTTCCTCAACAAGGTGAGCCTGGACTTCGGCGTGGCCCATGCCGACCAGCATTACCATGTGCCCCTGCTGGTCAGCCCCTGGAGCTATTCGACGTACCGGGGCTCCTGAGCCCTGGACTGCAGGCGCAGGCTGTCGGGGGATGGCCTGGAGTGAAACCTGAAATGACGAACGGCCCGCATTGCGGGCCGTTGCTTTTGCATCTCCAGCAAGCGTGCGGCCTACTTGCCCTTGGAATGCCCCATGGCCACGACCAGGGCCGAGATGAAGAAGAAGGCCTGCAGCTCCAGCGCCCAGCCTCCCGAGCTGTGCAGCTGCATCACCTGGCCCGTGTGCACCAGCGCGAAGGCCACGATCATGTTGACCGCAATCACCAGCGCCGCGGGCACCACCCACAGGCCCACCAGCAGCAGCAGCGGCGCCACCACCTCACCCAGATACACCGCATAGGCCAGCCAGCCCGGCGCGCCCGCGGACTCCACCATGCGCTCGATGCTGCCTATGCCGTAGCGGATCTTGGCCCAGCCATGAAAAAGCAGCAGGACCGCAAGCGTGACGCGCAACAGCACCATGGCTGCCTGGGGATGGTGAAAGTGGCTCCAGAACTTCATGAACTCCCTCGATGTGGATGGGCCCGGTGGGCCGGGTGTTGCTGTGGGTGCATTCTGGCATCAGCGGGCTTTCGGTGTCGGCTGTGGCGGCCCGGAACGGGATTTTCAGACATTTCCTGCGGGCCTGTAGTCCTATGGCGCAACTTGTGACATGTCTCATCACAAGTACCGCAAAGCGGCCTAGCATCGTCCCCAGCCTGTCTCCGAAGCGGTTTGCGAGCACTGGTAGGGGTGCCCGGGACCGGGAGGCAAGGTGATCAATCCAATGAACCGATGGGGTCTCCCCAAAACGTCCAATCAAGAAAGGCAGGTTTTCCCATGCGTCAGTTTTCTTTGCGTACCGTCGTGATGGCCACTGCACTGGCGGCCGGCAGCGTGGCCATGGTCGGCTGCACCACCACCAAGCCGGAAACCCAGTCCGCGCCGCGTGCTGATTCCACCACAGTCAATGCGCGCGCCAACGCTGCGCTGGAGCGGCTGTACCAGACGGCGCCGGGCTCCAAGGAAATGGTGGCCCGCTCCAAGGGCGTGCTGATCTTCCCCTCGGTGATCGGCGGCAGTTTCGTCATCGGTGTGGAGCATGGCCGCGGCGTGCTGCGCGTCGGCGGCCAGAACAAGGGCTTCTACAGCACCACGGGCGCCTCGGTGGGCTGGCAGGCAGGCGGCCAGTCCAAGGCTGTGATCTATGTGTTCAACACCCAGGAAGCGCTGGACAAGTTCCTGGCCAGCGACGGCTGGTCCGTGGGCGCGGATGCCACGGTGGCCGCAGGCAAGGTGGGCGCCAATGGCAGCGTGGACACCACGACCGCCCAGGGCCCCGTCACCAGCTACGTGCTGACCAACGCGGGCCTGGAAGCCGGCGTGTCGCTGCAGGGCTCGAAGATCACCAAGGTGGTCGAATGATCCCGGCCCTGAGGGGCCTTTGAACGAAACCGGCCTGCGGGCCGGTTTTCTTTTGTGCGGGCGGATCAGGCGCTGCCGGTTGCGCCGTCTTCACTGGCGGATTGCGGCGCAGCGGGCGCGAGCACGGCCTGCTCTATGCGTTCCAGGCGCTTTTCGATACGCTCCACGGCTTCGGCGCTCATCTTGATGTCGTAGATGCTCACGGGCTCTTCGCATTCCAGCGAAGGGTCCGTCGAGGCCGACAGGCGGCCCAGCAGGGGGGCCTCGAACGTGGTCTGCAGCCGGGCCACGACTTCGGCGTTCATGGAACGGCCGGTGCGCTTGGCTGCCTCCTCGACGAGGTCCTTGAGTTCCTGCGGCAGGCGCAGCTTGTACTGAGGATCGGTCTGTTTCATCGCCGGCAATCATGGACCGGAAAGGTATTGACTGCAAGGGACCTGATAGGTATTGTTGCTTCGGGACCAGCACGGTCCCGCGCAAGGGATGCCATGAAGACAGTGAAGCAATCGGGCCACAGCCATCAGGAACCCTCACCGCAGCACCAGGAGGTGCTGGCGGTGGATGCGTTGTGCCATATGGGAGCGGCCCTGGGCGTGCTGGAGCTGCATGCCGAACGCGCCGGCTCGGCCATGGTGTGTGCCGCGCGTGATTTGCTGCGTGGCTACCACGCCAGCGCTGACCAGGCGGTGGCCGGCCTGCAGGCCGGCGGCCGCTCGGCAGGCGTGCTGCCGCAGCTGTCGCAGGACCTGGGCTATGCCATCGAGGTCATCGATCGCGTGAACGATGACGCACCGGACGACCTGGTGCTCTATGCCGTGACCTGCCTGCTCAGAAGCGCCCGAAGCTTTGCCGACGGCCAGCCGTGCGCAGCGGCCTGAGGCTCAGAGCTGGCCCTCGGTCAGCGTGTCGAGCTGGAAGCGGCCGGACTTGTCCCAGAGCCAGGTATCGGTATAGGTGATGCGGGCGGCGCCGGCCGGGGCGGGGAAGGGCGCGGCGGCGCGCACCAGGCGCTCGATCTCGCTCACCACCTCGGGGGCATGGCCGGGCGCGCGCATCCAGTGCAGGCGCTGGACCTGGCCGTTGCGGTCGATCTGGACCTGGAGCACGCCGATCGCGTAGAGCATGGGCGGCAACTGGCCCTTGTAGATGCGATCGGCATTGCGCGCGTACAGATGGTTGGCGGCCACCTTGCGGTACTGCAGCTGTGCGCTGGAGCTGACGTCGTCGGGGCGCGGGCCGGGGCCGGGCGGGGACTTGCAGGCCGTGACCAGGGAGGCAATGGCGGCCATCAGGCCGGTCCACAGCCAGGGGCGGCCGGAACGTGGCTTTTGCACGGAACTGTGCTGCGTGGAATCAGGGGAATCGGGCATGATTGCGAGCGTATCCTGAAACACTGCGGCACCGGCAGTCGGAGCGCAAAACTCAAGTGCCGCAGCGGACAATCCCGCAACAAATTCCAACGAAGCCCGCAGGCGCCACGACGGGCTGTCAGGTGCGCCCATGTGGAGTGACACGTTCAACAAAGTCGAGCAGGGCCTTGCGCAGGGGCCGCTGTGCTGGGTCGAAGTGATGGACTCGCGAGGCTCCGTGCCGCGCGAGCGCGGCGCCTGGATGGCGGTTTTCGCCGACCGCGTGGCCGGCACCATCGGCGGTGGGCACCTGGAGTTCGATGCCATCGACAGGGCCCGCAGCCTGCTGCGCGGCTGGGCAACGCCTGGCGAGCAGGGTAGCCAGGGCGGCCAGGTCGCCACCGAGCACCAGCACCGCTATCCGCTGGGCCCCAGCCTGGGCCAGTGCTGCGGCGGCGTGGTGATGCTGAGGTTCGTGCTGGTGCCCCAGGGCCGCATGGACATGCTGCGCGAGCGGCTGCAGCCGCCGCGCGACTGCGTGGCCCTGTTCGGCGCAGGCCACGTCGGCCATGCGCTGGTGCGCCTGCTGTGCAATCTTCCCTACCGCGTGATGTGGGTGGACAGCCGCGATTCGGTCTTCCCCGAGGAGGAGCACGAGCTCGTGCAGTGCGAGTATTCAGACCCCGTGCAATCGGCCGTGGCCGATCTGCCTGCAGGCTCCCAGGTGCTGATCATGAGCTTCAGCCATGCCGAGGACCTGGAAGTGGTCGCCCAGTGCCTGGGCCGCCAGCGTGCGCAGGGGGATCTGCCCTATGTGGGCCTGATCGGCAGCGCCACCAAATGGGCCACCTTCCGGCGCAGGCTGCGCGAGCGCGGCTTCAGCGATGCCGAGCTGGACCATGTGACCTGCCCCATCGGCGTGCCCGGCATCAAGGGCAAGGAGCCCGAGGTGATCGCGGTGGCCGTGGCGGCGCAGCTTCTGCAGCGGCGCAGCGCGGTGTCCGCGCGGAATCAGGGAAATCTCTAGTGAATTGATGCTGCGCAAGCCGATGGGCTGGCGAAAAATTGCATACACTTTGTGTCTACGAAATGGTCGCAGCGGTGCACCGGCGGTATATCTACCGGGTGCGCGGCCTTTTTCTTCTGCTCAGAGCGCCCGCAGTGGTGAGCAGGTTGAACACCGGCGGCCCCCACGCTGCCAAGGTTGAGAGCTATGGAAAGCTACATTCTCGACTGGGCCAACCTGCTGTTGCGGTGGCTCCACGTCATTACGGCCATCGCCTGGGTCGGTTCCTCCTTCTATTTCGTCTTCCTCGACAGCAGCCTGACGCCGCCCGTCGATGACGATCTCAAGAAGCAGGGCGTCAGCGGCGAACTCTGGGCCGTGCACGGCGGTGGGTTCTACCACCCTGTCAAGTTCAATGTCTCCCCGCCCAAGCTGCCGGACCACCTGCACTGGTTCTACTGGGAAAGCTACACCACCTGGCTCAGCGGCTTTGCGCTGCTGACGGTGTCGTACCTGTGGAACGCCAAGATCTACCTCGTCAATCCGGCCGATCCCAATGCCATGGGCTCGGCTGCGGCCATTGCCTCGGCCCTGGCCTTCCTGGTCGTGTTCTGGCTGCTGTACGACGGCATCTGCCGCGTCTTCGGCCAGAAGAAGAACGGCGACGCCACGGTGGGCGCCATGGTGCTGGTGCTGGTGTGCATCGCGGCCTTCCTGGCCTGCCACATCTTCCCGGGCCAGGCCGCCTTCCTGCTGATGGGCGCCATGCTGGCGACCTCGATGAGCGCCAACGTGTTCTTCTGGATCATCCCCGGCCAGCGCACGGTGGTGAAGGCCCTGAAGGAAGGCCAGCCCGTGGACCCCATCCACGGCAAGCGCGGCAAGCAGCGCAGCGTGCACAACACGTACTTCACGCTGCCGGTGCTGTTCGCCATGCTGTCCAACCACTACGGCTGGCTGTACAGCCATGAGCTGAACTGGCTGGTGCTGATCCTGATGATGTTCGCAGGCGCCGCCATCCGCCAGTTCTTCGTGATGCGCCACGGCTTCAAGCTGGGCCGCAATGCCCATCCCTGGCCCTACGCCCTGGTCGGCGTGCTGGTGCTGATCGGCACGGCCGTCTGGCTCAAGCCCGCGCCGGCGCCTGCCGCAGCGCCTGCGCCGGCTCCCGCCGCCGTACAGTCGCCTGCCGCAACGACCGGGCCCGCAGCAGCGGCTCCCGGTGGTGACACGGCAGCGCCGGCTGCGCCTGCAGCCCCTGCAGCCCCTGCGTCACCGGCTGCCGCCGCTCCTGCCGACGGCGCCGTCGGCTATGCCCAGCTCGCGCCCTTCTTGCAGCAGCATTGCGTGGTCTGCCACGGTGCCGCCCTGCAGCAAAAGAATGTGCGCCTGGACTCGCCCGAGCAGGTCAAGGCCCATGCCCAGCAGATCTACCAGCAGGTGGTGCAGCTGCGCAAGATGCCCTTCGGCAATCCGGGCGCCCTGAGCGATGACGAGCGCGGCATGGTCAAGCGCTGGTACGAATCGGGTGCATCGGTGAACTGATCATCCTGCCGCGCCCATGCGCTGCCAACCACCCGCCCGCAGTCTCGCAAGAGCCTGCGGGCTTCTTGTTTCAGGCAGGCCAGGCCGCTGCGGCGCCGTGCAGGGCCGGATGCCGCGCTTCATCGTGCGGCGTGTGCAGCGCGATGGCGCCGCGCCCCGGCAGGCTTTGCGCCTTGGCCTGCTGCTTGGCCAGGGCCGCGAGGTTGGCGATGTCCTCGGGTGCCAGCACGCTGCCCGGCGCGACGCGCACCACGCCGATGGACAGCGTGGTACAGGCAAAGAATCGCCGGATGCCGTGGCGGTCCTCGGCCCAGATGCCGCCGGCCTCGCGCGCCTGGTCGTCGAACAGCTGGCGCGCCTCGCCTGCGAAGGCGCCGACGATGTCCTCGCAGCGCCGCTGCCAGTCCTCGCTTTGCAGCAGCAGCATGAAGTCGTCCCCGCCCACATGGCCCACGAAGTCGCGCCGCGCATCGCAGTGCGCCACGGCCAGCCGCGCCACCAGGCGGATCATCTGGTCGCCGCGCCAGTAGCCGTAGTGGTCGTTGAAGGGCTTGAAGTGGTTGAGGTCGGCGTAGCAGGCCACGAAGCCGGCGCCGCTGTCCAGCAGGCGCTGCATGTGCAGGCTGATGGGGATGTTGCCGGGCAGGAAGGTCAGCGGGTTGGCGTGGCGCGCGGCCTCGATGCGGGCCTCGGTCACGCGGCGCACCAGCTGCTCGCCCGTGCCCAGGCCCACATAGCGGCCGTTGTCGGTGACGATGAAGCCGTCGCTCAGGTAGCGCTGGTCCTGCGAGGTCAGGATGCCGACGAGCTGGTCCACATCGCAGTCCAGCTCCACGATGCGCGGCTGCACGTTGGCAAAGGCCAGGCAGGGCTTGCGTCCGTGGACTTCACGGAAGTACAGCGTGGCGTAGTGGTTCATGAACTGCTGGCGGTTGATGAGGGCCAGCGGCCGGCCGGCCTCCACGACGGCAATGGCGTGCAGCTGCTGCCCGGCCTGGAACAGCTCGGCCACCTCGTCGTTGCTGGCCGCCGGTGCCACGCAGGGCGCCTGCATCACCATCAGGTTGCGCAGCACGCCCGGGCGGGCGCTGTGGCCCTGGTGGGGCAGCACGGCCACGCGCGGGTCCTGCGCCACGCTCAGCGCCTGCGGGCTGATCTGCGGCTGGGCGGCTTCGGCGGGCCGGCCCAGCAGCCATCCCTGGCCGTACGCAATGCCCAGGTCGCGCAGGGTGCGCAGCTCGTCCTCGGTCTCTATGCCTTCGGCGATCAGCGTGGTTCCGAAGACCTCGGCAATGCCCTTGATGGCCTGCAGCAGCTGCAGCGTGGCCGGGCGCTGCTCGATCTGGTGGATGAAGTACTTGTCGATCTTGACGAAGTCCGGCTTGGCCTCGGACCACAGGCGCAGGCTGGAGCGGCCATCGCCAAAGTCGTCGAGCGCCAGGCGCGCGCCCGTGGCGTGCACGGCCTTGACGGCGGCGCAGACGGCGGGCATGTCGGTCACATGGTCGTGCTCGGTGATCTCCACCACCAGGGACCGCGCCTGCACGCCGAAGCCGCGCACCGTGTCCCCGACCATGCCGGGGCCGCAGACGCCCACGGCCTGCACCAGCGCCTGGGCGCTGAGGTTGACGAACAGCCGGCCCGGCGCGCCCTGCCGGCCCCAGTCCTGCAGCGCCACGCAGACCGCCAGCAGCTCGAATTCCCGAAGAATGCCCTCGGCCGCAGCGCCCTTGAGCAAGGCGTCGGGCGTGTGCAACGGCATGCCCCGGGGGCCGCGGATCAGCGCCTCATGCGCATAGATGCTGCCGCTGCGCAAGTCGGCCAGCGGCTGGAAGACGCAGTACAGGCCGCCCGCGCGCATGAGCTGTGCCACGGGGCCTGCACCGGACCGCACTGCGGCCGACAGCACGGCCGCCGCAGCGGGCAGGCTGGCGAGCATCTGGGGATCGATCATGGGCTCAACTTTTCAGTTGGATACATTACGTTTCATTGGTGACATACTTGTGACAAGTATGCCGCCTGTCGGCGTGCGTGCTGGCAGCCGATTGACGTGGCTCAAAACGCGGCGGCTGCAAAGCCGGCAAAGTTGCGTGCATGTTCGCCCTGTCTTCCTTGCAAGCTTTCGCCTTCGCGCCGGGTTCCGCCCAGGTGTTGGCCGCGGGTACCTGGCTCAGGCTGCGTCGGCAGTCGCCGGATACGGTGATGTATCTGGAACGCGGTCGCGTGCTCCTGGGCATAGGCCAGGGTGGGCAGATGCGCCACCAGCTGGGTGTGGTGGAGGGGCCGGCCTGGCTGGATGCGGCCTTTGTGCTGCAGCGGCGCGGCAGCAGCCTGGACATGCTGGCCGACAGCGATGTCCGCGTGCAGCAGTTGCCCCAGGCCGACTTCCTGCAGGCCGTCTCGCAACTGCCGTCTCCCGCCCAGCAACTGCTGCAGGACATGGCCCAGGCCTACTGCGCCCAGACCGAGCTGGCCGTGAGCCGCCTGTCCAAGGATGCCGAGGCACGCTGCGCACAGTGGTTGCTGCGCCATGCCATGCCGCACGAGGCGGGCGGCCTGCGCGTGACGCTGCACCTGCGCAAGCGGCTGATCGCCGCCCAGCTCGGCATTGCGCCCGAGACCTTCTCGCGCGTGCTGCGCCAGTTGCGTGAACATGGACTCATCGCGGGCCGGGGCAATGTCATCGATCTGCCCAAGCCTGCGGCGCTCGAGGTGCTGGCGGTAGGCTGATTCCCACGCCGCTGACGGGTGCCGGCCTGCAAGCGCCGGGCCTTGCGGGGCGGGGTATCCACTGGTTCGCGGGTTCCACCCAGTGGGACGGCTTTCGGGTCTGCATATATTGAGGGCGTCATGTCACTGGACGCCCGTCGATCCCCCTTTTTCCAGGCGCTGCTGGCATCCCAGGATGCTCCGCAGGTGCCGGACTCGCCCTCGTGGCCGCGCGCGTCCACAGGCTGGGGCGCCATGCGCTGCACGGTGCTGGCGCTGGCCGCCGCGGCCGTGCTTGTGGTGGGCCTGGGCAGTGCCTGGTGGGTATCGCACAGCATGCGCCAGCAGACGCTGGAGCGCGCCATGGCCCGGCAGGCCGACGAGGTCGATACCGTGGCGCGCATGCTGGCCTCGCGGCTGGAGCAGCAGCAGCGCCTGCTGTGGGTGCTGGCCCAGGGCATGGCCGACCAGGGCGGCGACCCCAGCCGCCTGATGGGCGAGATGCTGCGCGGAGACGCATCCGTGCGGCTGTTCGACACATTGCAGCTGGCCGATGCGCGTGGGCAACTGCAATTGAGCCTGCGCGGCGGCCGCTCCGAACCCCTGGTCGATCTGGACGAAGGCGTGCGCGACGTGATGCGGCGCAGCCTGGCCGATGGCAAGCCCGTGGTCTCCACCATGGTCCGCAAGGGGGCCGATCCCGCAATGATGGAGTTGCTGTACGCCGTGCCGCTGCGCGCCGGCAACGGCACGGTCAGCGGCGTGCTTTCGGCGGGCGTGCGCATGTCCGGCCAGGCGCTGCTGCCGCCCGGCATCGACCCTTCGCGCTCCGCAGGGCGGCTGCTGGTCATGCAGCGCGACGGGCAGATCCTGGCCCACTCCGATCCGTCGCGCTGGACGGCGCGCGCCGAGGCCGAGCCCGGCCTGGGCGCGGACTGGTTGCAGGACCCTTCCGCCGGCGGCCTGCAGGTGGGCCCCGATACCCAGCGCCGCGCCGGCTACCTGGTGACGACGGCCGGCATGCCGCTGCCGCAGTGGCTGGTGGTCAGGATCACCCCCGAGGAAGCCATTGCGCCCAGCCTGGCGCCGCGCGTGCTCTGGTGGCTGCTGGCAGCCGTCGCGGGGGTCACGGCGCTGCTGGTGCTGCTGCTGATCCTGGTTACCGAACCCATGGCCGCCTTGCATCGCAGTGCACGCCAATGGCTGGCGAGCCAGGGGCGGCTGATGGCCGAAGAGCCCGATCCCGCGCCGGAGCCGGCGCCAGGCCATGCCGAGGAAGGCGGCTGGCGCATGCCCTGGACCCATGCCTGGGGAGAGGCTTCCACGCTGTGGCAGGCCCTGCACCGCCTGGGCCAGATGGGCCAGGACCAGGCCCACGAGGTCGGCCGGCTGCAACTGCAGCTGCAAACGCTGATGGACTACGCGCCCGTGGGCCTGGTGGTCACGCATGCGGCGCATCTGGAGCTGGTGGGCCTGCAGGCCGCGCGCATGCTGGGATATCCGCCGCGCGAACTGCAGGGGCAGGCGATACGCCAGCTGTGCGCCTCCGACGCTGCGCACGCCCAGTTGCTGGAGCGTGTGCGCAAGGACCTGGACATGTACGGCCAGTTCGACAGCGAGCAGTGCTTTGTCCGCAAGGACGGCCGCCCCATCTGGGTGCGCCTGCACGGCCAGAGCCTGCAGCGCCTGCAGCGCGGCCTGGAGCCACGCGCCGTGGTGCCGGCCGATCCCACCCTGGTCTGGGTGGTCGAGGACGTGACCATGCAGCGCCTGGTGCGCGAGCAGCCGGGCTGGAAGGCCATGCACGATCCGCTGACCCTGCTGCCCAACCGCGAGGCCTTTGCCATGCGCCTGCATGAATGGCTGCAGGAATGCAGCGCCGCCCAGCGCCTGCCCGCCGAGGCGCTGCAGGAAGAGGCCTCCTCCTCGCAAGCCGACGCCGAGGTTGCTGCCGTGGCCACGGCCGCGGTCGAAGTCGCCATTTCTCCCATGCCGCACCATGGCGTAATCCTGTTCCTGGACCTGGACCACTTCGCCCACGTCAACCAGCAGGGAGGCCATGCGGCCGGCGACGAGGTGCTGTGCCACATGGCCCGGCTGATCGACAGCGTGGTGCGGCCCTTGGGCTGGGTGGCGCGCCTGGGCGGTGACGAGTTCGCCGTGCTGCTGGCCGGCGTCCCGGCCGAGCAGGGCATGCTGCTGGCGCAGAGCCTGTGCATGGCCGTGCAGGACTGGGAAGGCGCGCACGAGGGCCAGCGCTACCTGATGGGCGCCAGCGTCGGCATGGTGGTGCTCGATGCCCGCCAGCACACGGTCAGCAGCGCGCTGCGCTCGGCCGACATGGCCTGCTATGCGGCCAAGCGCAAGGGCCGCAACCGCGTCGAGGTGCTGGAGGCCGCATGAGCGCCGGGGCCGCGCCTCATTCGAAGGATTCGCTGAAGCGACGCAGTCCCTCGGGATCGATCAGGGTCAATGCCCCATAGGAGACGCGGACCGCTCCGATGTCCTCCAGCTCTCCCAGGGTGCGATTGACGATCTGGCGCGACACGCCGGCCAGGCTGGCCAACTCCTCCTGCGACATGCCCAGGTGCCGGTTGCCGGTGTCCGGATACAGCCTCGAATCGGTCAGCTCCGAGATGCAGTGCGCCACATGGCGGCTGGAATGGTGCAGCCGCGCATGCTCGCAGCGGCCGATGAACTGGCCCAGGCGCGCATTGAGCTGGTCCAGCAGGAAGCGGTTGAAGCCGAGGCTGCGCTCCAGCAGCCAGTGAAAGGTGCTGGCCGGCATCAGTGCCACCAGCGTATCCTCGATCGCCGTCGCGTCGAACGGCCAGCATTCGTGCTTGAGCAGTGTGCCCTCGCCGAACCAGCAACCCGGGGTAAAGGTGGCCAGCGTGGTGCTGCGCCCGGTAGGCGACAGCGCATGGATCTTGACCGCTCCCTGGACGATGCCGGCCCAGTGGCCGGCCCGGTGCGTCTTGTGGCAAAGCGGGGCGCCGGCCGGTATGTGCCGCAACAGCACCTCCCGCCGCAACCTGAGCAGGTGGGCCCTGCTCAGGTGGGGCGCAAAGGGCGCGGACTTGAGGACGGCGTTGATCGTGGGCGGCTGCATGGTGCTTGATGCAAATCTTCAATGAAAGTCTGCTGCTTCATTGCCTGGATTGGCACGCTGCAAACCCTGATCACCGGCCCCCGGACCCCTGCGGGACTTCGCGCAGGGTGCAGCTCAATCGTTGCGCGAGACCGGCGCAGGCCCGGCCTTGGTGCCCGCCGGGCCGGCACTGAAATCGGTCAGGAAGGCCGCCTCCTGGCTCTGGCCCGTTCCGGCCTGGCTCCAGTCGCACACTCCTGCCGCAAACACTGCGGCAAGGCGCTTTTGCTGTGCCGGGCTGAAGGTGATGCCGGCGTACTCCGGGCTGGTGAACGAAAGGGGCTTGAGCTGGCACTGGTAGATGTCCTCCGCGAGCGGACCTCCGGCCACCTGGCGTGGCGACAGGGTCGGCTTGAGGGGACAGGCTGGGTCGTCCAGGGCCAGGACTTTGTCGAGATCCGAAGGGACGGCTCCCGTCGCGGCGATGCATCCATCCCTGACATCCGAAGGCCTGTTGCGCACCACTTTCTGTGCCAGCGCCGCGCCGGTGGTGTCGCGCTCCACGGCGGTCAGCCAGCGGTCCATCATGACAAAGGCCTCGCGTCGCATGGCAGGGGCGATCAGCAGCGGGATCATGCCCTTGCTGGCGCGGATCACGTGGTTGTCATGGTGGCCGTTGGCGGCATCCAGCCGTGCGCGTTGCTGCAGGCTGCGCCAGGTCATGTGGATGTCGCTGCCGCCCTCGGGCCGCAGGTCGATGATGGCCACCTGGGACAGGTTCCTGCCGTTGCTGGTGAGGCCACTGCTGTAGAGCCTGGGCAGCAGGCTGGCCACGGCCCGCTCGCGGGCTGCCGGCCTGGACGCAGTGCCGCCGGTCCAGTCCATGTCGTTGGTGTAGCTGCCGATGCCTTCGTTGAGCTGCACGAAAGCCTCCGCGTCGATGGCGCCCGACTGCAGTGCCTTGAGTCCGTACTGCAGGCCCGTGTTGTCATACGGCAGCTGCGGCTTGGTGTGGCCGTCGGTGTCCTTGAACGTCCCGAACACCGGGACCAGCATGTCGTGGATCGAGCAGCGCACGCCCTGGCCGCGTGTGCGCGGGTCGTAGACGATGGAGGCGGGAAAGCCCACGCCGCAGTTGTCGGGCAGCCGGGGGTTCTGGGGGGCGATGAAGCTCCCTACCCATTTGTCGCAGTAGCTGGCCGGATGGCCATTGATGGCGGCCTTCGCGGTGTCGCTCAGTGCCTGTCCTGCGGCCGTCCTGTAGTAGTTGGACAGCAGGCCGCAGTCGCGTGTTTCCATCCAGGTGGACACCGCATCGGGATAGCTCAGCCCCGTCTGTATGCCCTGCAGCAGACCCGGCATGGCGGAGGCGATCACTGTCTGCATCATGGAGCCACCCGAGTCGCCGTCGCCCATGGTGTAGCGCACTTCGCCGTAGTTCTCGATCAGGTGCTCCTTGATGCGCATCATGTTCTCGGCGGCCAGCAACTCGTTGTTGTTGTGCAGGTGGTTGGTCAGCATGGCTTTCACGACCATGTGGCCTGCCGCGAGCGCGTTGGGGTCGAACGGCAGGCTGCCGCTGAACTGGTCGAGGAGGTTGACCGCCGGCTCCTGGAAGCGATTGCCGGAAGCGGCTGCGCCGAATCGCCATAGCACCTTGCCGTTCCATCCCTTTTGCGGCTCCCAGGGCGTCCAGGCCTGCGCGGGGTCATGGTAGGCCAGGATCTGGAAGGTGCCGCGGCCCATGACGCCAGTTTCCATGCGCAGCAGGTGCTTGACCGTATCTCCGCGGTCGTTGGTGAAGTCGGCGATCTCGCTGTCGGCCGGGCGCTGCGATGGGTCGTAGGCCACATGACAGGGCGTGGCGCCTGCCGGACCCATCGTGCAGGCGCTGCCTTGCCTGGCCTTGGGCATGTAGTAGTAGGTGTACTGGGTCCTGGTATTGCACTGGACATCCACCGGATCGGTATCGAGACCGCTGACGCGCGTGGTCACGGTCGCCGAAAGTGCCGTGCCCGGCACGGAAACGGTGGCTTGCGCGCCATTGCGCGTGGCGCAGATCCACGGCGCGGTCTGCGGCCCGGCGAAGATGGGATCGCCCCGGCCATGGTTGGTGATGTCCAGCCGTGCCCTCGCGCTGCCGGCCGCCGTGGCGGTGAGGGTGTTGGCGCCCACCCTCAATCCCTCGACCCGGCCCAGAATGCGGCCATTGGCGCGCTGGGCGAACCGGGCGGTGACATCCGTGCCATTGAGCGCCACCTTCAGCGCACCGTGCGGGCTGCCCTTGGGCAGCACAATTTCAATATAGGCATTGCCGTCGCTGATCATGTCGGCCCGGTTGGACAGGCTGCGTATCTCGATGACACCCAGGCCTGAATCACCGCTGCCGCCGCAGGCGGTCAGCACACTGGCGAGCGTGGCTGCGGCCACCATGCCCGAAAAAAGGGTTGGCTGTTTCATCGTCTTGTCTCCTGCAATCCACTTCCTTTTGAAGCGATTTCATTGAATCACGCTAACAGTCTGCAAGTCTGTATAGGTTTGGACAATGGTTTGCCGGCGACTGGCTCGCATATTGCATGTGCTGCGTGCACAAGTGTTTAACCGCCCCTGCCCAGGGCATTCTTGGTGCTTGTATCTAGCTGGCGGGGGTCATGGCTGGGTTACGCTGCGGGCTCCCCATGACCTGCGGCGCGTCCCCGGCGCGACCGCTCTTTTTTTCGCTGATTGCTTCGCTACATGCGCGACCAGGCCCTGTTCGACAAGATTGATCTGCACCTGATACGGGTGCTGCACACGGTGCTGACCGAGCGCAGCGTCTCGCGTGCCGCATTGCGCCTGGGCATGCACCAGCCGGCGGTGTCCGCCGCGCTCAAGCGCCTGCGCGACCTGGCCGGCGATTCGCTGCTGGTGCGCTCGGGCGCGCACATGCAGCCCACCGAGGCCGGGCTGCGCATGGTGCAGCCGGCCGCCGACATCCTGCGCGCGGCCGAGGGCCTGTTCAGCGATGCGCGCCATTTCGATCCCCGCACCTCCACGCGCACCTTCCGCATCGCCGCCAGCGACTACCTGGACCCGCTGTTCCTGCCGCGCCTGGTGGCCCATCTCAAGACCGAGGCGCCCGGCTGCCCCGTGGACATCCTGGCCCTCAACGGCGACGCGCACTACGAGGTGCAACTGGCCCAGGGCGATGTGGACGTGGTGATCGGCAACTGGCCCGAGCCGCCGCAGGGCCTGCACATGGCCAGCCTGTTCGAGGACGAGGTGGTCTGCCTGGTCAGCCCCCACCACCCGGCCGTGCGACGCGGCTGGGACGTGGCCCAGTGGCTGGAGGCCGAGCACATCGCGCCCACGCCCACCTACCCGGGCGCGCGCGGCGTGATCGACGACCAGCTCTCCCGCATGGGCCTGCAGCGCCAGGTGGCGGCGCGCTGCGCGCATTTCAGCCTGATTCCCGACATCGTGGCCACCAGCTTGCTGGTGCTGACCACGGGGCGGCTGTTCTGCGAGCGCTTCAGCCAGCGCCTGCCCCTGGTGATCCTGCCTTGCCCGGTGGAGTTTGCGCCGCTGGTGTACTACCAGCTGTGGCATGCCCGCACGCACATGGGCGCGTCCACGCGCTGGCTGCGCGACGCCGTGCGGCAGGTGGCGCTGATGTCCCGTGCCCGCTAGGCGACGGCGATAGGAACCGCCTTTTGGGTGAACAAAGTGATGGCCGATATGAGGGCCGCCGAGGCGGTTTCAAGGACTTGTGTTCCAGTTTGTTGCAGAAATTGAAAGACAATCCCAGCCATGAATCCCCCCGATACAGTCCCCCTGCCAGCAGCAGCGCCGCCGCGGCTTCAGCTGACAGGCATCACCAAGCGCTATCCGGCGGTGGTGGCCAACAACGGCATCTCGCTGACCGTGGGCGCCGGCGAAGTGCATGCCATCCTGGGCGAGAACGGCGCCGGCAAGTCCACGCTGATGAAGATCATCTACGGCGCCGTCAAGCCCGACGAGGGCCGCATCGAGGTCGATGGCAAGCCGGTCCACATCCGCAACCCGCAGGAGGCGCGCCAGCTGGGCATCGCCATGGTGTTCCAGCATTTCAGCCTGTTCGACACGCTGTCCGTGGCCGAGAACGTCTGGCTGGGCCTGGACAAGAGCCTGCCGCTGGCCGAGGTGGTGCAGCGCATCGAGTCCACGGCGCATGACTACGGGCTGGAGGTCGATCCCCACCGCCCCGTGCACACGCTGAGCGTGGGCGAGATGCAGCGCGTGGAAATCATCCGCGCCCTGCTCACGCACCCGCGCGTGCTCATTCTTGACGAGCCCACCTCGGTACTCACGCCGCAGGCGGTGGAGAAGCTCTTCGTCGTGCTGCGCCGCCTGGCGTCCGAGGGCTGCTCCATCCTCTACATCAGCCACAAGCTGCACGAGATCCGCTCGCTGTGCACGGCCTGTACCGTGCTGCGCGGCGGGCAGGTGACGGGCGTGTGCAATCCGGCCGTGGAGAGCAATGCCTCGCTGTCGCGGCTGATGATCGGCTCGGAGCCGCCCGAGCTCACGCACCGCGAATCCCAGGTCGGCGCCAGCGTGCTGCGCGTGCAGGGCCTGGCGCTGCCGCGCTCGGAGCCCTTCGGCGTGGACCTGCATGGCATACAGCTCGATGTGCGCGCGGGCGAAGTCGTGGGCATCGCCGGTGTCTCGGGCAATGGCCAGAAGGAATTGCTGTATGCGCTGTCCGGCGAGGACACGCGCGCAGCGCCCGAAATGGTGCAGATTGCCGGCCGGGAGGCGGGGCGCCTGGGCCCCGGCCGGCGCCGTGCGCTGGGCCTGCACTTCGTGCCGGAGGAGCGTCTTGGCCGCGGCGCCGTGCCCAGCATGGGCCTGGCGCACAACCTGCTGCTGACGCGCAAGACCGCGCTGGGCAAAGGCGGCTGGATCCGCATGGGCCAGCTGCAGGAGCAGGCGCGCGCCATCATTGCGCGCTTCAACGTCAAGGCCGGCGGCCCCAACGCGGCGGCGCAGTCGCTGTCGGGCGGCAACCTGCAGAAATTCATCGTGGGCCGCGAGATCGATGCCAGGCCCGCGCTGCTCATCATCTCCCAGCCCACCTGGGGGGTGGACGTGGGGGCGGCCGCGCAGATCCGCGGCGCCATCCTGCAATTGCGCGACGAGGGCTGCGCCGTGCTGGTGCTCAGCGAGGAGTTGGACGAATTGTTCGAGATATGTGACCGCCTGCATGTGGTGGCCAAGGGCCGGCTGTCGCCCTCCGTGGCGCGGGCCGATGCCACCGTGCAGCAGATCGGCGAGTGGATGAGCGGCCTGTGGGACGGTGCTGCCGCCCCGAACGCCGCCCCGAGTGCCACCAAGGGAGGCGCCCATGTTCAAGCTTGAGCAACGCCCCCAGGCCTCGAAGCTGTGGACCTACGGTTCGCCCGTGCTGGCGCTGGCCATCACCGTGCTGATCGGCGTGTGCCTGTTCGTGATGCTGGGCAAGGACCCGGTGCGCGGCCTGCAGGCCTTCTTCTGGGACCCCGTCAAGTCCACCTATGCGCTGGGCGAGCTGGCCGTCAAGGCCACGCCGCTGCTGCTGATCGCGCTGGGCCTGGCCGTGTGCTTTCGCTCCAATGTCTGGAACATCGGTGCCGAAGGCCAGTTCGTGATCGGCGCCGTGGCCGCAGGCGGCGTGGCGCTGCTGGCGGACAAGACCACGGGGCCCTGGATCGTGCCCGCCATCCTGGTGGCCGGCATGCTGGGCGGCATGGTCTGGGCCGGCATCGTGGCCCTGCTGCGCGACCGCTTCAATGCCAATGAAATCCTGGTCAGCCTGATGCTGGTCTACGTGGCCACCCTGGTGCTGGGCTTTCTGGTCTACGGGCCGTGGAAGGACCCCATGGGCTACAACTTCCCGCAGACCAAGACCTTCGAGCGCGTCACGCAGATCCCCAAGCTGATGCAGGGCATGCGCACCAATATCGGCCTGCTGCTGGCGCTGGCCGCGGCGGCCATGCTGTGGATCTTCCTGTTCCGCACCCGCGCCGGCTTTGCGCTGCAGGTCGGTGGGCTGGCTCCGGCTGCCGCACGCTACGCGGGCTTTTCCTCGCGCCGTGCGCTGTGGACGGCGCTGCTGATCTCGGGCGCCGCCGCCGGCCTGGCCGGTGCGCTGGAAGTGGCCGGCCCGCTGGGCCAGCTCACGCCCTATGTCCCGGCCGGCTACGGCTTCGCCGCCATCATCGTGGCCTTCGTCGGTCGCCTGCATCCCGTGGGCATGATCTTTTCCGCGATTCTCATGAGCATGTTCTATATCGGGGGCGAACTCGCCCAGTCGCGCCTGGGCCTGCCCAAGGCGCTGACCGGCGTGTTCCAGGGCCTGCTGCTGTTCACGCTGCTGGCCTGCGACACGCTGGTGGCCTACCGCGTGCGCTGGGTGTCCCGCACGCCCGTGGTCCCGCCCGCAGCGGCGCCTGCCGTCAAGGAGGCCCGCTGATGGAATCCTATGCACTGCTGCTGGGCTCCACGCTCAGCGCCGGCACCGTGCTGGCGCTGGCCGCGCTGGGCCTGCTGATCAATGAAAAGGCCGGCATCGTCAACCTGGGTGCCGAGGGCATGATGCTGTGCGCCGCCATCGCGGGCTTTGCCGCCGTGGTCCACACGGGCAGCACCACCGTGGGCTTTCTGGCCGGCATGGGTGCGGGCGCGCTGCTGGCCGCCATCTTCGGCGTGCTGGTGATCTGGCTGAACACCAACCAGTACGCGACGGGGCTGGCCCTGTCGCTGTTCGGCACGGGCTTCTCGGCCTTCCTGGGCCTGGGCTATGTGCAGGCGCGCCTGCCCGAGCTGCCCAAGTTCGCCGTGCCCTGGCTGTCCGACCTGCCCGTGGTGGGCACGGCGCTGTTCCGCCTGCATCCGCTGGTCTATGGCGCGGTGGCCATTGCGGCGGCCCTGGTCTGGTTCCTCTACCGCACCCGGGCCGGCCTGGTGCTGCGCGCCGTGGGCGAGTCGCCCCAGTCGGCCCATGCGCTGGGCTATCCGGTGCGCCGCATCCGCCTGGCGGCCGTGGTCTTCGGCGGCGCCATGTGCGGTCTGGCCGGTGCCTACATCTCCACCGTCTACACGCCGCTGTGGGTGGAAGGCATGGTGTCGGGCCGGGGCTGGATCGCGCTGGCGCTGACCACCTTCGCCACCTGGCGCCCTGCGCGCGTGCTGCTGGGCGCCTACCTGTTCGGCGGCGTGACCATGCTGCAGTTCCACCTGCAGGCCACGGGCGTGCAGGTGGCCAGCCAACTGCTGTCCATGCTGCCGTACCTGGCGACCATCGTCGTGCTGGTGCTGATCTCGCGCAATCCGACCTGGATCCGCGCCAACATGCCGGCCTCGCTGGGCAAGCCCTTCTACCCGGGCTCCTGACGCTTTCATTGTTTCTCTCTCCCTCCAGAACCACAAAAGGACAAACGCATGCCCGCTTTGCGCGAACGCACCCTGAAACCTGGCCTCAAAAGCACGCTTGTGAAGATGATCGGCCTGTCGGCCATCTCGGTGGCGGCCCTGACCGCCTGCGGCAAGAAGGAAGAGGCCGCAGCGCCTGCTCCCGCTGCCGCGCCTGCCGCCCAGGCGCCGGCCGAGAAGCTCAAGATCGGCTTCATGTACGTCAGCCCCATCGGCGACGGCGGCTGGACCTTCCAGCATGAGCTGGGCCGCAAGGCCATCCAGGAGAAGTTCGGCGACAAGGTGGAAACCTCCTTTGTCGAAAGCGTGCCCGAGAGCGCCGATGCCGAGCGCGTGATGCGCGACATGGCCGGCCAGGGCAACAAGCTGATCTTCGCGACCAGCTTCGGCTACCAGGAGTTCGTGCAGAAGGTGGCGGCCGACCTCAAGGACGTGAAGTTCGAGCACGCCACCGGCTACAAGAATGCCGACAACGTGGCCACCTACGACACCAAGACCTTCGAGGGCGCCTACCTGGCCGGCATCGTGGCCGGCGGCATGACCAAGACCAAGACCATCGGCGTCGTGGCCTCGGTGCCTATCCCGGAAGTGGTGCGCAACATCAACAGCTTCGTGCTGGGCGCGCAAAGCGTCGATCCCTCGATCAAGGCCAAGGTGGTCTGGGTGAACGAGTGGTTCGCCCC
Organism: Delftia sp.; assembly: GCF_059499305.1. Taxonomy (NCBI): domain Bacteria; kingdom Pseudomonadati; phylum Pseudomonadota; class Betaproteobacteria; order Burkholderiales; family Comamonadaceae; genus Delftia; species Delftia sp. The sequence goes on from NZ_JCABYI010000036.1 coordinate 70,150, forward strand.
GCCCAAGGAGTCCGAGGCCGCCACCTCGCTGATCAACGGCGGCGTGGACGTGCTCTACCAGAACACCAACTCCCCGGCCGTGCTCAAGACGGCCGAGGAACGCGGTGCGCGCGCCTTCGGCAAGGACGGCGACATGAGCGCCTTCGCGCCCAAGGCCCACCTGGGCTCGGCCGTGATCGACTGGACGCCTTACTACAGCAAGGTCACCCAGGACACGCTGGACGGCAAGTGGCAGGGCGGCTCGTTCTGGTGGGGCGTGAAGGAAGGCGCCATCGACCTCGTGAAGATCGCCGACGACGTGCCCCAGGACATCAAGGACAAGGTCGCCAAGGCACGCGACGGCTTGAAGGACGGCAGCTTCGCCGTCTGGACCGGCCCCATCAAGGACAACGCGGGCAAGGAAGTGCTGACGGCAGGCCAGGTCGGCGACCTGGGCTTCATGACCAGCATCAACTTCTTCGTCAACGGCGTCGAAGGCAAGGTGCCGGGCGCCAAGTGATCCGGCGGCAGTCCATGCAACAAGGGCCCTTCGGGGCCCTTTTTTCTGCCGCGATCCGCCAGACGGGTCCGCCCTATGCACCATGATTGTGCAAAGCCCCCAAAATGTGGTTTTCCCGCATGCCTGGTGGCTCTGGCGCAGCCGGCTGGCGCCATTCTTGCTTTATTCTCGGGACCCATCGCGGCGGGTCTGCGCCCCTGCGGACACCGCCTTCTTCCTGCCTGCCGCAGGACCACTTGAGGAAACTTCGATGACTGATCTTCACAAACGCTCCCTGATCAAGGTGGCAGCGCTGTCGGCCGTGGCCGCCGCCGCGCTGGCCGGCTGTGGCAAGAAGGAGGAGGCCGCGCCTGCGCCCGCTCCCGTTGCCGAGGCCCCTGCTGCCGCTGCAACCGAGCCTTTGAAGATCGCCTTCGCCTACGTGGGCCCCGTCGGTGACGGCGGCTACACCTTTGCCCACGACCAGGGCCGCCTGGCGCTGGAGAAGGAATTCGGCGACAAGATCAAGACCTCCTACGTCGAGAGCGTGCCCGAGGGCGCCGACGCCGAGCGCGTGCTGCGCGACATGGCCGCCAACGGCAACAAGCTGGTCTTCGGCACCACCTTCGGCTACATGGAGCCCATCCAGAAGATCGCTCCCGACTTCCCCGATGTGAAGTTCGAGCACGCCACCGGCTACAAGACCGCCGCCAACGTCAGCACCTACGACAGCCGCACCTACGAAGGCGCTTATCTGGCCGGCATCATCGCGGGCTCCATGACCAAGTCCAACGTGCTGGGCGTGGTCGGCTCCGTGCCGATTCCCGAAGTGCTGCGCAACATCAACAGCTTCACGCTGGGCGCGCAGTCCATGAACCCCAAGATCAAGACCAAGGTGGTCTGGGTCAACGAGTGGTTCGCCCCCCCGAAGGAAACCGAGGCTGCGACTTCGCTGATCAACGGCGGCGCCGACATCCTGTTCCAGAACACCGACTCCGCCGCCGTGCTCAAGACGGCCGAGGAAAAGGGCAAGCGCGCCTTCGGCTGGGACTCCGACATGACGGCCTACGGCCCCAAGGCCCACCTGGGCTCGGCCATCATCAACTGGACTCCCTACTACACCAAGACCGTGCGCGAGATGCTGGACGGCAAGTGGAGCAGCCAGCAGACCTGGTGGGGCGTGAAGGAAGGCGCGATCGACATCGTCTCGCTGGCCGATGACGTGCCCGCCGAGGCCAAGGCCCGGATCGAAGAGGTCAAGAAGGGTCTGAAGGACGGCACCTTCCACATCTGGAAGGGCCCGATCACAGGCCAGGACGGCAAGGAACTGCTGGCCGCCGACGCCGTGGCCGAAGACAAGTTCCTGACGGGCATCAACTTCTACGTCAAGGGTGTGGAAGGCAAGGTGCCGGGCCAGGACAGCAAGTAAGACAGACGCCAGGCCACCCGGCGCAGGCCGGGTTGCCTGTTGCCGCCAGGGCCGCCTTCGGGCGGCCTTGGCGTTCATGCGCAGCACAGGTGTACCTGTACCGTACCTGTGCTGCGCATCGAGCGGGTTTATGCTCGCTCCCAGCCGCGGCCTGCCCGCCGCCGCGGCACAGACAGACAGCAAGAGATTCCCCCCATGATCGAAAACTCCCTCTGGCATCCCGTGGCCCAGGCCCACGAAGTTGTCGATGCGCCGCTGGGCGTGCAACTGCTGGACCAGCCCCTGGTGCTGTGGCGCGATCCGCAAGGCCTGGTCCGCGTCTTCGTGGACCGCTGCCCGCACCGTGGCGCACGCCTGTCCATGGGCCGTGTCGAGAACGGCCACCTTGAATGCCCCTACCACGGCTGGCAGTTCGCCGACAGCGGCCAGTGCGTCAAGGTGCCGGCCCTGCCCAGCTTCACGCCCCCGCCCTCGCAGTGCGTGAAGGCCTTCGAGGCACAGGACGCCTACGGCCTGGTCTGGGTGCGGCTGGCCACGGGCGAGGAGCTCTCGGCGGCTCCGGCCCTGGCGGCCCTGGCGGCACTGCCAGCGTTTGAAGCCGAGGCGGACGCGCACCTGCGCAAGCTCAACTGCGGCCCCTACGACGTGGCCGCCAGCGCGCCGCGCATCATCGAGAACTTCCTGGACATGTCGCACTTCGGCTTTGTCCACGAAGGCTGGCTGGGCAGCCGCGACGCCACGGCCATCGAAGCCTATGCCGTGGAGACCACGGCCACGGGCGTGCTGGCCACGGGCTGCAAGGCCGTGCAGCCGCAGTCCAACCTGCACTCCACCAGCGCGGCCGAGGTCGAGTACACCTACGAAGTCACGGCGCCCTATGCCGCCGTGCTGACCAAGCTGCCCGAATCCGGCACCACCAGGGCCGGATGGCGCGAGTCCATCGCCCTGTTCATCTGCCCCGTCACGCCCGAGACCAGCCGCGTCTGGTTCCGGCTGGCCGTGGCAGACTTCGATTCGCCCGACGCACAGCTGCAGGAATTCCAGCACACCATCTTCTGCCAGGACCAGCCCGTGCTGGAGTCGCAGCAGCCCAAGTGCCTGCCGCTGGACCCGCGCGCCGAAATGCACTCTGCGGCCGACCGCATGTCGTCCGCCTACCGCCGCTACCTCCGGGCCAGCGGCATCACCTTCGGAGTCTGCTGATGCACACCGTACCCGCCGTGGATGCCGCGCATCTGCCCCAGTTGCTCAAGGCCATGCCCAAGGCCGAGCTGCACATGCACATCGAAGGCTCGCTGGAGCCCGAGCTGATCTTCGCGCTGGCCCAGCGCAACGGCGTGAAGCTGCCCTATGCCAGCGTGGAAGACCTGCGCCGCGCCTATGCCTTCACCGACCTGCAAAGCTTTCTGGACATCTACTACGCCGGCGCCAGCGTGCTGCTGTACGAGCAGGATTTCTACGACATGGGCCGCGCCTACCTGACGCGCGCCGCGCAGGACAACGTGGTCCATGCCGAGATCTTCTTCGACCCCCAGACCCACACCCAGCGCGGCGTGGGCATGGAGACCGTGATCAACGGCCTGTACCGCGCCTGCCGCGATGCGGAGATAGAGCAGGGCATCTCGTCGGCGCTGATCCTGAGCTTTCTGCGCCACCTCAGCGAGGAGGACGCCTTCGCCACGCTGGAGGCCGCGCTGCCGCTGCGCGACCGCTTCATCGGCGTGGGCCTTGACAGCAGCGAGGTCGGCAACCCGCCCGAGAAGTTCGCCCGCGTGTTCGCGCGCTGCCGCGAGCTGGGCCTGCACCTGGTCGCGCATGCGGGCGAGGAGGGACCTCCCGCCTATATCTGGGGCGCGCTGGACGTGCTGCATTCCGAGCGCATAGACCACGGCGTGCAGGCCGCGCGCGACGAGGCCCTGATGCAGCGCCTGGTGCGCGACGGCGTGCCGCTGACCGTCTGCCCGCTGTCCAACCTCAAGCTGTGCGTGGTGTCCGACCTGGCGCAGCACAACCTGCCGCAGCTGCTGGAGGCGGGTCTCAAGGTCACGGTCAATTCCGATGATCCGGCCTACTTCGGCGGCTACGTGAACGAGAACTACCTGCAGCTGTTCGCCGCCACGGGCATGAACTCGCAGCAGGCCTGGCAGCTGGCGGTCAACAGCTTTGACGCCAGCTTCGTCACGCCCCAGCAGCGCGCCCACTGGATGCGCCAGCTGGAGGCCGTGTTCGCCAAGTACGCAGCCCTGGCCTGAGTCCGCTCAGGCCAGCGCCTTCCTGAGGCGCTCGGCATGCTCTTGCAGCGCCTGCATGCCGGGCTCCTTGCGCGGCCAGCCCAGGCCCACGCCGTCGCCCTCGTGGCGCGGCAGCACATGCAGGTGGAAGTGGAAGACGGTCTGCCCGCCCGCCGCGCCGTTGGCCTGGAACAGGCTGATGCCATCGGGGTCGAACGCTGACTGCACGGCCTGCGCCACGCGCTGGGCCGTGCGCATCACGGCGCCGGCCTCGTCGGGCGTGAGGTCCAGCAGGGTCACGGCATGGCGCTTGCTGGCCACCAGCACATGGCCGGGATTGACCTGGCCGATGTCCATGAAGGCGATGGTCTGCTCGTCCTCGAACACCTTGGCGGACGGGATCTCGCCCGCCACGAGGCGGCAGAAGATGCACTGGCCCGGGGGCGAGGTATCGACGAACATCGGCATGGTCTTGTACTCCTTGGTGGTTGCTTGGGGGTGGAATTTGCCGACGATCTTAGAGCGTGTTAAGCACTTTTAAGTACCCGCGTTGGTTCTGCGCGCTGGTGATCGCAAGGCGCAGTGCGCCGCCAAGGCTGGAGCCTTGGCAAGCGCTGCAACGCCGCGAGCGCCTGCGCGCAGAGCCAACCCTTCGGGAAAGCCGGGAAATGGGCCCGGCCCTTCGTTGCAGCACACTTGCGGTATGGCAACCGCGGCGCGCGCTGCGCCTCGTTCCGGGCCCATTTCCCGGCTTTCGCGGGCACTTAAAAGTGCATAACACGCTCTAGTAGACGGTATCTGCCGCCCCTTATGGAGGCCATAAGCGCAGGCCCAGGCAGCCCTCGGGGCCGCTGCCTATAATCGCGCCCCGCACCGGCCGCTGCCCACGGCAGGTGCGTTTTCATTTCCGGGCCATGTAGAGGAACACCATGTACAAAAACCTCGCAGCCGCAGTCGCGGCTGCAAGTCTTGTATCCACGGCCTTGTCCCAAGGCCATCCCGCCCCTTCATCCCCCGCAGGTTCCGCGCCCCTCAAGGCCGCCTTCGTCTATCTGACGCCCGTGCTCGACGCCGGCTGGACGCGCCAGCACGACGAGGGCCGGCGCGCATTGCAGGCGGCCCTGGGCCCGCGCGTGCAGACCCGCGCCGTGGACAGCGTGCCCGAGGGCCCCGACGCCGAGCGCGTGCTGCGCGACCTGGCCGCCTCGGGCAACCAGCTGATCTTCACCACCAGCTTCGGCTACACCGAGTCCGTGATGCGCGTGGCGCGCGACTTCCCGCAGGTGAAGTTCGAGTCGGTCACGGGCTTCAAGCGCGCCGACAACGTGGCCACCTCGAATGCGCGCTACTACGAGGGCCGCTATCTGTCGGGCATTGCCGCAGGCCGTGCCAGCAAGACGGGCGTGGCCGGCTTCGTGGTCGGCTTTCCGATTCCCGAGGTGCTGCAAGGCATCAACGCCTTCACGCTGGGCATGCGCTCGGTCAATCCCAAGGCCACGGTCAAGGTGGTCTGGCTGGATACCTGGTTCGACCCGCCGCGCGAGCGCGATGCGGCCATGGCACTGTTCAACGGCGGCGTGGACGTGGTGTCCTTCCAGGTCGCATCCACCGCCGTGATGCATGCCGCCCAGGAGCGCGGCCGCATGGCGATTGCCTACCACTCCGACATGCGCAAGGACGGGCCCGACGCCCAGTTGCTGGCCGTCACCCACCAGTGGGGCGACTACTACACGGCGCGCGCCAAAGCGGTGCTGGACGGCAGCTGGAAGAGCCAGGACACCTGGGGCGGCGTGCGCGAGGGCATGATCCGCGTGGAGGGCTTCGGCCCCAGGCTGCCGCCGGCCGTGCGCGAGGAAGTGCTGCAGCGCCAAAAGGACATGGCCCAGGGCCGCCTGCAGCCCTTCAAGGCCGGCGACCAGCCGGTGCGCGACAACCAGGGCCAGGTGCGCATTCCAGCCGGCAAGCAGCTGGACGATGCGCAGATCCTGCAGATGAACTGGCTGGTGGAAGGCGTGCAGGCCACCCTGCCCAAGTGAGGTGGGACCCCTGGCTGCCGCCCTGGCGTAAACCCTAGGGTGGCGCCTGCCGATGGCGCCTATAGCGCTGCGGATATGGCATCTGCCTGTCCGCCCGCTAAGCTTGGCGGCATGCAAATCTACCGTTCCTCATTGCTGCGTTTTGCCGACGATGGCCAGGCGCTCTACGACGAAGACGGCCTGCTGGCCGTCGCCCCGGATGACAGGGGGCAGCAGCGCGTCGTCGCCGCCGGCAGCTGGCAGGCGCTGCAGGCGCAGTTCACCGGACAGCCGGGCGCCGAAGTCACCCATCTGCCGGGCCGCATGCTGGCGCCAGGCTTCATCGACCTGCACATCCACTATCCGCAGACCGATGTGATCGGCGCGCCTGCCGCAGGCCTGCTGCCCTGGCTGGAGAAATACACCTTCCCTCATGAGTCGGCCTTCTGCGAACGCGCGCATGCCGACAGCGTGGCCGAGTTCTTCCTGGACGAGCTGCAGCGCAACGGCGTGACCACGGCGCTGGCCTTTGCCACCTCGCACCCGGGGTCGGTCGATGCGCTCATGGGCGCGTCGCAGGCCCGCGGCATGCGCATGATCACGGGCAAGGTCCTGCAGGACCGCCACAGTCCCGACGGCGTGCGCGACCAGACCGAACAAAGCCTGATCGACACCGAAAACCTGATCCAGCGCTGGCATGGCGTGGACCGCCTGGGCTACGCGATCACGCCGCGCTTTGCGCCCACCAGCACGCATGAGCAGCTGCGCGGCGCGGGCGAGCTGGCCGCACGCTACGCCGATGTCTGGATCCAGTCGCACGTGGCCGAGAACCTGGACGAAGTGCGCTGGGTGGCCGAACTCTTTCCGAAGGCCCGCAGCTATCTGTCGGTCTACGACGACTTCGGCCTGATGCGCGAGCGCGCCGTCTACGCGCACTGCATCCACCTGGACGATGAAGACCGCGCCCTGATGCGTGAACGCAGCACCGCCGCCGCCGTGAGCCCCACCAGCAACCTGTTCCTGGGCAGCGGCTTCTTCGACTTTGCGCGGGCCGACGCCGCGCAGTTCCTCTACGGCCTGGCCAGCGACGTGGGCGGCGGCATGAGCTTCAGCCCTTTCCGCACCATGCAGGCCGCCTATGTGGCGGGCCGCGAGGGCCAGACCAAGCAGGGCCTGAGCCTGTCTCCGGGCAACCTGTGGTGGCAGCACACGGCGGGCGCGGCGCGCGCCCTGGGCCTGGCGGGCCAGGTGGGCAACCTGCAGCCGGGCTGCGAGGCCGACTTCGTGGTCATCAACCCGGCCTGCACGCCGCTGCTCGAGCGCAAGACCCGCCAGGCGGGGAGCCTGGACGAGCTGCTGTTCGCCATGATCATCCTGGGCGATGACCGCCTGATCGAGCGCACCGTCGTTTCTCAAGCAAAATAGCGCCTTTGCGCCAGTGCCCGGCCGGGTGCTGGCGCCTGACAAGTGCAGCTAGGGAACGAGGAATTGCCATGAGCATCAAGAGCGACAAGTGGATCCGTCGCATGGCCGAGGATCACGGCATGATCGAGCCTTTCGAGCCGGCCCAGGTTCGCAACGTCGATGGCCGCAAGATCATCAGCTACGGCACCAGCAGCTATGGCTACGACATCCGCTGCGCACCCGAATTCAAGGTGTTCACCAACATCCACAGCACCGTGGTGGACCCCAAGAACTTCGATGAAAAGAGCTTCGTCGATTTCGAGGGCGACAGCTGCATCATCCCGCCCAACAGCTTCGCGCTGGCGCGCACGGTCGAGTACTTCCGCATCCCGCGCAACGTGCTGACCATCTGCCTGGGCAAAAGCACCTACGCGCGCTGCGGCATCATCGTCAACGTCACGCCCTTCGAGCCCGAATGGGAAGGCTATGTGACGCTGGAGTTCTCCAACACCACGCCGCTGCCCGCCCGCATCTACGCCGGCGAGGGCTGCGCCCAGGTGCTGTTCTTCGAGAGCGATCCCGACGATGTCTGCGAGGTCAGCTACCGCGACCGTGGCGGCAAGTACCAGGGCCAGGTGGGCGTGACGCTTCCCAAGGCCTGACGGCTTTGGCCCGGAAGACAAGGCCCGCAGCGAAAGCTGCGGGCCTTTTTCATCGCTGGGCCGCCCCAAGATGAAAAGCGGCCCCCTCGGGGGGCAGCGGACCTTGCGCAGCAAGGGTAGCGTGGGGGTCATTCTTCATCGCCGGGCCGCCCCAAGATGAAAAGCGGCCCCCTTGGGGAGCGTGGGGGTCATTCTTCATTCCACCAGCGCCGGTGTGGCGTCGATGCGCGAATGCGCGCCGCAGCTCTCGCGCCGTGCGGCGGCAGCCGTGGCCATGAGCCAGCAGACATCGAGCTGGTTGCGCAGCGCATTGCCTGCGGCAGGTGCCAGCCTTTCCCGCCATGCCGCAATGCGCTGCACGGCCTGCGCCAGGCCCTGGTCGCTGCGCTGTATGCCCACGCAGTCCTGCATGAGCTGGCGCAACTCCTGTGCGATGGCGGCCGTGTCCTGCTCCTGTGCGCCGGCCTGCAGGGTTTCGGTCGGCCGGGCCAGCGCCGGGGCGGCTGCTGGCTGCTGCGCGATGGCCCGGGCGGCCGCGCGGCCCATCACCACGCATTCGAGCAGCGAATTGCTGGCCAGCCGGTTGGCGCCGTGCAGTCCGGTGCGCGCCACCTCGCCGATGGCGCGCAGGCCATCGACATCCGTGCGCCCGTCGATATCGGCCAGCACGCCGCCGCAGGCGTAGTGGGCGCAGGGGGCCACGGGAATCGGCTGCGTCGCAATGTCGATGCCATGGCTGGCGCACAGGGCCATCACGCCCGGGAAATGCGACTGCAGCCAGGCGCGAGGCCTGTGGCTGATGTCCAGGTGCACGAAGGCCAGGCCATGGCGGTCCATCTCGTGCCGGATGGCCCGGGCCACGATGTCGCGCGGCGCCAGTTCGGCCCGCTCGTCATGGGCAGGCATGAAGCGCGTGCCGTCCGGCAGGCGCAGCAGGGCGCCTTCGCCACGCAATGCCTCGGAGACCAGGCCGGCCGCGCGGCCGCCCACCTGCAGGGCCGTGGGATGGAACTGCATGAACTCCAGATCACTCACGCGGCAGCCCGCGCGCCAGGCCATGGCCACGCCATCGCCCGTGGCGGTGGCCGGGTTGGTGGTGGCTGGATAGACCTGCCCCAGCCCGCCCGTGGCCAGCACGGTATGCGCGGCATGCCAGCGCTGCTGGCGGCCATCGGGCAGGCGCACCAGCGCGCCTGTGCAGTGCGCAGGCTGTCCTTCGGTCAGCAGGTCCAGCGCGCTGGTGTGTTCATGCAGATCGATGTTCGCGCGCTCCCGGCAGGCGCGCAGCAGGGCGGCGTGCACGGCCTGGCCGGTGCAGTCTGCGGCATGCACGATGCGGCGGCGGCCGTGGCCGCCCTCGCGCGTGAGGTGCAAGCCACCGCTGTCGTCACGCGTGAAAGGCACGCCGTGGGCCACCAGCCAATCGATGGCGGCAGGCGCCTGCTCAAGGATGGCGCGCACGGCCTGTGCATCGCACTGGCCTGCGCCCGCGACCAGGGTGTCTGCCACGTGGTCGTCGATGCTGTCCTGTGCATCCAGCACGGCGGCAATGCCGCCCTGGGCCCAGGCGCTGGCACATTCCTCGGCCGCGCCCTTGCTGAGCAGGGCCACGCGCAGATGCGGCGGCAGCGACAGGGCGGCGGCCATGCCGGCCAGGCCGGCGCCGATGATGAGTACGTCTGTGCAAGGCTGTGTCATGGCGCTGTCCTCAGGCGGGACCGAAGTGCTGGAAGAGCGCCGCATCGCGCGCAAGGTCGCCGCTGGCGCGCACGGGCTGGCGGTGGCCGGCCGCGAAAGCCAGCATGCGTTCGATGGGCCGGCGCGCGGCCTGGGCGATGGCGGGATCCACCTCGATGGCGCACAGGCCCTGCTCCAGGGCCAGCTCCACGCCCTGCAGGCTGTTCATCGCCATCCACGGGCACATGGCGCAGCTCTTGCAGGTGGCGCCCTGGCCGGCCGTGGGCGCGGGCAGGAAGGTCTTGCCCGGGTAGCGCATGCGCATGTCGTGCAGGATGCCCTGGTCGGTGGCGACGATGAAGGTGTCGGTGGGCAGCCGGCCAGCCGCGTTGATGAGCTGGGTGGTGGAGCCCACCACGTCCGCCTGGGCGGCCACGGCGGCCGGCGACTCGGGATGCACGAGGATGGCGGCCTGCGGATACTCCAGTGCCATGGCGGCCAGTTCGTCGGCCTTGAACTCGTCATGGACCAGGCAGGAGCCATGCCACAGCAGCATGTCGGCGCCGGTCTGGCGCTGGATGTGGGCGCCCAGGTGGCGGTCGGGAGCCCAGAGGATTTTCTCGCCGCAGGCGTGCAGGTGGGCCACGATGTCCTGTCCCACCGACGATGTGACCACCCAGTCGGCGCGCGCCTTCACCGCCGCGCTGGTATTGGCGTAGACCACGACCGTGCGGTCCGGGTGGGCGTCGCAAAAGGCGCTGAACTCGTCTGCCGGGCAGCCCAGGTCCAGCGAGCAGCTGGCGTCGTCGTCTGGCATGAGCACGCGCTTTTCCGGGCTGAGGATCTTGGCGGTCTCTCCCATGAAGCGCACGCCGGCCACGACCAGGGTGCTGGCCTGGTGCTGGGCGCCGAAGCGCGCCATCTCCAGCGAATCGCCCACGCAGCCGCCGGTCTTGCGCGCCAGGTCCTGCAGTTCGCCATCCACGTAGTAGTGGGCCACGAGCACGGCATCGCGCTCGTGCAGCAGGGCGCGTATGCGCTCGGTGGTCCGAAGGCGCTGGGCGCGGTCCAGTTCAGGGGGAATGCGGGCCCATGCCTCGCCGATGCCGCACTGGCCGGCGTGGGAGAAATGGGGCTTGTCGTACTGCACGGATTTGAGCTGCATGGTGGCCGTCCGGGACTGTGGAAAAGGTCTGGTGATGGCTGCGAATAATATGCTCAATTTGAGTATTAGTGTGATGTTTTTTCCCGCACTGGTGTTTTGCGGCAGGCGGCAAGCCGAGGGGGCAGAAAGCGGCGCGGGGCCGTCTCAGCGCTGAAGCTGCACGTTGTTGCGGCCTGCGCCCTTGGCCTCGTACAGCGCTTCGTCGCCACGGCGCAGCATGGCGGCGGCCGTGTCCGTGGTGCCGCGCAGCGTGGCCACGCCCACGCTGGCGGTGACGGGCTCGCCGTGGGCCATGGGCGTGGAGGCCAGCAGTTCGCGCAGTTGCTCTGCAATGGCCACGGCCGCGTCGGCCGTGGTGTCGGGCAGCAGGGCCAGGAATTCCTCGCCCCCCATGCGGGCCAGCACGTCGGACTCGCGCAGCCGCATGCGGAAGGCGCGCGCCAGGGTGCGCAGCACGGCGTCGCCCATGTCATGGCCATGCTGGTCGTTGATGCGCTTGAAGTGGTCCACGTCGATGACGAGCACGCTCAAGGGGCGGCCGCTGCGGCGCGCCAGCGCCATGGCGAAGTCCAGCTGGAAATCGAAGCCCCGGCGGTTGAGCAGGCCCGTGAGCGGATCGCTGCGCGCCTGGTGCTCCAGCTCGGCATTGGCCTGCTGCAGCTGCAGGGTGCGCTCGCGCACCTGGCGCTCCATGGCCTCGTTGGCCGAGCGCAGCTGGGCAATGCTGCCGCGCAGCGCCTGCGAGAGGCGGTGCACTTCGCGGCTGCTGTGCAGCTGCGGAATGTCCGGCGCCGCGCCGCTGCCATCGATGCCGTTGGCCGCGCGGGCCAGGCGCTTGAGGTCCTGGCTGAGCCTTCGTGCCACCAGCCAGGCGATGACGGCGGCCACCAGCGCCGCCGCCAGGCCGCCGGCCAGCACCTGGTGCATGGCCTGGCGCGCGGGCGCATAGGCGCTGTCGTGCGGCTGGCGGGCCACGATGTGCCAGCCCATGGCCGTCACCCGGTTGTGGGCCTGCAGCGGCACGGTGGCCGTCAGAAAGCTCTGCGGGCTGTCCTGCCAGCGCGCCACCTGCACGGGCAGCAGCGTGGCATCGGACGTATCGGCAGACACGGTATGGGCCACCGGCAGGCGCTGGTCCAGCGCCTGCAGCGGCTCCAGGCTGTCGCCCGGGGCGTGGATGATCTTGCCGTGGCGGTCAAAGATGAAGAGGCCGATCTGGCGATCCCCGCTGTCGGCCTGCTGCAAGGTCTGCATGGTCTCTCGCACCCATTCCCAGCTGCTGTGCATGCACAGCACGCCCTGCGTGAGTCCGCCCACGCGGATGGGCGCTGCAAAGTCCATGAACCGGCGCGGCGCGCCGTCGGCCGGGGGCGCAAGCAGCGCGGCCATGCGCGGCGAGGAGGCACGCACGTCGCCCACATGCACGCGCTGCAGCCCCGGCTCGAACCAGGGCCGGTCGCTGACATCGTGGCCCACCAGCAACTGGTCGGTGGCGCTGCGCACCGTGCCCTCGGCGTCGGCCACGCCTATCCAGAGGTTGGACGGCGTCAGCGAACGGGCGCGGTTGAGCAGCGCTCCCACGCCCGGGGAATCCAGCCCTTGCACCCACAGCTCCGGCGAAGCGGCCAGCACCTCCACGGTATGGGCACGGCTGAACAGCCCTTCAGACAACTGCCGCGCCGCGTTGGAGGCCATGGCATGCAGCGAGGCGCTGACCTCGCGCTCCATGCGCCAGCGCAGCAGTTCGCCGAAGGCCAGTGACATCAGCACCGTCACGCCCACCAGCAGCGAGCCGAAGACCAGGGCCAGTTGCGTGCGCAGGCCCAGGCGCTGCCAGCGGCCGGGCTCGGTGCTTGGGGGCGGGGCGGGGGAATCCGGGGGAGAAAGCTCGTTCAACGCAGAAATCCGTCGTCAACTGTTCTGAAGCGCAGCCCGGCGCATTGCCAGGCGGGTGGCCGCAAGGTCCCAGCCCCCCCATCCGCAGGATTTGAACAGCACCGGCACCTGCGGGCGCAGCCATTGCTCGCGCACCACCTGCTCCAGCGTGGGCAGGGCGGCCACGTCCATGCCCGCCTGCAGCAGATCACCGGCTTCGTGCAGCGCATCTGCGGTATCGACGACGACGCGGCCCGCCTGCGCAAGGTCCAGGCACAGGCTGGGCGCCAGCTCCACCATCTGCGGCGTGAAGGCGCCCACGGCCGATACAAAGGCATCGGCGCGCGGGGCTGCATGCAGCACCACGGCGCGGGCCGGCGTGCAGGTCACGATCAGCGGGCAATGGCGCGCGGCGGCCTCCAGATCCTGCACGGCACTGGCCTGCAGGCCCATGGCATGCGCCTGGCTGACCAGTGACTGGGCGCTTTCGGCGCTGCGCGATGCCACCTGGACCTCGCGCACGCCCAGGCCTGCTGCAAAGGCCTGCATATGGGCCAGGCCCTGCACGCCGGCGCCCACGATCAGCAGCGGGCCCTGCGGATTGGGAGCCAGCCTTTGCGCGGCCAGCAGCGATACGGCGGCCGTGCGCCGCGCCGTGACCGTGGGGCCGTCCAGGATCAGGCGGCGCTCGCCCGTGGCCACATCGAAGACCACCACATCGCCCTGGATGGTGGCGCGCGGCGTGCCGGCATTGCCGGGCGTGAGGCTGATCAGCTTGGTCATGGCCACCTGCCCATCGGTGGCGGGCATGCAAAACAGGCTGCCTCCTGCGGGCAGTGGCATCACGATGCGCGGCGGCACCTGCACTGCCCGGGGCTGCAGCAGTACAGCCGCGATCTCTTCGGCCAGCTCCTTCCAGGGCAGCAGGGCGGCCGTGGCCTGCGCGTCTAGGGCGGCGGAGGAGTGCGTGCTGGAATGGCTCATGGCCGCGACTGTACACAGTAGGCGCGCGCAGGCCAATGCGCGATGTGTCCGGTGGTGCACCCAGGCCCGCGCGGGCCTGCGCAGGCACTACGATGTCGCCTATGTCACAAAAGTCTTCTTATCCGCGCGAGGAGCCCAGCTGGGACGGTTCGGCGCGGCCCGAAGCTCCCCGCAAGGAATCGGCCCCGCGCTACGAGCAGCAGCGGCGCGGGCCCGCGCCCGAACCGTGGCAGCGCGAGGAGCCTCCCAGCGAACAGGCACCTGCGCCCCGCAGGCCCGGCGAGCCTGCACGCGAGCGGCGCAGGCGCGGCGGATGGGGGCTGGGCCTGGCGGTCGTCGTCGGCCTGTGCATCGTCGCCGCGCTGCTGGCCGGCATGGTGCTGGTGGCGCGCGAGCAGGTACTGCGCAGCCAGGCGCCGCCCGTCACTGCCCCCATGGCGGTGCAGCCCGTGCGCTGATACACGCCGTATCATTGCCGGGACTGCGGACGCTGCGGCCCCGCAGGTTCCGACGTAATATCGCCGCCCGATGCTGCAGGCCGCAGCACAGATCCAGGAGCGAACACCATGAGATGGGAAGGCAACCGCGAGTCGGACAATGTGGAGGACCGCCGTGATGACGGTGGTGGTGGCGGTGGTGGTCCCGTCTTTGGCGGGCGCAGCATCGGCATCGGCACCATCGTCATCGCCCTGGTCGGTGGCTGGGTGCTGGGCATCAATCCGCTGACCATCCTGGGGGCGCTCAGCGGCGGCGCGCCGGTGCAGGTGCAGCAGCCCCAGGGGCCGGCCCACAAGCCGCCGGCCGACGACCAGCTCGCCCGCTTCGTCTCCACCGTGCTGGCCGATACCGAGGATGTGTGGCGCGAGGTGTTCCGCCAGGGCGGCGCCCAATATGCCGATCCCAAGCTCGTGCTGTTCCGCGGCGCCACGCCCACGGCCTGCGGCACGGGCCAGTCCGCCATGGGGCCGTTCTACTGCCCTGCCGACCAGAAGGTCTATATCGACCTGGGCTTCTACGAGACGCTCAAGAACCAGCTCGGCGCCCCCGGCGATTTCGCACAGGCCTATGTGATTGCCCACGAGGTGGGCCACCACGTGCAGAACCTGCTGGGCATCAGCGCTCAGGTGGACCGTGCGCGGGGCCGCGTCAGCAAGGTCGAATACAACCATCTGTCGGTCAAGCTGGAGCTGCAGGCCGATTGCCTGGCCGGCGTCTGGGCGAACCGCGCGCAAAGCGCACGCCAGATCCTGGAGCAGGGCGATGTGGAGTCGGCCATGAATGCCGCTTCCAAGATCGGCGACGACGCCCTGCAGCGCGCCGGTGGCGGCGCCGTCGTGCCCGACAGCTTCACGCATGGCACCAGTGCCCAGCGCCAGCGCTGGTTCAGCACCGGTCTGCGCACCGGCAGCGTCAAGTCCTGCGACACTTTCTCGGCCGCTTCGCTTTGAAAAATGACCCCCGAGGGGCGCTGTCCCGTCTCGAGGCGGTGTCCCGGCGATGAAAAAATGCCCGCATAGCGGGCCCTCGTACCGGGTTTTTGCGGGTTGCGCTCACGCAACGCCATGCTTGTCCAGGTGCCAATTGGCGTTATTGCAACGCACAAATCGCGCTAGGTGCGACAATAGCGTCCTCAATGACAAGCTCTTTCTCCAATCTCCAACTGGCCGAGTCCCTGGCGCGCGCCGTGGCCGACATGGGCTACGAGTCCATGACGCCCATCCAGGCGCAGGCCATTCCGGTTGTTCTGACCGGCAAGGATGTCATGGGCGCAGCCCAGACCGGCACGGGCAAGACGGCAGCGTTCTCGCTGCCGTTGCTGCAGCGGCTGATGCGCCACGAAAATGCCTCCGCTTCGCCTGCACGGCACCCCGTGCGGGCGTTGGTGCTTTTGCCCACGCGCGAACTGGCGGACCAGGTGGCTCAGCAGATCGCCCAGTACGCCAAGTACACCAAGCTGCGCAGCACCGTGGTGTTCGGCGGCATGGACATGAAACCGCAGACGCTGGAACTGAAAAAGGGCGTCGAGGTGCTGGTGGCCACGCCGGGCCGGCTGCTTGACCATATCGAAGCCAAGAACGTGGTGCTCAACCAGGTCGAGTACGTGGTGCTCGACGAGGCGGACCGCATGCTGGACATCGGCTTCCTGCCCGACCTGCAGCGCATCCTGTCCCATCTGCCCAAGACACGCACCACCTTGCTGTTCAGCGCCACCTTCTCGCCCGAGATCAAGCGCCTGGCCGGCAGCTACCTGCAAGACCCCGTCACCATCGAAGTGGCCCGTCCCAACGAGACGGCGTCCACGGTGGAGCAGCGCTTCTACAGCGTCAGCGACGACGACAAGCGCTATGCGCTGCGTTCGCTGCTCAAGCAGCGCGAGATCCGCCAGGCCTTCGTCTTTTCCAACAGCAAGCTGGGCTGCGCCCGCCTGACGCGTGCCCTGGAGCGTGATGGCCTGCGCGCAACGGCGCTGCACGGCGACAAGAGCCAGGACGAGCGCCTGAAGGCGCTTGAAGCCTTCAAGCGCGGCGAGGTCGATCTGCTGGTGTGTACCGATGTCGCGGCCCGCGGCCTGGACATCAAGGACGTGCCGGCCGTCTTCAACTACGACGTGCCCTTCAACGCCGAAGACTATGTGCACCGCATCGGCCGCACGGGCCGCGCAGGCGCCTCCGGCATTGCCGTGACCCTGGTGACCAACCACGATGCGCGCCTGGTGGGCGAGATCGAGAAGCTCATCAAGAAGAAGATCAACGTCGAAACCTGCCCCATGGAAGATTTCCGCGGCAGCGCACCGCGTGGTCACCGTTTCGACGAGCTGCCGCGCCAAGGCGCTGGCGGCGGGTACGGTCGTGAACGGGATCGCGGCGGCGAGCGTGGCGATCGCGGTGCCGATGCCGCACGCGGCAGCACGGGCTTCGGCCATCGCGGCTCGCGCATGGCCCAGCGCCCGGCGCATTCCGACCCCTTCTTCGACAAGCCCTATGAGCCTTCGGCCAGCGCCGACGCCAACTGGGAAAGCCAGCGCGCTGCGCCCAAGGCCGGCGGCAACATCAAGCCCAAGCGCAAGCTGGCGGCGCTGTTCAAGGCACCGGTCGCGCCCGCCGCGCCCGTCGCCACCTCCGAGGTCTGAGCGCCGCACACGCGGCCTGCCTCCCGAATAACGCCTGCCTTGCAGGCGTTTTTTCATGGGTGCACGGGCTGCTCCTGATCAGCCTGGGGCCTGGGCCTGCGGGCAATCCACCTGGATCAGCTCCCTGTCCGCCAGATGGTCGCCGAAGCGCATCATGCTCAGGCAGCCACCCCAGACGCAGCCCGTGTCCAGCGCCACCAGATCGGGCCGGTTGATATGGCCCAGCGTGGACCAGTGGCCAAAGGCAATGGGCACGCCCGCCGTGGCGCGGCCCGGCACATCGAACCAGGGCATGAGTCCTGGCGCCGCCTGCTCTGCCGACTCCGTGCTGTCGAAATCCATGACCCCCTGAGCGCTGCAAAAACGCAGCCGGGTCAGCGCGTTGACGATGACACGCAGCCGTTCCCAGCCCTGCAGATCCGGCGACCAGCGATCGGGCTGGTTGCCGTACATGGCTTGCAGGAAATCCGGCAATTGCGCGCTGCGAAGTACCGTGTGCACCTCGCCTGCAAGGTCCATCACTTCCTGGGCGGTCCACTGCGGCAGCACGCCTGCGTGGACCATCAGCAGCTCATCGCCATGCACCGTGCGGTGGCTGCGCGCCAGCGGCTGCTGTCGCAGCCAGTCCAGGAGCTGGTCACGATCGGGCGCTTGCAGCACCTGGGCCAAGGTGTCGCGGCGGCTGTTGCGGCGCACGCCGTGGGCGGCGGCCAGCAGGTGCAGGTCATGGTTGCCCAGCAGGGCGCGCATGGAGTCGCCGGCGGCCATGCAGGTGCGCAGTACCTTGTCCGATGCCGGGCCGCGATTCACCAGGTCGCCGAGGATGTACAAGGTATCGCGGCTGGCGGAGAAATCCACGCGTTGCAGCAGGCGCTCAAAGGCGTCGTGGCATCCCTGGATATCACCGATACAGTAAAGTGCCATGGTCTTCTTTCTGATATACGAACCATGGATTTTCTGCTGATCGCGTTGCTTACGCTGCTCAATGGGGTGTTTGCAATGTCCGAATTGGCACTGGCCTCCAGCCGCAAGGCTCGGTTGGTGGCACTGGCTGAAACAGGCGACAAGGGAGCGGTGGCGGCACTGGCCTTGCTCGACAACCCCACGCAATTTCTTTCTTCGGTGCAGGTGGGCATCACCTCCATCGGCCTGCTCAACGGTATCCTGGGTGAGGCGGCCTTCAGCGACGGACTGGCCGCATGGCTGCTGGGCCTGGGCGTTCCAGAGCGCGCAGCCAGCATTTCGGCAACGGCAGTCGTCGTGACCGTGATCACCTTCGTCACCATCGTTTTCGGCGAGCTGGTGCCCAAGCGCATCGGCCAGCTCTATCCCGAAACCGTGGCCATCGTGGTCTCACGGCCCATGACGTGGGTGGCGTCGGCAGCCAAGCCTTTTGTGCGGCTGCTGGCCTTCTCCACCCGCGCCATGCTGACCTTGCTGCGCATCAATGAATCGGCGGCACGCTCCGTGACCGAGGAGGAGATCGCGGCCAGCCTTGCCGAGGGCCGCGATGCCGGCGTCATCGAGGCCAGCGAACACCAGATGGTGCAGAACGTCTTCCATCTCGATGACCGCTCGCTGACGTCGATCATGGTGCCGCGCGGCGATGTGCAATGGCTGGATGCCGACATGACCGTCACCGAGGCATTGCAGGCCTCGGCCGATGACCACGCAAAGGGCGGCCATTCCTGGTATCCGGTGTGCCGCAATTCCCTTGATGACGTGGTCGGCATCATCAGCGTGGCGCGCCTGCTGGCATTGGGTCCCGATGCGGCGGGCTCCACGCTCTACGAGCATGTACTGCCGGCCTCGTTCCTGCCCGAGACGCTCAGCGCCATGGAACTGCTGGAGCAATTGCGTGCCCGATCCGGGCGCATGGTGTTCGTGGTGGATGAATATGGCGTGGTGCAGGGCATCATGACGCCGCGCGATTTGCTGGAGGCGATTACCGGCGAGTTACAGCCTGTGACCGAAACGGAAGCATGGGCCATGCAGCGTGGGGATGGCTCCTGGTTATTGGACGGGCTGATGCCCATATCGGAGCTGAAGGCGCGCCTCGATATTCGTGACCTGCCCGATGAGCACCGTGGTCGATACAACACCGTTGCCGGCCTTCTCATGGCGGAAAGCGGTCATTTGCCGGTTCTGGGAGAGCGGATCAGCTGCGCGGGCTGGATCTTCGAGGTGATTGATCTCGATGGCAAACGCATTGACAAGGTGCTTGCCATTTCGGAATTATCCGAAGGCTCCTCGCTGCAATAGGCAACTGCGATATTGTGGATTTTGCTTACATGTGTCTTGCCCTGTAGGGCGATTATGTTTTTATAATGAAAGCTCTTAAACAACTTTCAAGGCGCACACCATGAGCTCTTACAAGGAATTGCTGAAGCAGCGACAGGAACTGGAGCAACAGATCCAGGAAGCGCGCAAGCGTGAACTGTCTGACGCCGTGGGCAAGGTTCGCAATTTGATTGCCGAATATGGCCTGACTGCGGATGACGTCTTTCCTTCGGCTCGTGGTCGCGGCAATGCGGGTGCAACGGGCACCAAGGTGGCGCCCAAGTACCGTGATCCCGCCACTGGCCAGACCTGGACCGGACGCGGCAAGCCGCCGAAGTGGATTCAGAATCAGGACCGCGAAAAGTTCGTCATCTGATTTTTCCATCGCGCATGTTGAAAGAGCCCGCCTTGTGCGGGCTTTTTTCATTGGCACGGCCATTTGTCAAAAATTGACTCGGTTGAGAATGACTATCATGCGCTGTGCAAAGCGTGGGCCTGTGCACGGACATTGCGCGGCGGCGATGCCAGGGCCGATTTCTGGCGGTAACGCAAAATGCACAGTGCCAGTGATGCACCTTGCGGCAGTTTGGAGCATGCGAGGTGGGTGTTTCCGGGTCTTGGCGTCTCAACGCATGGCGGATGCATGCGTGTTTCAGACAAATCCGATGATTTTTTGATTTTCTTCAGTGGTGGCCGACTTGAATATCCAGGCACCAGCCACCATGGGCGAAGGCAGGGGCACAATACGCGCATGAACAAGCAGGTGTTGATTGCCGGCGGCGGCATTGGTGGCCTGGCTGCCGCGATTGGTGCATCGCGGGCGGGCTGGGAAGTGCGTCTTTTCGAACAGGCACGCGTGCTCAGCGAAGTGGGGGCTGGAATCCAGCTGGGGCCGAATGTGGTGCGCCGCCTGCAGGCCTGGGGCCTGCAAAAGCCGCTGCAGCAGGTGGTGGCGCTGCCGGACAGCCTGCGGGTGCGCAGCGCCGCCACAGGGCAGGAACTGGGGCACATGCCTCTGGGCAGCGAGGCCGTGCATCGCTACGGCGCTGCTTACGCCACCATCCACCGGGCCGATCTGCAGCAGCTGCTGCGGGAAGCCGCTCAGACTTATCCGGGCATGCACCTGAACCTGGGCCAGCCCATCGAGAGCTTTTCCGAGACTGACGGCGTGGTCACCGTGCGAACCCAGGCCGGCAAGCTGATCGAAGGCGATGCCCTGGTCGCCGCCGACGGCGTGCGCAGCGTCCTGCGCCAGCAGCTGCTGGGCGACGGCCCGCCTCGTGTCACCGGGCACCTGGCCTACCGCGCCCTGGTGCACCAGGCCCAGTTGCCCAAGCGGCTGCGTGCCACCGATGTCACGGCCTGGCTGGGCTCGCGCATGCATGCCATCCAGTACCCCGTGCGCCGGGGCGAGCTGCAGAACCTGGTGGTCATCGTCCAGGGCCCGGCGCCCGAGGACCTGGCGAACTGGGACCACGCGGGCAATCTCGATGATCTGGTGCGGGTGCTGCAGGGCAGTTGCCCGCATCTGCTGGACCTGATCCAGCATGTGCCTGCCGCTGGCGGTGACTGGCGGCTGTGGCCGGTGGGCGATCGCCCGCCCGTGCAATCGGCCGCGCAGATGGCGCGCGGCGTGGTGGCCTTGCTGGGCGATGCCGCCCACCCCATGCGACCCTATCTGGCCCAGGGCGCCGGCATGGCGATTGAAGATGCAGCGGAGCTGCAGCGCGCCCTGTCCATGCATGACCTGGATGTGAACATGCGCCTGCGCCGCTACGCGCTCAATCGCTGGCAGCGCAATGCGCGCGTGCAGGCGCGCTCGCAGCGCAATGGCCGCATCTTCCATGCCACGGGTCCGGTGCGCTGGGGGCGTGACCTGTCGCTGCGCCTGCTGGGCTCCCGGCTGATGGATCTGCCCTGGCTGTACCGTGGCGATGGCTCGGCCGCCAACGCCTTGTAGAGGCACAGACTCCGGCCGCTAGGCGGATGCCTGGCGCAGCAGCGGCGAGGAGGGCAGGAAACGGAACGCGGTCGACGCGCCCACCAGCGTGGCCGCAATCGAGATCATCACGGCCTTGTAGGGCTCCACGCCCCAGGCCTCGGCCCAGGCCGCCACCCAGCCCGTGAACCATTGCACCAGGGCCACACCCAGGAACATGGCCATGGTGAACAGCGACAGTGCGCGGCCGGTCATCTCTGGGGGGTAGGAAGCGCGCACATCGGCGTACTGCAGCACCGAATAGCCGGACAGCAGGCCCATGGCGAAGATCAGCGCCACATTGGTCCAGCCATGGTGCAAAAAGGCCATGAGCATGAACAGGCTGCCCATGAGCAGCGAGTAATTGGTGAGCCAGCGCCGGCGCCGTCCTGGGCCGGGATCCATGCGCCCGAAAATCGCGGGGCTGAACAGCGAGATCATCGATACGACCAGCGCCACATTGCCGCTTTCCACCAGCGAAAAGCCATAGCGATGGATGAGCAGCGGCCCCAGCCACAGGCCGCGCAGCGCCAGAAACGATGCATAGCAGGCCATGGCCAGCAGGACGATACCCAGGGTGTGCGGCAGCGTGAACAGCTCGGCCATGCGGCGTGCCGCCACGCCCCAGCTTTCCCGTGCGGCGGTCTGTGCTCCGCGGCGGGCGGGCTCGTGCACGCGCCACCAGATCAGCAGCCACGACAGGGCCGACATCACGGCCAGCAGCGCAAAGCCCGAGCGCCAGCCGAAATGCTGGACCAGCCAGGCCAGCGGCGTGCCTGTGAACAGCAGCCCCAAGCCGCCCACGCCCATGCCCACGCCCGACAGAAAGGCGAAGCGGTCCATGGGAAAGTGGCGCGAGATGAACATGGTGCAGGCCAGGAAGGCCGGCGAGCAGCCCACGCCGATCAGCAACTGGCCCACCATCAGCCAGCCGTAATTGGGTGCGGCGGCGGACAGTGCCGATCCCGCGATCGCCAGCGGAAACGACAGCAGCACCGTGCGGCGCAGGCCGTAGAGATCCATGCCGATGCCCATGAGCAACTGGGCCACGCCGAAGGACAGTCCGAACAGGCCCGCAAAGGCCCCCAGCGACTGGGCCGTAAGCCCGAAATCCTGCTGCAGGCCGGTCGCCATGACCGAGGTCGTGGTACGAAAGGCCTGGCTCAGCGCAAAGGCCGAGAGCAGGGCCAGCAGCATGGCCCACAGCAGCTGGCTGCGTGGCGGCGGTGCTGCGGTGGAGGTCTGCGAAGCCTCTGTGTGTGTGTTGTTGTGTGGGGGCTGTTGCGGCGCTGCGGACACGGTATTTCTCCTGGCGCCGCAGCTTACCCGTTTGCGCGCATGCGCGCTGTCGCCACCGCAGCGGTCTGCCGTCGGTGGCGCCCGCCAGTTCTTACAGCTCGGTGCGCAGCGCCCAGATTTCGGGGAACAGCACCACGTCCAGCATCTTGCGCAGGTAGCTGACGCCGCCGGTGCCGCCCGTGCCGCGCTTGAAGCCGATGACGCGCTCCACCGTGGTCAGATGGCGGAAGCGCCAAAGTCGGAAGGCGTCCTCGATGTCGGCCAGCTTTTCGCCGAGCTGGTACAGGTCCCAGTGCTGGTGGGGATCGCGGTAGACCGTGATCCAGGCCTGCTTGACGCCTTCGCTGGCCTCGTAGGGCTGGGTCCAGTCTCGCTCCAGCCGGTCGGCGGGCACCTCGATGCCCTCGCGCGCCAGCAGTTGCAGGGACACGTCGTAGAGCGAGGGCGAGCGCCATGCCGCCTCCACCTGGGCCAGCAGATCGGGCCGGTGGGCATGGGGCTGGAGCATGGCGGCATTCTTGTTGCCCAGGGAGAACTCGATGCAGCGGTACTGGTAGCTCTGGAAGCCGCTGGAGCTGGCCAGGTAGGGACGCATGGCCGTGTACTCGGGCGGCGTCATGGTGGACAGCACGGTCCAGGCGCTGACCAGTTGCTCCATGATGCGGCTGACGCGGGCCAGCATCTTGAAGGCGTCGGCGCGCGTGCCGCCTGCGATGGCGGCCGTGGCGGCGCGGACCTCATGCAGCATCAGCTTCATCCACAGCTCGCTGGTCTGGTGCTGGATGATGAACAGCATCTCGTCATGCGCGGGCGACAGCGGGTGCTGTGCCGTGAGGATCTGGTCCAGGTGCAGGTAGTCGCCATAGCTCATGGACTGGCTGAAGTCCAGCTGGGCGCGCTCCTCTTTGACGATGGATTCGGTGCGGCCGGAGCTGTTCATGGGACAGCCGGAGTGTTCGGTGGTCATGTGGGAGTCTCGCAAGTCTCGATGCGGAAAATGCAGGGCGCAGCGTAACCGAATCCCGCGCAGCAATCCTGCGGCTTGCAAGAAGCGGGATGCGCGCCCGCGCCGGGCTGCGTAGAGTAAGGCATCCGATGATCCTGAAAGACATGCCGTGTCCCACCAAGCCATGAATCAAGCCAGCGATGCCCCTGCCAACCCCGCTGCCCTGGTGGCCCGATGCTGCCGCTGGCTGGAGACCGAGGAGCCGCCCCCCGCCCTGGGCGCGCTGGCAGAACGCTCCGGGCTGAGCCCCTGGCAGCTGCACCGATTGTTCAAGCAGGCCACGGGCCTCACGCCCAAGGCCTATGCCAAGGCGCACCGCGCGCGTGCGCTGCGCCAGGCGCTGCAGCCAGGCAAGAGCGACTCGGTCACCGATGCCGCCTACCTCAGCGGCTATGCGGCCAGCAGCAGTTTCTACCGCGATGCAGGCGCCATGCTGGGCATGGCGCCCGGTGACTACCGGCGCGGCGGCATGCGCCAGACCATCCGCTTTGCGGTGGCCGAATGCACGCTGGGCAGCATCCTGGTGGCCAGCACCGATCGCGGCGTGTGCTGCGTGCTGCTGGGCGACGATGCCGAGGCCCTGGTGCAGGACCTGCAGCAGCGCTTTCCGCTGGCCGAACTGGTGGGCGGCGATGCCGGATTCGAGCACACCGTGGCCCAGGTCGTGGCCCTGGTCGAGCAGCCGCGCCGGGGCCTGGCACTGCCGCTGGATGTGCAGGGCACGGCCTTCCAGCAGCGCGTATGGCAGGCGCTGTGCGCCATTCCCGCCGGGCAGACGCTGAGCTATTCGGAACTGGCCCTGCGCCTGGGCATGCCCACGGGTGCCCGGGCCGTGGCCAGCGCCGTCGCGGCCAACCCCATTGCCGTGGCCGTGCCCTGCCACCGCGTGGTGCGCAACGACGGCAGCATCTCCGGCTACCGCTGGGGCGTGGAGCGCAAGCGCGCCCTGCTGCTGCGCGAGGCGCGCCAGGCGCAGGAGGCGGCTGGCAAGGACGCTGGGCACGCATCGCTGCGCCAGGCAGGAAGCGCATGAGCGGGCAGGGGCAGGGGCGAGGGCGTGGCACCGGCCAGACCTATCAGGCGCAGCAGCAACTGACGCTGCCGGCCGGCTACCGCATGACCGAGTTCTGGGGCTTTCACCGGCGCGATGCCCAGCGCCTGTCCGAATGCGATCTGCAGGATGGCGGCACCATCCGCATGCACAAGGGCCTGATGTGGAAAGGCCTTCCCACGCTGCTCACCCTGGAGCTGACGCAGCAGTGCGAAGAGGCGGCCGTGGTCCAGGCCCGATGGCACCTGCCCGCCGATGCGGGCGCAATCACCGGCATGGACGATGTGCTGGCCGCCATGCTGCGGCGCATGTTCGGACTGTCCCAGGATGTGGGGGAGTTCGAGCGCCGCTTTGGCCGCCATGAGCGGCTGGGACCGCTGCTGGCGCGCCAGCCTGGCCTGCATGTGCCCGCGGCCTGCACGCCCTGGGAGGCGCTGAGCTGGGCCGTCACCGGGCAGCAGATCAGCGTGGCGGCAGCCGTGTCGCTGCGCCGCCGCCTGATCGCCGCAGCCGGCCAGCCGGTGGCGCTGCACGATGGCCATGCCGACGCGCCGCAGCAGCTGTGGTGCATGCCGGAGGCCGCGCAGGTGGCGCAGCTGAGCGAGGACGACCTGCGCGCAGCCGGCTTTTCGCGGAGCAAGACGCACACGCTGCGCCTGCTGGCGCAGGCCGTGCAGTCGGGTGAATTGCCGCTGGACGACTGGGCGGCCTTGCCTGAACTGCCGGTGGCCGAGATCCGCGGGCGGCTGCTGGCTCTCAAGGGGATAGGCCCGTGGACCGTGAACTACATGCTGCTGCGCGGCTATGGCCACCTGGACGGCCCGTTGCACGGCGATGTGGCCGTGCGCCGCGCCCTGGCGCGGCTGCTGGAGACGGAATCCGTGGACGCCGCGCAGACCGAGTTGTGGCTGCGGGACTTCGCGCCCTGGCGCGCCCTGGTCGCGGCCCATCTCTGGGCCTCGCTGTCGTCCACGGCGTTCTGAAGGGCTGGCTCCAGGCTTCAGGTCACCGCATTGACGCGGTTGAACTCCGGCTTGCGCCATTCGCCCGATTCCAGCACCTGGCGCAGGTGCTCCACGGCATGCCAGACATCTTCGAATCCCACGTACAGCGGCGTGAAGCCGAAGCGCAGGATGTCCTTGTGCAGGCCCGTGCCGTCGCCCTTGCGGAAGTCGCCGATCACGCCGCGCGCGATCAGCGCCTGCACGATGGCATAGGCGCCGCTGTCCTTGCCGTCCACGCCCAGCCCCTCCTCGCGCGTGAGGCAGACCTGGGAGCCGCGCCGGCCGTGCTCGCGCGGCGTGGCCAGGCCCAGGCCGTGGCCCTGGCAGCGTTCCTCGACCAGGGCGATGAACAGGTCGGTCAGCGCCAGCGACTTGTTGCGCAGCGCGTCCATGCCGCCCAGCGGCTCCACGGCAGTGAACACGTCCAGGCCGCACTGCAGCACGCTCAGGCTGACCATGGGCTGGGTGCCGCACAGGTAGCGCTGTATGCCCTGGGCCGGGTGGTAGTCCGGCACGAACTTGAAAGGCTCGGCATGGCCGAACCAGCCCGACAGCGGCTGCCAGAAGCGGTTGATCAGGCGCGGGTTGGCCCAGACAAAGGCCGGCGCGCCCGGGCCGCCGTTGAGGTACTTGTAGCTGCAGCCGATGGCGAAGTCTGCATTCGCTCCCTTGAGATCGACAGGCACGGCGCCCGCGCTGTGGCACAGGTCCCAGACGCAGAGAATGCCCTTGCCCTGCGCGGCAGCCGTCACGGCAGCCATGTCGTGCATGGCGCCCGTGCGGTAGTTCACATGGGTGAGCATGCAGATGGCGACCTCGTCGGTCAGCGCATCGGCAATCTCCTCGGGTTCGAGCAGCACCAGCTCCAGGCCGTATTCCTGGCAGACCGACTGGGCGATGTAGAGGTCGGTGGGGAAGTTGCTGCGCTCGCTGATCAGGCGCTTGCGCTGCGGCGCGTCCTCGCGCGCGATGCGGGCCGCAGCCGTCAGCACCTTGTAGAGGTTGATGGAGGCCGTGTCGGTGAACACCAGCTCGCCCGCGCCCACGCCCAGCCAGGGGGCGAACTGGTCGCCCAGGCGCTGGGGCAGGCTGATCCATCCGGCATCGTTCCACGAGCGGATCAGGCCCTGGGCCCATTCCTGCTGCACCACCTCGGCCACGCGCGCGGCGGCGGCGCGGGGGCTGGCGCCCAGCGAATTGCCGTCAAGGTAGATCACGCCTTCGGGCAGCGTGAATTGGTCGCGCAGGGCGCGCAGCGGGTCTTGCGCATCGAGGGTGAGGCAGTCTTGCAGGCTCGTCACGGGGTCTCCTTGGGTATGGAAAAGGCGAAAGGCGAAAGGTGCGGCCCGGGAATCAGGCCAGGGCACGCAGCACGGCGCGCACGGGCGAGGCATCGGCCTCGACCAGCTTGAGCGGCAGGGCGATGAGCTCGTAGTCGCCCTCGGCCACCTCGTCCAGCACCAGGTTCTCCAGTACGCGCAGGCCGCGCCGGCGGATCACCTGGTGGCTGTCCAGGCTCTTGCTGCTGGCCGGGTCGATGCTGGCCGTGTCAATGCCGATGAGCTTCACGCCCAGGTCGGCCAGACGCTCGACCGTGGCCGGTGCATAGGCTGCCAGTTCCTGGTCCCAGGTGGTGGGGGCGCGCTCGTAGGTGCGCACCAGCACGCGTGCCGGAAGATGCTCCACGGCGTGGGCGATGTGCTCCCATTCGACCAGCGGTCCCTTGCCGATGGCGTGGATCACGCGGCAGGGGCCGAGGAAGGCGTCGAGATCCACGTTGCCGATGGATGCCCCGTCGGCGTCATAGTGCAGCGGTGCATCGGCATGCGCTCCCACATGGGGCGACAGCGTGATGGCGCTGACATTGACCGGGCAGCCCGGCCCGATGGTGGCGCACCATTGCTGGCTGTAGGCCGTGTCGCCGGGAAAGACGGGGCTGGCGGCCTGCACGGCCGGGGAGATGTCCCAGAGTCTGCGGGTCATGGTTTCACTCCTTCGGGGCGGTTCGGGCGGCCTGTGCGCGCGGCCGGTACCACAGCGCATACACCAGGGCCAGCAGGCCCAGGAAGGGCAGGCCCGTGAGCAGCGTCATGTGGAAGACCTCGGTGAAATAGGTGGTGACGATCACGCCCAGCATCAGCGCGGCGCCGGCCAGCGTGAACAGCGGATAGCCCCACATGCGGAACTGCAGGCGCTGGCCCGGATGCTCGCGCGACCAGCGCGCGCGGAAAAACAGATGGGTCACGAAGATCATGAACCAGGTGAACATGGCGCCGAACATGGACACGGACATCATCCACAGCAGCGAGCCTTCGGGCTTCCACAGGTTCACGGCCACGGCCACGGCAATGCCCAGGCAGGAGATGGCAATCGCCGCCACGGGCACGCCGCGGCTGTTCAGCCGCCCGAACACCGAGGGCGCATAGCCGCCGCGCGACAGGCTGAACATCATGCGCGAGGTCACATACAGCTGGCTGTTCATGGCCGACAGCGCGGCCACCAGCACCACGAAGTTGATGATGCTGGCAGCGCCCGGGATGCCGATGATCTCCATAACCTTCACGAAGGGGCTCTTGTCCGTGCCGGCCTGCTGCCAGGGCACGATGGCCAGCATCAGCGCCAGCGTCAGCAGGTAGAAGATCACCAGGCGCGCCATGGTGGTGCGAAAGGCCCGGGTGATGGCGCGCTTGGGGTCCTCGGCCTCGCCAGCCGCCACGGCCACGGCCTCCAGGCTCAGGTAGCTGAAGATGGCGATGATCACGGCCACCCAGGTGCCCCACAGGCCCTTGGGGAAGAAGCCGCCATCGGCCGTGTAGTTGAAAAAGCCGATGCCCTGGGGCTGCGAGCCGAACACCACCCAGGCGCCGATCAGGATGAAGGCCACGATGGCGATGATCTTGACCATGGAAAAGCCGTACTCCACCTGGCCGAAGGCCTTGACGCTGCTGGCGTTGACGGCCACCAGCGCGCCCGAGAACACCACCACCCAGATCCAGCGCGGCACGTCGGGGAACCAGTAGCCCATGTAGATGCCTATGGCCGTCACCTCCATGCCCACGGCCAGCACCACGGCGGCCCAGTAGGCATAGCGGACCATGAAGCCGGCCATCGGGCTGATGTAGTGCTCGGCATAGGCGCCGAACGAGCCCGAGGTCGGATGGGCCACCGTCATCTCGGCCAGGCAGCCCATGAGCAGCAGCGAGATCAGCGCGCCGATGGCGTAGCTGACCAGCACGCTGGGGCCGGCGAATCCGATGGCGAAGGCGCTGCCCATGAAAAGGCCGGTGCCGATGGCGCCTCCGATGGCGATCATCACCATCTGGGCGGCGGACAGCTGCTGGCGCAGGCCGGTTTCTCGTTGCTGAATGTCTTGGAAGGCGGCCATGGTGCGCGGCGGTTGGGGGCTGAAAGCGGAAGGCGTAAGTATCTGCGCTTTCACCGCCGGCTCCGGGCTGGCCGCTGCAAAACCATGGGAGGGTCCGGCTCAGGCTCCGCGTGCGTAGCAGCCCGGCGTCAGCGCATGGTGGGCCTTGAAGGCGCGCTGCAGGTGGGCCTGGTCGGCAAAGCCCATGGCATAGGCCGCATCGGACAGCGCCGCCCCCGTGGCCAGCAGGCGGCGCGCGCCGTTGATGCGCAGGTTCAGGCGGTAGCTGCCGGGCGTCATGCCCGTGGCCGCCTTGAAGCGGCGGATGAAGCGCGTGGCGCTCATGCCGCATTCCTGGGCCAGGGACTGCACGGTCAGGCCTGCATCGGGTCCTGCATGCAGGCGCTGCAGCGCGGGGGCCAGGGCCGCCGCATCGCCGGGCAGGGGCAAGGCTGCGGGCTGGGCACAGCGGTCCAGCAGGTGCTCCAGGCCCAGGGCCAGGCGGTCGGCGGCGGCCGCGCCATCGACGGGGCGGCACAGGCCATCCACCAGGCGGGCGATGTCCGCATCCGTGAGCGTGCGCCGGGGAAAGCGCAGCGCGGCCACGCCCAGCCGCGCGTGCAGCCAGTCGGCATCGACAAACAGCATGCGGTAGGACCATGGCGCGCCGGGGTCGGGATTGCAGGCATGCCAGGCGCCGGGCTCGATCAGCACCACGCCGCCCGCCTCCACGGGCTGCGGGCCGTGGGCATGGTGGAACACGGTGCGGCCCGCGTCCACGATGCCGATCGAGTACTCGGCATGCATGTGCAGCCGAAAGCAATGCGGCGAGCGCGCGCTGTCGCGCAGCTCGGCCCAGGGAGCGGCCGGATGGCGGTGGAATCGGTGGGGAGAGGCTGAAGTCATGGCGGCCAGCCATCATGCCAGCATGGCCGCCACGCTGGCGACCAGCAGCAGGGCCAGCAGGCGGTGGAACAGGCGCTGGCGGCGTTCGGTGCGCAGCCAGCCCGAAAGCAGCTGCCCTAGCAGCGCCCAGCTGCCGACCCCCACCAGGCAGGCCAGCAGCGAGATGGCGCAAAACTGCAGCAGCGCCCACGGCGCATTCGCGTGGGGCAGCACGAACAGGCCCACGCCGGCCAGCGCCACCAGCCAGGCCTTGGGGTTGAGCGTCTGCACGGCCGTGCCCTGCAACAGTGCTTGCAGCAGGGCCTGCAGCGTGCGCTGCGATCCGCCGTTTTGCTGCCTCCCGGCCTGGCCCACAGGCGCATTGGCCAGCCGCCAGGCCAGCCACAGCAGATAGGCGGCGCACAGCCACTGTGCGGCCGTGGACAGCTGCGGCAGCGTCTGCAGCAGCCACTGTGCTCCCTGGCCCATGACCCAGACCACGGCCGCATAGCTGGCGCTGGCGCCCAGCACATAGGCGGCAGAGACCAGGCGCGAGCGGGCTGCGCCGTGGCGCAGGGCCAGCACATTGACGGGGCCGGGCGTGATGGCGCCCACGAGGGTGAAGACGCCCATGGCGAGCAGCGAGGAGGACATGAGATTTCGCGCGGACGCAGGACTGCACAAGGCACGCAGTCTCGTCCCGCACGCCGGCCCTGTATTGAACGCAATTGCGGGGCGCCGGCATGTCCGTCACAGCCTCTAGGGGAGCATGGCGTAGGCCACGATCTCCAGCTTCATGCCCGGCACCACCAGCGCCGAAATCCCCATGCTGGAGCGGTTGGGATAGGGCGCCTCGAAGAACTCGCGGTACACGGCGTCGATGGCCGGCATGTCGGCCACGTCGGTCATGTAGATCAGCACCTGGGTCACATGCGCCAGCGTGCCGCCTGCGGCCTGCAGCGCGTTGCGCAGGTTGGTGAAGGTCAGGCGCGCCTGCTGTTCGATGGGGCCGGTGTCGATGCTGCCGTCGGGCCGCACGGGGCCGTGGGCCGTGAACAGCATCTGGCCGCTGGCCTTGACGGCCCAGGAGAAGGGCTGCTTGAGCGGCGGCAGTCCCACGTCGATGATTTGCTTCATGGATTTCCTTGTGTTTTGACTACATGCGAAGGCATGGTGTTCTTGCGCCGGAAACTTGGCGCGGCCCATCGGCGGACGCCGAGCAAGGGCCTAGGCCGGCCGCGCCGCCCCGCAGCGATGGTGTGGTCCCGCGCCCGCGCAGCGAGAGCGGGGGAAGCGGCAAAGCCGCTCAGGGGTCACAGTTTCGTTCTCACGGACCAGATTTCGGGGAACAGCACCACGTCCAGCATCTTGCGCAGGTAGCTGACGCCGCCCGTGCCGCCCGTGCCGCGCTTGAAGCCGATGACGCGCTCCACCGTGGTCACATGGCGAAAGCGCCACAGGCGGAATGCGTCCTCGATGTCGGCGAGCTTTTCGCCGAGCTGGTACAGGTCCCAGTGCGACTGCGGGTCGCGGTAGACCTGCGCCCAGGCGGCCTCGACCTCGGGGCTGGCCGTGTAGGGCTGGGTCCAGTCGCGTTCCAGGTGCCCGGCAGGAATGGCCAACCCCTGGCGTGCCAGCAGGCGCAGGGCCTCGTCGTACAGGGAAGGCGCTCGCCATGCGGCCTCCACCCGCGCCAGCAGGTCCGGGCGGTGGGCATGGGGCTGGAGCATCGCGGCGTTCTTGTTGCCCAGCGCGAACTCGATGCAGCGGTACTGGTAGCTCTGGAAGCCGCTGGAGCTGGCGAGATACGGGCGCATGGCCGTGTACTCGGTAGGCGTCATGGTGGCCAGCACGGACCAGGCGCCTACCAGCTGCTCCATGATGCGGCTCACGCGGGCCAGCATCTTGAAGGCATCTGCATGGCGGTCGGCCGCCACGGCGGCCGTGGCGGCGCCCAGCTCGTGCAGCATGAGCTTCATCCACAGCTCGCTGGTCTGGTGCTGGATGATGAACAGCAACTCGTCATGCGTGGGCGACAGCAGTTGCTGTGCGCCCAGGATGGCGTCCAGCTGCAGGTAGTCGCCATAGCTCATGGACTGGCTGAAATCCAGCTGCGCCCTTTCCTCGGCGACGATGCGCTCGGTCAGGCCGCCATGGACGGGGCAGCCGCTCATTGCGGCGACTCCAGCACCGTGGCAATGGCGTCGGCCACGTACTGCACGTTGGCGCCGGACAGGCCCGACATGCACATGCGGCCCGAGCGGATCAGGTACACGCCATGCTCGTCGCGCAGGCGGTGGACCTGGGGCTCGGTGATGCCTGTGTAGCTGAACATGCCGCGCTGGGTCAGCAGGAAGCCGAAGTCGCGCCGCTCGCCAAAGCGTTCATGCAGCGCGCCGTGCAGCTGGGCGCGCATGTCCTTGATGCGCCCGCGCATCTGCGCCAGCTCCTGCGCCCATTGGGCGCTCAGCTCGGGCGATGCCAGCACCTGCTGCACCAGGCGTGCGCCACGGGTGGGTGGCGAGGAATAGTTGCTGCGCACCGTGGCCTTGAGCTGGCCCAGCACATTGCCGGCCGTGGACGCGTCGTTGCAGACCACGCTGAGGCCACCCACGCGTTCGCCATACAGCGAGAAGTTCTTGGAAAACGAATTGGCCACGAAGGCCTGGGCGCCCGCGTCGGCCAGGGCGCGCACGGACCAGGCGTCTTCATCGAGCCCATCGCCAAAGCCCTGGTAGGCCATGTCCACGAAGGGGATCAGGCCGCGCTCCACGATCACCGGGATCAGTTGCTGCCACTGCTCGCGCGACAGGTCCACGCCCGTGGGGTTGTGGCAGCTGGCATGCAGCAGCACCACGCTGCCCGAGGGCAGTTCGCGCAGCGTCTGCAGCATGGCGTCGAAGCGCAGGCTGCCCGTGGCCGCGTCGTAGTAGGGATAGCTGTGGGTGCGCAGTCCCGCGCCCTGGAAGATGGCCAGGTGGTTGTCCCAGGTGGGATCGCTGAGCCAGACCTCGGCGCCGGGGAAATAGTGCTGGATGAAGTCCGCGCCCAGCTTGAGCGCGCCCGAGCCGCCCAGGGTCTGCACGGTGGCGATGCGCTGACTGCGCACGGCCTCATGACCGGCGCCGAACACCAGGTCCTGCACCAGCTGGCGGTAGGGAGCAATGCCTTCGATGGGCAGGTAGCCGCTGGGGCTTTGCTCGCGGGCCAGGGCATCGCCAGCCTGGCGCACGCAGTCCAGCACGGGCAGGCGGCCGGCCTCGTCGAAATACAGGCCGATGCTCAGGCTGACCTTGTCGGTGCGCGGGTCCTGCTGAAAGGCTTCCATCAGCGACAGGATGGGATCACCGGGGTAGGGCGGGACGTGGCTGAACATCGAGGCGCGGGCGGTATCGAGGGGGGCAAGAGTCGTCATGTGTCTAAGGCAGAGAGAGAAACGGGAGGCCGGATGTCACCGGGCGGGAACCTGGGCTTGGGTGGATGTTGGGGTCTGGGTTGGGGTTGGGGTCTGAGGGGAGGGCTGGCCGGCCGGCCGGCGATACCAGATGGCGTAGACGGCGGCCAGCAGCAGCAAAAAGGGCAGGCCCGTGAGCACGGTCAGGCGGAACACGTCGGTGAACAGCGTGGACACCAGGGCGGCCAGCATCAGCGCCGCGCCCAGCAGCGTCAGCACCGGAAAGCCCCACATGCGAAAGGCCAGCGGCCGGTTGCCCTGGCGCACCCAGTGAATGCGGAAGAACAGGTGGGTCACGAAAATCATGAACCACGTGAACATGGCGCCGAACATGGCCACGGCCATCATCAGCATGAAGGACTGCTCGGGATTGATGATGTTGAACAGGGTGGCCACGGCAATGCCCAGGCACGACAGCAGCAGCGCCGGCAGCGGCACGCCGCGCGAGTTCACGCGGCCCAGCACGGCGGGCGCATGGCCGGCGCGCGAGAGGCTGAACATCATGCGGGTGGTGATGTACAGCTGGCTGTTCATGGCCGACAGGGCGGCCACCAGCACCACGAAATTGACCACGCTGGCCGCGCCGGGCAGGCCGATGATCTCCATCACCTTGACGAAGGGGCTGCCCTCCTTGCCGGCGGCCGACCACGGCACGATGGCCAGCATCAGCGCGATCGTGGCCAGGTAGAACACCACCAGGCGCACCATGGTGGAGCGGAAGGCGCTGGTGACGGCGCGCTGCGGGTCCTTGGCCTCGCCGGCGGCCACCGCGATCATCTCGATGCTCAGGTAGCTGAAGATGGCGATGATCACGCCCACCCAGGTCCCCCACAGGCCGTTGGGGAAGAAGCCGCCGTTGTTGACGTAGTTGGCAAAGCCCACGCCGTCCGGACGGGCGCCGAACACCACCCAGGCGCCCACCACGATGAAGGCTGCGATGGCGATGATCTTGATCATGGAGAAGCTGTACTCCACGGCGCCGAAGGCCTTGACGCTCATCATGTTCACTCCGATGAGCGCGCCCGAGAAGATCACCACCCAGGCCCAGCGCGGCACCTCGGGGAACCAGTAGCCCATGTACAGGCCCACGGCCGTCACCTCGGTGCCCACGGCCAGCACCACGCAGGCCCAGTAGGCATAGCGGACCATGAAGCCGGCCATCGGGCTGATGTAGTGCTCGGCATAGGCGCCGAACGAGCCCGAGGTCGGGTGGGCCACCGTCATCTCGGCCAGGCAGCCCATGAGCAGCAGCGAGATCACTGCGCCGATGGCATAGCTGATCAGCACGCTGGGCCCGGCAAAGCCGATGGCAAAGCCGCTGCCCAGGAACAGGCCGGTGCCGACGGCACCGCCGATGGCGATCATGGTCATCTGTCCGGCGGACAGCTGCTGTTTGAGTCCGGCTTCGCGCTGGACGATGTCTTCGAAGGCTGGCATGGGTTGTTGTCTCCGTTGCTGTGGGGGGCTTCGGAGGCGGATGCTATGGACGGCCTTCGCGGGGCGTTTAGTAGTTATCCCTAAATCGACTTGATCTTGGATAAGTTATTCTGTGAAACATGAATTCATAGGTGGTTTATGCCAATCGACATCGACAGAACGGACCGGCTGCTGATCCGCGCCCTGCAGGACAACGCGCGGCTGACCTCGGGTGAGCTGGCGCAGCGTGTGCATTTGTCGCAGTCACCGTCATGGCGGCGCATCAAGCGGCTGGAGGACGAGGGCGTGATCACCGGCTACCACGCCGCGCTGAGCCGGCGCGCCATAGGCTTTGGCGTGCTGGCCTTCGTGATGGTGGGCATAGACCACCAGAACGAGGAGTCCTCGCGCCATTTCCAGGAAGCGGTCTGCGCCATTCCAGAGGTCGTGATGTTCCACGGCATCTCGGGGCCGGAGGACTTCCTGCTGGTCGTCGTGGCGCGCGATCTCGACGCCTATTCCGATCTGCTGCTCACCCGCCTGCACCGGCTGCCCGGCGTGCGCCAGGTGCACACGCATTTCTCGCTGCAGGAGTTCAAGGGGCAGTTGGCGGGGCTGCCGGTGGAATGACGGCTGGTGGCGCCTGGCTGGTTGCTACAGCAGGCCGCTGTCCAGCGCCTGCATGCCATGGCGCACGCGCACGCGGTTGCAGGCATCGCTGCCGGCGGCGAACTCGCGGCAGGGCGAGGGGCGCCATTCATAGATGCCGCAATGGGCCTTCTCGCCCACCTTGCCGACCAGGGCCGCGCAGCGGGGACGCGCCCAGTCGGTTCCGCGCATGCGGCAGGTGTGGTCGGTGACTTCCTCGGCCAGCCCGGCTGGCACGCGGCCGCCCTGCGCCTGCGACTCGTGCACGGAAAAGTCCACGCGAAACGATGCGCAGCAGGCGCCGCAGCTCAGGCAGGGATGGGTCATGGCGTGGGGAGGGGAGTGCGCAAAGGCCGTGTCGGCGTCGGCCGCCATTGTGCCGCGCGCCGCCCGCCTGGGCCCGCCAGGGGGCAAAGCCGGGAACGCAAAACCCTGTCCCGCACTCCGATACCATGCGCGGTCCCGCCGCCCGGGTTCGATCAAAATCAAAATGAGAATAAAAATCAATTGATACAACACGCCATGCATTCGATGAACCTCGCGACGGACGCTGCGGCTCCGTCCACGCTGTCCGCGCCTCCCATGTCCTCCTCTGCTGCCGTTGCTGCCACCACGGCCATCACCCTTGATGCCCTGCCCCGCCAGGTATCGGCGCGCGTGGTCGAGCTCCATGCCGCACGCGATGCCAGCGAGCAGGAACTGCTGCTGCGGCTCATGGAGATCGGCTTTCTGCCCGGCGAGCCCGTGCGCATCCTGGCCGCGGGCTTTCCGGGCGACGACCCGCTGGCCGTGCGCGTGGGCCAGACCACGTTCGCTTTGCGCCGCCATGAGGCGGCCCTGGTGCGCGTGGCGCCGGAGGCGGTGGCATGAGCGCGTCGTCCTCTCCCAAACTCATCCAGCCGCTGCAGCCTGCCCAGGGTGGCGGCGGCAGCGGTGATTCAGCACTGCGCCTGGCCCTGCTGGGCAATCCCAACTGCGGCAAGACGGCGCTGTTCAACCTGCTGACCGGCGCACGCCAGAAGGTGGCCAACTACGCGGGCGTGACCGTGGAGCGCAAGGAAGGCTGGCTGAGCACGGCCAGCGGCCGGCGCGTGCGCGTGCTGGACCTGCCGGGCACCTACAGCCTGCATGCGCACAGCGAGGATGAGCGCATCACGCGCGACATCGTCTCGGGTCGCCATGCGCGCGAGGCGCCGCCCGAACTGCTGGTCTGCGTCACCGACGCCACCCATCTGCGCTTGAACCTGCGCCTGGTGCTGGAGGCCCAGCGCCTGGGCCTGCCCATGCTGCTGGTGCTCAACATGAGCGACATGGCCAGGCGCCAGGGCATCGATATCGACCGCGAGGCGCTGTCACGCGCCCTGGGCATGCCCGTGCTGTCCACGGTGGGCGTGCGCCAGGACGGCGCGCGCGAACTGCTGCAATGGCTGGACGGCCCCGAAGCCCGCGCCCTGGCGGCGCCGCAGCTGCAGGCCCCGGCCCGCCCGGGCGATGCGCGCGAGCAGGTCCTGGCCCTGCACCAGCAGGTGGCCCGCATCATGGCCGACTGCGTCAAGGAGCCCGTGGTGGACACCCGGCGCGACGACCGCATCGACGCCGTGGTGCTGCACCCGCTGTGGGGCATGCTGCTGCTGGCAGCCACGCTGTTCCTGATGTTCCAGGCCGTGTTCAGCTGGGCACAGCCGCTGATGGATGGCATCGAGGGCGGCGTTTCGGCCGTCTCGGCCCTGGTCAACGAGCACATGCCCGAAGGCGCGCTGCGCAGCCTGCTGGCCGATGGCGTGATCGCCGGCACGGGCGCCGTGCTGGTCTTCCTGCCGCAGATCCTGATCCTGTTCCTGTTCATCCTTGCACTCGAGGATTCGGGCTACCTGCCGCGTGCCGCCTTTTTGCTGGACCGCATCATGGGCAAGGTCGGCCTGTCGGGCCGCTCCTTCATTCCGCTGCTGTCCAGCTTCGCCTGCGCCGTGCCCGGCATCATGGCCACGCGCTCCATCACCAGCTGGCGCGACCGCCTGGTGACCATCATGATCGCGCCGCTGATGACCTGCTCGGCGCGCCTGCCGGTCTATGCGCTGCTGATCAGCGCCTTCATTCCCGAGCGCACGGTGGGCGGCATCTTCAATTTGCAGGGCCTGG
Source organism: Delftia sp. (assembly GCF_059499305.1). NCBI lineage: Bacteria > Pseudomonadati > Pseudomonadota > Betaproteobacteria > Burkholderiales > Comamonadaceae > Delftia > Delftia sp. The sequence goes on from NZ_JCABYI010000036.1 coordinate 107,724, forward strand.
TGCTGTTTGCGCTGTACGTGGCCGGCATCGCCAGCGCCATGGCCGTGGCCGGCGTGGCCAAGCTGGTGGGCCGCAGCGCCGGCCCCACGCCGCTGCTGATGGAGCTGCCCTCCTACCGCTGGCCCAGCCCGCGCAGCCTGGCCCTGGGCCTGTACGAGCGCGCCATGATCTTCCTGCGCCGCGTCGGCGGCATCATCCTGACCGTGAGCATCGTGCTGTGGTTCCTGGCCAGCTACCCGGCGCCGCCCGATGGCGTCACCGAAGCGGCCATCCGCTACAGCTTTGCAGGCCGCATCGGCGGCTGGCTGGAGGTGGTGCTGGCGCCGATCGGCTTCAACTGGCAGATCGCCATCGCCCTGGTGCCCGGCATGGCCGCGCGCGAAGTGGCCGTCAGTGCCATGGGCACGGTCTATGCGCTGTCCGCTGCCAGCGACGAGGCCATGGCCGAGCAGCTGGGGCCGCTGATCGCCCATACCTGGTCCCTGGCCACGGCGCTGTCGCTGCTGGCCTGGTTCGTGTTCGCGCCCCAGTGCATTTCCACGCTGGCGGCCGTGCGGCGCGAGACCAATGGCTGGCGCTATCCGCTGCTGATGACGGGCTACCTGTTCGCGCTGGCCTACCTGGCCAGCTTCATCACCTACCGCGTGGCCCTCGCGCTGGGCGCGGGCTGAGGAGGGCATTGAGCATGTGGCAAAACATCATCGTGGGCGTGATCGTGGTGGTGGCGGCCGTGTCCCTGGTCTGGCGCTACCTGCCGGCGCGTTGGCGGCTGAAGGCCGGTCAGCTGCATCCGTCGCTGGCGCCCAAGGACGGGGGCGGCTGCGGCGGCTGCAGCGCCTGCGGCGGAGACAGCTGCGCACCGGACAGGCGCCAGCCATAGCGCCAGATCGGTCGCCAGGCCGGTCGCCGGGCCGCCGGCCGGCTGCACGCTCAGGCAGCGGCCAGCCAGATGCGGGCGCCGTCATCCAGCGCAGGCAGGCCATGCGCCAGGCGCGCAGCGTTGCAGCGGTCCGTGCCCATCTCGAATTCCCGGCAGGTCGATGAGCGCTGCTCGTAGATGCTGCATGCCACCTGTTCGCCGCAGCGGCCCGTGAGGGCCGTGCAGCGCACGGGGCGGCGCTCGGTGCCGTTCATGCGCCAGCGGTTGCCGTGGACCTCATGGGCCAGTTCATCGGGAACGGTGCCGCCCATGGAGCGCAGTTCGTAGACGGAAAATTCGACACGGAAGTGTTCGCAGCAGACGCCGCAGTTCAGGCAGGGATGCAGGGCTTCGGACATGGAAGTTCTTCTTCGGGAGACAGCAGGGCACGCACAGGCTTGCCGCGCCCGGTGCCCGGGGCGGCGCATAAGGCTGGGAAGAGGAGGTGCGGCCCTAGGTATGGCCCTGGAGGAACTTCAGATAGAAGGTGTGGATGCGCACGAACAGCGCACGCACCCGGGCCGCGAAATGCCGGCGCGGCCCGAAGAACGAGGGCACGCGCGTATGGCGTGCAATGTGCGGATGGCGCAATGCGCAGCCGCCCAACGGAAACACCGCCTGGGGGCGCTTGGCCTGCAGGCGGTGTCTGGAGTGTTCGTGGCTCAGGTGCATGGGTGTGGGGGAATGCGCCTGGGCCAAAGGAGTGGGCGTGATCAGCCCGGCTGGCGGCCCAGCAGCAGGTACTCCATCAGTGCCTTTTGCACGTGCATCCGGTTCTCTGCCTCATCCCAGACCACGGACTGCGGCCCGTCGATGACCTCGGCCTGCACTTCCTCGCCACGGTGGGCGGGCAGGCAGTGCATGAACAGGGCGTCGGCACGCGCGGCGGCCATCATCTCGGCATCCACGCACCAGTCGGCGAAGGCCTTCTTGCGGGCCTCGTTCTCGGCCTCGTAGCCCATGCTGGTCCACACGTCGGTGGTCACCAGGTCGGCGCCCTTGCAGGCATCCAGCGGGTCCTTGAAGACCTTGTAGCAGCCCTCGCGCGGCGCCTTGCCGCCAAAGGCCAGCTTCTCGTCCACTTCGTAGCCGCCCGGCGTGCTGACGTGGACGGTGAAGCCCAGCAGGTCGGCCGCCTGCAGCCAGGTGTTGGCCATGTTGTTGCCGTCGCCGACCCAGGCGACGGTCTTGCCCTGGATCGAGCCGCGGTGCTCGATGAAGGTGAAGATGTCGGCCAGGATCTGGCAGGGGTGGAACTCGTTGGTCAGGCCGTTGATGACGGGCACGCGCGAGTACTCGGCAAAGCGCACGATCTTGTCCTGGCCGTAGGTGCGGATCATCACCAGGTCGGTCATGCGGCTGATGACGCGCGCGCTGTCCTCGATGGGCTCGGCGCGGCCCAGCTGGCTGTCGCCCGTGGTCAGGTGGACCACCGAGCCGCCGAGCTGGTACATGCCGGCCTCGAAGCTCACGCGGGTGCGCGTGCTGGCCTTCTCGAAGATCATGGCCAGCGTGCGGTCGCTGAGCGTGTGGTGCTTTTCGTAGTTCTTGAACTTCTTCTTGATCAGGGCCGCGCGCTCGAGCACATAGGCGTACTCGTCGGCCGTGAAGTCGGAAAACTGCAGATAGTGCTTGATGGCAGTCATAGGCAGGTCCTCATTCGGACAGGAATTGCACGATCAGGGGCTTGAGCTTGGCGACCACTTCGTCGGCCTCGGCCTCGGTCATGATCAGCGGCGGCACCAGGCGCACCACGGTGTCGGCGGTCACGCTGAACAGCAGGCCGGCTTCGGCGCCACGGCCCAGCAGGGCGCCGCAGGGCTTGTTCAGCTCGATGCCGATGATCAGGCCCTGGCCGCGAACATCGACCACGCCCTTGACGTCGGCCAGCTCCTTTTGCAGCGTGGACTTCAGGCGGTCTCCCACCTTGGTGGCATGGGCCAGCAGGCCGTCTTCTTCCATGATGCGGATGGTTTCGATGCCCGCACGCATGGCCAGCGGATTGCCGCCGAAGGTGGAGCCGTGGTTGCCCGGCTGCAGCACGGTGGCCGCCTTGCCGTGGGCGACGACGGCGCCGATGGGCACGCCCGAGCCCAGGCCCTTGGCCAGGGTCATCACGTCGGGGATGATGCCGGCCCACTGGTGGGCGAACCACTTGCCCGTGCGGCCCATGCCTGCCTGGACTTCGTCGAACATCATCAGCCAGCCATTGGCATCGCACAGAGCGCGCACCTGCTGCATGTACTCGATGCGCATGGGGTGCAGGCCGCCTTCGCCCTGGATGGGCTCCATCATCACGGCCACCACGTCGGGGTTGTCGGCCGTGGCCTGTTGCAGCGCTTCGAAGTCATTGACCGGCACGCGCAGGAAGCCGTCGAGCAGCGGGCCGAAGCCGTCGCGCACCTTGGGGTTGCCCGTGGCCGTCATGGTGGCGATGGAGCGGCCGTGGAAGGCATGCTCGTAGACCACGATCACCGGCTTGGCGATGCCCTTGTCCACGCCGTACTTGCGCGCGATCTTGATGGCGGCCTCGTTGGCCTCCAGGCCCGTGCTGCAGAAGAAGACATTGGTCATCTTCGCGCGCTCGGTCAGCAGCTTGGCCAGCGTTTCCTGGCCGGGCACATGGTAGTAGTTGGAGGTGTGGATGAGCTTGGCCACCTGGTCCTGCAGCGCAGGCACCAGCTTGGGGTGGTTGTGGCCCAGCGTATTCACGGCAATGCCGCCCAGCGCATCGAGGTACTGCTTGCCGTTGACGTCCCACACGCGGCAGCCCTGGCCTCGCTCCAGAGCGATCGGTACGCGGCCATAGGTGTTCATCACGTGGGGCGAGGCAGCCTCGATGAAAGCGGTCATTGCAAAAATCTCCTGAGCTGGAAAGTAAACGGCATCCGGGCGTTGCCGCCGCAGATGCCTGAAAAACAGCGAAGCCCGATTCTAGGGGCCGCGCAATGGCCTACCGTTGCGGTTTGCGCATCACAGCCATGCAATGAACCTACGCCACACTTGGTTAGTGCGCTGCACAACGGTCCAGCTCTTATATAAGAGATAAAATGCCCGCTTGGCCTGCCGGCAGCGATCCTGTCTGCGGGCTCTGACTTTTTTGAAGGACTTGCGCAAACAGGAAGTGGCAAGGTGCTGGGCCCCTTGGCAAGCCGCCTGTTTTGCTCCTTGTTGCGCAAGTCGTATTTTGGTGCGCATCCTGATGGTCTCTCCCTCCAGCAAAGAACTGTTCATCCAGGGCATCACCCACGAAGGCAAGACTTTCCGGCCCAGCGACTGGGCCGAGCGGCTGGCGGGCGTCATGAGCCAGTTCCGTCCCGGTGGTGCCCAGCGCGGCAGCCACCTGAGCTACTCGCCCTGGTGTGTTCCCACAACGCTCAACGGCGTCAAGTGCGTGGTCGTGCATCGCGACCTGCGCGACTACGAGCCCATGGCCTGGGATTTCTGCCTGAATTTCGCCAAGGACAACAACCTGCAGGTTGCCGAAGCCTGCCTGATACCGGACGAGCCGGCCCGCTGAGGCCGGCTTCTTTTTTTGCGGGGCCGGTTCCCGCCCGATGTGAAGCGCGCCTGGGGTGCGTTTTTTTTCGGCTGCGCTTTGCTGGTGGAGCCGGGCTTTTCCTTCGGTGCGATTGCCGATGGCGGCGCCTTTGTCCAGGCACAAAAAAACCGCCCGAAGGCGGTTTTCTCGTTCGCTGACAGCGCACCCGTTACAAACGGCAGATGGCCGGGGCCATCCGTGCGGTTGCCTAAGTGGATTAGGCGGCGGGGGCTGCCAGGGCCTTGACCTTGGCGGACAGGCGGCTCTTGTCGCGAGCGGCCTTGTTCTTGTGGAAGATGCCCTTGTCGGCGATCGTGTCCAGAACGGATTGGGCTGCGGCAAACAGTTCGGTTGCCTTGGCCTTGTCGCCAGTCAGAACGGCCTTCTCGACCTTCTTGACGGCGGTGCGGTACTTGGAACGCAGCGAAGTGTTGGCTGCGTTGAGCTTGACGTCCTGGCGGGCGCGCTTGCGGCCGGATGCCAGGCGGGGGTTCTTCTTTACGGGCTTGGATGCCATGATATGTATTCCTAGTGTCTGAGGATGTTGTCGGCGAAGCGCGGGATTATAGCATGCAGTCCCTTCAGGGCCTGTGGGCCCCAGGCCGCGCAATCGGGCCTGTTGCAACGGAGTGCAAGAGCCGTCCGGCCCGCCCTGGCACGCAACTGCGGTGGCCGTGCCAGCGCATACACTCCCCACGGTGTCACTGTTCAAAGCCGCCTCCACCGTTTCCCTGCTGACGCTGGCCTCCCGTATCACCGGGCTGGTGCGCGATCTGCTCATGGCCTCCATGTTCGGAGCCAATGCGCTGACCGATGCGTTCAATGTCGCGTTCAGGATTCCCAATCTCTTTCGGCGCCTGTTCGCCGAAGGCGCCTTCAGCCAGGCCTTTGTGCCGGTGCTGGCCGCCAGCAAGGCCAAGGAGGGGGAGGAGGCCACGCGCAGGCTGATCTCCCATGTGGCCACGCTGCTGTTCTGGGTGCTGCTCGTGACCTGCGTGCTGGGCGTGGTCGGCGCGCCACTGCTGGTCTGGCTGCTGGCCAGCGGCCTGCGCCAGTCGCCCGAAGGCTATGACGCAGCCGTGCTGATGACGCGCTGGATGTTCCCCTACATCGGCTTCATGTCGCTGGTGGCGCTGTCGTCCGGCGTGCTCAATACCTGGCGGCGCTTTGCCGTCTCGGCCGCCACGCCCGTGCTGCTGAACCTGGCCATGATTGCCGCCGCCTTCTGGGGTGCACCCTGGCTGCAGGCGCGCGGCATAGAGCCCATCTATGCCATGGCCGGTGGTGTGATGCTGGGCGGCGTGCTGCAGCTGGCGGTACAGCTGCCGGCGCTGGCAGGCCTGGGCCTGCTGCCGCGCATCGGGTTTTCTCCAGCCGCCTTGCGCCAGGCTTGGCAAGAGGCCGGCGTGCGCCGCATCCTCAGGCTGATGGCGCCGGCGCTGCTGGGCGTGGGCGTGGCCCAGGTCTCGCTGATGATCAACACCCAGATCGCCTCCTATCTGCAGCCGGGCAGCGTGACCTGGCTGTTCTATGCTGACCGGCTCATGGAGTTTCCGACGGCGCTGCTGGGCGTGGCGCTGGGCGTGGTGCTTACGCCCCAGCTGGCCGCGGCCAAGGCGGCCGACGACTCGGAGCGCTACTCGGCCATGCTGGACTGGGGGCTGCGCCTGGTGGTGCTGTTTTCCGTGCCCTGCGCGGTGGGGCTGCTCACTTTCGCCGAGCCGCTCGTGGCCACGCTGTTCCACCGTGGCGCGCTGCAGGACAGCGATGTGGGCCAGATCGCGCTGGCGCTGGTGGGCTACGGCGCCGGCCTGGTGGGCCTGGTGGCCATCAAGGTGCTGGCGCCCGGCTACTACGCAAGCCAGGACATCCGCACGCCCGTCAAGATCGCCATCGTGGTGCTGATCATCACCCAGCTGCTCAACCTGGTGCTGGTGCCCTTCATGGCGCATACGGGTCTGGCGCTGTCCATCGGCCTGGCGGCCCTGGTCAATGCGGGCTGGCTGCTGTGGGGGCTGCTGCGCCGGGGCGTCTACCGTCCCAAGCCCGGCTGGGGGCGGCTGGCCTTGCAGGTGATTGCGGCCAGCAGTCTGCTGGCCGTGCTGCTGACCTGGGGAAGCCAGCATTTCGACTGGATTGCGCTGCGTGCCAACGGATGGCAGCGCGTGGGCCTGCTTGCCGGCCTGATGGCGGCCTCGGCCCTGCTGTACTTTGGCGCGCTGTGGGCAGCCGGGCTCAAGCTGCGGGCACTGCTGCGGCGCTAGCCCGAACCCGCATAATTGCAGGCCTGGGCGCTGCAAATTCACAAGGCATCATGAGCTGGAGCTACGACGACACGCCAACGGCCCTGCAATACTTTGCAGCGCTGGTGCAAAGCGATGAACACCTGCCGCTGATGGAGGCGGCAATCAGCATCGCCCAGGATGCCGTGCCCGATCTCGACCTGCAGGCGGCCAGCGCCGAACTGGACCGGCTGCAGGTGCGCCTGGTCCAGCGCCTGGCTGGCGAAACCGATCCGCTGCAGTGCCTGCGCGGACTCAACCAGTTCTTCTACGGCGAGCTGGGCTTTGGCGGCAATCTCAACGACTACTACGACCCCGCCAACAGCTACATCCACCATGTGCTTCAGACGCGGCGCGGCATTCCCATCAGTGTGGCGCTGATCTGGCTGGAGCTGGCTGCGGCCATCGATCTGCCGGCGCAGGGCGTGAGCTTTCCCGGCCATTTCCTGGTCAAGATGCGCCTGCCCCAGGGGCAGGTGGTGATGGACCCGTTGAGTGGCGAGTCCTTTTCTGCCAACAGCCTGGCCGAGCGGCTGGAGCCCTTCTGGCAGAGCGCGGGCCTGTCGGCCGAAGAGGCCGCTCCGCTGGGCATGTACCTGCAGGGCGCCTCGCCGCGCGACGTTCTGGAGCGCATGCTGCGCAACCTGCAGGAAATCCACCATGCCCGGCGCGACTGGCCGCTGCTGGTGGCCGTGCTCAACCGGCTGGCCGTGCTGCGGCCCGACATGCCCGAGATCCTGCGGGACCGGGGGCTGGCCTATGCGCAATGGGGGGTGACCGAGCGTGCGCTTGAAGACCTGGAGCGCTTCCTGCAGTCCCAGCAGGGCGCGCAGGCCGTGGCCGTGCGCGAGGTGATCCGGCGGCTGAGAGGGCTGTAGCCGCCCGCGCGTGGGCTGATCAGACCAGCCGGACGGCTTCCAGCTCTTTCTTGAGATAGGCGTAGAACAGCGGAGCGGCCACCAGGCCTGCAGGGCCGAACACCGATTCGGCCACGAACATCACCGCCAGCAGCTCCCATACGCCCATGTGCGTGCGCTGGCCCACGACCTTGGCGTTGATCACGTACTCGGCCTTGTGGATCAGGATCAGAAAGCCCAGGCAGGCGGCGGCGGCCACAGGGGACACCGACAGGCCCACGATGGTGATCACCGCATTGCACAGCAGGTTGCCCACGATGGGCACCAGGCCTGCAATGAAGGTCAGCGTGATCAGGGCTGGCGTGTAAGGCAGGGTCAGGTTCCAGTGCGGCAGCACGCCCAGAAGGAAGATGGCCGTCAGGAAGGTATTGAAGGCCGCAATCCAGAACTGGGCCGCCACGATCTGGCGGAAGGCCAGTCCCATGAGCCGGATGCGCTCGCGCAGCGCTGCCACCAGGGGCGGGCGGCGCGTGACCATGGGCCGCACGGCGGCCAGGGCGCCGATGATCAGGCCCACGTAGGCATAGAGCAGGCCGGTGAGCCAGGCGCGGCCCGCATGGGCCAGGGCGCCGGCCTTGGCGGCCAGGTAGCTGGCCAGCAGGTGCTGGATTTCCTGTGCGCCGTCCGGCAGCTGGTCGGCCATGTCGGCCGGCAGCTTGTCACGCAGCTCCAGCACCGTGTGCGCCAGATAGTCGAGCAGCTCGCGGTACTGCTGCGGCGCGTCGGTGATGTAGGTGCGCGTGTGCGACAGCGCGCCGCTGAGCAGGGCCAGCGGCGCAAGAATGACGATGGTGGCTGCCACCAGTTGCGTCCAGCGCGGCAGCGAGCCGCGCCGGGACTTGGGCTGGGCGCGTGACAGCAGCCCGGCAAGCGCGCGCGTGACCAGAAAGCCCACGCAGACGCACAGCATGCCCGGCAGCAGCCCCTGCCACATGATCAGCAGCAGGGCGCCGGCCATCAGCACATAGCTGGACAGCGTCACGCCGCGCGTGGGCGCGGGCTGCGGGGAGATGATGGGCGAGGGCAGGTGCTGGGTCATGCGCTGCGGGCCCGTGGTCAGCGGACCTCGACAGGCTCGCCCTCGCCGCGTGCGGCGATGCGTCCGATGGTGTGGACCGTCTCGCCCAGCTTCGCGAGCGTGGCGGCCGTGGCTTCGGCAGCCTCGGCGGGCACGACAACGACCATGCCGATGCCGTTGTTGAAGGTGCGGTTCATTTCCACGGCGTCGATGCCGGCCGTCTTCTGCAGCCAGGCGAACAGCTCGGTCTGGGGCCAGCTGCCGGCATCCAGGTGGGCGGCCAGGCCTTCGGGCAGCACGCGGGGGATGTTCTCCAGCAGGCCGCCGCCCGTGATGTGGGCCAGCGCCTTGATGGGGTGCTGCTCCAGCGCCGCCAGCACGTTCTTCACGTACAGGCGCGTGGGTTCCATGATGGCCTGCTTGAACGGCTTGCCGTCCAGCGTTTCGGGCAGGCTGCCCTGGCTTTCGGCGCGCTCGATGCACTTGCGCACCAGGGAGAAACCGTTGGAGTGCACGCCGGCCGAGGCCAGTCCCAGCACCACGTCGCCAGCAGCAACGCTCTGGCCCGTGAGGATCTTGGACTTTTCGACGGCGCCGACGGCAAAGCCGGCCAGATCGTATTCGCCGGCCGGGTACATGCCGGGCATTTCGGCGGTTTCACCGCCGATCAGTGCGCAGCCCGACAGCTCGCAGCCGCGCGCAATGCCGCCTACCACGGCAGCGGCCGTGTCCACGTCCAGCTTGCCGCAGGCGAAGTAGTCGAGGAAGAACAGGGGCTCGGCGCCCTGGACCAGCACGTCGTTGACGCTCATGGCCACCAGGTCGATGCCGACGGTGTCGTGCATGTTCCACTCGAAGGCCAGCTTGAGCTTGGTGCCCACGCCGTCGGTGCCCGAGACCAGCACGGGCTCCTTGTAGCGCTTGGGCACCTCGAACAGTGCGCCGAAGCCTCCGATGCCGGCCATCACGCCTTCGCGCATGGTCTTCTTGGCCAGCGGCTTGATGCGCTCGACCAGCGCGTCGCCAGCGACGATGTCGACGCCGGCGTCTTTGTAGGAGATCGGGGTAGAGGAGGGGGCAGAAGAGCTCATGGATGGGTACGGTGCGGTAGGCCCGAGGCCGGGCTGGAACCCCGGGATTCTACGGCGCCGGCCGCCGGCAGGCGCGCGCGCCAGTGGGCTTCGAGGGGGCTTTCGTTGCACAAGCGGGCCGGCTGCCGCCGTGCCGTGCGCCGCGCAGACTAAAATCCCTGTTGCGCCCGGGAACGCCCCGGCGTCGCCCGCCTTGCCGCAGCGCTGCGGCAGGGCGGGCCTGTCTTTGCTATCAACCCAATGCCGTTGCCGATTCCTTTGCCTGCTTTTGCCGCATGGACCCGCCTGGACACAGGAAAGGGGGCGCTGCGCGTATGTCGCAGATGAAGCAGCTGGCTCTGGATATCAGCATGGCGTCGAGCCCGACGCTGTCGCGCTTTTTCGTCGGCCCCAATGCCGCGGTGATCGATCATTTGCGCCATTGGGTGGGCGATGGCCGCATGCAGACGGCCCGCACGCCAGTGCCCACTTATCTTTGGGGCGAATCGGGCTCGGGCAAGACCCATCTGCTCAAGGCCGTGCGCGAGGCCCTGCGCGAGCAGGGCGCCATGGTGGGCTGGATGGATGCCTCCACCCTGTTCCCGCCGCCCTTCGACGAGCGCTGGGCGGCAGTGCTGATGGACGATGTGGACATCTACACTCCGCTGCAGCAGGCGCGGGCCTTCAACTGGTTTGTGAATGCGACGAGCCCGGCCACGGGCTCGCCGCGCTGGGTGCTGGGGGCCGGCCCGCTGCCGCCGGCAGACCTCAAGCTGCGCGAGGATCTGCGCACGCGGCTGGGCTGGGGCCATGTGTTCCAGCTGCAGCTGCTCGACGAAACCGCGCGCCGCGCGGTGCTGCGCCAGGAGGCCGATGCCCGTGGCGTTTTTCTGGGCGACGATGTGATGGACTACATGCTCAAGCGCTTCTCGCGTGACCTGGGCAGCCTGATGCAGCTGCTCGACATGCTCGACGGCTTTGCGCTGCGCAACAAGCGCGCCATCACCATTCCGTTGCTCAAGACGATGCTGGAAACCGAATGAGCCCGCATTTTCTTGTGGGCAGGGACTGCGGGAGCCGGCGGAGCCTGCGTTGCAAGGGCAGCGCGGGACCCATTTTTTTAGGATATGCATGACCTCTGATCAGAAGCAACTCCGGCCCCGGCTGGCGTTGTTCGACCTGGACCACACGCTGCTGCCGCTCGATTCGGACTATGAGTGGGGCGAGTTCACGACGCGCATCGGCTGGACCGATCCGGTCGAGTTCGGCCGCCGCAATGCCGAGTTCTTCGCGCACTACCAGGCGGGCACGCTCGACGTGCACGACTATGTGCGCTTTGCCACCGAGGCCTTCTGCGCCCGTGGCGCGCAGCAGGCCGCCGAGGCGCACGAGCGCTTCATGCGCGAGGTGATCACCCCCGCCATCCGTCCCCAGGCACTGGAGCTGCTGCGCACGCACCAGCAGGCGGGCGACCAGATCATCATCGTCACGGCCACCAACGAGTTCGTGACGCGCCCCATCGCCGCCGCCCTCGGCGTGCAGGAATTGATCGCGGTGGAACTGGAGCGCGACGCGCAGGGCTGGTTCACGGGCGAGATCCGTGGCACGCCCAGCATGCGCGGCGGCAAGGTGCAGCGCATGCAGCAGTGGCTGGATGCGCGCGGCCTGCAGTGGAGCGGCGTGGAGACCTCCTTCTACAGCGACTCCTGGAACGACGTTCCCCTGCTCGAGCGCGTGGACCACCCCGTGGCCACCAACCCCGACACTCGGCTGCGCGCCCTGGCCCAGGAACGTGGCTGGCGCATTCTGGACCTGTTTGGCGAAGCACCATGATCAAGAACATCATCGACAAGCTGCTGGGCAAGGCCTCGGCCGCCCCACGGGCGCGCAAGTCGCCCTTCGGCAAGCGCCAGGAGGTGCCCGTGCAGGTGCACGGCATCGATCCCAACCTGGTGGACCGGCGTGCCCTCGACGTGGTCGAGACGCTGCAGGACGCGGGCTACGAGGCCTACATCGTCGGCGGCGCCGTGCGCGACCTGCTGCTGGGCCTGCGCCCCAAGGACTTCGACGTGGCCACCAATGCCACGCCCGAGCAGGTCAAGGGCCTGTTCCGCCGCGCCTTCATCATCGGCAAGCGCTTTCGCATCGTGCACGTGGTCTATGGTCGCGGGCGCGAGAACGAGGTCATCGAAGTCTCCACCTTCCGCGCCTTCCTGGACAACAGCGCGGCCGAGGCCGTGAGCGGCAACGAGCGCACCAGCAAGGCCCAGCTCGCCGGCATGCACCATGCGGTGGACGCCAGCGGCCGCGTGCTGCGCGACAACGTCTGGGGTCCGCAGGACCAGGATGCCACGCGCCGCGACTTCACGATCAACGCCATGTACTACGACCCGCGCACGCAGATCGTGGTCGACTATCACAAGGGCATTGACGACGCCAAGAAGCGCATGCTGCGCATGATTGGCGACCCGGCCACGCGCTACCGTGAAGATCCGGTGCGCATCATCCGCGCCGTGCGCTTCGCCGCCAAGCTGGCGGGCAAGGGCTTCAAGCTCGAGCCCAAGACGGCCAAGCCCCTGGTGGAGTGCGAGCCGCTGCTGGCCGATGTGCCGCAAAGCCGCCTGTTCGATGAAATGCTCAAGCTGCTGCAGACCGGCCATGCGCTGGCTTCGGTGGAGCAATTGCGCGGCCTGGGCCTGGCGCGCGGCATCTACTCGCTGCTGGATGTGGTGGTCGAGCGTGCCGAGCAGCCCTTCGTGCAGGCCGCGCTGACCGATACCGATCGCCGTGTCGAGGAAGGCAAGCCCGTGGCGCCCAGCTTCCTGCTGGCCTGCGTGCTGTGGCATGACGTGAAGACCGGCTGGGAGCGCCGCCTGAACCAGCGCCAGCACCCGTTCCCCGCGCTGCAGGAATCCATCGACGAAGTGTTCGACCAGCGCATCGGCGATGTCTCGGGCCGCGGCAAGCTGGCCGCCGACATGCGCGAGATCTGGGTCATGCAGCCGCGCTTCGACAAGCGCACGGGCGCCACGCCGTTCAGCCTGGTGGCCCAGCCGCGCTTTCGCGCGGGCTTCGATTTCATGCGGCTGCGCGCCGACATCGGCGAGGTCGAGGAAAGCCTGGCCAGCTGGTGGCAGGAGTTCCAGAATGCCGACGACGCGCGCCGCGACGACCTGATCGCCCAGGCGCGCGACGAGCAGCGCGCCCGCCAGCGCAGCGCCGAACCCAAGGTGCATCGCGTGCCCAAGGTCCGCCAGCCGCGCGATGGCGTGAACCTGGCGGAAGGCGTGCAGCCTGAGGATCCCGCAGCGGCACAGGCTGGCGGCGAGGAGGCTGCAGCGCCCAAGAAGCGGCGGCGCCGCCGCCGCAAGCCCCAGGGCGGGGGCGATGGCGGCATGGGCGGCGATGAATGAGCCAGGCCACTGGGTCGCCATCGGCCTGGGCGCCAACCTCGGTGACTGCGGCCAGGCCCTGGGCCAGGCCTTGAAGGCCATCGGCGGCCTGACGGGCACGCGCCTGCTGGCCGTCTCCTCGCTCTACAGCACGGCGCCCATCGATTCCAGCGGTCCCGACTATCTGAACGCCGTGGCCGCCGTGCGCACCACGCTGCAGCCGCTGGCGCTGCTCGATGCGCTGCAGGCCATCGAACTGGCGGCCGGGCGCGAGCGCCCCTACCGCAATGCGCCGCGCACGCTGGACCTGGACATCGAGCTGTGGGGCGACGAGCGCATCGCGCTGCCGCGCCTGAGCGTGCCGCACCCGCGCATGCACGAGCGCGCCTTCGTGCTCGTGCCGCTGGCCGAGATCGCGCCTGAGCGCGTCACGCCCGCGCAGCTGCAGGCCGTGGCGGGGCAGGGCATCTGCCTGGCGCACAAGCCTGGCTGGCATCTCCGGCAAGCCTGAATCCCGACAGTGGCCTGAATGAAAAAGCCGCAGCGCCCTGAGGGCGGCTGCGGCTTTTTGCCAGGCGGGACGCGGTGGATCGGCTCAGTCCACCTTCGCTCCGGAGGCCTTGACGATGGCCTGGTACTTGGCGCGCTCGGCCGCCATGAACCTGTCGAACTCGGCGGGCGTGGAGGACACGGGCTCGGCCATCAGGGTCTCGAAGCGGGTCTTGGTCTCGGGCGCGGCCAGTGCGTCGGCAAAGGCCCGGCTCAGCTTGTCCAGCACGGGCTTGGGCGTGCCGGCCGGGGCGACCAGGCCCCACCAGGTGTCGATGGAAAAGCCGGGGAAGGTCTTGGACAGTGCGGGCACGCCGGGCAGCAGCGTGGTGGGGTTCAGCGAGGTCACGGCCAGCGCCTTGAGCTTGCCCGAGCGGATATTGGGCGCAGCGGCAGCCAGGTTGTCGATGTTGAAGTCCACCTCGCCCGACAGCAGGGCCAGCTGGGCCGGGTTGGCGCCACGGTAGGGCACGTGCAGGGCGAAGATGCCGGCTTTTTGCTTGAGCATTTCGCCGGCCAGGTGGCCTGCGCTGCCGTTGCCGCCGCTGCCGTAGTTGAGCTTGCCGGGGTGGGACTTGGCGTAGGCGATCAGGTCGGCCACGCTGTGGATCTTGAGCTGCTCGGCACGGGCCGCATTCATCACCAGCACGTTGGGCACGCGCACCATCTGGGTGATGCCCGCGAAGTCCTTGCCCGCGTCGTAGGGCATCTTGGTGTACAGCCAGGGATTGACGGCATGGGTGGCCGTGGCGGCCAGGCCGATGGTCATGCCGTCCGGCGTGGCGCGGGCAATGGCGTCGGCGCCGATGTTGCCGCCGGCGCCGGCCTTGTTGTCGATGATCACCACCCCCAGGGAGTCACGCACCCGCTCGGCCAGCGCGCGCGCGGTGATGTCCAGCGGACCGCCGGGCGCATAGGGCACGATCAGGCGGATGGGCTCTTGCGCCAGGGCAAGCGGGGAGGCCAGGGCAGCAGCGGCCGCCATGACCGAGAGAAGGCTGTTTCTACGGTTCATAGGGGCGCTATTGTGCAAAAAAATTGCGACACCTGGCTGCGCGCAGGTATGGGAAGCAGTTTTTCTGCGTATTGCTTGATCCGTGCCACCTTCTGCGCACTCAGGAAGCCTTGTCGGCCTCGGAGGTGAACGCGTCCGCGTAGAACTCTTCCGCCGGCAGGCCGCGTTGCTCCACATAGGCATGGCGTGCCGAATCGACCACGATGGGCGCACCGCAGGCATAGACCTGATGGCCAGACAAGTTGGCAAAGTCGTCCAGCACGGCCTGGTGCACGAAGCCCGTGCGGCCGGTCCAGCCGTCTTCCGGCAGCGCGTCGGAGACCACGGGCACATAGCACAGCTGGGGCATGGCCTCGGCCTGCTCGCGCACCCAGGCGTCGAGGTAGAGGTCCTCGGGTCGGCGTCCTCCCCAGTACAGGGTGACGGAGCGGGTGATGCCCTTGTGGCGGATGTGCTCCAGCAGCGCCTTGATGGGGGCGAAGCCCGTTCCCGAAGCCAGGAAGATGAGGGGCTTGTCGCTGTCCTCGCGCAGGAAGAAGCTGCCGAACGGGCCCTCCACGCGCAGGATTTCCTTTTCCTTCATGGCGCCGAACACGTGGTCGGTGAACTTGCCGCCCGGCATGTGGCGGATGTGCAGCTCCAGCCCCGGTGCCGTGTCCTGCACATGGGGGGCCGTGGCCATGGAGTAGGCGCGGCGGGCGCCGTCGCGCAGGATGAATTCCACGTACTGGCCTGCGTGGTAGCGGAACTTGTCTGCAGCGGGCAGCTGCAGGCGCACCTGCATCACGTCGTGCGACTTCTTCTCCAGCGTGGCCACGCGCACGGGCATCTTCTTGATCGGGAAGGCGCTGGCATCGGTCACCTGGCGCGACTCCAGCACCACCGAGGTGCTGGGCGTGGCGCAGCAGGTCAGCACATAGCCGTCGGCCTCTTCCTGGGCGGTCAACGCTTTTTCCGAGTGGGCGCCATGGGTGACCTCGCCGAGCAGCTTCTTGCACTTGCAGGAGCCGCAGGCACCGTCCTTGCAGCCATAGGGCAGGCCCACGCCGCAGCGGATGGCGGCGGCCAGGATGGTCTCGCTGCCCTGCGTGGCGAAGGCGCGGCCGCTGGGCTGTACGGTGATTTCGTGGGAAGCGTTGGCTATCTCGGTCATGTTCTCGGTATCCTCGGGGGCGCTGGCGGCGCGTGGAGCGCGCCGGCGATCTTCTTTCCCGGACGGACATGCCGCTGCCGCGACCGGCGGCGCGCGGGTGGCCGCCCTCGCAACAGGCCAGGATTTTGCCCTCAAACCAAAACCCATTGGGCGCGCTGCCGGCGCGCTTTCGACGCGAACGCGTGCTCATCGTCGGCTGCGGCGACGTGGGGCTGCGCGTGGCTGGTGCATTGGCGGGCGCGCCCGTCGCCCGTTCGGGTGCCGCACGACGGGGCCCGCGCGTGCTGGCCCTGACGCGTGGCGCCGAGCGCCTGCAGGATCTGCGCGGGCGCGGCATCACGCCGCTGCTGGGCGATCTGGACGCACCTGCCACGCTGCGCCGTCTGGCCGGCCTGGCCACGCGCGTCGTCCACCTGGCGCCGCCGCCCAATCCGCCTGCCGGCGAAGATGGCTGGTGGCTGGACCCGCGCACCACGGCTTTGCTGCGCGTGCTGCGCCTTCGCGGCCGGCCGGCCAGCCTGGTCTATGGCTCGACCTCCGGCGTCTATGGCAACTGCGAGGGCGCCTGGATCGACGAAAGCCGCCCGCCCGCACCGGCCACGGCGCGTGCCCAGCGCCGCGTGAACGCCGAGCGAGCCGTGCGCTTTGCCGGGCGCGGCGGCCTGCGCGCCAGCATTCTGCGCATCCCGGGCATCTATGCGCCGGACCGGGAAAACGGCACGCCCCGCGGGCGCCTGCTGCGAGGGACACCCCTGCTGTGCGCCGCAGAGGATGTCTATACCAACCACATCCATGCCGACGACCTGGCCCGCGCCTGCGTGCGGGCGCTGTGGCTCGGCCGGCCGCAGCGCATCTACCACGCCAGCGACGATACGCAGCTGCGCATGGGCGACTACTTCGACCTTGCGGCCGATCTCTATGGACTGCCGCGCCCCGCACGCATCACGCGCGAGCAGGCGCAGCGCGAGCTGCCGGCCAGCCTGCTGAGCTTCATGGGGGAGTCACGCCGCCTGCGCAACCAGCGCCTGAAGGAGGAGCTGGGCCTGAGATTGCGCTACCCGACCGTGGAGCAGGGGCTGCGCGCCTGAATCAGCGCGGGTGGATGCCGCCGTTGGTGTCGTAGCAGCGGAACACGTTGCAGTGCGAGATGGGGGCCGAAGGCGGCAGCGGCTGCGGCGGCACGGGGCGTCCGACGATCCACGGCCGGTTGATGGCATTGGGCTGCAATGCGCGCGATTGCTGCAGCTGTTCATAGGCCTTGGGGCCCAGGCAGGCCATCTCCATCTGCTGCTGGGCGGCCTGGCTGCGCGGGCCCCAGGTGGCGGGATCGGGATTGGCCTCGGCCAGGATGGTGTCCAGACGGCGGCGCGCCTGCTGGCAGGCCGGGGAGTCGCCGCCGTCGCGCTGGGCCGAGTTCTCGCGCTCGCGCCGGCTGCGTGCCTCGCGTTCCTGCTGCTGGGCACGCGTGCGGCGCTCGGCCTCTTCGCGGGCCAGTTGCTGGTTCTTGCGCTCTATGGCGGCGGCGGACTGCGCGCGCTCGCGCTCCAGCTCTTCGGGGCTGGGGGCTTCCTGCACCTGCACGCGGTTTTCGCCGTCCTTGCAACTGCTGTTGGTGTAGGTGACGCGGCCGGTCTTGGCGTCCGTGCAGCGGATGACCTGGGCCGAGGCCGGGCCTGCGGTGAGCGCCAGCACCAGCGGTACAAACATCTGTACAAGCGCCGCCAGCGCCCAGCGCGCGGCCGCCGATGAACGGCGGCCGGTGTGGCCAAGGTCTTGGGTGCGGTGCATGGCGGTTTCCTTTCCCATCACAAGCGGCACAAGGATGTGGTGTATTGCCGATTATGGTGCGGCGCCCAGGGGCTGGAAATGCCGCCGGTCAGCCGTTCAGCGCCAGTGGCGCGGATCCTGGGTGGGGTAGGGGTTGCCGCCGCCCTGGCTTTCACGCTGCATGCGCTCGATGGCGCGTTGCTGCTGCTCGCGGTCACGCTGCTGCTGCTCCCGGTCCCGTTGCTGGCGTTCGCGCTCGCGCTGCTGCTGGCCCTGGTCGCGTTCGCGCTCCCGCTGCTGGCGCTCGGCTTCGCGGCGCTGCTGCTCCTGCATGCGCTCGCGCAACTGGCGGTCGCGGTCCTGGGCCTGGCGGTCACGGTCCCGGTCGCGCTCGCGCATTTCACGCTCGCGTTGTTGGCGGTCACGCCAGGCATCGCGGTTGCGTTCCTGCTGGATGCGCTCGCGCTCGTATTGCAGGCGCTCACGTTCGCGCTGCAGGCGCTGGCGCTCGTACCAGCCGTTGTCCGGATAGGCGGGCTGCGTGGGATACGAGGGGTAGACGACGCCGCCCGACGGATAGCTGGGATAGGACGGGTAGCTGGGGTAGCTGGGATAGCTGGGGTAGCCGGAGCCCATGTCCGAATAGCCATCGGGCGGCACGGCGCAGGCGGTGACCAGGGCTGCAAGGCCAAGGCCGGCCAGCAGGCGCAGGGGGCGCAGGCCAGGCTGCGGGCGCTGCTGCGTGGGGGAGGCGTTGGTTCGGGTCATGGTGTGGTGTCCGGGCAAAGGCGTGTTTCCTGTCTGGATCTCTTCATATGACGTTTGACAGGCCTCAATGGTTGACCTGGATCGTCCTGGCGAGGCAACGACGGCGACAGCGGGACTTCTATTTTGATAGCAATTGGTCCATGTACTGTAGGTGCTTCCAGATGAAATCCGCAGGCACAGCGCGCAATGGCTGCGGTCGCCCCGATCGCCGCAATGGCATCTGCGCGGGACTAGAATAGCCGCTGTCTTTGGCGGCGCGCAGTCCGTGCGCCGCAAAGCAGCGTTCTCAGGGCGGGGTGAAATTCCCCACCGGCGGTATCTGGATCTGTCTTTCGGCATGTGTCCAGCAGCCCGCGAGCGCCCGGCTAGCCGCAAGGCCGGCCGGGGTCAGCAGATCTGGTGAGATGCCAGAGCCGACGGTCACAGTCCGGATGAAAGAGATCGCGCAGCACCTGCATGGCAGGCGCCATGCCCATGGTTGTCCCATGGGCTGTGCCGCGCCATGCGGCGCCATGGCGCGCGCCCTGATTCATTTGTCTCATCTCGAAAGAGCACCATGAATCAGACTCCTGTCTCCTTGAACTTCTCCGCACACGGCACGGCCTCGGGCACGCCGTGGAAGGCCGTCGCGGGCCGCAGCCGCGTGGCCGTGATCTGCGCGAGCTGGCATACCGATGTCGTGCACCAGGCGCGCGACTCCATGGCGGCCGAGCTGCAGGCCCAGGGAGTGGCCGCGCAGAACATCAGCCACTTCAACGTGCCCGGCGCCTTCGAGATCCCGCTGCTGGCCAAGAAGCTGGCCGACAGCGGCCGTTTCGACGCGGTCATCGCCTGCGCGCTGGTGGTCAACGGCGGCATCTATCGCCACGAGTTCGTGTCCTCGGCCGTGATCGACGGCCTGATGCGCGTGCAGCTCGATACCGAAGTGCCGGTGTTCTCGGCCGTGCTCACGCCGCGCGATTTCCACGAACATGGCGATCATGTGGAGTTCTTCCGTGCCCACTTCGTGAAGAAGGGCGTGGAAGTGGCGCATGCCTGCCTGGCGGCGCTGGACCAGCTGGCGCAGGTACAGGCACTGGGCCAGGCGCGCGCGGCGTGAGCCGGCCAGCCTCCCAGCACAGCTTTGGTTGGGGATGGATTCTCGTAAACACTGAGTTGGGGCCGAGTGTCGCGGTCCCGTCACGCGGCGTGACGCGCCATTGCCAAGCCGCGATGACGGGAATAACGTGACGGCCTGTTTCAACTGAGGAGTGCGCGATGAAGATGTCCCGGAAGTTGTGTATTGCGGCCGTCGTGGCCGGCATGGGTGGCGTGGCCATGGCCCAGGAGCAGGTGATCCGCATCGGCCACATCGGCCCCGTGTCCGGACCCCAGGCCAATTTCGGCAAGGACAACGAGAACGGCGTGCGCATGGCCATTGACGACCTCAATGCCAAGGGCATGGAGATCGCCGGCAAGAAGGTCAAGTTCCAGCTGGTGGCCGAAGACGATGTGGCCGATCCCAAGCAGGGCACGGCCGCTTCGCAGAAGCTGTGCGACGACAAGGTCGCCGGCGCCGTGGCCTTCCTCAACTCGGGCGTGGCCATTCCCTCGTCCAAGGTCTTCCAGGACTGCGGCATTCCCATGATCACGGGCGCGGCCACCAACCCCGACCTGACCAAGCCCGGCTGGAACACCACCTACCGCGTGATTGCCAATGACAACGCGCTGGGTGCGGCACTGGCCAAGTACGCGGCCGAAACGCTCAAGCTCAAGACCGTGGCCATCATCGATGACCGCACGGCCTACGGCCAGGGCCTGGCCAATGTGTTCAAGAAGGATGCGGAAAAGCTGGGCGTGAAGGTCGTGGCCTCGGAGTTCACGAACGACAAGGCCACGGACTTCATGGCCATCCTGACCTCGATCAAGGCCAAGAAGCCCGAAGGCATCTTCTACGGCGGCATGTATGGCCAGGCCGGCCCCATGCTGCGCCAGATGGCCCAGCTGGGCATGAACGATGCCAAGTACTTCGGCGGCGACGGCCTGTGCGTGCCCGAGCTGGCCAAGGTGGCCGCCGGCGCCAAGCCGCTGGACAACGTGATCTGCGCCGACGGCGGCGCCTCGCTGGCCAAGATGCCTGGCGGCACGGAATGGAAGAAGCGCTACGACGCCAAGTACCCCGGCCAGTTCCAGGTCTACAGCCCGTACTTCTACGACGCCACCATGATGCTGGCCGACGCCATGAAGCGCGCCAACTCCTGGGACCCCAAGGTCTACATCCCCTTCCTGCAGAAGGCCGACTACTCGGGCGTGACCTCCAAGATCGCTTTCGAGAAGAACGGCGAGATGAAGAACCCTTCGTACACGCTGAGCGTGTTCAAGAACGGCCAGAAGACGGCCCTCGACTGAGAGCCTGTCCTCCCTTCGTTTTCATGCCCGCCTTGTGCGGGCTTTTTTTATCGGCCCGGGACCTCGGCCGGGGCCTGCGCCGGCGCATCGACCACGCCGGGCAACTGCGCCAGATAGGCCTGCAGCGCGGCAATGGCCTGGCGCACCTTGGCGGGCTGGGCCTGGCGCTGGGGGGTGACGGCCCAGATGTCCAGGCCGCCGAAGTCCCAGTCGGGCAGCAGGCGCACCAGGCGTCCTTCGGCCACCGCGTCGGCAACGTCCATGCTGCCCAGCAGGGCCAGGCCCAGGCCGGCCTCGCACATCTGCTGGAGGGACAGTTGGTTGTTGCTGGCCACATGGGGCTGCACCTGCAGGCTGTAGGTCTCGCCCGTGGCCGGGTGGCGTGCCTCGGCCCGCAGGGCCTGGCCCTGGCCTTCGCGCGCAAGGCCCAGCCAGCGCGCGCTGGCCAGCGGTGCCGGGTGGCGCCAGGCCGCGCCGCCGCCGTGCTCCTGTATCCATGCGGGCGAGGCGCACAGCCAGTTGCGCATGGCGCCCAGGCGCCGGGCCGCCCAGCCTGAGTCGGCCAGACGGCCAAAGCGCAGCGCCAGGTCGATGCGGCTTTGGATGAGGTCGATGGGAGCATCGTCCACATCCAGGTGCAGGCGCAGTGCCGGATGCCGGGCCAGCCAGCTGCCCAGGGCCGGCGCGATGTGGCGCGCAAAGCCCACGGTGGCCGACAGGCGCAGTTCGCCGCCGGGCTCGTCGCGCGCGGCGGCCAGCTCGGCCCGCGCCTGGCTGGCGGCCTGTGCCATGGCGGCGCACTGCTGGTAGTAGCGCTCGCCCGTGTCGGTGAGGGCGATCTGCCGGGTGGAGCGGTGCAGCAGGGTGACGCCGCCGTCGCGCTCGAGCTGGCGCACCTGCTGGCTCACGGCCGAGGGGCTCATGCCCAGGGCGCGCGCGGCGGCGCTCATCGATCCGTGCTGCACCACGGCGGCGAAAACGGCCATGCGTTTGTAGTCGTCCATAGGCTGTATTGTGAAGTGGTGCTTCAAGCTGTTGGTGAAAACTGCCGTCTTCCGCAGCGATTGTGAACGGCGTAATCTCAATGCCATCGTGAACAGGCGCCCAGGCGCCGCAAAGGAATGAAGATGAAAGTGGCACTCATTGGCGCAACCGGCTTTGTGGGTTCGGCGGTATTGAAGGAGCTGCTGCAGCGCGGTCACGAGGTCGTGGCCCTGGTGCGCGACCCCGCCAGGCTGGCGGCCCAGCCGCATCTGCACGCCGTGCAGGCCGATGTGCTGGATGCCGCCGCCGTGCAGCGGGCCGTGGCAGGCGCGGACGCCGTGGTCAGCGCCTACAACGCGGGCTGGGGCAATCCCGACATCTATGAGGATTTCATGCGCGGCTCGCGCGCCATCGTGGCGGGCACCAAGGCGGCTGGCGTCAAGCGCTATCTGGTGGTGGGCGGTGCGGGCAGCCTCTACATCGCGCCCGGCAGGCAACTGGTGGACACGCCCGAGTTCCCGGCCGCCATCAAGCCCGGCGCCTCGGCTGCGCGCGATGCCCTCAACGATCTGCAAAAGGAGCAGGGCCTGGACTGGACGATGCTGAGCCCGCCGATTGCCCTGCACCTGGGTGACCATGGCGAGCGCACGGGCCAGTACCGCACGGGCAAGGATGAGCCGTTGATGCAGGCCGACGGCCAGCCCGGCACCATCTCGGCCGCCGATCTGGCCGTGGCCCTGGTGGATGCGCTGGACAAGGGCCTGCACCTGCGCGAGCGCTTTACCGTCGCTTACTGAGCACCGGGGGCTCCCGGCTGGTGCGCAGGCGGCCTCCATGGCATGCTGGTGCCTGTCACGAACAGGCAGGAGCGCCGCCATGATCGACCACACGGGAATCCTCGTATCGGACTTCGACCGCAGCCGGGAGTTTTATGCGCGGGCGCTGGCTCCCCTGGGCTACGAGATCCTGATGGAGCTGTCCGCCGAGCTCACCGGCCACGGCGACACGGCCGGCTTTGGCGAGCCGCCCAAGCCTGATTTCTGGATCACCGGCGGCGAGCCCAACCAGCCGCCCATCCATGTGGCCTTTCGCGTGGACAACCGCAACATGGTCGATGATTTCCACGCGGCCGCCCTGGCCGCAGGCGGGCGCTGCAATGGCGAGCCCGGCCTGCGACCGCACTACCATGACGACTATTACGCGGCCTTCGTGCTCGACCCCGACGGCCACAACATCGAGGCCGTCTGCCACCTGCCTCCGGCCTGAGTCCCCCTGGCGGCACTGGGGCCTGCGCGGCAGCTGACATCAGGCGGTCGCATGGCGCAGCACAATATTGCGCTGCAACAAAAAAGGCCCCACGTTCCCCATGCCCCCTTCCGTTTCCGCTGCGGCCGGCTCCGTTTCCGCGTCATCCACACCCACGGCCGCCCAGGCCTGGCTCAGCGTGATCGCGCTGGCGCTGGGCGCCTTCGTCTTCAATACCACCGAGTTCGTGCCCGTGGGCCTGCTCAGCAGCATTGGCGCGAGCTTTGGCATGCCCACCGAGCAGGTCGGGCTGATGCTGACCATCTATGCCTGGATCGTGGCCCTGGCCTCGCTGCCCTTCATGCTGCTCACGCGCAATGTGGAGCGGCGCAAGCTGCTGATGGGCGTGTTCGCGCTGTTCGTGGCCAGCCATGTGCTGTCGGGCGTGGCCTGGAGCTTTGCCTCGCTCATGGTCAGCCGCATCGGCATCGCGCTGTCGCATGCGGTGTTCTGGTCCATCACGGCCTCGCTGGCCGTGCGCGTGGCGCCGCCCGGCAGGAAGGCCGTGGCGCTGAGCCTGCTGGCCACCGGCACCTCCATGGCCATGGTGCTGGGCATTCCGCTGGGCCGGATCGTGGGCGAATGGCTGGGCTGGCGCACGACGTTCCTGGCCGTGGGCGGGGTGGCCGCCATCGTCATGGTGGCCCTGGCCCGGCTGCTGCCGCGTCTGCCCAGCGAGAACGCGGGCAACCTGGCCAGCGTGCCCATGCTGCTGCGCCGTCCGGCGCTGCTGTCCATCTACATCCTGCTGGTGGTCGTGATCACCGGGCAGTTCACGGCCTACAGCTATATCGAGCCCTTCGTGCAGGACATCGCGGGCTTCGAGAGCAAGGTGACCACGGCCGTGCTGCTGCTGTACGGCGGCATGGGCATCGTGGGCAGCGTGATGTTCAGCTGGTGGGGCCTGCGCCATCCGCGCGGCTTTCTGCTGGCCGCCATTGGCGTGCTGTCGGCCAGCCTGCTGATGCTGGTGCCGGCCTCGGGCCATGAGGCCTCGCTCTATGTGATGAGCTCGGTCTGGGGTGTCGCCATGATCTGCTTCGCCCTGGCCATGCAGTCCCAGGTGCTCAAGCTGGCAGCCGACGCCACCGATGTGGGCATGTCCATGTTCTCGGGCATCTTCAACATCGGCATTGGCGGCGGTGCGCTGCTGGGCAGCCAGGTCAGCATGCACGCGGGCATGCAGAACATCGGCTGGATCGGCGGCGGCCTGGTGGCGCTGGGCCTGGCCTGGTGCATCTGGGCCTTTGTGCGCTGGTCGGCCGGCTTCCAGGCCGCGCACTGAAGCAGGTCAGCCGCCGGGTGCCCGCATGGCCTGGGCGTAGCGCTGCGGTGCCAGGCGGGACACCAGTACGCAGACCACGAGCACGGCGGCCATCTGTGCCAGCCAGCCGGCGCCGAATCCGCCCGTGAACTGGTGCAGCCGGGCGATCACATAGGGCGCCAGCGCCGCAATCAGAAAGCCGCCGCCCTGCATCAGCGCATTGAGCGCCCCGGCCTGCGTGGGGTGGGGAAGATGGTCGAGCGCCACCACCATCATCAGCGCGAAGCAGCCACCCAGGCCGATGCCGAGGATGACGATGTTGAGCAGCGGCGCCGCATCAGGCCACCAGGCCAGCGCGGCCAGGCCGATGATCTGGCACAGCAGCGTGAACCCCAGCCATGGCCGCCGGTCGGCATGGCGCGCGGCCAGCACGGGCAGTCCCAGCGCGGCGCCGGCCTGTGCCACCGACAGCAGGGCGACCAGGCCGCCGCTTTGCGCGGGGCTCCAGCCGTGCGTCTGGTAGAAGGGTGCAAGCCAGGCCACCATGGCCGCATAGCCGCCGTTGATGAGGCCGAAGCAGGCCATCAGCATCCAGGTGCGCGGGCGCCGGCGCAGCCAGCCGGTGTCTTGCGTGGCGTTGGCCCCTGCCATGGGCGCCGGAGCCGGCAACGCACGCAGCGCATGCCGCGCCAGCGCCAATGCCAGCAGGGCGGGCGCAGTCCACAGCGCCAGCGCAAGGCGCCAGTCCAGTCCCCATTGCACGGCCAGCGGCGAAATCTGGGCGCCCAGGGCGCCGCCGCCCATGAGCGCGGCCGAGTACAGCCCCATCATCTGCGCCATGCGTGCGGGCGACTGGCGCTTGATCAGGCCCGGCAGCACGCCTTGCACCAGGGCCACGCCAGCGCCGCACAGCGCGGCCGTGGCCAGCAGGGTGGCCGCACTGGAGCCCGCCACGCGCAGCGCGCAGCCCAGCGCAATCACCGCCAAGGACCCGACCACGGCGCGGCGCGGACCCAGGCGCTGAAGCGCGGCCGGGGCCAGCCAGGCGCCCAGGCCCATCAACGCCATGGGCAGCAGGGTCAGCCAGGACAGCGTGGACAGATCCATGCCGGTGGCGGACTGGATCTGCGGTCCCAGCGGGCCGATGGCCGTGAGAAACGGGCGCAGGTTCAGCGTGACCAGCACGACGGTGGCCAGCCACAGCGCCGTTGGAATGGCGTGTGCCGCGGCAGGGGTCTCGGTGTGCGCAGGCGCAATGGACGACATGGCTTCAGGCCCAGGGGGCGTTGCCGTACAGCTGGGCCGCCGTGATGCCCGTGTCCAGCCGCCTCAGGGGCAGCGGTGGCGGCTGCAGCGGCATGCGCAGCCGCTGGTAGGCGCCCTCGCTGGACAGGCCATACGGCTGTGCATCCGCGTTGTCGAAGGCGAAGAAGACCTGCTCGGCCCCGGCCATCACCAGCGCCGCCAGGCACATGGGGCAAGGGTGGCCGCTGGCGTAGATGGTGCAGCCGGCCAGGCTGGCGTTGGCCTGGGCGCGCGTGCCCGCGCGCAGCGCCTGCATTTCTGCGTGGGCGCTGGGGTCATGGCTTTGCACGATCTCGTTGACGCCCGTGGACAGGATCTGCCCCTCGCGCGCGAGCAGGGCGCCGAAGGGCCGGCCGCCCCGCAGGCGGTTGTCGTGCGCCAGCTGCACGGCATGGCGCAGCAGGCGGATGTGTTCTTGTTCTTGCATGGGGATGGCTGGGCAATCGGGAGCTGAGGCCGCAGTCTAGGACGGGGGCCATTAATTGGAAAATTAAATGATCAAATGCCAGGCAGTGACAAAGCCACTGAAATTCGCCCAAGCCCCATGCAGCCCTCTTCCATAGACCCCACCCTGCTGCGCAGCTTCTGCGCCGTGGCCGAAACCGGCAGCTTCACGCGCGCGGCGCAGGGCGTGCACCTGACCCAGTCCACGGTCAGCCAGCAGATCCGCAGGCTGGAGGAGCAAATGGGCTGCACGCTGCTGGACCGCAGCGGGCGCCATGTGGAATGCACGCTGGAAGGAGAGCGCCTGCTGGCCTATGCGCAACGCATCCTCGCGCTCATGGACGAGGCCGTGGAGCAGTTGGCTGGCGCCACCGAAGCCGTGCTGCGCATCGGCGTACCAGAGGACTTTGCCGGCAATGCCTTGATGCCCGCCTTGGGCGCGCTGGCGCGCAGCCAGCCGCAGTTGCGCCTGGAGCTGACCAGCGGGCTATCGCAGGCGATATGGCAGCAGTTCCAGTCCGGCGAGCTGGACCTGGCCATCGTCAAGCAGCGCAGCGGCAGCACGCCCGGCATGGCGCGCTGGCCTGAACCGCTGGCCTGGATAGACAGTGCGCTGCATCCCTGTCACGGGATGGATCCCTTGCCTCTGGTGGTGTTTCCACAGGGCGGCCTGTACCGCAGCGAGATGACGCATGCGCTGGATGCCGCAGGCCGGCGCTGGCGCCTGGCCTATGTGAGCGCCAGCCTGGCCAGCCTGGAAGCCGCCGTGGAGCAGGGCCTGGGCATCAGCCTGCTGCCGCGCCGGCTGGTCGGGCCCGGCCACCGCCTGCTCGACGGCATGGCCGGCTTCGCCCCCGTGCCTGATGTGGAAGTGGCACTGCATGTGCGCGCCCAGTTGTCGGCGCCGGGCCGGCGTCTGGCCGGGCGCCTGTGTGAGGTGTGCGAGGCGTTGCTGGGCGTGTCTTAGTCGAACAGCTCGGCGTGCGTGCCGGCTCGCACGAAAATGATCGATTCGTTGGCGCCCTGGCCATCGAGCCGGTAGATCAGCAGGAAATCGCCCCCCACGTGGCACTCCCTGTGATCGGCCCAGTCGCCGGTGAGGGCATGGTCAAGCCACTGAGGCTCCAGGGGGGCGTCGTTGGCAATCAGCAGCAGCATGGCCTCCTTCAACCGCTTCATGTCATGGCGGCCGGAATGCGACAGCCGGACCCAGTCCTTGGCGAAAGCCTTGGTCCGGTCCGATGCGCGGGGAAGGACTGCGCGCTTACTGCTCGCTGCCTTTTTCGAGGTCATGGAGCAAATCGTCCGAGGTGGCAAAGCGTGCCTTGCGCATGGCGCGCGCCTCCTGCATGGCTGCGCGCGTCTCGGCGTTGGGTGCCCTGAGGTCGAAGGGCAATTGCTGGTCGGCCACCACGCGCATCAGGAAGACACGTACGGCATCCGACACCGTCAAGCCCATGCCGGCCAGGGTTTCGGCGGCCTGTGCCTTGATCTCTTCATCCACGCGCACGTGGATCATGGTGGTGGTTGCCATGGTGTGCTTCTGCAAAAATGGGTGAGATACATTGTATCTCGCAGGGCAGAAGACAGGTAAGCAGGCAGGTTGCTGGGATGTCGCTTGGCGGCTCCCGCCTTCGAGCCCTCCAGTAAAAATCCCCGCCGTGGCGGGGATGGTCAGTGGGTGACGCGCAGGCTCAATCCATCGTCAGGTTCTGCTTTTGCACCACGTCCTTGTAGACCGCCAGTTCGGCCTTGATCTCTTCAAAGAAATGCTCGGGCGTGTCGGCCACGATCAGCGAGCCGGTTTCCTCGATGCGCTTCTTGATGGCGGGGTCCTGCAGCACCTTGCGCGTGGCGGCATTGACCTTGTCCACGATGTCGCGCGGCAGGTTCTTGGGGCCGACGATGCCGTAGTAGGCCATGCGGTTGACGGGGGCCAGGCCCACTTCCTTGAAGGTGGGCACATCGGGCAGCGCTGCCAGGCGCTGAGGCGCGGCCACCACGATGGGCACCAGGCGCTTTTCCTTGACGAAGCCCAGGGCCGAGGGCAGGTTGTCGAAGATCAGCGGAACCTGGCCGGCCACGGCGTCGTTCAGCGCGGGGCCGCTGCCACGGTAGGGCACGTGGGTGATGTCGGTGCCCGTGGACAGCTTGAACATCTCCATCATCAGATGGGTGATGCTGCCGTTGCCGGGCGAGGCGTAGGAGTACTTGCCGGGGTTCTTCTTCACCTCGGCCAGGAACTCCTGGTAGTTCTTGCCCGCGAACTTGGGGTGGGCCGCAATGATGTTGGGCGTGGCCGCGATGTTCACGATGGGCGTGAAGTCGGTCAGCACGTTGTAGGGGATCTTGGGATTGATCGCCGGGTTGGTGGCCGTGGTGGACACGGTGGCGATGCCCAGGCTGTAGCCGTCGGGCTGGGCGCGCGCCGTCTCGGCCGCGCCGATGCTGCCGCCGCCTCCGCCCTTGTTCTCGACCACCACGGGCTGGCCCAGGGCGCGGCCCAGCGGCTCGGCCACGATGCGCGCGATCAGGTCGGTGGTGCCGCCGGCCGCGAAGGGCACGAGCAGCTTGATGGGTTTGGCAGGGTAGCCCTGGGCATGGGCTGCGCCCGACAGCGCGAGGGCGCCGAGGATGCCGGCGAGCGCGATTCGAGTGGTGTGAGTCATGGTGTTGTCTCCTTGAATGGATGTTGTGAGCGTTTGTTGTGAGGCACCGACGGGTGGGAAGGCTGGGTTTTTTAAGACATTCGTATGGCGGTGCTTGAGGAAAAAGATGGGGAGGAGGCGGTGTTGCCTGGCGCAGGCGATCAGACCACGCCGCGCGAGCGCAGCGCCTGGATGGCCATGGGCGCAATGCCCAGCTCGCCCAGCACTTCATCGGTGTGCTGGCCCAGGGAGGGCGGTGCGCTGCGCAGCACGGGCGGGGTGTCGCTCAGCCGCATGGGGCTGGCCACGCCGGCGATGCGCGAGATGCCGTCGCCGGCCTCGCGCGGCAGCTCGACGCGTATGCCGCGTGCGCGCACCTGCGGGTCGTCGAAGGCCTGGGCGATGGTGTTGATGGGGCCGCAGGGCACGGCCTTGTCTTCCAGCAGCGCAATCCATTCGGCCGTGCCGCGTGTCTTCATGAGGGGCACCATCCGCTCCAGCAGCGCCTGGCGATTGCGCACGCGCGCGGTGTTGGTGGCAAAGCGCTCGTCCTGCGCCCAGCCGGCTTCGCCGACGGCGGCGCAAAAGCGCGCGAACTGGCCGTCGTTGCCAATGGCCAGCAGCACGTTGCCGTTGGCCGTGGCGAAGTCCTGGTAGGGCGCCAGGCTGGGGTGGATGTTGCCGGCGCGGCCCGGCGATTCGCCCGTGGCCAGAAAGCCGGCGGCCTGGTTGGCCAGCACGGCCATGCCCACGTCGAGCAGGGCCATGTCGATGTGCTGGCCCCGGCCCGAGGCCTGGCGCGCATGCAGCGCGGCCAGGATGGCATTGCTGGCATACAGGCCCGTGAAGACATCGATCACGGCCACGCCCACCTTGAGCGGGCCGCCTCCGGGCGCCTCGTCGGCATGGCCGGTGATGCTCATCAGCCCGCACATGGCCTGCACCATGAGGTCGTAGCCCGCGCGCTCGGCATACGGGCCGGTCTGACCGAAACCCGTGACCGAGCAATAGATCAGGCGCGGGTTGAGCGCCTTGAGGCTTTCGTAGTCCAGCCCGTACTGCGCCAGGCCACCGACCTTGAAGTTCTCCACCAGCACATCGGCCCCGGCCGCCATCTGGCGAATCAGCTGCTGCCCATCGGGGGTGGACATGTCGATGGTGACCGAGCGCTTGTTGCGGTTGCAGGCCGTGAAATAACTGGCCTCCTGCGTGGCCTGCCCATCGTCGCGCGGCAGGAACGGAGGCCCCCAGTGGCGCGTGTCATCGCCTGCCACGGGCCGCTCGACCTTGATCACATCGGCACCCAGGTCGGCCAGTGTCTGCGTGCACCAGGGCCCGGCCAGCACGCGGGAAAGATCAAGCACCTTGATGCCAGCCAATGCGGCCGGCGCGGAGGATGTGGAGGACATGAGAGGGAAGAAATATGAGCGCGCCCGATGCCGCTGGTAGTTCAGCTCTGGGCTTGAGCTTCCATCACCCATAGCGTGTGACATGGGCGTGGAACAGGCCAGGGACGCCGAGCAAGAGCCGCCTCGCGGCGAGGGCGTCGTCCCCCTCCGCGAAGCGAGAAGGGGGAAGGCGCGAAGCGCCTCAGGGGGTCAGTTGGCAAAAGCTGCGATGCCGGTCTGCGCCCGGCCCAGGATCAGCGCATGCACATCGTGCGTGCCTTCGTAGGTGTTGACCACTTCCAGGTTGACCAGGTGGCGGGCCACGCCGAACTCGTCGCTGATGCCGTTGCCGCCCATCATGTCGCGCGCCATGCGGGCAATGTCCAGCGACTTGCCGCAGTTGTTGCGCTTGATCAGCGAGGTGATCTCGATTACGTTCTGGTGCTCGTCCTTCATGCGGCCCACGCGCAGCGCGGCCTGCAGGCCCAGGGTGATCTCGGTCTGCATGTCGGCCAGCTTCTTCTGCACCAGCTGGTTGGCGGCCAGGGGGCGGCCGAACTGCTTGCGGTCCAGCGTGTACTGGCGCGCCGTGTGCCAGCAGAACTCGGCTGCGCCCAGGGCGCCCCAGGCAATGCCGAAGCGTGCGCTGTTCAGGCAGGTGAAGGGGCCCTTGAGGCCGCGCACCTCGGGGAAGGCGTTTTCCTCGGGGACGAAGACATCGTCCATCACGATCTCGCCCGTGATGGAGGCGCGCAGGCCCACCTTGCCGTGGATGGCCGGGGCCGACAGGCCCTTCATGCCCTTGTCCAGGATGAAGCCGCGGATCTCGCCCACATGGCCGTCCTCGGTCACTTCCTTGGCCCAGACCACGAACACGTCGGCCACGGGGCTGTTGGTGATCCACATCTTGTTGCCCTTGAGGCGGTAGCCGCCGTCCACCTTGTAGGCGCGGCTGGACATGCTGCCGGGGTCGGAGCCGTGGTCGGGTTCGGTCAGGCCGAAGCAGCCGATGAACTCGCCGCTGGCCAGCTTGGGCAGGTACCTGTTCTTCTGGTCTTCGGTGCCGAATTCATTGATGGGCACCATCACCAGCGAGCTTTGCACGCTGGCCATGGAGCGGTAGCCCGAGTCCACGCGCTCGATCTCGCGCGCCACCAGGCCGTAGCTGACATAGTTCAGGCCCGCGCCGCCGTACTGCGTGGGAATGGTGGGGCCCAGCAGGCCCAGCTCGCCCATCTCGCGGAAGATGCTCACGTCGGTCTTTTCATGGCGGAACATTTCCAGCACGCGGGGTGCCAGCTTCTCCTGGCAGTAGGCATGGGCCGCGTCGCGGATCATGCGCTCGTCCTCGCTCAGTTGCTGGTCGAGCTGGAAGGGGTCATCCCATTGGAAGCTGTTGCGGGCCATGGCGTGGTTTCTCCAAAAAACAAAGAGGTCAAGGGCGGGTCGCTGCCATATGCCAAAGCCGGGCAGGCTGTGACCATGGAGCGTTGTTGCGACGCATCTTAGAAGCGGGCCTGCGCGTGGCGCAAACGATGTTTGTTCATCCATGAATGCGTAAAACGCATGTATGAATGGGTTGTTGCGGGTTATTCCCTATGATGCGAGGCTCTGAAGTGCATTGAATTCATGAGATATGCGTAGAGCCCTGCCATCCACCCAAGCCCTTGCCTGCTTCGAGTCGGCCGCCCGCCACATCAGCTACACGCGTGCTGCGCAGGAGCTGTCGCTCACGCAAAGCGCGGTATCGCGCCAGATCATTGCGCTGGAGGAGTTCCTGGGCGTGCAACTGTTCCGGCGCACGCGCCACGGCGTGCTGCTGACCGAGGCCGGCACGCAGTACGCCCAGCAGGTCTCGCGCTGGCTGCACGGCCTGGAGCGCGACACGCTGGACATCATGGCCCACCAGGGCGAGGGAGGCCCGCTCAACCTGGCGGCCGTGCCCACCTTCGCCACGCGCTGGCTGCTGCCGCGCCTGCCGCAGCTGGCGCGCGAGCATCCCGAGGTCACGGTGCACATCGACGTGCAGACGCGGCCCTTCCTGTTTGCCGATACCGTGTTCGACGCTGCGCTCTATGCAGGCACGCCCGAGCAGGTGGCACGCTGGCCCGGTGTGCAGGCGCAATGGCTGATGGACGAAGAGGTGGTGCCCGTGTGCAGCCCGCAATTGCTGGCCACGGCGCAGGCGCGCGAGCCGGGCCGGGCCTGGCTGCCTGTGGGGGCGGACATCGTGGCCCGGATGCCGCTGCTGCAGCAAAGCACGCGGCCCTACGGCTGGCAGCAGTGGTTCGATGCCATGGGCGTGGCCGCGCCGCGCGCGCTGGATGGCATGCGGCTGGAGCTGTTTTCCATGCTGGCCGTGGCCGCCAGCCAGGGCCTGGGCGTGGCGCTGATGCCGCCCATGCTGATCGAGCAGGAACTGGCGCGCGGCGACCTCATCATTGCCTGCCCCCAGCCGCTGCGCGGCAACCGCGCCTACTACCTGGTCACCCCGGCCCTGGCGCCCGATGCCCAGCCCGCGCCCGCCCTGCGCGTGTTCTCTTCATGGCTGCAGCAGCGCGCCAGGGAGCACCGGCCTGCCTGAAAATTAAGCAGGCCTTGGATTGTTCAACGATGACAGTCACTTAACTGACTTATCCTTGCTGCTGGCGGCGCTTGTCCACAGGCTTGTGGGGGTGTCTCTGGGGAAAACCCGTAATCGCGCTCAAAACCAGGGCAGCACGGCCAGGCACAGCGGCATGACCACGGCCGTGGCCACGCCGTTCAGGCCCATGGCCAGGGCCGAGAAGGCGCCCATGGTCGGATTCACCTGCAGCGCGCGTGCCGTGCCGATGGCGTGGGCCGTAAGTCCCAGGGCAAAACCCTGCACGGCCGGGTCATCGCTGCGCACCAAGCGGATCAGCAGCGGCGCCATCATCGTGCCCGCAATGCCAGTGATGGCCACGGCCACGGCCGCCAGCGAGGCCGGCC
The DNA here is from genome assembly GCF_059499305.1 of Delftia sp. Taxonomy (NCBI): domain Bacteria; kingdom Pseudomonadati; phylum Pseudomonadota; class Betaproteobacteria; order Burkholderiales; family Comamonadaceae; genus Delftia; species Delftia sp. Next base: position 140,811 of record NZ_JCABYI010000036.1, read on the forward strand.
CGCCAAAGCGCTCGGCCATGGGCAGGGCGATGGGAATGGTGGCCGACTTGGGCGCCAGCGCCACCAGCGTCTGCACCGTGGCGCCCAGGCTCCAGCCAATCAGCAGTGCCGACAGCAACGCCACCACGCAGCCCACGGCCAGCGCCACGCTGATGGGCAGCCACAGCGCGCGGATGCGCTCGCGCTGGGCGTACAGCGGAATTGCCAGCGCGACGGTGGCCGGGCCGATCAGCAGTCCCAGCAGCGAGACGCCACTGCGGTAGCTGGCATAGGAGGTGCCCGTGGCCAGCAGCACGCCCACGATGACGACGACGGCCGTGAACACGGGAATCAGGAGCGGATGGTTGCCGCTTCGGCGGTACAGCGCCATGGCCGCCAGGTAGACGGCCATCGTCAGCACCAGCCAGGGCAGGTGGGCGGTGGAGGCATTGCCGGACAGCGACTGCCAGGCGCTGTGCCAGTGGGTGGTGAGCGCGTTCATGCCTTGTCTCCCTGGTGGGCAGCCGCTTCCCGGGCGCGCTGGCGCTCCAGGCACCAGCGGAAGGTGAAGGCCGTGGCCAGGAAGGTAATGGCTGCACCCGCTACGCAGGCGATCACGAAGGGCTGCCATTCGCGCGACAGCCGGTCGAACTCCAGCATCACGCCTGCAATGACGGGAATGAACAGCAGCATCATGTTTTGCAGCAGCACGCCGGCGGCCTTCTCCAGCGACTCGGGCAGGCGACCGTGCAGCAGCAGCGCCGCCAGCAGCAGCAGCGTGCCCATGAGCGCTCCCGGAAGCGGCAGCCCCGTGAGCTGGACGATGGCCTCTCCCAGCAACTGGAAGGCGAACAAGGCGGTGATGGCGTACAGCATGAAAACCTGAATCCCTGGAGCAGATGGCAAGAGCGGAGAGCAGAGGGCGGCGGCAAGAGAGCGGGCTGCCCGTTTCCCGGACAGGGCAGTGCCCTGGCACCTGTGGGACGCCGCCGCAAAGCGTGCCATCATCGCCCACATCGCGAAAAAAGGTGCGGACACCGATTGCGCGGCGTCCCGGCCAACGCTATGTTGGGACCCATGCCTTGGGCAGTGCCGGGGCATGAGACTTTGAATAGCGAAGGAGTAGCGATGGCCGAAACCACATATCACGCACCCGTGTACGAGCCGACGGTGGATGAACTCGAAGTGCTCAAGAAGCTGGAAATGGGCGAGCCCGTGTCGCTGGAAAGCGCGGCGCGCGAGCATCTGTCCAAGAGGCTGCGCGAGCGTGGACTGGTCGAAGTGGACAGCAGCCATCAATGGCACATCACGGCGGCGGGCCGTGCCCAGATCCGCCGCTCCGATGCCTGAGGCGCGGCGCGGCAGGTGACCTCGGTTTCAAGGGTTTTCCCTTGGATTCAGGGGCTGCCTGATTTGCAGGCAGCCTAGCTTGCGGCCAGTGAATGCAAGCACTTGGACGCCTCGTTCACTTGCTGTTCACTTAATATCCACAGGGTTGTTCAAGGGTTCTGTGGAGAAATAAAGCCACCCCAGGGTGGCTTTATTCATGGGCATCACCAGGCTTTTGCAGCGGGCGCACCGGGCTGGTGCCCGCGCCGGAAATTGGCTGCATGGCGATGGTGCAGATACCGGTTTTCAGAGGGAAGGTGCCGGATTTCGCGCACTGGGCAAGGCTAGGGGGCAGGCCGCGGTGGGGGCGATTCGAGGCGGGCTGGACATGCGCCTGATTGCAGTCCGTTTCCGCCTTGGCGGTGGCTTGATGCCAAAGTTGTACACAGGTTGGGTGGTGTGCGGGTGAAAGCGCGCAGGGGCTATCCCGCCCAAGGCATGAGGACGCAGGATCTGGTCAGGCTGGAGGCCTTGAATTGCAGTGCAGCCGCTGAAAAGGGCTGGTGCAGGAAGGAGGGGTGTGCGGACACTGTGAAGACAGCGGCCGGAAAAGAAATAGCCGAAAAAGCAGCGGACTGCTTTTTCGGCTACGTAATCTCTGGTGCCCGGGGCCGGAATCGAACCGGCACGCCTTGCGGCGGGGGATTTTGAGTCCCCTGCGTCTACCAATTTCACCACCCGGGCTACTTAGCGCAGGGGCGAATTATGGCACAGTGTGAGGCTATGAAAATTTATCCGACCATCGAAGACGCCATCGGCCGCACGCCCCTGGTGGCATTGCAGCGCATCGGTGCGCAGTCTCGCCAGGAACGTGGCAACGTGGTGCTGGGCAAGCTGGAAGGCAACAATCCGGCCGGTTCGGTCAAGGACAGGCCGGCCCTGTCGATGATCCGCCGCGCCGAAGAGCGCGGCGACATCAAGCCCGGCGACACGCTGATCGAGGCCACCTCGGGCAATACCGGCATTGCGCTGGCCATGGCCGCCACGATCAAGGGCTACCGGATGGTGCTGATCATGCCCGAGGACCTGTCCATCGAGCGTGCCCAGACGATGAAGGCCTATGGCGCCGAGCTGATCCTCACGCCCAAGAGCGGCGGCATGGAATATGCGCGCGACCTGGCCGACCAGATGGTGGCCCAGGGCAAGGGCGTGGTGCTCGACCAGTTCGGCAATCCCGACAACCCGCGTATCCACTACGAGACCACCGGCCCCGAGCTGTGGGAGCAGACCGGCGGCGAGATCACCCATTTCGTGAGCGCCATGGGCACCACGGGCACGATCACCGGCGTGGCGAAGTTCCTCAAGGAAAAGAACCCTGCCATCCGCATCGTGGGCGCCCAGCCGGCCGAGGGCTCGCGCATCCCCGGCATCCGCAAGTGGCCCGAGGAATACATGCCCAAGATCTACGACGCCTCGCTGATCGACGAGACCGTGCTCGTGGGCCAGGACGATGCCGAGGACATGGCGCGCCGCCTGGCGCGCGAGGAAGGCATCTTTGCCGGCATCTCGGCGGCGGGCGCCTGCTGGGTGGCCCAGCAGATTGCCGAGCGCGAGAACAACGCCACCATCGTCTTCGTGGTCTGCGACCGCGGCGACCGCTATCTGTCCACGGGCGTCTTCCCCGCCTGACGCAGCGACAGGCCCGCCTTCCGGCGGGCCTTCCTGTTTGCATTGAGCCAGGACAGCAAAAAACCAGGAACAGCCCCATGCACTATGAAACCCGCTATTGCACGCACTGCGCTACCCCCCTGCAGTGGGTGATCCAGGCCGAGGACGGCGGCGATGTATCGCGCCTGCGCTGCCCCGAGTGCGGCTGGACGCACTGGAACAATCCCACGCCCGTGCTGGCCGCCATCGTGGAGCTGGACGGCAAGGTGCTGCTGGCGCGCAATGCGGCCTGGCCCGAGAAGGTCTTCGGGCTGATCACGGGCTTCATGGAGGCTGGCGAGTCGCCCGAGGAGGGCGTGGCGCGCGAGGTGGCGGAGGAAACCGGCCTGAAGGCCGAGTCGCTGGAGCTGATCAGCGTGCATGAGTTCCTGCGCATGAACCAGGTGATCATCGCCTTCCATGTGCGCGCCAGCGGCCAGGTGCGGCTGTCGCCCGAGCTGCTGGAATACCGCCTGCTGGAGCCCGAGAAAGTCCAGGCCTGGCCTTCGGGCACGGGCATGGCGCTGGCCAAGTGGCTGCGCAGCCGGGGGCATGATCCTGTGATCCGTGACTTCTGGAAGCGTGCCGAGCAGGCCCAGGAGGCTGAAGCGAGTCGCGCCGATCAAGACACTGCTGCCGGCCTCAGCCGCGATGCCGCCTAGAATCCCAGGCTCAAGAGGTGCATCCGATGGAAATTCACAAGGAAATCGACACGCGCGGGCTCAACTGCCCGCTGCCCATTCTCAAGGCCAAGAAGGCGCTGGCCGAACTGGACAGCGGCCAGCTGCTCAAGGTGGTGGCCACGGATACCGGATCGCTGCGCGACTTCCAGGCCTTCGCCAAGCAGACCGGCAATGAGCTGGTGGAGCAGCAGACCGTGGGCGCGGAGTTCATCCACATCCTGCGCCGGCGCTGAGCGGCTGCACGCGGCTCGCTCCAAAGAAAAAGGCCTGCTTTCGCAGGCCTTTTGCATGGGGCAGGGGCGGCCCTGGGGCCCGGCCTCAGATGCTCAGGCCCTGCAGGTATTCGCGGAAGCTCGCGCCCACGTCCTCATGCTGCAGCGCCAGCTCCACCGTGGCCTGCAAAAAGCCTTCCTTGCTGCCGCAGTCGTAGCGCTTGCCCTGGTACTGGAAGGCGTAGACGGCTTCATGGGCCATCAGGCGTTCGATGGCGTCGGTCAGCTGGATCTCGCCGCCCACGCCCTTGGGCTGGTTGCGGATCTCCTCGAAGATGGCCGGTGTCAGCACATAGCGGCCGGCCACGCCCATGCGCGAAGGCGCCTTCTCGGGCGCGGGCTTTTCGACGATCTTCTCGATGCGCATCAGCGCGCCGCCGGCCGGCTCGCCGGCCACGATGCCGTAGCGCTTGGTCTGCTCCAGCGGCACTTCCTGCACGGCCAGCAGGGAGCGGCCCTGTTTCTGGAAAGCCGAGGTCATCTGGGCCATCACGCCCGGGCCGCCAGACTCGCCCACCATCAGGTCGTCGGCCAGCAGCACGGCAAAGGGCTCGTTGCCCACCAGCGGCTCGGCGCATAGCACGGCATGGCCCAGGCCCAGGGAGCGCGGCTGGCGCACGAACAGGCAGTTCATGTCGGCGGGGCTGATGCTGCGCACCAGCTCCAGCATGGCCTGCTTGCCGGCGTTCTCCAGCTCGTTTTCCAGCTCGTAGGCGGTGTCGAAATGGTCCTCGATGGCGCGCTTGCTGCGGCCGGTGACGAAGATCATGTCGCGGATGCCGGCCTCGTAGGCCTCTTCCACGGCGTACTGGATCAGCGGCTTGTCCACCACGGGCAGCATCTCCTTGGGAGAGGCCTTGGTGGCGGGCAGAAAGCGCGTGCCGAGCCCGGCAACGGGAAACACGGCTTTGCGGACACGGGTCTGGGTGCTCATAAACGGATCTTTCAACCCAGGCGGGCGAGTTGTTCCTGGATGCGGATCAGCGTTGCGCCGAAGTCGGCCACGCGCTTCTTTTCCTGGTCGATGACGGCCGGGGGTGCCTTGGCCACGAAGGCCTCGTTGCCCAGCTTGGCATTGGCCTTGGTGATTTCGCCTTCCAGGCGTGCGGCTTCCTTGGACAGGCGGGCCTTTTCGGCCGCCACGTCGATCTCCACGAACAGCGCCAGGCGCGCCTCGCCCACCACGCAGACGGGCGCGGCCTGGGCGGCCTCGGCCCAGGCGGCTTCGTCGTCGAACACCTTGACTTCGCTGAGCTTGGCCAGGTTCTGAAGCACGGCGGCGTTGGTGCGCAGGAACTGCGCCTCGTCGGCCGAGCTGGCCACGGCCAGCAGCGGCAGGCGCTGTGCGGGCGACACGCCCATCTCGCCGCGCAGCGTGCGGCAGGCGTCGATCATCTGCTTGATGCGGCCCACGTAGGCGATGGCGGCTTCGTCGATCTTCTCGGGCTGGGCCTCGGGGTAGCGGGCTACGGCCACGGACTCGCCGGGCAGGCCGGCGACCGGGGCGACCTTCTGCCACAGGGCTTCGGTCACGAACGGGATGATGGGGTGGGCCAGGCGCAGGATGGCCTCCAGCGTGCGGATCAGCGTGCGGCGCGTGGCGCGCTGCTGGGCCTCGCTGCCGGTCTGGATCTGCACCTTGGCGATTTCCAGGTACCAGTCGCAGAACTCGTTCCAGACGAAGTCGTACAGCGCGTTGGCCACGTTGTCCAGGCGGAATTCGGCAAAGCCCTTGGCCACTTCGGCCTCGACCTTCTGCAGCTGCGAGGTGATCCAGCGGTCGGGCTGGCTGAACTGCATGTAGCTCGCGAACTCGCCGCCGGCCTGGCATTGCTCCTTGGTGTGGGGCAGCAGGCCGCAGTCATGGCCTTCGCAGTTCATCAGCACGAAGCGGCTGGCGTTCCACAGCTTGTTGCAGAAGTTGCGGTAGCCCTCGCAGCGCTTGCTGTCGAAGTTGATGGAGCGGCCCAGCGAGGCCAGGGCCGCGAAGGTGAAGCGCAGCGCATCGGCGCCGTAGGCGGGAATGCCCTCGGGGAATTCCTTTTGCGTGTTCTTGCGCACCTGGGGGGCGGTCTCGGGGCGGCGCAGGCCCTGGGTGCGCTTGTCCAGCAGGGTGTCCAGGTCGATGCCGTCGATCAGGTCCACGGGGTCGAGCACGTTGCCCTCGGACTTGCTCATCTTCTTGCCCTGGGCGTCACGCACCAGGCCATGCATGTAGACATGGCGGAAGGGCACGCGGCCCGTGAAGTGCGTGGTCATCATGATCATCCGGGCGACCCAGAAGAAGATGATGTCGTAGCCCGTGACCAGCACCGAGCTGGGCAGGTAGAGGTTGTAGTCATCGTCGGCCGCCTCGGTCTGGTTCGGCCAGCCCATGGTGGAGAACGGCACCAGGGCCGAGGAGTACCAGGTGTCCAGCACGTCCTCGTCGCGCGTGAGCGTCTTGCCGGGGGCCTGGGCCTGGGCTTCTTCCTCGGTGCGGGCCACGTAGACCTTGCCGTCCTCGTCGTACCAGGCGGGAATCTGGTGGCCCCACCACAGCTGGCGCGAGATGCACCAGTCCTGGATGTTGTTCATCCACTGGTTGTAGGTGTTGACCCAGTTCTCGGGCACGAACTGCACCTGGCCGCTGGAGACGGCATCGATGGCCTTCTGCGCGATGGACTTGCCCGTGGCATCGCCTTCGCCGACCTTGTTCATGGCCACGAACCACTGGTCGGTCAGCATGGGCTCGATCACCTGGCCCGTGCGCGTGCAGATGGGCACCATGAGCTTGTGCTTCTTGGTCTCGACCAGCAGGCCGGCCGCGTCCAGGTCGGCCACGATGGCCTTGCGCGCCACGAAGCGGTCCATGCCGCGGTACTTCTCGGGCGCCTCGTCGTTGATGGTGGCCGTGAGCGTCAGCACGCAGATCATCGGCAGGCCGTGGCGCTGGCCCACGGCGTAGTCGTTGTTGTCATGCGCAGGCGTGACCTTGACCACGCCCGTGCCGAACTCGCGGTCCACGTAGTCGTCGGCAATGATGGGGATCTCGCGGCCCACCAGGGGCAGGATCACGGTCTTGCCGATCAGCGCCTGGTAGCGCTCGTCCTCGGGGTGCACCATCAGGGCTGCGTCGCCCAGCATGGTTTCCGGGCGCGTGGTGGCCACCACGAGCTGGCCCGAGCCGTCGGCCAGCGGATAGGCGATGTGCCACAGCGAGCCGTCCTTTTCCTCGTTCTCGACCTCGAGGTCGGAGACGGCGGACATCAGCTTGGGGTCCCAGTTCACCAGGCGCTTGCCACGGTAGATCAGGCCCTGCTGGTACAGGCGCACGAAGGTCTCGTTGACGATGGACGACAGCTTGTCGTCCATGGTGAAGTACTCGCGGCTCCAGTCCACGCTGTCGCCCATGCGGCGCATCTGGCCGGTAATGGTGTTGCCGCTCTGGTTCTTCCATTCCCAGACCTTGCTCACGAAGTTCTTGCGCGCCTCGGGAGGCGTCGCGCCCATGTCGTGGCGGCTGGCAATGCCCTGCTCCTGCAGCTGGCGCTCCACCACGATCTGCGTGGCGATGCCCGCGTGGTCGGTGCCGGGCACCCAGACCGTGTTGTGGCCCTTCATGCGGTGGTAGCGCGTGAGGCTGTCCATGATGGTCTGGTTGAACGCATGGCCCATGTGCAGCGTGCCCGTCACATTGGGCGGTGGCAGCTGGACGGAGAACGAGGGCTGGGATGCATCTGCCTGGCCCGTGCCGCGCACGCCGGCTGCGCCGTAGCCGCGCTTTTCCCATTCGGGGCCCCATTGGGCCTCGATGGCTGCGGGTTCAAACGATTTGGACAGGCTGTCGAGGCCTGGCTGGGCAATGGTGTCGCTCATGGCTTGCTTGCGGGGAATTGTGCGAATGGCGTTTGGCAAATGAAAACGGCATCCGTTGAAGGGATGCCGTCTGCATATGCGAAATGGATGACGGTTTGACGGGGATTCTACCGACCCCGTCCGCCTGCCTGTTCGCCGGGTCTTATTCAGGCCGCTGCGTCGGGGACGAACTCGGGCCGGTCGTTGCTCTGGGGCTTGAGCGGCTGGGCGGCCTTGCCTTCGGCGCGTTCCTTGCGCCATTGCTCCTTGCGTGCCGTCCACTCGTTCAGGCGGGCGTGGGCGGTGGTGCTTTCGCGCGCCATCTGCACTTCGTCGGCCAGCTGGGCCGACAGCTCCAGGCGGATGCCGTTGGGATCGAAGAAATAGATGCTCTTGAAGATGTGGTGGTCGGTCACGCCCAGCACCTCGATGCCATGCGCCACCAGGCGGGCCTTGGTGTTCTCCAGTTCCTCGACGGTGTCCACGCGGAAGGCGATGTGGTTGATCCACAGCGGCGTGTTGGGCGAGGGCAGGGCCTTTTCGTCGTCGCCGATGTCGAAGAAGGCGATGAACGAACCATCCTTCAGGCGGAAGAAGAAGTGCGTGTAGGGGCAGTACTCGCCCGTGCTGGGCACGTAGTCGCTCTGGATGATGTGGTAGAGCGGCAGGCCCAGGATGTCCTCGTAGAAGTGGCGGGTCTCCTCGGCATCGCGGGCCTTGTAGGCGTAGTGGTGCAGCTGCTGCACGGCGGCGGGCGGTGGCAGCGTGGACAGGTCGGGACGGGCGCTTGTGTTCATCGAATGTCTCCTTGGTGGATGTCTTGATTCTACTATTCGTAATCAATTTACCTAAATGAAATGTTGCGATGGATGCAGGGATATGCGCGCTGCGGTGTCCGGGCCACCTGCGGTGCCGAGTTGCCGCCAGCACTTGACCTTCAAGTCACTTCACGCTTTCTCATCAAGGTCCGATCCCCCCGCTTGCCATGGTCGCCATGGATGCGGCGGCCCTCTGTTCACAACCGTTTTCAAGTCAAGGAACCTCATGAGCGACAGCCATCAGCACGGCGACGTGCGCGCCCTGCCGGAATCCCGTCTCTGGTTTGCCTTCGGATTGACCGGCACCTTCATGGTGGTGGAGATCATCGGCGGCATGGTCACGGGCAGCCTGGCCCTGATCTCCGACGCCATGCACATGCTGACCGACGCGATGGCGCTGCTGCTGGCCCTGGTGGCCATACGCGCCGGCCGCAAGGCAGCCGACCTGCTGCGCACCTACGGCTATGCGCGCTTCGAGATCCTGGCCGCCGCCGTCAACGCACTGGTGCTGCTGGGCGTGGCCTTCTACATCCTGTATGAGGCCTACCGCCGCCTGTCGGCACCCGCGGAAATCCAGTCCCTGGGCATGATGGCGGTGGCGGCCGCGGGCCTGGTGATCAATCTGATCTCCATGCGCCTGCTGTCGGGCGGCAAGGACGAGAGCCTGAACGTGAAGGGCGCGTACCTGGAGGTATGGGCTGACATGCTGGGCTCGATCGGCGTGCTCGCCGGTGCCGCGCTGATCTGGCTGACGGGCTGGCGGTGGATCGACTCGGCGGTGGCCGTGGGCATCGGCTTCATGGTGTTCCCGCGGACCTGGACCCTGCTGCGCGAGTGCATCAATATCCTGCTGGAAGGCGTGCCCTCCGGGATGAACCTGCAGGCAGTGCGCGAGACGATTGCGGGCACGGCGGGCGTGGCAGCGATCCACGATGTCCACCTGTGGGCGGTCACGCAGAGCAAGCCCATGCTGACCGGCCATGTGGTGCTGCTGCCCGGCGCGGACGGCGAGCAGGTGCGTCGCGATATCGAAGACAGGCTGCAGGCCGGCTTCGACCTGCACCATACGACGCTGCAGATGGAGCGCGAGGACCGCTCCCCGGCAGAGCACATCCACTAGGATGCCAGTCTTCATGGACCACACCCGGAGTGCACCGATGCTTGAGCTTCGACCCAACTGCGAATGCTGCGACAAGGACCTGCCGCCAGAGTCCGCCGAGGCCCGCATCTGCACCTTCGAGTGCACGTTCTGTGCCGGCTGTGCGGATCATGTGCTGCACGGCGCCTGCCCCAACTGCGGTGGCGAGCTGGTGGCCAGGCCGCGCCGGCCGGCGGACAAGCTGGAGCGGTATCCGGCCTCTACGAAGCGGGTGCTCAAGGCCGGTGGCTGCGCTGTACGGGCCTGATCGGGCGCGGAGCCATCGATTGCAGTACCCGTACCACGATGGATTGCTGGAGCAGGTGCGCCTGGATGTGGCGGCCCGGAGCGTGGAACTGCGTTTCTTTCTCTATGCCGTGTTCGACAGGCCGCAGGCCAGGGTAGCCATCCGCCTTGAACGGATCGTCAACTTTCCTGCCGTGCAGGCGTACTTTGCCGACGTCCAGCGCGACGCAGCCGCAGAGATGGATGACTGCCTGGACCGCTGCGAAGTGCTGCAGCGGGATACGAAGAGGCCTTCGTCAGCAATGGCGCAGCATCTGTTCTTGCAGCTGTCCCACTACGGGCGGCTGAAAATCCACTGCGAATCCGTTGTCGAGGAGCTTGTTCCAGAGCCGTAGCGGACCGCTGCGGGTTTATGCCGTGAAGAGAGGGCTCCTGCGGCCACGGAACGCAGCCTCCACCACCAGCACGGCTGCAAAACCCATCACATAGGCCAGCACATCCCACCAGTCGGCCGTGCTGCCCAGCACGATGCGCAGCGCTCGGTTGGGAATGTGCAACTGGAAGGTCGATGCCAGGAACTGGCCCAGCTCCACCAGCAGGCCCACGCACAGTGCGGCCGATGCCAGCGTCAGCACGCGCGCGGCGATCACGGTCTTGAACACGGCATAGACCCAGGCCACGGCCAACACGTCGCCGAAGAAGCTGCGCACCCAGCCCCAGCGCGCGCCGACGGTGGCCAGCAGCACGAGCAGAACAAACAGGGCCACCGCCCACGCCAGGGAAACAGGATCAAAACGCCATCGCATGGCCGCCATCATCGGGCCAAAAGCGGGTCCGGTCAGCGAGCCGGGTGCGCAGTGCCTTGCGCAGCGGTGGCCAGCGGGTGCGCTATCCCGCCATCGCCGTAGCTGCCCACCACCTGGGCGATCACCACCTGGTAGCCCTTGAGCCAGCGCGCCTGCTGCCGCTTGGCTTCGATATGCGCAGGGTGGCGCATCAGCTCTTGCAGCGCCTCCCAGGTCTGCCAGTAGTAGACGTTGGAGACCAAGCCTGTGGCGGGGTTCTCCCAGGCCTCTTCGCCCAGGTAGCCGGGGATGGCGCGGGCGATCTCGGCGATCCGGCCGTCAAGGGCATGGAACTGCGCGTCGTATTCGCCCGGCGCGAAGGTGAAGGTGGATGTGTACATCGGTGGTTGGCAATCTGTATGAGGGTGGCTGGCGCTAGATGCGCGGCGCCGCATCCATGGTGCGGGCCAGCGGCTCCTGTCCGCGCTCGCGCAGCGCGCCGATGGCGCCTTCCAGGTCGCGGGCCTGCCGGTTCTGGCTGAGCTTGGCCTTGCCCTCCAGGCGGGTGATGCGGATCTGCAGGCCGACGATGGCCTGCAGCATGCCGTCGATGAATTCCCGCGGCGAGTCGGACATCTTCCAGGGCTGGGCCTGCGATGCCTCATGGACCCGGGTGAGCCGGCCGACCAGGCCGCGCACGAATCTCTCGTCGTCATGGATGCTGATTTGCCCGTGCACATGCACGGCCTCGTAGTTCCAGGTGGGCACCAGGCGGTGCGTCTCGTGCTTGCTTGGATACCAGCTGGGCGAGATATAGCCTTCGGCACCACGGAAGATGACCAGCACCTCGGCGCCGTCGCGGCACTGCTGCCAGATGGGATTGGCGCGGGCCACATGGGCGCTCAGCGTGCCCATCTCCCCTGGGGCCGCATCCAGCAGGAACGGCAGGTGGTTGGCGTCCAGCACGCCGTTGGCCTGGGTGACGAGCGTGCCCAGGGGGTAGCTGCGGATCAGGCCGTGCAGGCTGTCGGAATCGGTGAGGGAGAAATGGGCGGGCGTGTACATGGAGCTTGGTGCAACGGTGGATCGGCATCGGGGGAAACAGGACTATCCACCATCCCTGGCACAATGAAAAATCCAGTTTCGTGATTTTTTGGAAGACCAGTTGAAGTCCCATTTCGCCGCGGATACCGGGGCTGCGCCCAGCGCCCGCCGCATCCACGAATGGCTGAAATCCCAGATGGCCGACGGCAGCCTGGCCGTGGGCGCACGCCTGCCTTCCACCCGCGCGCTGGCGCTGGACCTGGGTGTGTCGCGCACCACCATCACGGCGGCCTACGAGCAGCTTGCGGCCGAGGGCTATCTGGAGACTGCACAGGGCGCCCGGGCGCGCGTGGCAGCTGGCGCGGAGCAGCGCAGCCGCGCGCCCCGCATTGCGGCTGCGGCGCAGGATTGCCGATCCCGCCTGTCTTCCTATGGACGGCGCGTGGATGCGCTGGCGCAGGCCCAGCCCGCTCGCGCCGGGGATGAAGAGCCTGCCGTGATCGACTTTCTCTACGGCGCCCTGGCCTTTGATGACTTTCCCACGCTGGCCTGGCGGCGTGCCTACAACCGCGCCATCGTGCAGCGCCAGTCTTCCCTGTCCTACGACGCGCCCGAAGGCGAGCCGGCGCTGCGCATGGCGCTGCAAGGCTATCTGCGAAGGGCGCGGGGGCTTGTCTGTTCGGCCGATCAGATCGTGGTGGTGCAGGGCTCGCAGCAGGCCATCGACCTGTGCGCGCGCGTGCTGGTCGATCCGGGCGAGACCGTGCTGATGGAAGAGCCCTGCTACCTGATGGCGCGCCGCGTGTTCGAGGCCCAGGGCGCATGCCTGCAGGAAATGGCTGTCGATGAACAGGGCCTGGATACCTCGGCGCTGGTCGGGCGCCAGGCGCGTCTGGCCTATGTCACGCCATCGCACCAGTTTCCGCTGGGCGGCGTGCTGCCCATAGGCCGCAGGCAGCAGCTGCTGGCCTGGGCGCGCGCCACGGGTGCCTGGATTCTGGAAGACGACTACGACGGCGAGTTCCGCTACGGGCTGCGCCCCATCGACGCCCTGCAGTCCATTGACGAGGTGGGTTGCGTCATCCATGTCGGCACTTTCTCCAAGGCCTTGTCCCCGCAGATGCGCATGGGCTACCTGGTGCTGCCGCCGTCCCTGGTGCCCATTTTCCGGGAAGCCCGGCGGCTGGCCGACCGGCATGCGCCGCGCCTGGACCAGCTGGTGCTGGCCGCGCTGATCGAGGACGGCAGCTACGAGCGCCATGTGCGCGCCGCCCGCCGCCGCAACGAAGGCCGGCGGGCGGCATTGCTGCAGGCGCTGGAGCGGCACCTGCCGGGCGCGGTGCAGGTCGAAGGTTCGGCCTCGGGCCTGCATGTGGTGGCCTGGGTGCCTGCCGTGCACCAGCGCGATGAGATTGCCCTGGTGCGTCTGGCGCGAGAGCGCGGCGTGGGCGTGCGCCCCATCTCGCCGCTCTATGCGGCCGGTGATGCCCATCGCCGCCAGTCCTGCGCCGGGCTGGTCCTGGGCTATGCGAGCCTGCAGCCGCAGGCCATCGAGCAAGGGGTGCTCAGGCTGGCGGGAGTGGTCAGGAGGTGGCAGGCCCGGCCCGCAACGCAAAAAAGCCCGTGACCGGCTTCCGGATCACGGGCTTTGGGTCGCATCGCCCCGAAAGGCACTGCGGCGAATACCGTTTTACTGCTGCTTGACCGCTTCGATGGACATCACCAGGCGCACTTGCTTGGGGAAGCCGTAGTCCACGCCGTAGTTCACGCCGAAGGCGGTGCGGTCGATCACGGCCTCGAAGTCGCCGCCGCAGGTCTCGCGCTTTTGCAGCATGGCGTTGGGGTAGCAGGTGAACTTGTTGGCCTTGATGGTCACGGGCTGGGTCTTGTCCAGGATGGTCAGCTGGCCGGTGACTTCCTTGAGCTTGTCGCCGTCGAAGACGAACTTGTCGGAGACGAACTTTGCCTGGGGGAACTTGGCCACGTTGAAGATGTCGGCGCTCTTGAGGTGCTTGTCGAAGGCGGCGGTGCCCGAGCTCAGCGAGTCCATTTCCAGCACGACTTCGACCTTGCCGGCCTTGGCGTCACGGTCGAATTCCACGGTGCCGCTCTTCTTGTCGAAGCGCACGCGGTTGGTCGAGGCACCGTTGTGGTCGATCTCGAACGTGGCGAAGGTGTGCGTCTGGTCGATGGCGTAGGTTGCGGGAGCCGCCTGGGCAGCGGTGGCGAACAGGCCGGCAATGGCCAGGGCAAACACGGAAGTGCGCATGAAAGAACTCCTAAGTTGGGGTTGCACGAAACGGAAAAGAAAACGGCCAATGCTGGGCAAGAGTGCCGCTTACAGCTTGCCCACGCCGGTCAGGGCCAGCTTGAATTGCACCTGGACCTCGTCGGCCACCATGGAGGTATCGCCCCATTCGCCTTCGCCGATCTTGAACTGCAGGCGCTTGAGCGGCAGCGTGCCGGTGGCCGTGGTCGTGGTGCCGGACTGTGCCAGTTGCACGGGAATGCTCACGTTCTGGACCTGGCCCTTGATGCTGAGCTTGCCGTCCACCTGGTACTTGCCGCCGCCCAGCGCCTTGACGGCCGTGGAGTCGAAGACGGCCTGGGGGAATTTGGCGACATTGAACCAATCGGCCTTGGGCAGCTCGGCATCGGTTTCCTTGGCGCCCATGGTGGCGCTGCCGGTGTCCACGGTGAAGCGGATCTTGCTGGTGTCGGGCTTGGCCGTGTCGAACTGGACCTGGGCGTCGAATTTCTTGAAGTGGCCCTGCAGGGGCACGCCCATCTGCTTGGCCGTGAAGTTCACGGCGCTCTGGGCGGGAACGAGCTTTTGCTCGGCCAGGGCCGCCTGGGAGGTCAGGGCCGCAGCGGCCAGGGCAATGGTGGTCAGCGTGGCGGAAAAGCGCATGGCAGGACTCCTTTGGAGGTCGGGAAACATTCGATCGGGGATGGCTGGGGCGCGCGCAGCGCGGTGCGCAGGCCCTGGCTGGGGGAGAAAACTCAGGCGCGGCCAGGCAGCATGCGGGAGATGAGGCCGTCGCGGTCGATGAACTGGTGCTTGAGGGCGGCGCCCACATGCATGGCGATCAGCGCGACCAGGGCCCAGGCCGCCCAGCCGTGCAGGGGCTTGAGGGTTTCGGCCAGCTCGGGGCTTGCGCTCACGAAGTCGGGCAGGGGCAGCACGCCGAGGAAGACGATGGGAAAGCCGGCCGCCGAGCTGTAGGCCCAGCCCAGCAGGGGCACGGCAAAGAACAGCAGGTACATGGCGTGGTGGGTGCCGTTGTGGGCCCAGTGCTGCCATTGGGGCATGGCGCGGGCCACGGCGGCGGGCAGTTCGGGCGGGCGATGGGTGATGCGCCAGACCAGGCGCAGCAGGCTCAGCGTCAACAGCGTGACGCCCAGCCACTTGTGCCAGTTGTAGAGCTTCAGGCGCGAGGGCGAGAACGGCAGGCCTGTCATGTACCAGCCCAGGGCCAGGGCGGCGATCAGGCCCAGGGCCAGCAGCCAGTGGGCAGCCATGGCCACGCCGTTGTAGCGCGTGGCTTTGGAGGAGGATTTTGCTGGCGCGTTGGCGCGGGCTGAGGACTCTGTCATGGATGGCGGCAGGCTTTGGAACCGTTCAGGGCCCCTGCAAAGGGGCCCTGGATGGCAAGAAAGGGTGCGGTGCGCTCTGCGTGGACTTCGTGCACTGCGGACAACGTGCAGTGTAGGAAGCGGCAAATCCAAAAGAGTTCAGCGGTATTGACGGCTCGATTCAAAAAAGATGAAGGCTCGCCGTGCCGCGCGGAGGGCTCAGGGCCGGGTCGGATCGGCGGGCAGCACGACCACGGCCTGCGCTGCCTGCTTCCAGGCGGCAGCCGCTGCATCGGCATCGCCGCGGTGCTCGGCCATCAGGGCCAGGCGCTGCCAGGCGCGGGTGCGCAGTGCGCTTTCCTGCAGGTGGGGGGCTGCGCGCAGCAACAGCTGCTGGGCCTTGCCCCAGAGCTGGCGCTGCACGCATGCCATGCCGGCCAGGTATTGCAGGCGGGCTTCGCGTGGATGGGCATTGCTGGCCGCCTCGATGCGAGCCAGCCAGGCGCCGTCCAGGCCGTCCAGGCAGGGCTCCAGCACCTGGACCAGACGCGGCAGGTGGGATTCGCTGCGCGGGCCTGCGTGGGACAGCAGGCGCTCCCACACGGGCAGCAGCCAGG
Source organism: Delftia sp. (assembly GCF_059499305.1). NCBI lineage: Bacteria > Pseudomonadati > Pseudomonadota > Betaproteobacteria > Burkholderiales > Comamonadaceae > Delftia > Delftia sp. The sequence continues at coordinate 156,842 of NZ_JCABYI010000036.1, forward strand.
CACGGGCCTGCGCGGCCTCGCCGCCCAGGGCCATGAGGCGCGATGCGGCCGGCAGCGCAATCTCGGGCATGGCGCGCTCTTCCGTGTCCAGCGACAGCCAGAAGTGCTGCAGCTGCGTGGTGTCGCGTGCCTCGTTGATGCTCTCCAGTACCAGGCCGCGCACCACGCTGGCGGCGGCCGCGGGCGAGAAGGCGCGGTGCTTGGCCAGCAGGCGCGCCGTGTCCAGCGCCGTCGATGTCTGGCCTGCCAGGCGCGAGGCCTTCAGGCGGATGCGCAGCGCGATCGTGCGGCGTGCCGCGCCCTGGGGCAGTTCGGCCAGGCGGCGCAGTGCGTCGGATGCGTCGCGGTCGTCCAGGGCCCAGCGCGCGGCGCGCATCTGTGCGCCTTCGCGCATTTCCTGCTCCTGGGCGTTGCCCTGGGCCGGTGCGTTGGCCAGGACCTCACGCCAATGGTGGTCGCGCTGCTGGCGGTCCTGCAGGGCATGGGAGGCATCGGCGGCCACCATGTGGGCGGCGGCGCGCAGCCGCATGCCGTGCGGCACGGCGGCATGGGTCTCGGCCAGGGACTCTTCCATGGCCAGGGCCGCCAGCGCGGACTTGCGTGCGCGCAGGAAGCGGCCGGCCTGCTGGTGCGACAGGGCTTCCAGCAGGCTGTGGTGCATGGCGCGCTCTTTCTGCTGGCTGCGCCAGCGCCGCGCCTGGTGCGGCATCTGCAGCAGCGCGGCCAGCGCGCGCAGCGCGGCATACAGCAGCACGAAGGCCAGCACGATGATGGCAATGGCCAGGTTCAGTGACAGGTCCAGGCGGTAGGGCGCCCAGAACAGGGTCACCGTGCCCTGGTTGGAGCCCGCGAACAAGGCGGCCGCAACGGCCATGCCGAACAAACCGATCAACCACAGTGCAGCGCGCATTCGTCTGTCTCCCGGCTGCTCAGCGGCCTGCGGCGGCTGTTGCCAGCGCCGCCAGGGTTTCCTGCAACGCCGGCTGTTCGGTGGTGCGCAGATTGGCCTGGATCTGTTGCAGCTGGGCCTGCACGATCTGGGTGCGCCGCGCGGCAGGATCAAAGTACTTGTTCACGGCCATCCCGGAAGCGGCCAGGTCGGCCCGCGCCGCATCCCACTGGCGCGACAGCAGGGCCAGGCGCGAGTTCAGCAGCTTGAGCTTGAGGTTCTCGCGCAGGAAATAGGCCTGTTCCGGCGCCAGCAGGATGGCGTCCGGGTGGTCTATGCGGCTGACGCGCAGCAGGTCCTGGGCTTCTTCGCGCACGGCCGTCCAGCCGCGCTCGCCCCAGGATTGCCACCAGCGCCATTCGGTGGGGCTGCCCTCGATGGGGGCGGGCTCGGGCTGGCGGGCCGCCTGGCCGGCCACGCCGCGATGGCGGCTGGCGCGTGGCTGGGCCACGGCGTTGAGCAGGGGCATTTCGTCGACCAGGCGCACCAGGTCCTCGATGCGCGTGAGCAGGCCGGCGGTGTCGGTCACGCTCATTCGGGCCAGCCGTTCCAGGTCGCGGTCCAGCGCGCGCATGACCGGGGCCAGCCGGGGCTGGGCGGCGCGTTCAATGCGCTGGCGGGCGTTCTTGAGCGTGGCCACCAGCGGCTGCAGGCTGCCGGACAGCTCGGCCTGCTGCTGTGCCAGGCGGATGGAGGATTCGATGTCCACCACCAGGTTTTCGTCGCGCGAGCGCGACATGCTTTGCAGGAGTTCGTCGAGCTGCGTGCGCTGCAGAGACAGCTCGGCAATGCGCGCCTCCATGACCGAGGTGCGCGCCGCGCTATCGCGGGCCAGGTCCTGGGCATCGCGCGCCAGGGTGCGGGCCTCGACCGACTGGGAGCCGGACTGCGCGGACTGGCGCGCCAGCTGTTCCTGGATATTGCCCAGGCGCTGCCACAGCATGCCGCAGGCAATGAGCGCGGCGACGGCCACGGCGCCCACGCCGTAGACCAGGGCCGAGGAGCCGCCGCGCAGGTCTGCAGCGGGGCTGCTTTGGGCGGAGCCGGCTGCGAAGGCTGCTGCGGAGGATGCGGGCGTTAGGTCCTGCGGGGTGGGGCGGTCTTGCGCTGCGTCGGAACTCATGGCGACGATTCTATCGACGCAACCACGTCCTCCAGAGCGGGCCGGCATTGCTTGACATCTCCGAATCCCATGTGTCTTGCCTGGGCAGCGATTCGCTCGTGCGTAGCGAGCGCTCGCGCTTTTTGCCACGATTGGGCCGGCAGGAGCTGTTGCAGGTTGGCAACGGATTCGGCGCTGCTGAGCAGCCAGAGCGAGCCATCTTCGGCCGCCAGGCGTGCCAGTGCCGTCTGGGCTGCATCCCAGGCAGGCAGTTCGCGCTGGTACACGGCCAGCATTTCGACCTGGGCACCTGCCTCGCGCAGGCGGGCGGCCAGCCAGTCGCGGCCGGCGCCTGCCGTGGCCGGCACGGTCCTGGGCGCCCCTGCCTGGCTGTCGCCGCGCACGATGAGCACGCGGTCGCCCGCATGGATCTGGTCATGCACGCGCTGCCATAGCGTTTCGGATTCGAACTGGGCGGCGTCCGGTGGCGGGCCGTCGATCTGTGCTGGCGCAATGCCCAGGGCCAGCAGCGCCCGGGCCGTACCGGGGCCGGGCGTCCAGGCGCGCGTGCCGGCAGGAAGCCGCGCCGGTTCGGCGCCGAAGAAATGCTGGACGGCGTTGCCGCTGACGAACATCACGGCGCGGTAGCCGGGGCCTTCGCGCAGCGACCTGCGGGCAGCGAGCAGGGCCTGTTGCGTGGCGGCATCCCGGCAGGGGCCTATGGCCATCAGTGCCAGCGCCTGGGCCGGAAGGCCCCGGGCCTGCAGCGCATCCACCCACGCGGCCGCGTCATGGGCCGGGCGGGTGACGAGTACGCGCGGTGGCATGTGGGCGTGCCGTCTAGAGCTTGGGGGCCGGTTGGGCGCCCGCCGCCTGCAGCAGCGCAGCCACGTGCTGGCCCAGTGCGTCGGCACTGGCGAAGTCGGTGACGGTGGCATCGGCGCGCACCTGCACCAGCGGCAGCCGGCCTTCCGGGTCTCCCCAGGCTGCGTCCAGGCGCAGTTGCTGGCCGTCGAAGGTGCCGTGCGCCGCCAGCGGCATGGAGCAACTGCCGCCCATGCAGCGGCTGACGGCGCGCTCGGCGGTCACGGTCAGCCAGGTGGTCTGGTGGGCCAGCGGGGCCAGGGCGTCGATCAGGTCCTGGCGGTCGGCGCGCACCTCGATGCCCAGCGCTCCCTGGCCTGCGGCCGGCAGCATGCCGGCGGGCTCGAACCTGGCGCGGATGCGGTCGGCCAGGCCCAGGCGCATCAGGCCTGCGGCGGCCAGCACGATGGCGTCGTAGTGGCCTTCGTCCAGCTTGCGCAGGCGGGTGTTCACGTTGCCGCGCAGCGGCTCTATCTTCAGGTCGGGGCGCAGGGCCTGCAGCAGTGCCTGGCGGCGCAGGCTCGATGTGCCGACGACGGCGCCCTGCGGCAGCTCGGCCAGCGCGGCGTAGCGATTGGAGACAAAAGCGTCGCGCGGGTCTTCGCGTTCCATCACGCAGGCCAGCACAAAGCCTTCGGGCAGCTCCATGGGTACGTCCTTGAGCGAGTGCACGGCGATGTGGGCGCGGCCTTCTTCCAGCGCCACTTCCAGCTCCTTGACGAACAGGCCCTTGCCGCCCACCTTGGACAGCGTGCGGTCCAGGATCTGGTCGCCCTTGGTGGTCATGCCCAGCAGTTCCACTTCATGCCCCCGGGCGCGCAGCAGTGCCTGGACATGCTCGGCCTGCCACAGTGCCAGCTGGCTCTCGCGCGTGGCGATCACGATGGAGTGGGGGATCAGTGGTTTGGTATTCATCAGGAGCCTCGGGGGGAGCGCGGGATGCTAGCATGCTGCGCCGCAGTAAACCCGGCACCAGGACCGAAGCCCAAGCAAACCGATACGCTGACCGATTCCAGGAGATTCGTTGATGGCCACCGCCCCCCGCAAGAGCAATGCGCGAGATGACAGGCGTGATGACAAGCCTGTCCGCAAGACGGACAAGGACCTGCCGCTGATCGAGGACATACGCCTGCTGGGGCGCATTCTGGGCGATGTGATCCGCGAGCAGGAAGGCGTGGCGGCCTTCGAGCTGATCGAGCAGGTGCGCCAGCTGTCGGTGACCTTCCGCCGCGATGCCGACGAGACCGCCGACCGCGCGCTCAAGCGCCTGCTCAAGGGCCTGACCACGGACCAGACGGTGAGCGTGATCCGCGCCTTCACCTATTTCAGCCATCTGGCCAACCTGGCCGAGGACCGCCACCACATCCGCCGCCGCGCCGTGCACGAGCGCGCGGGCAACACGCAGGAAGGCAGCATCGAAGTGGCGCTGGCGCGGCTGCGCTGGGCCGGCATCTCGGCCGGTACCGTGGCGCAGACGCTGGCCAGGAGCTATGTGGCGCCCGTGCTCACGGCCCACCCCACGGAAGTGCAGCGCCAGAGCATCCTGGTGGCCGAGCGCGACATCTCCCAACTGCTGGCCGCGCGCGAGGACATCGTGGCCCGCGCCCAGCTGTACAACAGCGCCAAGGACGCGCTCACCCCGCGCGAACTCGAACGCAACGAGGCCCAGCTGCGCGCCCGCGTCAGCCAGCTGTGGCAGACACGCCTGCTGCGCTACTCCAAGCTCACCGTGGCCGACGAGATCGAAAACGCGCTGTCCTACTACGAAGCCACCTTCTTGCGCGAGATTCCCAAGCTGTATGCGCAACTGGAGCAGGAGCTGGGCAACACCCTGCCCGTGCACAGCTTCCTGCGCATGGGCCACTGGATCGGCGGCGACCGCGACGGCAACCCCAATGTCACGGCCCAGAGCCTGGAGCTGGCGCTGTCGCGCCAGGCCGACGTGGCGCTGCGCCACTATCTGCGCGAGGTGCACTACCTGGGCGGCGAGCTGTCGCTGTCCCAGCGCCTGGCCGATGTCACGCCCGAGATGCAGGCGCTGGCAGAGCGCTCGCCCGACACCAACGAGCACCGCTCCGACGAACCCTACCGCCGCGCGCTCACCGGCATCTACGCGCGCCTGGCCGCCACGCTCAAGGTGCTGACCGGCGGCGAGGCCGCGCGCCATGCCGTGGCGCCGCAGAACGCCTATGCCTCGCCCGAGGAGTTCCTGGCCGACCTGCGCGTCATCGACGACTCGCTCAGCCGCAACCATGGCGAGGTGCTGGCGCCCCAGCGCCTGCGTCCGCTGATGCGCGCCGTGCAGGTTTTCGGCTTCCACCTGGCCACCGTGGATCTGCGCCAAAGTTCGGACAAGCATGAGGAGGTGGTGGCCGAGCTGCTGGCCACCGCGCGCCTGGAGCCCGACTATTCGGGCCTGCAGGAAGACGCCAAGTGCGCCCTGCTGGTGCGCCTGCTGGAAGAGGCGCGGCCGCTGCGCGTGGTGGGCGCCGACTATTCCGAGCATGCGCGCGGTGAACTGGCCATCTTCGAGGCCGCGCGCCGCCTGCGCGCGACCCTGGGCGCCGAGGCGATACGCCACTGCATCATCAGCCACACCGAGTCGGTCAGCGACCTGCTGGAAGTGCTGCTGCTGCAAAAGGAGGCGGGGCTGCTGCGCGGCACGCTGGACGACGGCGCCGTCTGCGACGTGATCGTCGTGCCGCTGTTCGAGACCATCGGCGACCTGCGCAGCGCCGCGCCCATCATGCGGCGCTACTTCCAGCTGCCCGGCGTGGCGGCCATGGTGCAGCGCAGCGGCGGCGAGCAGGACATCATGCTGGGCTACAGCGACAGCAACAAGGATGGCGGCATCTTCACCAGCAACTGGGAGCTGTACCGCGCCGAGATCTCGCTGGTCGAGCTGTTCGACGATCTGGCCGACAGCCATGGCATCAGCCTGCGCATGTTCCATGGCCGCGGCGGCACGGTGGGCCGTGGCGGCGGCCCCAGCTACCAGGCCATCCTGGCGCAGCCCCCGGGCACCGTGCGCGGCCAGATCCGGCTGACCGAGCAGGGCGAGGTCATCGCCTCCAAGTACGCCAACCCCGAGATCGGCCGGCGCAACCTGGAGACCCTGGTGGCCGCCACGCTGGAGGCCACGCTGCTGCAGCCGACCAAGCCGGCCACGCGCGCCTTCCTGGACGCGGCGGCGTTTCTGTCCGAGGCCAGCATGGGTGCCTACCGCGCCCTGGTGTACGAGACTCCCGGCTTCACCAGCTACTTCTTCAGCAGCACGCCCATCCGCGAGATTGCCGAGCTGAACATCGGATCGCGCCCGGCTTCGCGCAAGCCCTCGCAGAAGATCGAGGACCTGCGCGCGATTCCCTGGGGCTTCAGCTGGGGCCAGTGTCGGCTCACGCTGCCGGGCTGGTACGGCTTCGGCGCGGCGGTGCAGGCCTTCATCGGGCAGCCGGGCAAGGATGGCAAGGCCCAGCTGGCCCTGCTGCAGAAGATGTACCGCCAGTGGCCGTTCTTCCGCACCCTGCTGTCCAACATGGACATGGTGCTGGCCAAGAGCGACCTGAACCTGGCCTCGCGCTATGCCGACCTGGTGCCGGACGCACGCCTGCGCCGCCGCATCTTCAGCGCCATCGAGGCCGAGTGGCACAGCACCGTCGATGCGCTGGCGCGCATCACGGGCGACAAGCAGCGCCTGGCCCACAACGAGGCGCTGGCGCGCTCCATCCGCCACCGCTTTCCCTACATCGATCCGCTGCACCATCTGCAGGTGGAGCTGGTGCGCCGCTGGCGCGGCGGCCAGACCGATGAGCGCATCAAGACCGGCATCCACCTGTCGATCAATGGCATTGCGGCCGGCGTGCGCAATACCGGCTGATCGAGGGCGCGAGCGGGCCGGGAGGCCCCTCGCGCCGCCATGCGCAGGGCGCCGGCCGGCCGCCGTGTAGGATGTGCTTCGGACAGGGGCGCATGACTCCTGCCGGGAAGTGAAGGGTGGGAGCTTATGGGCAACAAGACGCCATGGCCGGGGTTCCCGGACATGCAACTGTTCCTGACGCAGCGCCTGGCCAGGCTGGCCGGTGCCAACTCCATGCGGGCCATACGCGAAGGCCTGCTCTGGCTGGTCCCATGCCTGCTGGTCTCGGCCCTGTTTCTCATACTGTCGGCGCTGGCGCAGATGTCCGGCCAGCCCGAGCCCGTGGTGCAGCTTCTTGCGGGCCTGCATGCGCAGATCGGCAGCATCCTGCCGCTGCTGGTGGCCGCCTCCATCGGCTACATGCTCTCCATACGCCACAGGCTGCCGCGCCTGCCGGTGACCTTTCTGTGCTTTGCCCATGTGCAGATGGCCATCTTCCTGCTGCGCGAGCATCCGCGCGCGGCCGCCACGCTGGTGCTGTTCATCGCCATAGCCTCGCCCCTGATCACCGTGCCGCTGATGGCCAGGCTCAGCGCCATGCGCTGGACGCGCATTGCGCGCACGGGCTTTGTGGGCGAGAACGTACGCGAGGTGATGAACCTGGTCGTGCCCGGCTCCATCGTCGCGCTGCTGCTGCTGGTGGTGCTGCTGCTGGGCCTGCAGCAGGTGCTGCCCGATATCACCCAGGCCGAACTGCCGCTGGCCATCGCCACCCCCGAGAGCCCCTATCGCAGCGGGCTGACGCTGACGCTGCTCAATTCCGTGCTCTGGTTCTTTGGCGTGCAGGGCTACTACGCCATGCAACCCTTCTTCCAGGTGCTGGACCAGGCCGTGCTGGCCAACGCCGCCGCCGTGGCCAAGGGGCTGGTGGCGCCCTGGGCGCTCAACGGCGGCCTGATGGGGTCCTTCGTCTTCATCGGCGGCTCGGGGGCCACGCTGTCACTGGCGCTGGCCGTGCTGCTGTTTTGCAAGGGGCGCGGCCTGCGCATGTTGGCGCTGGCCGCGCTGCCCATCTCCCTGCTCAACGTCAACGAGATCCTGCTGTTCGGCCTGCCGGTCATCCTGAACCTGCGCCTGCTCGTGCCTTTTCTGGCGGTGCCCGCCATCAACCTGGTCGTGGCCGTCACGGTGGTGCAGGCCGGCTGGGTGGCTCCGGCCTCGATGGTGCTGCCCCTGACCGCACCCGTGGTCTTCAATGCCTACGTGAGCACGGGCGGCGACATGGGCGCCGTGGTGCTGCAACTGGCGCTGACGGTGTTGGGGGCGCTGGTCTATGCGCCTTATGTGCGCTCCATCGACCGGCTGGGCCAGGACGATGGCGCCATCGTGCTGCGCGCGCTGGACACCACGTTCTCCCGGCTGCCCGAGGAGGCAGGCCTGGTCACGCGCGATCCGCTGGTGCTGGCGCACGAGACCCAGGCCCGGCGCGAGACCATGCTGTCCCATATCCGCCGCATCAGCGAGTACGAATTCCACCTGGAATTCCAGCCCCAGGTCTCGCACCGCAGCGGCTTGTGCCTGGGCTGCGAGGCCCTGTTGCGCGCCCACGATTCGCAGGGCAGGCTGCAGCAGCCCGGCGGCTTTCTGCGCTGGCTGGGTGATGCCGGCCTGATGCGCGAGGTCGATCTGTGGGTGGCGGGCGCTGCCGTGCGCCAATGCCGGCTGTGGCGCCAGCACGGTTTTTCCCTGCCGATCAGCATCAATGTCACGGGCGCCACGCTGACATCGCCCGAGTACTGCTCGCGCCTGCTGATGCTGCTGGCGCAGGCCAGGGGCCAGGTGGGCGTGGAGATCACGGAGGAAGCGCTGGTGGGCGATGTGGAGGCGATCCGCAAGGCCATAGGCCAGATCCACGCGCTGGGCGCCAAGGTGGCCATAGACGACTTCGGCACCGGCTTCTCGTCCATGAGCTACCTGCACCAGTTCGACGTGGATGCCATCAAGATCGACCGCAGCTTCGTCGTGGCCAGCGGTCACGCCAAGGGCGCGCTGGTGCTGGACGGCCTGCTGCGCTTTTGCGAGGCGCTGCAGTTGAACGTGGTGGCCGAAGGCGTGGAGACCCAGGCGCAGCTGCAGGCCCTGGGCTTCGAGGGCGAGCTGCTGGTGCAGGGCTGGTACTTCAGCCGGGCCCTGCCGGGAGAGCAGTTGCCGCAGTTCGCCAGCGACTGCGCCGCCAGGGCAGGCGGCGAGACGGTCTGAATCCGTGCTGGTGCATCGCTGCGGCGATGCAGGGGCTCAATGCAGCATCAGGGAGCCGGCGCTCTTGCTCTTGCCGGCGCGTGCGGGCGGATTGCACAGGCCGCACTGGTAGTGGCGCTCGTTCTCGTAGGGCTCGGTCACGAACTGGCCCTTGCACACGGAGCACTGGGTGCGGGTCAGCATCTGCGCATCGACAAACTTCACCAGGCGCCATGCGCGTGTGAAGGACAGCAGCGCCTCCAGCTCGGCGGCCTGGATCTGCTCGGTATAGAGACGGTAGGCCTTGGTCAGTTGTTCAACGGCATCCAGCTCGGCGCCCTTGGACAGGTATTCGTAGATATTCAGGAACAGCGAACTGTGGATGTTCTCCTGCCAGGTCAGGAACCAGTCGGTCGAGAACGGCAGCTGGCCCTTGGAAGGCGACTTGCCGGCGATCTCCTTGTACAGGCGGATCAGGCGCTCGTAGGACAGCGTGGTCTCGGATTCGAGCACCTGCATGCGTGCACCCATCTCGATGAGCATGGCGGCACGCTCGATCTGCTTGGACTCGTTCAGGACACTTTTGACGGCGGTGGACATGGCGGGCTCCAGAGTTCTTCGGGCGGATCAGAGGACTTCGGAAACGCGGCTGGCCATCAGGATGTTGGCGTGCAGCGTATTGGTCGCACCGTTGCCGATCTTGTTGCTGCTGTGGTTGGTCAGCAAGCTCCAGACCATTTCGTCGTCCACGCGGAAGCTGGCGAGCAGGGTATTGCGCGAGGCCAGCTTCAGCACCTGGGCTGCCGACAGCGCGGCCAGCAGGTCGCAGGATTCTTCGTTCAGTCCCAGGCGGAACACCGCTTCCGCCTTGTCCTGGCGGATCAGGGTCTGGGCCAGCATCAGGTAAGTGAGGTTGGCTTCGCGGATTTCGGCAAGCAGCTGTTCATTGTTCATAGGACCATCCTTTGCATCTCGGCAGCCGCAACACCGGGGTAGAAACAAGATGTTCAACCTGTTGCGATCTGTTGGGATGGATTGTGGAGGAGGGTCCCTGGCCGTTGAAGTCGGGGCAGGTCTGCGCCGGATGTCTGGTTGTGAGACGGCGTTTGTAAGATTTACCTTACACCTGTAGCAAGGTTTGGATGACTCGATTTCGCTCGGCCTCTGCCGTCCGGGGGGCTGGGAGCAGGCCGCTGCAGTGGTGTTGTTGCATGTCGGCCTTTTGACACAGTGCTGTCATTGTGCAGCCTCCCAGGGGCGGGCATAAGCCGAATTAGCCGCGCTCCACCGGCCTCTTCGGGTCACTGCACCACTCGCTCCAGCTGCCCGCGAAAAGCCGTGCCGGCGGCAGTCCTGCAATGCGCATGGCCAGCAGGTTGGGCAGGGCGCTCACGCCGCTGCCGCACTGGTGGACCACGCTGGCCGGATCGCGGCCGGCCAGCAGCCGGTCGAACTCGGCGCGCAGCAGGGCGGCGGGCTTGAAGCGGCCGTCGGCCGCAATGTTTTCGGTGAAGGGCCTGTTCAGTGCGCCCGGGATATGGCCGGCCACAGGGTCCAGCGGCTCGACCTCCCCGCGGTAGCGGGCCGGGGCGCGTGCATCGACCACGGTCTGGCCTGCGCTGCCCAGTGCATCGAGCACCTGCTGTGCCGTCACCAGCTGCTGCAGCGGCTCGTGCAGCTCGAAGTTGGACTGAAAGCGCGCGCTTTCCTCGCCCGATGCCACAGGCTGGCCTGCGGCCTGCCAGGCCTGGAGACCTCCGTCGAGCACGGCCACATCGCCATGTCCGGCCCACTGCAGCATCCACCACAGGCGCCCGCAGTAGTTGGCGCCGTTGCGGTCATAGACCACGGCCTGCATGTCGTTGGAAAAACCGATCTCCGACAGCCACATGGCAAACAGCTCGCGGCTGGGCAGCGGGTGGCGGCCGCCCGAGGCGGCCTGCTCGCTGGCCGCCACGCTGCCATGTGCGCCGGGCACGCCGTGTTTTGCGCTGAGGTCATGGTCCAGGTCGGCGAAGACGGCGCCGGGAATATGCGCCTGCAGGTACTGCGCCTTGCCGGCCGTGGGTTGGGCCAGGTCGAAGCTGCAGTCAAAGACCATCAGCGGACGGCCGCCGGACTGCAGCGCGGCCAGTTCCTGGACGGAGATCAGGGTCTGGTAGGAGGAGGTGTTGGATGTCATGGATGCGGAACTCCGAAAGCCAGCGCAGGCGGCGGTGCGCCTGCGGCAAAAGGTCCGATCCATTATGCGACGGCCCCAGGCGGGCCGTCGCCGTCAGCCGCGTGAACGCAGGGCCGTGGCCAGTGCGCCGCTGGCCACGATCAGCACGATGCCGGCCCAGCCGATCAGCGGCACGCTTTCGCCGAACAGCGCCAAGCTCAGCAGGGCGGCAAAGACGATGCCCGAGTACTGCAGATTGGCCACCACCAGGGTATTGCGGCTGTTGCCGGCCGAAGCGTAGGCCGCCGTCATGCAGACCTGGGCCACGGCAGCCAGCACGCCCACGGGCAGCAGCCACAGCGCGCGCCAGCCCGGCCAGGCGGACACGCCCGTGAAGCACATGGCCAGGGCGCCGGCCACGGCCGAGCCCAGTGCGAAGTAGAAGACCACGCGCGCCTCGGGCTCGCCCATGCGCGACAGCGTGGCCACCTGCATATAGGCCATGGCGGCGAACACCCCGCCGATCAGGCCGCCCGCGCTGGCCACGAATTCCTGCGGCGCCGCGCTGGGGCGCAGCACCAGGATCACGCCCACGAAGCCCAGGGCCACGGTGGCGACCAGGCTCCAGGGAAACGGCGGCAGTGCGCGCAGCGCATGCGATTCGGGCTGGCGGCGAAGCTGGTGGCGCAGCAGCAGGCCCTGGCCGATCAGAAACACCGCCATCCAGATGCTGCTCATGGAGTTGAACGTGGCCGCCGTGGCCAGCGGCAGGTGGCCGATGGAGTAGAACCAGGCGCCCATGGAAGTCACGCCCACGAAGCTGCGCCAGGCATGCTCGCGCGGGTAGCGCGTGGCCAGCGAAATGCCCTGGTGGCGCGCCAGCCACCACAGCGCCACCATGCTGACCAGCCCGCGGTAGAAGACGATCTCCGCCGCGTTGAAATCCTGGGAGGCGAACTTCACACACACACTCATGACCGCAAAGATGAATGCGGCCGCCACCATCCACAGGGCTTGCATATTAATGACCGGATAGAGCCGCACAAGGACCGCGGCGCTGGACGAGAAAAGGGTTGGGTTTTGTTTTTGGCGCATGCCGCCTGGCTGTCTACGGCCCGGGGCCGCGGCAGGGGCACGCGCAAGGCACTGTATTGCATAAGCCAAGACATTGGGTCTGCCTCGGGATGCATTGCAGTCGCCAGCCCTGCCCATTGGGCACACCAGGGCGCTTGCATTCAGAAGAGCTGTGCGGCGGGCCTGCCGCTCGATGAAGGCGGCCCGATGCAGGAGGCCCAATGCAGACGGCCCGCACGAATGCGGGCCGTCGGAAGAGCCGGAGCCGATCAGCGTGCGGGGACTGCGTCGCCCATCACGCCGCGATACCACTCATGGAAGTGCTGCATGCCGTCTTCCATGGGGCTCTGGTAGGGGCCGACCTCGTTGTCGCCGCGCTCGTACAGCGCCCTGCGGCCGGCGTCCATGCGCTCGCCGATCTCGTCGTCCTCGATGCAGGTCTCCATGTAGGCGGCCTTTTGCGCCTGCACGAATTCGGGCTCGAAGGCGGCGATCTCTTCGGGGTAGTAGAACTCGACCACGTTCAGTGTCCGGTCCACGGCCAGCGGGTGCAGGGTCGAGACCGTGAGCACGTGCGGATACCACTCCACCATGATGTGCGGGTAGTAGGTCAGCCAGATCGCTCCGCGTTCGGGCAGCTCGCCGTTGCGGTAGGCCAGCAGCACGTCGTGCCACTTCCTGTAGGTGTCCGAGCCGGGCCGGGCAAAGCCGGGCGCCACGCCCACGGTCTGCACCGAGTACTCCCTGGAAAACTCCCACTGCAGGTCATCGCAGGTCACGAAGTTGCCCAGGCCCGGATGGAACGGGCCCACGTGGTAGTCCTCGAGGTAGACCTCGATGAAGGTCTTCCAGTTGTAGTTGCACTCGTGCATCTCGACATGGTCGAGCACGAAGCCCTCGAAGCTCAGCTGCTCGCGCAGCTTCATGCCGGCGAGGTCGGCCTCGATGTCGCGGCCGTTGTCCTCGAACAGCAGGCCGTTCCACTCGCGCAGCCGGTAGTTGTTCAGGTTCAGGCAGGGATCGTGGCTGAAGTGCGGTGCGCCCAGCAGCTCGCCGCTGGTGCTGTAGGTCCAGCGGTGCAGCGGGCAGACGATGTTGCCCCCCGCATGGCCCTTGCCTTCGGTCATCAGGTTGCCCCTGCCCTTGAGCATCACGGCCTGGCGGTGGCGACAGACGTTGGAGATCAGCTCCACCTGCCCCCTGGCGTTGCGCACCAGCGCACGGCCTTCCTTTTCCTGGGGCAGGGCGTAGTAGTCGCCTATCTCGGGAACGGCCAGTTGATGGCCCACGTAGCGCGGGCCGCGTTGAAAGATGGTCTCCAACTCACGCTGGAACAGCGCAGGGTCGAAGTAGCTGGAAACTGGTAGTTGGCTTGCGGCCTGCTGCAGTTGAAGACTTAAATCAGACATGGGTGACCTGACCTAAAGACTCCCCACAGGGAGGGTGCGCGTGCGCACGGGATTGGAAAAAGCAAAACCGGCCGTTCCTGAACATGGAGACAGGCTTCACGACTTGAAAACAAGCGGCGCTCGAGGCGTCCTGTCTTGTCGGTGAGCCCGACCGCATGCCTAGGCAAGGGGCCGGTTTGGCGGGGAATGGGATTATAGCCCGTGGGGTTATTTCCGGATGCCCGGTACGTGTATTGCAAGCGGCCGATGGCGCCTGTCAAGGGCTGTCCGGTTATTGGCGGCGCGGTCGCGGAGGGACGCCTAGAATCGTCGGTTCCCCACAACGCACTGCCAACGCCACATGCCCAAGGCTGCCCCCAAGGCTCCCGCCGAGCCCACCAGTTACGAATCCGCGCTGCAGGAGCTGGAGCAGCTCATCGCGCAGATCGAGTCGGGCCAGCTGCCTCTGGAGCAGATGCTGGCCGGCTACCAGCGCGCGGCGCAGCTGCTCGGCTACTGCCGTGGCCAGCTCGACGCGGTGCAGGAGCAGGTCAAGGTGCTTGACGAGGGGACCCTGGCCCCTTGGAGCCAGGATTGAAGATTGCCATGAGTGCCCTGATGACTTCCGCTTCCGATGTTTCCCAGGCGCCGGGCCTTGGCGCGCTGGATTTTCCCTGCTGGATGAACGACCGCCTGGCGCGCACCGAAAGCGCGCTGTCCCAATGGGTGGGCGTGGATACGCCGGCCGGCCTGGGCGAAGCCATGCGATACGCCGTGCTCGATGGCGGCAAGCGCCTGCGCCCGCTGCTGGTCTGGGCTGCGGCCGAGGCCGTGGCCGGCCTGCCGTCGGCCGCCGTGCGTGCCGGCTGCGCCGTGGAACTGATCCATGCCTATTCGCTGGTGCACGACGACATGCCCTGCATGGACAACGACGTGCTGCGCCGTGGCAAGCCCACGGTCCATGTGCAGTTCGGCGAGGCCTCGGCCCTGCTGGCCGGCGATGCGCTGCAGGCGCTGGCCTTCGAGCTGCTCGTGCCCGCGCCCGACGAGGCTGACGGCATGCCCGATGCGCTGCAGGCACGGCTGTGCCGGCTGCTGGGCCGTGCCGCAGGCGCGCAGGGCATGGCCGGTGGCCAGGCCATCGACCTGGCCAGCGTGGGCCTGCAACTGAGCGAGGCCCAACTGCGCGAGATGCACCGCCTCAAGACCGGCGCCCTGCTGCATGCCAGCGTGCTCATGGGCGCAGCCTGCAAGGAGGGCGTGGATGCCCAGGCCTGGCAGGCGCTGTCCGACTACGGGCAGGCGCTGGGCGTGGCCTTCCAGGTGGTGGATGACATCCTCGACGTGGTGGCCGACTCGGCCACCCTGGGCAAGACGGCCGGCAAGGACGCGGCCAACGACAAGCCGACCTATGTCTCGCTGCTGGGCCTGGACCAGGCCCGCGCCCATGCCGACGAGCTGTGCGCCCTGGCGCACGCGGCGCTGGCGCGCAGCGGCCTGCCGGACACGCGGGCCCTGGCGGCACTGGCCGACATGGTCGTGAGCCGCACTCACTGACAATGAAGCACCCCCTGAGTCGCTTCGCGCCTTCCCCCTCTCTACCCGCTTCGCGGGGGAGGGGGACGACACCCTCGCTGCGGGGCGGCCCTTGCTCGGTGTCCCTTGGTGGGGGCGCGCTACTTGCAAGGGTGGCGTTCGATGCCACAGGCAACTGATACGAAAATATGGGCGATGGTCTTGCGGCCATCAAGATACCTAGCATGACCACGAACACCTACTCCCTGCTGCAGACCATCGACGATCCCGCGGATCTGAGGCGTCTGTCGCGTGCCGAACTCAAGACCCTGGCCCAGCAGCTGCGTGCCTATGTGCTCGACAGCGTCTCCAAGACCGGCGGGCATCTGAGTTCCAACCTGGGCACGGTGGAGCTGACGGTGGCGCTGCATGCGGTGTTCGACACGCCCTACGACCGCGTGGTCTGGGACGTGGGCCACCAGACCTATCCGCACAAGATCCTCACGGGCCGGCGCGAGCGCATGGCGTCGCTGCGCCAGTTCGGCGGCCTGTCGGGCTTTCCGCAGCGCGCCGAGAGCGAGTACGACACCTTCGGCACGGCCCACTCCTCCACCAGCATCTCGGCCGCCCTGGGCATGGCCCTGGCCGCCAAGCAAAAGGGCGAGGACCGCCGCGCCATCGCCGTCATCGGCGACGGCGCCATGACGGCTGGCATGGCCTTCGAGGCGCTGAACAACGCCGGCGTGACCGATGCCAACCTGCTGGTCATCCTCAACGACAACGACATGAGCATCAGCCCGCCCGTGGGCGCGCTCAACCGCTACCTGGCCCAGCTCATGAGCGGGCAGTTCTATGCCAAGGCGCGCGACATGGGCAAGAGCGTGCTCAAGCAGGTGCCGCCGCTGCTGGAGCTGGCCAAGCGGCTGGAGCAACAGGCCAAGGGCATGGTCGTGCCGGCCACGCTGTTCGAGAACTTCGGCTTCAACTACATCGGCCCCATCGACGGGCATGACCTGGACTCGCTGATCCCCACGCTGGAGAACATCAAGAGCCTCAAGGGCCCGCAGTTCCTGCATGTGGTCACGAAGAAGGGCCAGGGCTACAAGCTAGCCGAGGCCGACCCCGTGGCCTACCACGGCCCCGGCAAGTTCGACCCCAGCGTGGGCCTGGTCAAGCCGGCCACGCCCCCGAAGCAGACCTTCACCCAGGTCTTCGGCCAGTGGCTGTGCGACATGGCGGACAAGGACCAGCGCCTGGTGGGCATCACGCCGGCCATGCGCGAGGGCTCGGGCATGGTGGAATTCCACAAGCGCTTTCCGGGCCGCTACTACGACGTGGGCATTGCCGAGCAGCATGCCGTCACCTTCGCGGCCGGCATGGCCTGCGAGGGGCTCAAGCCCGTGGTCGCCATCTACTCGACCTTCCTGCAGCGCGCCTACGACCAGCTGATCCATGACGTGGCGCTGCAAAAACTGCCCGTGGTCTTTGCGCTGGACCGTGCGGGCCTGGTCGGCGCCGACGGCGCCACGCATGCCGGTGCCTACGACATCGCCTTCGTGCGCTGCGTCCCGCACATGAGCATGGCCTGCCCGGCCGACGAGCGCGAATGCCGCCAACTGCTCACCACGGCCTACGAGCAGGACCATCCGGTGGCCGTGCGCTACCCGCGTGGGGCGGGCGTGGGCGTGGCCCCGCTGGAGAGCCTGCAGGGCCTGCCCTTCGGCAAGGGCGAGGTGCGCCGCGAATCGGCGGCGAAGAAGGTCGCCATCCTGGCCTTCGGCACCTTGCTGTATCCCGCGCTGACCGCAGCCGAGGCGCTGGACGCCACCGTGGTCAACATGCGCTGGGCCAAGCCGCTGGACGAGGAACTGCTGCGCCAGGTGGCCTCCACGCACGAGCTCATCGTCACCGTGGAAGAGGGCTGCATCATGGGTGGCGCAGGCAGCGCCGTGGCCGAGTCGCTGCAGGCTGCCGGCATCACGCGACAGCTGCTGCAGCTGGGCCTGCCCGACGAGTTCATCGAGCACGGCGATCCCGCCAGGCTGCTGGCCCTGCAGGGGCTGGACGCGGCCGGCATCGAGGCGTCGGTGCGCGCCCACCTGGCGCCCGAGCGCGCCGTGGCCTGAAGATGGGACGGGCCTGTGCCCCGCGATGGGGCGCATCGCGCATGCCGAGCAGGACTACGCGGGGGAAAACCCCGTCCGCGCTTGCTTTGCGGCGTTTTTAGAATCGATACCACCTGATACAGTGTGAATGCACGTGCGAACGTGCGTTTTTTTTGCCGCCGGGCCCCCAAGGCAGAAGCGGCCCCTCGGAGGGGCAGCGGACCTTGCGCAGCAAGGGGTGGTGGTGGCTTTTTCTGACTGACAACACATCGCGGAGAGACATTCATGGACCGTCGTTCGATCATCAAACATGCGGGAATCGCCGGCGTGCTGGCTGTGGGAGCCGCACCCGCAGTCCACGCCCAGGAGGCGGTCCGCTGGCGTCTGGCCGCGAGCTTTCCCAAGTCGCTGGACACCATCTTCGGCTCGGCCGAAATGTTCTCCAAGACGCTCAAGGCGATGTCGGGCGGCAAGTTCGAAGTCTCGGTGCATGCGGCCGGTGAGTTGATGCCCGCCTTCGGCGTGGTCGACGGCATCCAGAACGGCACCATCGAGATGGCGCTGACGGCGCCCTACTACTTCACCGGCAAGGACTACATCTTCGCCTTCGGCTGCGCCGTGCCCTTCGGCCTGACGGCGCGCCAGATGGATGCATGGATGGAGCACGGCGGCGGCCGCAAGCTCATGGACGAGTTCTATGCCCAGTACAACATCAAGAGCCAGAGCGCAGGCAACACGGGCACCCAGATGGGCGGCTGGTTCCGCAAGGAGATCAAGTCGGTGGCCGATCTCAAGGGCCTGAAGATGCGCCTGGGCGGCGGCCTGTTCGGCGACGCCATGCTCAAGCTCGGCGTGGTCGCGCAGAACATGCCCGTGGGCGAGGTCTACCAGGCGCTTGAAAAGGGCACGCTGGATGCCGTGGAGTTCGTGGGTCCGTACGACGACCAGAAGCTGGGCTTCAACAAGGTCGCTCCCTACTACTACTACCCCGGCTGGTGGGAAGGCGGCGCCGAGCTGGAGTTCTTCATCAACACCAAGGCGTATGCGGCCCTGTCGCCCGAGTACAAGGCCATGGTCGATGCGGCCTGCAACGTGGCAGCGCGCGACATGACGGCCAAATACGACGCCAACAACCCCGTGGCGCTCAAGAAGCTGGTGGCCGACAAGACCCAGCTCAAGGCCTTCCCCAAGGACTTCATGGATGCCGGCTACAAGGCCGTCATGGAGATCATGGCCGAGCATGACGCCAAGTCGCCCATGTTCAAGAAGATCAACCAGAGCCTGCGCACCTTCCAGCGCGACCAGCTGCTGTGGGAGCGCTTCTCGGAGTTCCGCTACAACAGCTACATGACCACGGCCAAGCTGTAAGCAGGTCTGCAGCCAGCAGCACGCACAAGGACGGTCCATGCCTTCCACGCCTGCAGGCCAAGCCCGCGTCCCCTCTGCGAAATGCAGCGGGGACGGCGGGCTTTTTTGTTCCGATGATGTATGTGGGCCGAGCTGCCAAGAGCAGTCCGGCCTTTTTTGAATGCTCTCAAGCAGAGCGAATCAGGAGGAGACAGAGATGGACAGAAGAAAAGCACTCAAGCACGCCGGTCTGGCCGGCGTATTGACTGCCGCAGCGGCGCCAGCCGTTCATGCGCAGGCGGCGGTGCGCTGGCGCCTGGCGTCCAGCTTTCCGCGTTCGCTGGACACCATCTACGGCTCTGCCGAGGTGTTTTCCAAGGCGATCAAGGAAATGTCGGGCGGCAAGTTCGAGGTGTCGGTGCATGCGGCCGGCGAGCTGATGCCCGCCTTCGGCGTGGTCGATGGCGTGCAAAACGGCACGGTGGAGATCGCGCACACGGCGCCCTACTACTTCTTCGGCAAGAACGAGGCCTTTGCCATCGGCGGCGCCATTCCGTTCGGCATGAACTCGCGTCAACTCACGGCCTGGAACGTGGACGGCAACGGCGGCAAGCTGATGCGCGAGTTCTATGCCGAATACGGCATCGTCAACTTCCTGGGCGGCAACACCGGCGCCCAGATGGGGGGCTGGTTCCGCAAGGAGGTCAAGACGACCGAGGACATCAAGGGCCTGAAGTTCCGCATCGGCGGCTTCGCGGGCCGGATCATCGAGCGCATGGGCGGCGTGCCCCAGAACATCCCGGGTGGCGAAATCTACCAGGCGCTGGAAAAGGGCACCATCGATGCGGCCGAATGGATCGGCCCCTATGACGACCTCAAGCTGGGCTTCAACAAGGTCGCGCCGTTCTACTACTACCCCGGCTGGTGGGAAGGCAGCCTGAACCTCGAGTTCTACGTGAACCAGAAGGCGCTGGCCGCGCTGACGCCCGAGCAGCGCGCCATGGTGCAGGCCGCCTCGCACGAGGCCCATGTGGTCACCCAGGCCCGCTACGACGCGCGCAATCCAGGCGCGCTCAAGCAACTGGTGGCCAGCAAGGCCAAGGTGCTGGCCTTCCCGCAGACCGTGCTCGATGCCTCCTACAAGACCACCATGGCGGTCTACGCGGAGCTGGCCGAGAAAAACCCTGCATGGAAGAAGATCTACAGCGACTACCGCAACTTCCAGCGCGACGAGGTGCTGTGGTTCCGCTTCGCCGAGGCGCGCTACGACGCCTTCATGTCGGCGCAGAAGCTGTGAAGTCGCGGCGCCCTCGGGCGTCATGCGCGAAAGCCGGGCACTGCCCGGCTTTTTTCATGCGCGCAGGGGACCGGCGCACGCCGGGGTCCGAACGAAAAAAGGCCCCGCGGTTGCGGGGCCTTTGCTGTCCTTGAGGGAGCCTGCGATCAGCTGCCGGACTTGCTCTCGCCCGGCGTGGCCGGCTGCTCGCGCTGCAGCTGGTCCTGCAGCGCCTTGAGCGCATCGTCCTCACCGCCCGCCGGGGCCGAGGGCTCGCCAGGGGGGCCCTCGGGTGCGGGGGGCTGGTTCGCGCCGTCGCCGTTGAACATGGGGTCGTTGAAGTCGATGGCCTCGGGCATGGATGCCTCCATCTCCTGGCGCACCTTGTCCAGGTCGTACTCCACCTTCTTGTCCAGCCCGCTGGAGACGATGCCGGGGAAGATGATGATCAGGGCCACCATGACCAGCTGGATCAGCAGGAAGGGGATGGCGCCCGCATAGATCTGCATGGTGGTCACGGGCTCGGTCATCTTCTTGGTGACCTTGTCCACGTAGGCCTTGGCCGGGGCCACGCTGCGCAGGAAGAACAGCGCGAAGCCGAAGGGCGGGTGCATGAACGAGGTCTGCATGTTCACGGCCAGCAGCACGCCGAACCAGACCAGGTCGATGCCCAGCTTGTCGGCCACGGGGGCCAGCAGCGGCACGACGATGAAGGACAGCTCGAAGAAGTCCAGGAAGAAGGCCAGCACGAAGATCATGATGTTGACCACGATCAGGAAGCCGATCTCGCCGCCGGGCAGGGACACCAGCAGCTCCTCCACCCACTTGGGGCCGTCCACGCCCTGGAAGGTCAGGCCGAACATGGTCGCGCCGATCAGGATGAACATCACGAAGCACGACAGCTTGGTGGTGGACATCAGCGCCTGCTTGAGCAGGTCCATGCTCAGGCGGCCGCGCACGAAGGCCATGACGGCCGCGCCCAGCGCGCCCATGGCGCCGCCTTCGGTGGGGGTTGCCACGCCCAGGAAGATGGTGCCCAGCACCAGGAAGATCAGCAGCAGCGGCGGGATCAGCACGAAGGTCACGCGCTCGGCCATGCGGCTGAGCAGGTGCAGGCCCGTGAGCTTGTTGAACATGGCGGCGATGAAGGCCAGCGCCACGCCGAAGCACATGGACACCACGATGGTCTCGTCCAGAGCGACCTTCTCCACCACATCGCCGGACCACCAGGTGTGCAGCTGGGGCATGTACTGGGCGACCACCATCGAGGCGGCCACGCACAGCACGGTCAGCACCAGGGTGGAGGGCAGGCCGGAGTTGCCATTGGGCTCGCGCAGCGTGCGCGCCTCGGGCGGCAGGGCGGGCACCATGGCGGGCTTGAAGATGGCCAGCACGACGATGAACAGCGCATAGAAGCCCGTCAGCATCAGGCCCGGCAGGAAGGCGCCCTTGTACATGTCTCCCACGCTGCGGCCCAGCTGGTCGGCCAGCACGATCAGCACCAGGGACGGCGGAATGATCTGCGCCAGCGTGCCCGAGGCCGCGATCACGCCCGAGGCCACCCGGCGGTCATAGCCGTAGCGCATCATGATGGGCAGGGAGATCAGGCCCATGGAGATCACCGATGCCGCGACCACGCCCGTGGTCGCCGCCAGCAGCGCGCCCACGAAGATCACCGCAAAGGCCACGCCGCCGCGCACGGGGCCGAAGAGCTGGCCCACGGTCTCCAGCAGGTCCTCGGCCATGCCGCTTCGCTCCAGTATCAACCCCATGAGGGTGAAGAACGGTATGGCCAGCATCGTCTCGTTCTGCATGATGCCGAAGATGCGCAGCGGAAGGGCCTGCAGCAGGGCTTCGGGCAGCACGCCCAGTTCGATGCCGACAAAGGCGAAGAACAGTCCGCAGGCGCCCAGGCTGAATGCCACGGGAAAACCCACGAGCAGGAAAAGTATCAGCCCCGCGAACATGATCGGGGCCAGGTTGTGGATCACGAATTCCATGATGTCTGTTTCCCCGATCAGGCGCCTTGCCCGCTTTTGTCCTTGGCTCCTGCCAGCCCGCGCAGGGCTTCGGCCAGGTCTTGCTCTGCGGTCTTCTCGCCCTTCTTGGCCGTGGGATCGTCGATCAGGCCCTTCAGGAAGGCGATGCGCTTGATCAGCTCCGACATGCCCTGCAGCAGCAGCAGCCCGAAGCCCAGGGGAATCATCAGGTAGACGGGCCAGCGCACCAGGCCGCCTGCATTGCCCGACATCTCGCCGGTCTGGATGGCCTGGATCACGAACGGCGTGCCGAACCACAGGATGGCCAGCGCCATGGGGGTCAGGAAAAAGACGAAGCCGAAGATGTCGATCCAGATCTGCGTGCGCTTGGACAGGCGGCTGGCGATCACATCCACCTTCACGTGCTCGCCCTGCAGCAGCGTATATCCGGCGGCCAGCAGGAAGGAGGCGGCGAACAGGTACCACTGCACTTCGAGGTAGGCGTTCGAGCTGGTGTGCAACACCTTGCGCACGATGGCATTGATGCCGCTGATGACCGTCGAGGCCAGGATCAGCCAGATAAGGCATCGCCCGACCAGGCTGTTGAGCCAGTCGACCCCTCTTGAGAATTTGAGCAAAGCCTGCATGGTGTCTCCAAAAAGTAGGCTGTATTGGGTCCGTCGCCGTACGCCGGCCTGTAGGCCGGCGCGCAGCGCTCTTGTCGGCGCATGGACCAAAGCCGTCGATTCTACGGAGACCCGAACGCCGCAGGCGGCCTGCTCCCCCTAAAAGAAATCCGTGTGAACCCGAGGAAACGTCCCGTTCAGGTTGTCGCGCGGGGCCTGCGGGCTCCCAGTTTTCGGTACATCGTGGCCCGGCTGATGCCCAGCGCGCGGGCGGCCCGGGTCACATTGCCCTGGGCATCCTGCAGGGCCTGCTCGATCAGCACGCCCTCGCTGGCGCGCAGCGGGCTGGCCTGGGCGGCGGCAGCGAGTGCCGCCGTGCCCAGCGCAGGCAGCAGCTGGCGCAGCTGGGGCCCGGGCTGCACCAGTGCCTGCAGCCGCAGGCCCGACCACAGCGGCAGGCGCAGCGGTTCGTTGGGGCGCTGGCGCGCATGCTCCACCAGCGCCGTCCAGGGCATGGCCAGCAGTTCGCTGCAGTGCAGCGGCTGGCCCGGCTGCGCCAGCGGCTGGGGCACCAGCTGGCGCGCCAGGGTATTGCTGCCCGCCACATGCCCTTCGGCGTCCACGGCCAGCAGGCCTTCGCCCTCCTGACCCAGAGGCCCGCCGGGCCAGTTCAGGTGCAGCAGCAGCGCGTGGGGCAGGGCGCGCAGCAGCCGGTCCTCGATGGCGCGGGCGCAGCGCAGCGCCAGGTGCATCAGCTCGGGCCGCTCGGGCACGTCCACGCCCGTGATGTCCAGCATGCCCAGGCAGCGGCCGTCCGGGGCGTACAGCGGTGCGCCCGCGCAGCTGTAGTGGCGGTTGGCCTCGAAGAAATGCTCGGCCCGGTGCAGCCAGACGGGGCCGTGCTCGGCCAGGGCCGCACCGATGGCGGTGGTGCCCACGCCCTGCTCGGACAGGTCCACGCCCACACGGGCGATGGCCTGCACGCGGATGTCGCTGCGGTCCAGCGGCCCCTGCACGTCCAGCACGGTGCCGTGCGCATCGGTCAGCAGGCTGAAGTAGCGCATGGCGCCCACGGCGCCCACCAGCTGGGTCATCACGGGGTGCGCCGCCTGCAGCAGCGCCTCGTGGCCGTCACGTGCCTGGCGCAGCGCATGCGGCCCCAGCGCTTCGTAGACCACGCGCTCGCCCGGGCGGCGGCCTGCCGCCAGGCAGCGCTGCCAGGAGCGCCACAGCCAGGGCGCGATGCCGGCAGGGGTGGCGGGCAGAGTGGCAGGCGGCATGCCGGCCAGCGCCTGCTCGCCGAAGGCCAGGCTGCGGGCCCGGGCGATCTGCGCGTGGCGCGGATCGGCGGGGCAGGGCTGCGCGGCGTCGGGGCTCAGGGCGAACATGGGGCGGGGACTCCTGTGGCTGGCTGGCAAGGGATTGCGAACGGGCTGGCAGGCGGGCACGGTCGAAGCCGGGGGCGCAGGCGCAAGCGGTGCGGGCTGCGGCTGCGGCTGCGGTGACGACTGTGTCATTTTGAGAATATCCGCGCCGCCCGGCCCGGGCTTGCGGGTCAACCCTAGAACGGGCGCCTGCGGGCAGGGCGACCATGGCAGGCGAGGTTTCCGGCGTTCCCCCACGTTCCAGATCACCGCCGAACACAGGCAGGAGACAGCACGATGAATGTCCAGCTCACCGTCAACGGGCGCGCGCAGCGCATCGACGTTCCACCCAACACCTTGCTCGTGCATGCGCTGCGCGAGCACCTGCGCCTGACCGGCACGCATGTGGGCTGCGACACCAGCCAGTGCGGGGCCTGCACCGTCATCGTCGACGGCCACGCCGTCAAGTCCTGCGCCATGCTGGCCGTGCAGGCCGAGGGCTGCGAGGTGCGCACCATCGAAGGGCTGGCGGATATCGACGGCGGCCTGCACCCCATGCAGGCGGCCTTCAAGGAGTGCCACGGCCTGCAATGCGGCTTTTGCACGCCGGGCATGGTCATGAGCGCCGTGGACCTGTGCCAGCGCCAGCCGTGCGCGGGCGATCGCGAGATCCGCGAGGCGCTGGAGGGCAACCTGTGCCGCTGCACGGGCTACCAGAACATCGTGGCCGCCGTGAAAAAGGGCAGCCAGGCCATGGCAGGGCCTGCGGCCTGAGCGCCGCAGGTCACCACAAGGAGACAGCCATGGGTGCATCCGACTTTTCCAAGCTCCCCCACATCGGCGAGCCCGTCAAGCGCAAGGAGGACTACCGCTTCCTCACGGGCGCGGGCCAGTACACCGACGACATCGCGCTGGCCGCCCAGGCCCATGCGGTGTTCGTGCGCTCGCCGCACGCGCATGCGCGTGTGCGCTCCGTGTCCACCGACGCGGCCAGGGCCGCGCCCGGCGTCATCGGCGTGCTCACGGGCGCCGACGTGGCGGCCGACAAGATCAACGGCCTGCCCTGCGGCTGGCTGATCACCAGCACCAACGGCGAGCCCATGAAGGAGCCGCCGCATCCCATCCTGGCGCTGGACACCGTGCGCTACGTGGGCGACCAAGTCGCCATGGTCGTGGCCGAGACGCTGGAGCAGGCGCGCGACGCGGCCGAGCTGGTGGAGGTGGACTACGACCCGCTGCCCGCCGTGGTGCTGGTGGCCGACGCGGCGGCCGGCAGCGTGCCCGGCGCGGTGGTGCACGACATCGCCCCCGACAACCACTGCTACAAATGGGCCATCGGCGACAAGGCCGCCGTGGATGCCGTGTTCGCCGGTGCCGCCCACATCGCCCAGCTGGACCTGGTCAACAACCGCCTGGTTCCCAACGCCATGGAGCCGCGCGCGGCCATCGGCAGCTACAGCCGCGCCAATGACGAGTACACGCTGTACGTGGCCAACCAGAACCCGCACGTCGAGCGGCTGCTGATGACGGCCTTCGTCATGGGCCTGCCCGAGCACAAGGTGCGCGTGATCGCGCCCGACGTGGGCGGCGGCTTCGGCTCCAAGATCTTCCTGTATGCCGAGGATGTCTGCCTGACCTGGGGTGCGCGAAAGCTCAACCGCAACATCAAGTGGACGGCCGACCGCAGCGAGTCCTTCCTCACCGACGCCCATGGCCGCGACCACGTCAGCCATGCCGAGATGGCCATGGACGCCAGCGGCAAGTTCCTGGCCATGCGCGTGCACACGGATGCCAACCTGGGCGCCTACCTGAGCACCTTCGCCAGCGCCGTGCCCACCATCCTCTATGCCACCTTGCTGGCCGGCCAGTACGCCACGCCCCAGGTCTATGTGGAAGTCGATGCCTGGTTCACCCACACCGCGCCCGTCGATGCCTACCGGGGCGCGGGCCGGCCCGAGGCCACCTATCTGCTGGAGCGCCTGGTCAGCCGCTGCGCCTGGCAGCTGAACCTGTCCCAGGCCGAGATACGGCGGCGCAACTTCGTCACCAGCTTCCCCTACCAGACGCCCGTGGCCCTGCAGTACGACGTGGGCGACTACGGCGCCTGCATGGACAAGGCCGAGGCCCTGGCCGACGTGGCGGGCTTTGCCGCGCGCCGTGCCGACAGCGAGGCGCGGGGCCTCAGGCGCGGCCTGGGCTACAGCAGCTACATCGAGGCCTGCGGCCTGGCGCCCAGCAACATCGCGGGCGCCCTGGGCGCGCGGGCCGGCCTGTTCGAATGCGGCGAGGTGCGCGTGCACCCCACGGGCAGCGTCACCGTGTTCACGGGCTCGCACAGCCACGGCCAGGGGCACGAGACCACCTTCGCCCAGGTGGTGGCCGCGCGCCTGGGGATACCCGTGGAGAACGTGGACATCGTCCACGGCGACACGGGCCGTGTGCCGTTCGGCATGGGCACTTACGGATCACGCTCCATCAGCGTGGGCGGCGCGGCCATCATGAAGGCGCTGGACAAGATCGAGGCCAAGGCCAAGAAGATCGCGGCCCACCTGATGGAGGCCAGCGACGCCGACATCGACTTCGCAGGCGGCGAGTTCACGGTGCGTGGCACCGACAAGAAAGTCCCCTTCGCCCAGATCGCGCTCACCGCCTATGTGCCGCACAACTACCCGCTGGACAAGCTGGAGCCCGGCCTCAACGAAACCGCCTTCTACGACCCCACCAACTTCACCTTCCCCGCAGGCACGTACATCTGCGAGGTCGAGGTGGACCCGGCCACGGGCGTGGTGCGCGTGGACCGCTTCAGCGCCGTTGACGACTTCGGCACCATCATCAATCCCATGATCGTCGAGGGCCAGGTGCACGGCGGCGTGGCCCAGGGCATAGGCCAGGCGCTGCTGGAAAACTGCGTCTACGACCGCGAGACCGGCCAGCTGCTCACCGGCAGCTTCATGGACTACGCCATGCCGCGCGCCGACGATTTCCCCGAATTCAAGCTCGGCACCGTCTGCACGCCCTGCACGCACAACCCGCTGGGCACCAAGGGCTGCGGCGAGGCGGGGGCCATAGGCTCGCCGCCCGCCGTCATCAATGCCGTGCTTGACGCACTGCATCCCCTGGGTGTCAGGGACCTGGACATGCCGGCCAGCCCGCACCGTGTCTGGTCGGCCATCGACGCCGCAGCCACCTCCTGAGGAGAGCGCCATGTACGCATTCACCTATGAAGCCCCTGGCACCACGGCCGACGCCGCTGCCCTGGCCGCCCAGGGCGGCCAGTACCTGGCCGGCGGGCAAAGCCTGCTGCCATCGATGCGCTTGCGCCTGGCGCGGCCCGAACAGATCGTGGACCTGAACCGCGTCCAGGGCCTGGCCGGCATCGCCGTCAACGGCCAGACCGTGGAAATCCGCGCCATGACACGCCACGCCGACGTGGCCGCCAACCCGCAGGTCCAGGCCGCCATCCCGGCCCTGGCCGAGCTGGCCGGCGGCATCGGCGACCGCCAGGTGCGTGCGCGCGGCACCATCGGCGGCTCGCTGGCCAACAACGACCCCGCTGCCTGCTACCCCAGCGCCGTGCTGGGCCTGGGTGCCACCGTCGTCACCGACCGGCGCGAGATCGCGGCCGACGACTTCTTCCAGGGCATGTACACCACGGCGCTGGGCAGCGGCGAGCTGATCACGGCCGTGCGCTTTCCGGTCCCGAGGAAGGCCGCCTACCTCAAGTTCAAGCAGCCCGCCTCGCGCTTCGCCCTGGTGGGCGTCTTCGTCGCCCAGACCGACAGCGGCGTGCGCGTGGCCATCACGGGCGCCGGGCTCAGCGTGTTCCGCCATGCGGGGCTGGAGGCCGCGCTCAACCAGAGCTTCACGCCCGACGCGGCCGCCCAGGTGCTGATCGACCATGCCGACCTCAACAGCGACCTGCATGCCAGCGCGCGCTACCGGGCGCAGTTGATCAGCGTGCAGACGCAGCGTGCGGTATCGCAGATGCTGGGGTGACTATGGTGACCCCCTGAGTCGCTTCGCGCCTTCCCCCTTGAAGGGGGACGACACCCTCGGTGCGGGGCGGCCCTTCCTCGGTGTCCCTGAGTTGGATTGCGCCAGTTTTGCGCAGCGCAGACGAAGCGCAGTTCCATGACGATTGGATAAGGACTGAATGAAGGTTCCCGAGCAAGCCATTGCCTCCATAGACGCCCTGGTCGCCGCGCTGCAGGCCGAAGGCTATTTCGCCGACCGGCGCCTGGCCACGGCCGTCTTCCTGGCCCTGCGGCTGCAGCGGCCGCTGCTGCTGGAGGGCGAGCCCGGCGTGGGCAAGACCGCGCTGGCCCAGGCGCTGGCACGCGTGCTGGAGCGCCGCCTGATCCGGCTGCAGTGCTATGACGGCATGGAGCAGCGCGAGGCGCTGTATGAATGGAACTACGCGGCCCAGCTGCTGCACCTGCGCGCGGCCGAGCTGGCCTCGGCGCAGCCCGCGGCCGCACCGCAGCAGGACCGACTGCAGCGCGCCGAGCAGGAGGTCTACCAGGAGCGCTACCTGGTAAGCCGCCCGCTGCTGCAGGCCCTGCAGCAGCCCGAGCCCGGCGCCGTGCTGCTGATCGACGAGATCGACCGCGCCGACGAGCCCTTCGAGGCCTTCCTGCTCGAATACCTGGGCGAGTACCAGGTCAGCATCCCCGAGCTGGGCACGGTGGCGGCACGCGTGCCGCCCGTGACCGTGCTCACCAGCAACCGCACGCGCGACCTGCACGACGCCGTCAAGCGCCGCTGCCTCTACCACTGGCTGGACTATCCCGGGCGCGAGCGCGAGCTGGCCATCGTGCGCGCCCTGGTGCCCGGGGCCGGGCAGGCCCTGACGGCCCAGGTGGCGAGCTTCGTGGGGCGGCTGCGCAGCCAGCCCTTTTCCGACGCCTTCCAGCGCGTGCCCGGCATTGCCGAAAGCGTGGAATGGGCCAAGGCCCTGGTGGCGCTGGACACCCTGGTGGTCGATCCCGAAGTCGTGCACGACACGGCCGGCATCCTCTTCAAGCAGCGCGAGGACGTGGCCGCGCTCACGCCCGAGCGGCTGCAGCAACTGCTGGCGCCGGAGCCCGCGCCGTGACGGCTGGGGCAGCCGGTGCGGCCGGTGCCGCCGATGGGGGCGGGCGCACCAGCTGGCTGGGCGATGCGCGCAGCGGCAAGCTGGCTGGCAACCTGGTCGGCTTTGCGCGTGCGCTGCGCCGCGCGGGCGTGCCCGTGGATGGCGGGCGCATGGCGCTGGCCCAGCAGGCCCTGTCTTTGGTCGGCCTGGCGCGCGAGGACATGGCCGCAGCGCTGGAGGCGGTCCTGGTGAGCAACGCCCAGGACCGCGCCGTGTTCCGCGAACTGTTCGACGCCTACTTCCGCAATCCCGATGTGGCCCGGCAACTGCTGGCCCAGTTGCTGCCGCAGGCGCCCCGGCCGTCCGCGCCGCGCCACCGCCCGCGCGTACAGGAAGCGCTGTCGCCTCGCCAGGCAAGCGAGGGCAGGGCCGCCGTCGATGAAGAGCTGAAGCTGGACGCTGCCATGACGGCCAGCGAGCGCCACCGCCTGCGCCATGCCGACTTCAACCAGCTCAGCGCCAGCGAATACCTGCTGGTGCAGCGCCTGGCCAGGGACATTGCCCTTCCCTTGCCCCGCTACCGCAGCCGCCGCACGCGCACCGGCCAGCGCGGCGCGGTGCCCGACTGGGCTGCCAGCCTGCGTGCGGCATCGCGCCACGGCGGCGAAATGCTGCAGCTGCTGCGGCGCGAACGGCGGCGCCTGCCGCTGCCCTGGCTGGCTCTGGTCGATGTCTCGGGCTCCATGGAGCGCTATGCGCGGCTGTTGCTGGCCTTCCTGCACGCGGCCACCAGCACGCAGCGCCATGCGGGCCTGTGCCGCCAGGTCTTCAGCTTCGGTACCGAGCTGCGCGACCTGGGCCCGGCCTTTGCCCAGGCCGATACAGACGCCATGCTCGAGCGCGCCAACGCCGCCATTGCCGACTTTGGCGGCGGCACGCGCCTGGGCAGCAGCCTGGGCGAACTGCGCCGCCTGCATGCGCGCCACCAGGTTTCAGGCCTGGTGGGCCGGCGCACCCTGGTGCTCATCATCAGCGACGGCCTGGACACCGGCGATGCCGCCGAGCTGGACCGCGAACTGGCCTGGCTGCGCCGCCACAGCGCGCGGCTGCTGTGGCTCAACCCGCTGCTGCGCTTTGACGGGTATGCCCCACTGGCCCAGGGGGCGGCCGTGCTGCATCGTCATGCCCATGCCATGCTTGCGGTACACAACCTGGAATCGCTGCAGCAACTGGCCGGTCACCTGGCGCGGCTGCTGGCGGCGCCAGGCCGCTGAGCCGCTTGCGGCCACCCCCATCGCAGAAAGGAATTGCCATGGAAATGCAAGCCAGCCGTTCCCTCGCCGTCAGCCAGCAGCAGGCCTGGGAGGCGCTCAACGATCCCGAAACGCTCAAGGCCTGCCTGGCCGGCTGCGACCGCTTCGAACCCCAGGGCGATGACCAGTACGCCGTGGGCATGGCGGTCAAGGTGGGGCCGGTATCGGCCAAGTTCAGCGGCAAGGTCACCCTGTCCGACATCACGCCGCCCGAGCGCTACCGCATCGCCTTTGAAGGCCAGGGCGGCGTGGCCGGCTTCGGCAAGGGCGAGGCCGACGTCACCCTCACTCCCGAGCCCGCTGACGCCGCAGGCCAGCCGCGCTGCCTGCTCAGCTACAGCGTGCAGGCCCAGGTCGGCGGCAAGATCGCCCAGTTGGGCCAGCGGCTGATCGACGGCGCCGCGCGCAACATGGCCGACGACTTCTTCGCACGATTCGATACGCTGATGCAGCAGCGCCACCCGCGCGCGCCGGCAGCGCCTGCCGATGCAGGCGACACCGCCGACCTGTCCCACCTGCCTGCCGGCCTGGCCGATGAAACCGGCCACATCGAGCCCACCGTGGACGCCCAGGCCTGGGAGCACGACGCCGCAGCCGGCGTGGCCACGCCGCTGGATGCCGCACCGGCCACCGAGGCCGAGGAACGCTCGCGCCGCGCCATCCCGCTGTGGTGCTGGGGGCTGGCCATCGTCGTCGTCCTGGGCGCCGGCTGGCTGCTTTCGCGGTACTGAGTCCTTGCGCCGACCCACGGCTTTTTCCACCTACCCTGAACGATGCGCGCTGGCGCAGCACAATAGCCGCCGAAAAGCGCCAGGCGCCCAGCTGCACAGGCAAGCCAGGTGCCGGCGTGGAGATTTGCAATGGAAAACCTGGATGTTCATGTTCTGCGCCACCTCGCGCAATGGCGCGCTCAGGGCGAGCGCGCGCTGCTGGCCACGGTAGTGCGTACCTGGGGCTCGTCGCCCCGGCCCATCGGCTCCATCATGGCGCTGGGGGCCTCGGGCGCCGTGGTCGGCTCCGTGTCCGGCGGCTGCATCGAGGATGACCTGATCGCCCGCTACAGCCACGCCTCGGACGCCGACGCCCTGCGCGACGGCGCGCCCCGGCTGCTGCGCTACGGCGTCAGCGCCGACGAGGCCCACCGCTTCGGCCTGCCCTGCGGCGGCACGCTGGAGCTGCTGCTCGAATTCAATCCCGACGCTGCTGCGCTGCAGCAACTTGTGCAATGGCTGGACGAAGGCCGCATGGTGCGGCGCACCGCGGACAAGGCCACCGGCCAGGTCGTCCAGCAGGTCAGCGACGCGCCCGAGCCGCTGGTGCATGACGGGCAGCAGGTCGCCAACAGCTTCGGCCCCGAGTACCGCATGCTGCTCATCGGCGCAGGCCAGCTGTCCGAATACCTGGCCACCATGGCGCTGTTCAACGGTTTTGCGGTCACCGTCTGCGACCCGCGCGAGGAATACAGCCGCCACTGGAGCGTGGCCGGCGTGCAGCTGTCGCGCGAGATGCCCGATGACCTCGTGCGCACCATGCGCGCCGATGCGCGCACCTGCATCATCGGCCTCACGCACGACCCCAAGCTCGACGACCTGGCCCTCATGGAAGCCCTGGAATCCCCGGCCTTCTACGTCGGCGCCATCGGCTCGCGCCGCAACACCGCGCTGCGCCTGCAGCGCCTGAGCGAGCACTTCGGCCTGGGCGACGCACAGCTCGCGCGCCTGCGCGGCCCCATCGGCCTGTACATAGGCAGCAAGACGCCCCCCGAAATCGCCGTCAGCATCATGGCCGAGGTCCTGGCCGCCAAGAACGGCGTGGCCCTGCCGCGCGGCATGACCGTGGAAGAAGGCAAGCTCGCCGCCGCCCAGCCCCCGCAGCCGCTGGAGGATGACGGGCCCGAGGGCATCACGCCCCTGGTGTGCGGGGTGGGGTAGACGGGGCGCCGCAGGCGGGTGGCATGGGGCTGCAGTGACGGGAGTTGAGACGCTATATTGATCGATCTTCTTTCATAGAGGGAGGCGATCATGTGTTTGGCTGGAAATGAGGCCGGCTTGCCCGGCATGATTGTCGGCAATCCTGTGGGGAAATGGTTCGGAGGCGCGGCGTGAGCGGCGCTCGTCCGCTGGCTGCCGGCCTGACCGCCAGCCTCTCCGTGGCAACAGGCTATCTGCCGATTGCTTTTTCCTTTGGCGTGGCGGCCGTTCAGGCGGGTCTTGCTCCATCCATTGCCGTGATGGCTTCCGTGCTGGTCTATGCCGGAGCCAGCCAGTTCCTGCTGATTTCGTTGCTGGCTTCGGGAGCCGGGCTGTGGACCGCTTTGCCCACGGTGCTGTTGATGAATGCGCGGCATGTGCTGTATGGCCCGGCCCTGCAGGTGGTGCTGGGGCCGCGGCAGCGCCTGGCCACGCCCTGGTTGGCCTTTGGCCTGACCGACGAGGTGTTTGCCACCGCCATGAGCAAGATGCAGGGCGTGCCAGAGGCCGAGCGCGAGCACTGGTTTCTGGGCCTGCAACTTGGCGCCTACGCTGCCTGGGTGGGCGGCACGGTGATGGGGGTGACGCTGGTGGGCGAGGTGGATCGGTGGCCGGCAGCCGTCCGCGAGGCGCTGGCCTTTGTTCTGCCCGCATTGTTCTTTGCGCTGCTGCTGGAGGCGGGTGTGCTGCGCTGGTGGCGTGCGGTGCTCACGGCCGCCGTGGTCGCTGCGGTGCTGGTGTGCTTCATCCCGGGCTACCACGCCCTGGCGCTGGCGATCCTGTGCGGTGCGCTGGCGCATGCGGCCACGGCCGATAGGGGCTGATCACCATGTCGTACACATTCTGGATCTTGCTGTTGTGCGGTGCCGGCACCTTTGGCCTGCGCTGGTTGCCGTTGTGGCAGGCACGCCGCAGAGGGCACTCTTCACGGGCGTCCCCGCAGGTGCAGAGGTGGCTGGCGGGTGTCGGGCCCGCCGCCATCGCTGCCCTGTTCGTGGTGTCAACCTGGGGGCTGTTGGTCAGCGATGTCCGCTGGGGGCGGGTGGCCGTGATCTCCGTGGCTTTGCTGGCCATCTGCCTCGCACGCCTGGTGCGTGGAGGCATTGCCATGCCGACCTTGGCTGGTGCGCTGACCTACGGCCTGCTGGCCCATGTCAAGCCCTGGTGATGTCAGTGCGGCTGGGCATGGAAGGCCTTGTTGGCAATCTTCCAGCCCGCTTCCGTCTTGAGCAGCACGAAGTAGTCGATGAAGGTGATGGCGCCGTGCACCAGGGTGATCTTGGCGCTGGCCGCCGTGCCGCCGATGTCGATGGCGTCGATGCTGCGGCGGCGCGTGGCCTCGTCGGCGGCGGGCTGGCCCTTGAAGCGGGCGCAGTAGGTGTCGATGTCCCAGGAGGTCAGCGGGCCTTCGCGCACGCTTTCGATGCGGGCGGTGGGCATGAAGGCGGCGCGCATGTGGGCGCTGTTGTCCTCGGCATGGCCGCGCATGTACAGCTCCAGCGGCACGCGCACGGCGGCTTCTTCGGGGTGGTCGGTCAGGCGTGGGTTGGCAGTCGTCATGGTGTTCTCCTGGGACGGATGGATGGCGGCCTGCGCCTGCAGGCCGGCGGCCGCGCATCGTAGCCACAAGCGCGGGGTGCAGTCCAACGGGGTGCCAGGCGCGACCTGCGCCGGGTTGGAGTGCAATGCCTTGTTTTCAATGGACTTTCGTGCTGATGCGCCCTGCATTGGCCGTGCCTGGGTCAACAGTGTTGTGAGCGCCGTGCCCTGTCTGAGGCCCTGCCGACGGGTGGCCGACCTGTTTCCGAAAACGCTCTGGCCAGGGCGGGTAAAGCCGGGGTAAAGCGGGGGTAATGCCTGCGTAAAACGGCGATCTGCCTCGTTTTGGAGAGCATGGGACTGGCTACCATAGCCGCATCCGCCGCCGTGCCCCGTTCCGGGGCCGGGCCCACGGCTTCCTCCCACGATTTCCCGCAGTGACCATGAAACGCCTGTCCAGCAGCCCCCTTGTTGCAGATGCCCACGGCGTACGCCAATGTGGCCGGATACGGCCTGCCCTGATGTGGGGCGTGGTGGCATTGGCCCTGGTCGCGGGGGGCGGGCTGTGGTGGTGGAACAAGCGGGCGCCGGCGCAGGGCGAGCAGGCCTCGGCCGGTGCGCCCGGCCCGGGTGGCGGGCGTGCGGGAGGCGGCCGGCGCGGCCCCGGCGGCCCGGGTGGACCTGGCGCCATGGGTGCCCAGGCGCAGCCGGTGTCCGTGGGCGTGGTGGAGCGGCGCGACATGCGCGTGCTGATCAGCGCCATCGGCACCATGAACCCGCGCGCCACGGCCGTGGTGCGCGCCAAGGTGTCGGGCGAGTTGCTGCGCCTGCATTTCAAGGAAGGCGACGAGGTCAAGGCCGGCCAGCTGCTGGCCGAGATCGATCCGCGCAGCTTCCAGGCCAGCTTCAACCAGATCCAGGGCACGCTGCAGCGCGACCAGGCGCTGCTCAAGAACGCCCAGCTGGACCTGCAGCGCTACAAGGAGCTGCAGGCCCAGGATTCCATTGCCGGCCAGCAGGTCGATACCCAGGCTGCGCTGGTGCGCCAGTACCAGGGCACGGTGGCCGCCGACCAGGCCCAGGCCGATGCGGCCAGGCTGCAACTGAGCTACACGCGCATCACGGCGCCCATTGCGGGCCGGCTGGGCCTGCGCCAGGCCGACCGGGGCAATGTGGTCAACCCTTCGGATGCCAACGGCATCGTCACCATCACGCAGGTCAAGCCCATCGATGCGGTGTTCTCCGTGCCCGAGGCGCATGTGGGCACGCTGGCACGGCGCCTGGCCGAGGGCCGCGAGCTGCCCGTGGAGCTGTGGGACCGGGACCTCAAGCAGCAGCTGGGGCGCGGCCGGCTGAATGCGGTGGACAACAGCATCGACATCGCCACCGGCACCATCAAGGCCAAGGCCGCCTTCGACAATGCCGAGGGCCGGCTGTTCGCCAACCAGTTCGTCAACGTCAGGCTGGAAGTGGACCGGCTGGAGCAGGCGCTGACCGTGCCGACCACGGCCGTGCAGAACAACTACGTCTATCTGGTCCAGGAGGATGGCACGGTGACGCAGCGGCGCATCACCGTGGGCGTGACCGATGGCGACCGGGTGAGCGTGAAGGGCGAACTCAAGCCTGGCGAGCAGGTGGTGGTCGATGGCATTGACCGCCTGCGCGAAGGCGCCAAGGTCACGGTGATCGAGCCCGACAAGGTGCAGAAGGTGGACCAGGCCGTGCAGGACGCCTCCAGCCAGCCGCGCGGCATGCGCAATCTGCCGCCCGATGTGCGCGCCAAGCTGGCGACCATGAACCCCGATGAGCGCAAGGCCTACCTGCAGAAGCTGCGCGCCGAGCGCGGTGGGCAGCGCAATGGAGGCAATGGCGGTGGCAACAGTGGCGGCAGCAATGGCGCCGGCAGCGGCGCACCGGCCGCCGAAGGTTCCGCGCCTGCATCCCAGGCACCTGCGCCGTCACCGGGCTCGCCCCAGCCATCGCCCGGCCCGGCGCCTGCCGCTCCGGCGGCTCCAGCGGCTCCCGCTCCTGCCGGGCGCTGAGCAGCGCCCGGCACCTGAAGACCGCAAGCCCTTCCAGGCGGCCCCATGAATCTTTCCCGCATCTTCATCCTGCGACCCGTCGCCACCTCGCTGCTGATGGTGGCGGTGCTGATCGCCGGCCTGCTGGCCTACCGGCTGCTGCCGATTTCGGCCCTGCCCGAGGTGGACTACCCCACCATCCAGGTCACCACGCTGTACCCGGGCGCCAGCCCCGACGTGATGACGTCCAACGTCACCGCGCCGCTGGAGCGCCAGCTCGGCCAGATGCCGGGGTTGTCGCAGATGTCGTCCACCAGTTCGGGCGGCGCCTCGGTGATCACGCTGCGCTTTGCGCTGGACATGGCCATGGACGTGGCCGAGCAGCAGGTGCAGGCCGCCATCAACGCGGGTGCCAACCTGCTGCCCAGCGACCTGCCCATGCCCCCGCTGTACAGCAAGGTCAATCCGGCGGATGCGCCCATCCTCACGCTGGCCATCACCTCGCCCTCGCTGCCGGTAATCCGCGTCAATGACCTGGTGGAAAACCGCCTGGCGCCCAAGCTCTCGCAGGTCAACGGCGTGGGGCTGGTGGCGATTGCGGGCGGGCGCCGGCCTGCCGTGCGCATCCAGGCCAACCCGACGGCGCTGGCCGGCCTGGGCATGACGCTGGACGATGTGCGCACCGCCATCGCCGCCGCCAACGTCAAGCAGGCCAAGGGCGGCTTCGACGGGCCGGCGCGCGCCTCCACCATCGATGCCAACGACCAGCTGCAGTCGGCGGCCGAGTACCGCAACCTCATCATCGCCTTCAAGAACGGCCTGCCCGTGCGCCTGTCCGACATCGCCCAGACCGTGGACGATGCCGAGAACACGCGCCTGGCCGCCTGGGCCGGCACGCCCGAGGGTGGCTCGCGCGCGGGCGTGATCCTCAACATCCGGCGCCAGCCCGGCGCCAACGTGATCGAGACGGTGGATCGCATCAAGGCGCTGCTGCCCCAGCTCAAGGAGACACTGCCGGCCTCGCTGGACGTGCAGGTGCTGACCGACCGCACGGTGACCATCCGCGCCTCGGTCAACGACATGCAGCTGGAGCTGATGCTGGCCATCGCCCTGGTGGTGGCGGTGATCTTCGTCTTCCTGCGCAGCGCCTCGGCCACGCTGATACCGAGCTTTGCCGTGCCGCTGTCGCTGATCGGCACCTTCGGCGTGATGTACCTGGCCGGTTTTTCCATCAACAACCTCACGCTGATGGCGCTGACGATCTCCACCGGCTTCGTGGTGGACGATGCCATCGTGATGATCGAGAACATCGCGCGCTTCGTGGAAAAGGGCGAGCCGCCCATGCAGGCCGCGCTCAAGGGCGCCAGGCAGATCGGCTTCACCATCATCTCGCTGACGATTTCGCTGATCGCCGTGCTGATCCCGCTGCTGTTCATGGGCGACGTGGTGGGGCGGCTGTTCCACGAGTTCGCCATCACCATGGCGGTGGCCATCCTGATCTCGGCCGTGGTCTCGCTGACGCTCACGCCCATGCTGTGCGCGCGGCTGCTGCGCCACCAGCCCGAAGGGGCCGAGGAGGAAAAGCATGGCCGCCTGTACCACGCCACGGGCCGTTTCTTCGACCGCACCATCGCCGGCTACGGCCGCATCCTCAC
Organism: Delftia sp.; assembly: GCF_059499305.1. Taxonomy (NCBI): domain Bacteria; kingdom Pseudomonadati; phylum Pseudomonadota; class Betaproteobacteria; order Burkholderiales; family Comamonadaceae; genus Delftia; species Delftia sp. The sequence goes on from NZ_JCABYI010000036.1 coordinate 194,258, forward strand.
CTGGGTGCTGGACCGCCGGGGCCTGACATGGATCGTCTTCCTGGCCACGCTGGCCGTGACCGTGCTGCTGTACTTTGCCGTGCCCAAGGGCTTCTTCCCGGACCAGGACACGGGCACCATCCAGGCCACGACCGAGGCCGACCAGTCCATCTCCTTTGCCGCCATGGCCGAGCGCCAGCAGGCCCTGGCCGAGCTGCTGCTCAAGGACCCGGCCGTGCAGAGCATCTCGTCCTTCATCGGCGTCGATGGCAGCAACACCACGCTGAACACGGGCCGGCTGCTGATCGACCTCAAGCCCCATGGCCAGCGCGATGGCGTGCCCGCCGTGCTGCGCCGCCTGTCCGACGATGCGCTGCAGATCCCGGGCATTCGCCTGTACGCCCAGCCCGTGCAGGACCTGACCATCGAGGACCGCGTGGCGCGCACCCAGTACCAGCTGCTGATGTCCTCGCCCGACATGGCGCAGCTGGCCAAGAGCACCCAGGCCCTGGTCGAGCGCATGCACGACCTGCCCGAGCTGGTGGACGTGGGCAGCGACCTGCAGGACCAGGGCCTGCAGGCCTTCGTGCAGATCGACCGGGCCCAGGCCAGCCGGCTGGGCGTGACGGTCTCGGCCATCGACACGGCGCTGTACAACGCCTTCGGCCAGCGGCTGATCTCCACCATCTTCACGCAGTCCAACCAGTACCGCGTGGTGCTGGAGGTGGCGCCGCAGTTCAAGGTCGGGCCCGAGGCGCTGCAGTCCATCTACGTGGCCTCCAGCGCGGGCGCGCCCGTGCCGCTGTCCTCGGTGGCCACGGTCAGCGAGCGGCCCATGGCCCTGGCCGTGAACCATGTGGGCCAGCTGCCCGCCGCCACCATCTCGTTCAACACTGCGCCCGGCGTGTCGCTGGGCCATGCCGTCAAGGCCGTGCAGGACCTGATGGCCCAGCTGCGCACGGAGGGCCATATGCCGCTGTCGGTGGACGCTGCCTTCCAGGGCGCGGCCCTGGCCTTCCAGGCCTCGCTGTCCAACACGCTGCTGCTGGTGCTGGCGGCGGTGATCACCATGTACATCGTGCTGGGCGTGCTCTATGAGAGCACCATCCACCCGGTGACCATCCTGTCCACGCTGCCCTCGGCCGGCGTGGGCGCGCTGCTGGCCCTGCTGCTGGCGGGGCTGGACCTGGACATCATCGCCATCATCGGCATCGTGCTGCTGATCGGCATCGTCAAGAAGAACGCGATCATGATGATCGACTTCGCGCTGGAGGCGCAGCGCGAGGAGGGGCACACGCCGCGCGAGGCCATCTACCAGGCCTGCCTGCTGCGGTTCCGGCCTATCCTGATGACGACCTTGGCTGCTTTGCTGGGGGCCTTGCCGTTGATGCTGGGGACGGGGGTGGGCAGTGAGTTGCGGCATCCGTTGGGGGTGACGTTGGTGGGGGGCTTGCTGGTGAGTCAGTTGTTGACTCTGTTCACTACGCCTGTGATTTATCTGACTTTTGAAGGGTGGGCGCAGAGGTGGCGGGATCGTCGGGGTGCTTCTTCGGAGCAGGCCCATGCTTGAGCTTGATCTGCGCTTTTGGCTGGCGCCGCTGGCCGGGGTTCGGCCCGGCGGCCGACCTACTTTCTTGTCGCGCGACAAGAAAGTAGGCAAAGAAGCGCGCCCCACTGCCCGCGACCCCTTCGCTTCGCTGCGGGGCCACCTGCGTCGTGGCGCTTGCGGGGTTCGCCGTGAAACTCACTTCGCGCTGGCGCGCTGCGTTCAGACAATCACGGCGAGCCAGATGACGAAGCAGTCCTGTCCTTCGGCAGGACTGCAACCCCGCAAGCACCACGACGCAGGCGCGGGCACAAGGGGAGTTTGCTCGGGCCATCGCTTCGCTCGGCCTGGGGTTTTTGGGGCTTGGTCATGAGCCAGCTTTCCAATCTCTCGGCGCCGTTCATCTTCCGGCCCATTGCCACCATGCTGATGACCCTCGGCCTGGCGCTGGCGGGGGCGGTGTCGTATTTCCTGCTGCCGGTGGCGCCGCTGCCGCAGGTGGACTATCCGACGATTTCGGTGTCGGCCAGCCTGCCGGGTGCAAGCCCCGACACGATGGCGGCGACGGTGGCGACGCCGCTGGAGCGGGCGCTGGGGGCGATTGCGGGGGTCAATGAGATCACGTCCAGCTCCAGCCTGGGCAGTACACGCATCACGCTGCAGTTCGATCTGTCGCGCACGGTGGACAGCGCGGCGCGCGATGTGCAGGCCGCCATCAATGCAGCGCGCACGCTGCTGCCTTCGGGCATGCCGGGCAATCCTACGTATCGCAAGGTGAATCCGGCCGATGCGCCGATCATGATCCTGGCACTCACGTCCAGCGCGCTGACGCGCGGGCAGATGTATGACGCGGCGTCCACCGTGCTGGCGCAGAAGCTCTCGCAGGTGGAGGGCGTGGGCCAGGCGTCCATCAGCGGCGGGGCGCTGCCTGCCGTGCGCGTGGAGCTGGACCCGGTGAAGCTGGCGGCCAATGGCGTGTCGCTGGACCAGGTGCGTACCGCCATTTCGGCCACGAATGCCAACCGGCCGCTGGGCGCGGTGGAGCGCGAGGACCATTACTGGCAGGTGACCGCCAATGACCAGGCGCGCGTGGCGGCCGACTATGCGCCGCTGGTGCTGCGCTGGAGCAATGGCAATGCGATCCGGCTGCAGGACGTGGCCGATGTCACGGATTCGGTGCAGGACGTGCGCAACTACGGCGTGGCCAATGGCAAGCCCGCCATCCTGCTGCAGATCTTCAAGCAGCCCGATGCCAATATCCTGGAGGCCGTGGCACGCGTGCGCTCTTTGCTGCCGCAGCTCAAGGCGTCCATCCCCGAGGCCATCGATCTGACCATCGTGTCCGACCGCACGCCCACGCTGCGTGCCTCGGTGGTGGAGGTGGAGCGGGCGCTGCTGATCGCCGTGGCGCTGGTGATCCTGGTGGTGTTCCTGTTCCTGCGCAATGGCCGGGCCACGCTGATTCCGGCCGTGGCCGTGCCGGTGTCGCTGGCGGGCACGTTCGGCGTGATGTACCTGGCCGGCTATACGCTGGACAACCTGTCGCTGATGGCGCTGACCGTGGCCACGGGCTTTGTGGTGGACGATGCCATCGTGGTGCTGGAGAACGTGATGCGCCACATGGAGCGCGGCAAGACCGCGCTGCGCGCGGCGCTGGACGGGGCGCGCGAGATCGGGTTCACCGTGGTGTCCATGAGCCTGTCGCTGATCGCGGTGTTCGTGCCCATTCTGTTCATGGGCGGCATCGTGGGGCGGTTCTTCCGCGAGTTCGCGGTGGTGATGTCGGCGGCCATTCTGATCTCGATGGTGGTGTCACTGACCACCACGCCCATGATGTGCGCGGCGCTGCTGCGCCCGCAGCGTGTCGCTCAGCCGGGCCGGCCGCGCAACGGCCTGCAGCGCGCCTGGGACCGCTTCGGCGCCTGGGTGGGCCGGGTCGAGCGGCGTGCCATGTCCGGCTATCGCGCAAGCCTGGCCTGGTGCCTGCGCCACCAGCCGCTGGTGCTGCTGGTGCTGGCCGGCGTGGTGGCGCTGAACGTGCACCTGTACATGGCCATCGACAAGGGCTTCATGCCCAGCCAGGACACGGGCCGCGTGATGGGCTTCATCCGCGCCGACCAGTCCACCTCCTACCAGGCCATGGAGCAGCGGCTCAAGCGCTTCCTGTCCATCGTGCAGGAAGACCCGGCCGTGGAGTACGTGACAGGCTTCACGGGCGGTGGCCAGCGCAATGCGGCCAACATGTTCATGTCGCTCAAGCCGCTGGCCGAGCGCAAGGTATCGTCCGACGAGGTGATCAACCGCCTGCGCGACAAGCTCAAGAACGAGCCCGGCGCGCGGCTGTTCATGGTCACGCAAAGCGATATCCGCATCGGCGGGCGGCAAAGCTCGGGCTCGTATGACTACACGCTGCAGGCCGACGACATCCAGGACCTGCGCACCTGGGAGCCGCGCATCCGCCAGGTGCTGTCGCAACTGCCCCAGCTCACGGACGTGAACAGCGATGTCTCCGACTTCGGCCTGCAGACCTCGCTGGTGATCGACCGCGACGCGGCCACGCGCCTGGGGCTGACGGTGTCGCAGATCGACGGCACGCTCAACAACGCCTTCGGCCAGCGCCAGGTGGGCGTGATCTACAACCCGCTCAACCAGTACCGCGTGGTGATGGAGGCCGCGCCCCGCTACCTGCAAAGCCCCGAGACGCTGCGCGGCTTCTTCTTCGTGAACAACCAGGGCGAGCAGGTGCCGCTGACCTCGTTTGCGCGCATCACCACCACCAACACGCCGCTGTCCGTGAACCACGACCGGGGCACGCCGGCCAGCACCATCAGCTTCAGCCTGGCCGAGGGCGTGGCGCTGTCGGATGCCAGCGACGCCATCCGCGCGGCCGTGGCCGAGCTGGGCGTGCCCGTGTCGGTGCGCGGCAGCTTCAGCGGCACGGCCGGGGCCTTCCAGCAGGCGCTGTCGGGGCAGCCGCTGCTGATCCTGGCGGCCATCATCACCATCTACCTGGTGCTGGGCGTGCTCTATGAGAGCCTGGTGCATCCGCTGACCATCCTGTCCACGCTGCCCTCGGCGGGCGTGGGCGCGCTGATGGCGCTGATGCTGTTCAAGACGGAGTTCTCGCTGATCGCGCTGATCGGGGTGATATTGCTGATCGGCATCGTCAAAAAGAACGCCATCATGATGATCGACTTCGCGCTGGAGCGGCAGCGCGCCGGCCACGCCACGGCCGCCCAGGCCATCTACCGCGCCTGCGAGCTGCGGCTGCGCCCCATCCTCATGACCAGCCTGGCGGCCATCTGCGGCGCGCTGCCGCTGGCCCTGGGCCGGGGCGATGGCGCCGAGCTGCGCCAGCCGCTGGGCATTGCCATCGTGGGCGGCCTGATGCTGAGCCAGCTGCTCACGCTCTACACCACGCCCGTGGTCTATGTGCTGCTGGACAGGCTGCGCCAGCGTGTCATGGGCCTGCGTGGCCGCGTGCAGGGCAAGGACCGCGGCACCCCTGTGCCAGCCGCATCACCCCAGTGAACCGAATCCGAAAGCCCAAGCTGATGCAGTTCAAGACACTTCACTCCCCGGCGATCTGGCTGGCCGCCGCGCTGCTGGCCGGCTGCTCCACGCAGAGCGCCTACCAGCGCCCCGCACTCGAGGTGCCGGCCCAGTTCAAGGAAGCCACGCCCGAGGCGGCCGAGGCCGGCATCTGGCGGCCCGCAGATCCGTCGCGCGCGCAAGTGCTGCCCGACAACTGGTGGGAGCTGTTCGGCGACGAGCAGCTCAACCGCCTGCAGCAGCAGGCCGCCACCGGCAACCAGAGCATTGCCCAGGCCGCCGCGCGCCTGCGTGCCGCGCAGGCGGCCGTGGCCAGCAGCCAGGCCGGGCTGTTCCCCACGCTGGGCAGCACGGCCGGCGCCACGCGCTCGCGCAGCGGCGGGGCCTCCGGTGCATCAGGCACGGGCGGCAACACCGGCAACACCGGCAGTAGCGGCAACATCTCGACCAACTACTCGCTGGGCCTGAACGCCAGCTGGGAACTGGACCTGTGGGGCCGCGTGTCGGGCACGGTCAGCGCCAGCCAGGCCAGCGCCCAGGCCAGCAGCGACGACCTGGCCGCCGCGCGCCTGTCGGCCCAGGCATCGATCACGCAGACCTATTTCTCGCTGCGCGCGGCCGATGCCAGCGTGCGGCTGCTGCAGGAAACACTGCAGGGCTACGAGCAAAGCCTGAAGCTCACCAACAACCGCTACCGCGCGGGCGTGGCCTCGTCGGCCGACGTGGCCCAGGCCGAGGCGCAGTACAAAAGCACCCAGGCCCAGCTCATCGAGGCACAGACCAGCCGCGCCCAGCTGGAGCACGCCCTGGCCGCGCTGCTGGGCCTGCCGCCGGCCGCCTTCAGCCTGGAGGCCGGCGCCGAGCTGCCGCCGCCGCCCGAGGTGCCGGCCATGCTCTCGTCCCAACTGCTGGAGCAGCGCCCCGACATTGCGGCGGCCGAACGCCGCGTGGCCGCCGCCAATGCCCAGGTGGGCGTGGCGCGCGCGGCCTTCTTCCCGGCGCTCACGCTGTCGGCCACGGCCGGCTACCGGGGTGCATCGCTGTCCAACCTGGTGAGTGCGCCCAACCTGTTCTGGTCGCTGGGCCCGTCGCTGGCGCTGGCGCTGTTCGACGGCGGCGCGCGCACGGCGGCCGTGGAGTCGGCGCGTGCCTCGCTGGACCTGGCCGCCGCCACCTACCGCCAGACCGTGCTGACGGCGTTGCAGGAGGTGGAGGACAACCTGGTCACCGCATCCGCCCTGGCGCGCGAGCAGCAGGTGCAGATCGAGGCCGTGGCCGCCGCGCAGAAGGCGCTGGATGTCGTCAACAACCAGTACCGCGCGGGTACGGTGGCCTATCTGAATGTGCTCAGCGCCCAGACCACGGTGCTGTCGGCGCGGCGCAGCCTGATCGATGTGCGCAACCGGCGGCTGGCCGCCGTCAACACCTTGCTCAAGAACGTGGCCGGGCGCTGGGAGCCGCTGGGGCCGGCCTCCGTGCAGGGGCCGCAGGCTGTCGCGCGCTGATGTTCAGTCCTGCAGCTCGAAGGCTTGGCGCAATGCTTCGCCGAAGGCCGCGCAGCCGCTGATCGACAGGTTCACCGTGGTGCGGCCATCTCCGGCCGCCACGGATTGCAGGCGCGCCGTGGCTGCGTCAAAGCGCCAGGCCAACGGCTGGCCGCCGTCGTCCTGGGCCTGCAGCTCGTAGTCCCAGTCGCCGCCTTCCTCGATGGGGCCGCGCCGGCCCTTGAAGCGGCGGTGCGCCCAGGCCAGCAATTGCTCCACCTCGGCCGCCAGGGCCGGCACGCGCGCGGCGGGCACGCTGGCCATGGCGTCCCAGCAGCCCGTGCCTTCGTCGTCTTCGCTGTAGTCGAAATCCAGGTAGTCGAGGGTCATGGTGGCGGTCCGCATGCGTAGTGCGTGGTTGGAAAAGGGAAAGCCCGGCATTGTGCCGCGTGCACAATCGCCCGCATCGCAGAACCGGAAAGACATTCAGATGGACACCGCACAGCAATCGATGGCGCCGCCGATGGTGAGCGCGCAGGCCCTGCGCTTCGGGCAGCCGGGTCTTCTGCTGTGGGATGGCGCCTCGCACGACTGGCCCGTGGGCCTGTGCCTGGTGCGCGGCGGCGAGGGCTGCGGCAAGACCAGCCTGCTGCAGGCGCTGGCCGGCCATTTGCCCTTGCAGGGCGGGCGCCTGGTATATCCGCAGCAGCCGGACCCGTCGCAGCGCCCTGCATTGTTCTGGCGCGACCCGCGCGCCGAGCTGTCCAATGCCGAGCGCGCCCGGCCCGCGCAGGAATGGGTGCAAGACCAGCGGCGGTTGCACCCGGCCTGGAGCGAGGCGGCATGGCAGGCCCATGCCGACGGCCTGGGCCTGGAGCCCCATCTGCACAAGCCCCTGCTGGCCCTGTCCACGGGCAGCCTGCGCAAGCTGTGGATGGCGGCGGGCTGGTCCAGCGGCGTGCCGCTGCTGCTGATCGACGAGCCGCTGGCCGCGCTGGACCGGGGATCGATGGACCATGTGCAGCGCACGCTGGCGGGGCTGAACCGGGCCGGCCAGCAATCTGCGCCCGTGGCCGGGCACGGGCCGCGCTGCGTGATCGTCGCGCACTGGGACGAGATGCAGGGCGTGGCCTGGGACGACGTGCTGGACCTGCCCGATCAGCCGCCGCTGCGCTGACGGAGCCGGCGTCTACATCGCCACCTACATCGCCGCCTACATCGCCTTGAACCGCTGCGCGTAGAGGCGGCTGACGGCCAGTTTCTCCGCTCGCTCGCGCAGCTGCAGCCACAGCCGGCCGGCCTCGTCGCGCTGGGCGCTGGCAATGGCGGCTGCGCGCACCACGGTGCCACGGTGCACCTGCCAGAAATCCTCGGCGTCCAGCCGGGGCAGCAGTTCCTTGAGCGGCGTGCGCACCAGGTACTCATGCGAGGCCGTGAGCACGCGCACGTACTTGTCGGCGGCCTCGAAGTAGACGACGTCGTGCACGGGCACCATCTGGATCTGCGTGCCCACGCCGGCCTGGATCATCTGCAGCGGCGGCTCGGTAGCGGTGGCGGCGGGGGCCGTGGCACCGGCCAGGTGCCGCAATTGCTCCAGCGCCTGCGCCAGCGCAGCGCCGGCCGGGGCCGCCGTGCGCTGGGCCAGCAGCTCGCGCAGGCGCTGCACGCTGCGCGCCAGCCGCTCGGGCTGCACGGGCTTGAGCAGGTAGTCCACGGCCTGGGCCTCGAAGGCGTCCATGGCGTACTGGTCATAGGCGGTCACGAAGACCAGGATGGGAAACGGCTGCGCCTCGGGCCAGGCGTCGGCCAGTTCGGCAGCGGCCTCCAGGCCGCTCTGGCCCGGCATGCGGATGTCGAAGAACAGCACATCGGGCTGCAGCGCCAGCGCCTGCCGGGCGGCACTCAGGCCGTCGCCCACCATGGCGGCAATCTGCAGCTCGGGCCAGGCGCGGGCCAGGGCCTGGCGCAGGTCCTCGGCCAGCAGGGGTTCGTCTTCGGCGATCAGGGCGCGGGGGGAGTGGGTCATTTCAGTCTTCTATTTCACTTGCGCATGGCCGACAGCGTATGAAACTGGCGCGGCCCAACTCAGGGGCACCGAGGAAGGGCCGCCCCGCACCGAGGGTGTCGTTCCCCTCCCGCGAAGCGAGAGAGGGCGCCGTGCACACGGGGGAAGGCGCGAAGCGACTCAGGGGGTGCATTTGAGGGTGATTCTGGCCAGAGTGCCGCCTTCGGGCAGGGCGGCCAGTTCGAAGTGCGCGGCGTCGCCATAGCGGCTGGCCAGGCGCTCGCGCAGCTGGGCCGTGCCGAAGCGGCTGCCGGGCAGGGCGGGCGCACCGGTGTCCAGGCCCATGCCGTTGTCGGCCACGGTCAGCTCCAACGGGCCGCCGTCCATGCGGCGCGCACGCACGGCGATATGCCCGCCTTCCAGCTTGGGCTCCAGTCCGTGGCGTATGCAGTTTTCCACCAGGGGCTGCAGCAGCAACGGCGGCACGGGCACCTGGGCCAGGTCCTCGGGCAGGTCCAGCGTGTACTGCAGGCGCGGGCCCATGCGGATGGACATCAACGCCAGATAGTCGCGCAGGCGCGCGAATTCCTCGGCCAGCGCATGCTCGGTGCTGCGCGAGCCGCCCAGCGTGGCGCGCAGGTAGGCGATCAGATGGTCCAGCATGGCCTGGGCGCGCTGCGGGTCGCTGGCCACCAGCACGCGCAGGTTGGCCAGGGTGTTGAACAGCATGTGCGGCTCCAGCTGGGCCTGCAGCAGGGTCAGTCGCGCCTCGGCCGCCTGGCGGCGGGCCTGCTCGGCCTGCATCTGCAGGTGGCGCGAGTAGCCCAGCAGGAAGAAGGCCAGCGACATCACCGTGCTGGCGACGATGGTGACGGCCAGCGGTATCCACAGCCGGTGCATCAGGGCCGTGCTGGCGTCGGGATCGGCCCACTGCCTGTAGGCCGTGCCGATCAGCGACCCGATCACGAACCCCGTCACGATGCCGGCCACCACCAGCGCGGCGCCGCGCCAGCCGCCGGGCCAGGGAATGTCCTGGCCCCGCGTCAGGCGCCAGCGGCCCAGTTCGATGGTGAGCCAGCTGGTCAGGCCGATCGACAGCGAGTAGATGAGGTTCACGTCCCAGCGGCCGTGGTTGCTCAGGCTGAATGCGGCGGCAATCAGGGCGCAGGCCGAGGTCGTCGCGATGCCGTGGCGCAGCAGCGTGGTCCGTTCCACGATGTGGCCAGGGGCGGCCGGCTGGCGTGTGGCGTTGGATACGAGGTCGGGCATGGAGGGCAATGGTAGTCCCATGGCGTGTTTCAGCGGGCGCGGCCCTGGCGTGACTGCAGCGCCTGCCGCTCGCGCTCCACCATGCGCCCGTGCCAGCCGTTGCCCGGCAGTGCCAGCCAGACCACGGCCCCGTGGATGGCCAGTCCCAGGCCCCAGCCCAGGGCCGGGAAGATGGCCCAGTGCCTGCCCTGGGACAGCGACAGCGCCGCCAGCCCGAGGTTGACCAGCACATAGACGCTGGCGTGGATCATCCAGCCCAGCTTGGCGCCTGCGCGGCGGCGCGCCATGCGCTCCAGGGCATCGTCGTCGTGGCGGGCAGAGGGATCGAGGGGATCAAGGGGATCAAGGGTGCGCATGGGGAGTTCTCCGTCAGGGGGAAGGAAAGCGGCTTCAGGCCAGGCCCAGCTGCTGCCACAGCAGGTCGCCCAGGTAGCGGCCGGGCAGCAGGGTGAACAGGCCCGCCACGACGCAGGCGCCGATGTAGACGCTGCGCATGATCTTGCGGTGGCCGGCGATGTTGCCGTGGTACAGGTGCCAGAACGACCGGCCCAGGCCGGCAAAGGTCAGCGGCACCAGCAGGTGGACGGGCGTGTAGCCGCCCCAGTTGGGCAGGCGGTAGTCGCGGATGAAGCAGGCGGACACCGCCGCGCAGACCATGAGCGTGACGAAGGCATGGCCGGCCGCGCGGTGCAGGCGGGGATGGGCGGCGGCCTGGCGGCGTGCCAGCAGGGCGATGGCGCCCGTGGCCGTGGCGGCGAGGGCGGCGCTCATGTGGATGGCGATCAGCGGTGTCATTTGCATGGCGGTGTCCTGGCGTGCGGCCCGGGTTGGCGGGCCTGTATGGGACAGGACTGTCGCTGCCGGGCGCCGCCGGGGCCAGCGCCATGCGACGGACGGACGAGGGCAGGGTGCCAGCTGCATCCTGGCGCCGCGAACGGCAGGCACGTCCACGGCATCTGGAGGATGCAGTCCGCAGGGTGGAGGCCGGGGTGAGTGCGCACGGACTATCGATCAGGGCCTTTGAAACCAATCACCCCCAGGATTGCTTCGATGCAACAGATTGAGAAAACTCATAGTTGCGTGCCCAGGTGGTTGGTAAGCTAACGGGTTCTGCAAATCATTCTCAATCCCATCCTCATGCCTTCCATTCGCCCCATATCCCTGGCCGTTCTTTGCCTGTGCAGCCATCAGGCGCTGATTGCCCAGACCCGGGGCGGTGATACCGTGCTGGAGGCCGTGACGGTGGAGGCCAGCGCCGACGCATCGGCCCAGGGCCTGTCCAAGCCCTTCGCAGGCGGCCAGGTGGCCACGGGGGCGCGCAACGGCGTGCTGGGCACGCTGGACTGGAAGAACTCCTCGTTCTCCACCACCAGCTACACCCAGCAACTGATCGAGGACACCCAGTCCAAGAGCGTGGGCGACGTGCTGCTCAACGACCCGGGCGTGCGCCAGGCGCGCGGCTTCGGCAACTTCCAGGAGCTGTATGTGCTGCGCGGCTTCCCGGTCTATTCGGACGACATCGCCTACAACGGCCTGTACGGCCTGCTGCCGCGCCAGTACATCGCCTCGGAGTTCTTCGAGCGTGTGGAGGTGCTGCGCGGCGCCAATGCCTTCCTCAATGGCGCAGCACCCGGCGGCAGCGGCATTGGCGGCACCATCAGCCTGCTGCCCAAGCGCGCCGGCAACGATGCACTGACGCGCGTGGGCGCCGGCATACAGACGGGCGGCCAGGCCTTTGTCTCCACCGACATCTCGCGCCGCTTCGGCCCTGACCGGAGCACCGGCATCCGCCTGAACGCCGTGCGCCGCGACGGCGGCACGGGCGTGGATGGCGAAGACCGCTCGCTCACCGCCCTGGGCCTGGGCCTGGACTGGCGCAGCCGCAACGTGCGCCTGTCGGGCGACGTGGGCTACCAGCGCAACAGCTACAACGGCGGCCGCCCCAGCGTGACGCCCGGCAACTTCATCCCGGCCGTGCCCGACAACAAGACCAACTACGGCCAGAACTGGTCGTACTCCACCGAGCGCGACCTGTTCGCCACGCTGCGCGCCGAATGGGACATCAACGACACCACCACGGCCTGGGCTGCGGGCGGCCTGCGCCGCGGCAAGGAGGACAACTCCCTGAGCGGCGTGACCGTGAGCAATGCGGCCGGCGACACCACGGGCACGCGCTTCGACAACAAGCGCAAGGACAGCGTGGGCACGGGCGAGGTCGGCATCCGCACGCGCCTGGCCACGGGCAGCGTGGGCCATGAGCTGGTGGCCACGGCCAGCACCTACTCGGCCACCGAGCGCAATGCCTGGGGCATGGGCTTTGGCGTGGTCAACAACATCTACAACCCCTGGAGCAGCGCGCGCCCGGCGATGACGCTGTTCGGCGGCAACCTGGCCGATCCCACGCGCGTGGGTGAAACCCGGCTCAACAGCTTTGCCATCGGCGACACGCTGACGATGCTGGACGAGCGCCTGCGCCTGACCGTGGGCGTGCGCCGCCAGAGCATCGAGCAAAGCAGCTACGACTACAACACGGGCGCGCAGACCGACAACTACAAGAAGTCGGCCACCACGCCCATGCTGGGCCTGGTGTTCAAGACCAGCGAGAACACCTCGGTCTACGCCAACTACATCGAAGGCCTGACCAAGGGCGCCGTGGCGCCGCAGACGGCCAACGACCTGCCGGTGTCCAACGGTGGCCAGGTGTTCGCGCCCTACAAGTCGCGCCAGAAGGAAATCGGCTTCAAGTGGCAGGGCCGGCAACTGGGCGCCACGGTGGCGCTGTACACCACGGACATGCCTTCGGCCTATGTGGCCAACCAGGTCTTCGGCCAGTACGGCAAGCAGCGCAACAGCGGCCTGGAGGCCACGGTCTTCGGCGAACCCGTCAAGGGCCTGCGCGTGCTGGGCGGCGTGACCTTCAGCGAGGCCAAGATCCGCGAGGCCGCCGATGCCGCCACCATCGGCAACTACGCCATCGGCGTGCCCAAGCGCCTGCTCAACCTGGGCGTGGACTGGGATGTGCCCGGCGTCTCGGGCCTGGCCCTCAATGCGCGCGTGATGCACACCTCCAGCCAGTACGCCAACGGCGCCAACACGCTGAAAGTGGCCTCGTGGACGCGCACCGACATCGGCGCGCGTTATCTCATGGACATCGGCAACAACCGCCTGCTGACCCTGCGCGCGCGCATCGACAACCTGTTCGACAAGGGCTACTGGTCGTCCGTGGGCGGCTACCCGGGCGCCAACTACCTGGTGCAGTCCATGCCGCGCACCTTCTCGCTGAGCGCATCGGTGGACTTCTGAGCCGGAGCGATCTGAAGCATGCGCGCGTTGTGGACGGTGGTGCACCGCTGGATCGGCCTGCTGCTGGCCGGCTTCCTCACCATGGCCGGCCTCACGGGGGCCGTGCTGTCCTGGGACCATGAAATCGACGAATGGCTCAACGCCGACATGCTGGAGACCCCGGCACGCGGCCCGCTGAAGACCCCGCTGGAGCTGGCCGCCGTGGTGCAGGCCAGCGAGCCGCGCGCCGAGATCAGCTACATGACCCTGGGCCTGGTCGAGGGCGAAGCCGCCATGTTCATGGTGCGCCCCCGGCCCGACCCGGCCACGGGCCAGGCGCCTGCGCTGGGATATGACACGGTCTTCGTCGACCCGGTCAGCGGCCACATCACGGGCCAGCGCAACGGGCGCAGCTTCGCGCTCAGCCAGCGCAACCTCATGCCCTGGCTGCGCCACCTGCACGAAAGCCTGCTGGCCCCGCGCTTTTGGGGCACGGACCGCTGGGGCTACTGGTTCATGGGCAGCCTGGCCCTGCTGTGGGTGGCCGACAGCTTTGTCGCGCTGCTGCTGACCTTTCCCGTCAAGCTCAGGAAAAGCGCCCCGCGCCTGACGGCGGCCATGGGATCGTGGTGGCGGCGCTGGCTGCCCTCATGGCGCGTGCGCTGGGGCGGCGGCGCCTACAAGCTCAACTTTGACCTGCACCGTGCGGGCGGCCTGTGGGTCTGGGCCGTCATCGTCATCGTGGCCTTCACCTCGTTCTCGCTGAACCTGTACCGCGAAGTCTTCTACCCGGTGATGAGCACCGTCTCCACCACCACGCCCGGCCCCTACGAAACCCTCAAGCCTGCGCCCCAGGGCACGCTCCTCGTGCCCAAGGTCTCGTTCGCTCAGGCCATCGCCATCGCCCAGAGCGAGGCCAAGCGCCTGGGCTTCGCCCAGCCCGCAGGCGGCATCTGGTGGGGCGGCGACTTCCCGTTCTACAACATCTCCTTCTTCGACCCGCACGACGAAACCGGCGCCATGGGCATGGGCCTGTCCAACATCTATGTCAGCTCGGACAACGGCGAAGTCCTGGGCACCTACCGCCCCTGGCACGGCACGGCTGCCGACGTCTTCGTCCAGCTGCAGCTGCCCCTGCACAGCGGCCGCATCCTCGGCACCCCCGGCCGCGTGCTCATGTCCTTCGTCGGCGTGCTCGTCGCCGTCCTGTCGATCACCGGCGTCATCATCTGGTGGCGCAAGCGAAGGGCCAGGAAGATGACCCCCTGAGCGGCTGCGCCGCTTCCCCCTTCCCGCTTCGCGGAGGGGGACGCAGCCCTCACTGCGGGGCAGCCCTTGCTCGGCTGCCCGCGCTTGAGCCCTGCGAGTTTGAACGGCTGTCGGTAGTACACGGCTCCATTGATAGCCGAATCAGAAAACTATCCGCCCAAACAGCAAAGCCACCGAAAACGGTGGCTTCAATGAAGGCTTGCTGCAGAAATAGGGCGCAGCCTCCAAATCTGGCGCGGCCCGACACCAGAGACGCCGAGCAAGAGCCGCCTCGCGGCGAGGGCGTCGTCCCCCTCCCCCGCGAAGCGGGTAGAGAGGGGGAAGCGGCGTCAGCCGCTCAGGGGGAGCTTCAGTCCTTCTTCAAGCATTCACTCATGAACGCCTTGCGCTCGTCGCCCTTCTTGCCGGTGGCGTCGGCATTGCAGGTCTTCATGCGTTCCTGCTGGCGCTTCTTGCCGTCGGACAGGCAGGACTTCATGAACTCCTTGCGCTCGTCGCCCTTCTTGCCGGCGGCTTCGGTGTTGCAGGTGCCCATCAGCTTTTGCTGGGCCGTAGGGGCCTTGTCTCCGGCGGCCATGCCGATGCTGCAGGCCAGGGAGACAACTGCCAGAACAACGATTTTTTTCATGATGGAATGGTTTTGAAGGCGCGCCGAAATCCAGCGCCCCCACATTGCAGCACAGCGCCGGGCGCACAGCAACGTCGCGCGCCGGCCGTTGTAAAAGTTTGCGATTGCCGCCGGCGGGCCGGCAGGCGTCCATCGGCAGGCCATGGCCAGCGCAGATAATGGCGCACTTTTGCATTGCGACAGGACGCTTGCCGTGGACATTCTTTTGCTGGTCAAGGCCGCCATCATGGGCATCGTGGAAGGGCTGACGGAGTTCCTTCCCATCTCCTCCACCGGCCACCTCATCCTGGCCGGTTCGCTGCTGGGCTTCGACGATGCCAAGGCCAAGGTCTTCGACATCGCCATCCAGACCGGTGCCATCTTCGCCGTGGTGCTGGTGTACTGGCAGAAGATCCGCTCCACCGTGGTCGACCTGCCCACCAGCGGCCAGGCGCAGCGGCTCACGCTGAACGTCATCATCGGCTTCCTGCCGGCCGTGGTGCTGGCACTGATCTTCGGCAAGTTCATCAAGGCGCACCTGTTCACGCCCACCGTGGTGGCCACCACCTTCATCCTGGGCGGCTTCGTCATCCTGTGGGCCGAGCGCCGGCCCGCCTCGGCCATGCGCGTGCAGACCGTGGACGAGATGACGCCGCTCGATGCCCTCAAGGTCGGCCTGGTGCAGTGCCTGGCCATGATCCCCGGCACCAGCCGCAGCGGCGCCACCATCATCGGCGGCATGCTCATGGGCCTGTCGCGCAAGGCGGCGACCGACTTTTCGTTCTTCCTGGCCATTCCCACGCTGATCGGCGCCGGCGTCTACAGCCTCTACAAGGAGCGCGCCCTGCTGTCGGTGGACGACATCCCCATGTTCGCCGTGGGCCTGGTGTTCTCCTTCATCAGCGCCTGGCTGTGCGTGCGCTGGCTGCTGCGCTACATCTCCACCAACAGCTTCGTGCCGTTTGCCTGGTACCGCATCGCCTTCGGCATCATCGTGCTGGTCACGGCCTTCACGGGCCTGGTCAACTGGAGCGGCGGCTGACCAGGGCCGGGCCATCGATGGGGACAAGCCACCTTCGGGTGGCTTTTTTGCGTCATGTACCCGGGGGAGCAACCGCATGACGAGCGCGTGGTTGCCCCCTGAAAACCCCTGTACTTCTGAGAATGATGATGTTCTATGGTTATAAAAAATATGTTTTTTTTATAACTTTTTCCGAGGGTTGCCATGGCCATCGAACAAGGGCAGTTGATGTGGCGTCCCAGCCCGCAGCAGGTCGCGCAAAGCGGCCTGGCGCGCTACATGGATTGGCTGGCTGCGGCAAGGGATAGGCGCTTCGATGGCTACCAGGCGCTGTGGCAGTGGTCGGTCACGGATCTCGATGGCTTCTGGCGCTCGATCTGGGACTACTTCCAGGTCATGGCCGACGGTGACCCGACGCGCGTGCTCGGTGAGCGCGGCATGCCGGGCGCGCAGTGGTTTCCCGACACGCACCTGAACTATGCCGAGCATGTGTTCCGCAGCGCCAGCGCCGAGCACCCGGCCATCATCGCGCGCTGCGAAGGCGCCGAGCCGGTGGAGCTGTCATGGCGGCAGCTGGAGCGTGACGTGGCGGCGCTCGCGGCCCGGATGCGCGAACTCGGCCTGGGCCGCGGCGATCGCGTCGTGGCCTACCTGCCCAATGTGCCCCAGGCGGTCGTGGCCTTCCTGGCCTGCGCCAGCATAGGCGCCATCTGGTCCAGCTGCGCGCCCGAGATGGGTGTTTCCGTGGTGCTGGACCGCTTCCAGCAGATCGGCCCCAAGCTGATTTTCGCCACCGATAGCTATGTCTACGGGGGACGGTGTTTCGATCGCCGCGCCGTACTCGGCGAGGTGCTGCGGGGATTGCCCGAGATAGGCCATGTGATCCATGTGCCCGGCCCCCTGTTCAGGCCCGGGGACCCCGCATGCGAGCTGCCCTGGCGCGATGTCATGGCCTGGGCCGACGCTCTGGCCAGGCCCGCAGAGCCGGTCTTCGAGCGCTTGCCGTTCTCGCACCCGCTGTGGGTGGTCTATTCCTCGGGCACCACGGGACTGCCCAAAGCCATGGTGCACAGCCATGGCGGCATCGTGCTCACCCACCTCAAGACCCATGGGCTGCAGCACGACGTGCGGCCCGGCGACCGCTTCATGTTCCTGGGCAGCACGGGCTGGATCGTCTGGAACCTCATGGTGGGCAGCCTGCTGGCTGGCGCCACCGTGGTGCTGTCCGATGGCAACCCGACCTCGCCCGACGATGGCGCATTGTGGGACTTCATCGATCGCCAGCAGGTCACGCTGTTCGGTTGCGGCGCGGCCTTTCTGGCCAAGACCATGAAGGATGGCGTGGTGCCGGCCCGGGGCCGCCGCTTCGAGAAACTGCGCGCCATCAATTCCACGGGGTCGGCGCTGCCGCTGGAGGCCTACGGCTGGGTCTACGAGAACATCAAGCGCGATCTGTGGCTGGCCTCGGTCAGCGGTGGAACGGATATCGCCTCGGGCTTCGTGGCCTGCGCGCCCCTGCTGCCCGTGCGTGCGGGCGAGATCCAGTGCCGTGAGCTGGGCGTCGCCGCGCACGCCTTTGACGAGCAAGGGCGCAGCATGACCGGCGAGGTGGGCGAACTGGTGATCACCGAACCCATGCCTTCCATGCCCTTGTATTTCTGGAACGACGCCGATGGCCTGCGCTACCGTGAAAGCTACTTCGACGTCTTTCCCGGCTACTGGCGCCATGGCGACTGGATCTCGTTCAGCGAGCATGGGTCGGCAGTGATCTACGGCCGCTCGGACACCACGATCAACCGTTTCGGCATCCGCATGGGAACGGCCGAGATCTACCGTGTCGTCGAGGAAGTTGACGAGGTCTTGGACAGCCTCGTCGTGGACCTGGAGTTCCTGGGGCGCCCCTCTTTCATGCCCTTGTTCGTGGTGCTGGCCCCGGGCCTGGTGCTGACGGATGCGCTGGTAGCCCGGATCAAGGATGCCATCAGGGCCCAGGCCTCTGCGCGCCACGTGCCCGATGCGGTCATCCAGGTCGCCGAGATTCCGCGCACTCTCACGGGCAAGAAGATGGAACTGCCCGTGCGCAAGCTGCTGCTGGGTGCAGAGCCCGCCAAGGTGGCCAGCCCCGACGCCATGGCCAATCCGGGCAGCATCGATTTCTTCGTGCAATACCGGGCACGGGTCCCGCTGGCCTGAGGTGCGGCGACCCTGGCCGATTGCATCCATGACGCAGGAGACAAACCCATGACCGTCTCTATCGAAAGGTCCGCCAGGCCCCGTTCGATGCGCCTGGCCCCACCTTGGACCGAGCCACCCCATCGCCCATGAAGTCAGCACTCCAGCAGAATTTTCTGATGCAGCAGTTGGGCCACTGCACGCGCCTGGCCCATGCCACCGTAAGGCCTCACTATGCGAAGCACATGCTGGCGCTGGATCTCAAGCCGTCGGAGTTTGCCGTGCTGTCGCTGATCTCGGCCAATCCCGGCGCGTCCCAGCGCCAGATCGCCGAGACCGTGATGATTTCCCAGCCCAACATGGCGGCGCTGATGGAAAGACTGCAGGTGCGCGGCCTGCTCAGGCGCGAGGCCGATCCTGCGGACAGGCGCCTGTCGCTGCTGTATCTGACGGCCGAGGGCGAACGCCTGCACGAAAAGGCGGCGGCGCAGGTGGAAATTCTGGAGCAAGAGGCCAGCCGCATGCTGAGCGCTGAGGACAAGCAGCAGCTGCTGCGCCTGCTTCACAAGATGATCGATTGCGCCGGGTAGCCGGCCCGCCATCGCCAAGACCCTCGCCCGCTGCCGTGAACGCCGATGGGGCCCGATCCTTGAGGAAGGCGCCAAGGGGTTCACGCTCCATCCCATGGTCCAGGGTTGCCATCCGGATCTCGGCCTGAGCCGGACGCCGCTCAGGTTTGCATGTTCAGCAGCGCGGCCTCGATGGCGGCGGCCGTGGCGTGGGGCCGCTCCATGGGGAACAGGTGGCTGCCGTCCAGCATCATCACGCGCCCGCGCGTGATGCGGCGCGTCAGGTCCATGCCCACCTGGCGCATCTCCACCGAGGCACGCCCGCCGATGAAGGCCGCCGGGCAGCGCAGCGGATGGTGGTGCAGCAGCGAGGCCAGGTTGTGCGGCAAGGTGTTGTAGATGGCGGTCTCCACCTCGCGCGTGAAGTGCAGCGTGCGCCGGCCGTCCAGGTCGGCCAGGCCGCCCTGCACATAGTCCTGGAGCACCTGCGGATGCCATTGCGCAAACACCTTCTTGGCGCGGAAATAGGCCAGCGCCTCGTCATCGCTGTCCCAGGCATTGCGGCGGCGCGCGCTGATCTTGCCTGGCGAGACCGAGCCCACCAGCTGCGTGCGCTTGGCCACCCCCACGGCGTTGGCACGCCAGCCGCTGAGCAATGGCGAGTCGATCAGCAGCACGCCGCGCGCCAGCTCGGGATGGCGCGCGGCCGTCATCACGCTCAGGAAACCGCCCAGCGAATGCCCGACCAGGAAGACCGGACCGCCCACGCGCTCGACCTCGGCGCGCGTGAACTCGGCCAGTTGCTCGACCAGGTGCGGCCAGTTGTTGGTGACGGGAAAGCGCGGGTCATGGCCGAAGCGCTCCACGCCCTGCGCCGCGATGCCGCGCTCGGCCAGCAGCGAGAGCAGCAGCCGGTAGGTGGGCAGCGGAAAACTGTTGGCATGCGAGAACACCACGGGCAGCGGCGCCGATGCAGTGCCCGCGCCCGTACCCGTGCCGGCAACCGCCGCATCGCTCTCGGCCCGCTGTGCGGACCGGGTCGCGTTCACGGCCGAGGCTCCTGGCCGGCCTGTGCGGCGCCATCGGGCACGCCTTGCTGGTGGCCCGAGGGCTGGCCTGCATCGGGCCGCACGGGCGATGCCGGGCCCGGCTGCTGGGGCGTCATGGGTGTCATGGGCGTCATGGGGGAGGTCGCAAGACCGTCTGCCGTGGAGGTGCCCAGGCCCGCGCCCGTGCCGCTGTGATAGGGCTGGCGCAGCGCCGCAGGCGGCAGCCGGCCCATGCTGCGCGCCGACGAGCGCAGGGCGCCTGCCGGCGCGTTGACCTTTGTCAGCGGCTGGGCCTGGCGGCTGTGCACGCGGATGGGCACCTCGGAGGCGCCGCCATCCCAGGCCGGGTCCTCGATGCTGTCGAAGACATGGCGCAGGCGCTCGCCCCAGCTGTCGTGCAGCATGCGGAAATACGGATTGCTCTCGTCGATGCTGACGATCTTGTCGGAGGCGAAGCGGTCCTTCTCGTACACGATCAGGTCCAGCGGCAGGCCCACCGACAGGTTGGACTTGAGCGTGCTGTCCATGGACACCAGGGCGCACTTGGCGGCCTCGTCCAGCGGCGTGCGCGGCGTGATCACGCGGTCCAGCACGGGCTTGCCGTACTTGGACTCGCCGATCTGGAAGTAGGGCGTCTCGCTCGTGGCCTCGATGAAGTTGCCTGCCGAGTAGACCTGGAACAGCCGCATGGTCTCGCCCTGGATCTGGCCGCCCAGCACCAGCGAGATATTGAAATCCACGCCCGACCGGGACAGCGCCACGCCGTCGCGCTCGTACACATGGCGCACGGCCGCGCCCAGCACGCGGGCCGCGTCGAACATGCTGCGCACGTTCCAGATGGTCAGCATGTCGCCCGTGGCCTCGTCGCGCAGCTGCTGGCTCTCCAGCAGCTCGCGCACCGATTGGGTGATGGACAGGTTGCCGGCCGACAGCAGCACCATGAAACGGTCGCCGGGGTTCTCGTAGACCATGAGCTTGCGGAACGAGCTGATCTGGTCCAGGCCGGCATTGGTGCGCGAGTCGGCCAGGAAAACCAGGCCGGCGTTGAGCTTGATGGCAACGCAATAAGTCATGGAAGCGTCCGAATCTGCGGAAATGGCAAGTTTAGTGCGAGGCGATTGACCGCGTTCAGGCGGCGATCTTCTTGAGCTGGTAGAGGGCCTCCAGCGCCTCGCGCGGGCTCAGTGCGTCGGGATTGATGGCGGCCAGCGCCTGGGCCAGCGGGTCGTGGCGGCTTTCGGGCTCGGGCATGTCGGGCGCATCGAACAGGTCCACCTGCAGGCGGCCCTCGTCGGCGTGGGCCTCCAGTGCCTCCAGCGCATGGCGCGCGTGGTGCAGCACGCCGGCCGGCATGCCCGCCAGCTTGGCCACCTGGATACCGTAGCTGCGGCTGGCCGGTCCGGGCTGGATCTCGTGCAGGAAGACGATGTCCTGGCCCGATTCGGCGGCGCTCACATGCATGTTCACGGCCGCGCGTGCCTTGGCCGGCAGCTCGGTCAGCTCGAAGTAGTGCGTGGCAAACAGCGTGAAGGCGCGCGTCCTGTCGTGCAGCTGGGTGGCGATGCCGCTGGCCAGCGCCAGGCCGTCGAAAGTGCTGGTGCCCCGGCCGATCTCGTCCATCAGCACCAGGCTGTGCGGCGTGGCCGAGTGAAGGATCTGCGCGGCCTCGGTCATCTCCATCATGAAGGTGGACTGGGCATTGGCCAGGTCGTCGGCCGCGCCGATGCGCGTGTGGATGGCGTCGATGGGCCCCAGCCGGCAGCTGGACGCCGGCACATGCGAGCCCATGCTGGCCAGCAGCACGATCAGCGCCACCTGGCGCATATAGGTCGATTTGCCGCCCATGTTGGGGCCGGTGATGATCTGCATGCGCGTGTTGGCGTTCATGCGCGTGTGGTTGGCGATGAAGCTGCCGCTGGAGGTCTCGGCCATGCGGGCCTCCACCACGGGGTGGCGGCCGGCCTCGATCTCGATGCAGGGATGGTTCACGAACTCGGGCGCGCACCAGTTCAGCGTCAGCGAGCGCTCGGCCAGCGTGCACAGCACGTCGATGGCGGCAATGGCGCCGGCCACGCGCGTGAGCGCCGGCACATGGGGCTGCAGCTGGTCCAGCAGCTGCTCGTAGAGGAATTTCTCGCGCTGCAGCGCGCGCTCCTGCGCCGACAGGGCCTTGTCCTCGAAGGCCTTGAGCTCGGGCGTGATGTAGCGCTCGGCGTTCTTCAGCGTCTGGCGGCGGCGGTAGCGCTCGGGCACCGCGTCCTTGTAGCTGTTGGTGATCTCTATATAGAAGCCGTGCACCTTGTTGAACTGCACGCGCAGGTTGGGAATGCCGGTCAGCAGCTTTTCCTTGGCCTCCAGCTCCAGCAGGAAGTCATCGCAGTTGTTCTGGATGGCGCGCAGCTCGTCCAGCTCGGCGTCGTAGCCCGTGGCAAACACGCCGCCGTCGCGCACCAGGGCGGCCGGCTCTTCCATGATGGCGCGCACCAGCAGCTCGGCGCAGCCCTCGGGCGGCTGCAGGTCGGCAAACAGCTGGGTCAGGTGGGCCGAGGGTGTCTCCCCGGTCTGGGCCAGCACGGCCGCCTTGTGCAGTGTGCGGCCCAGTCCCACCAGCTCGCGCGGGCGCACCTGGCGCAGTGCGGTGCGCGCCGTGATGCGCTCCACATCGCTCACGCCCTTGAGCTGCTCGCGCAACTGCTGCCAGGGCGCGGCCATGCCGCCTGCGCTGGCGCCCTGCAGCGCCCGCGTGGCCTCCAGCCGCGCCATGGCCTGCGTGCGGTCGCGGCGCGGCTCCAGCAGCCAGGCCTTGAGCAGGCGGCTGCCCATGCCCGTCATGCAGGTGTCCAGCAGGGAGAACAATGTGGGCGAATCCTCGCCGCGCAGCGTCTTGACCAGCTCCAGGTTGCGGCGCGTGGCCAGCGGCAGCGCAATCAGCTCATCGTCGCGCTGCACCTGCAGAGCGTGGATGTGCGACAGGCTGCGGCCCTGCGTGTGCTCCGCATACGACAACAGGGCGGCGCTGGCGCCATGGGCCAGCGGCAGGTCCTCGGCCTCCCAGGCCTTGAGGCTGGCGGCGCCCAGCAGCTCCAGCAGCTTGCGCTCGCCCAGGCCGCCGTCGAACTGCCAGTCGGGGCGCGGCGACAACGGGCAGGCAATGGAGCCGCCATGGCGCAGCGCGAACAGGCTTTGCTCGAAACGCTCGGTCACGCCCGCGCTGTAGATCAGCTCGCTGGGCGCAATGCGCGAAATCCAGGCGCCCAGCTCGTCGTGGGAACACTCGGCCAGATGGATGCGCCCCTGCGTCACCGCCATCCAGGCCAGGCCGCAGCGCTGGCGCCCGGCCGTGTGCAGGGACAGCAAGATCGCCTCGCTCTTGTCCGACAGCAGCTCACTGTCGGTCAGCGTGCCCGGCGTCACCACGCGCACCACCTTGCGCTCCACCGGGCCCTTGGCGGCGCCCACCTCGCCCACCTGCTCGCAGATCGCCACCGACTCGCCCAGCTTGATCAGCCGGCCCAGGTAGTTCTCCAGCGCATGGAAGGGCACGCCCGCCATGGGAATCGGCTGCCCCGCCGTCTGCCCGCGCGTGGTCAGCGTAATGTCCAGCAGCCGCGCCACCTTCTCCGCATCCCCGAAGAACAGCTCGTAGAAATCCCCCATGCGGTAGAAAACCAGCGTGTCGGGGTAGTTGATCTTGATGCCCAGGTACTGCTGCATCATGGGCGTGTGCGCCGACAGATCAGGGGCCGGAGAGGGCTTTGTGCTTTGCGAGAGGTCGCTCATTGGCTTGGGAATCAACAGGTTGCAGCGGCGCGAAGGTGCCGGGCAAGGCCTGCCTGGATGGCGCGGGGCCGCAGGAAGGCGCGAATGTTCTTGTAGGGTACTTGCCGCCTTCGGCCACCTCAGTCAGAGGTGGGCGCGATGCCGGTGAAGGGGGACATTATTCCACGGGGTGTTGAGCGGGGCTTGGGGATGGTGTTCGTGGCCGTGCCACTGCAGAGCAACGGGTGGAATTGCGAATGCTTTCAATCTCCTGCCGGTGATAGGATGCATGAAACTTCAATGAAAAATCCAGCCATCATGCGTGTCGGCCGTTCTTCTGCTGAACCCTTGCGGGGAGGTGCTGCACTCCTGGCGGAAGAGCTGCGCCCTGGTGGCGTGTACCGACGCGAAGACCTGGCACCGCTTTCCACGGCGGTAGACCGGCATCTGAGTGAGCTGGTGGCTGGCGGAAGATTGAAGAAGTTGGCGCAAGGGCTGTATCACGCACCCAAGCAGTCCGATTTCGGGCCGCTGCCACCTGCTGACGATCAAGTGGTCCAGAGCTTTCTGCGGGACAGCGATTTCCTGTTGTTTTCGCCTTCCGCCTTCAATGCGGTGGGTGTCGGTACCACGCAGCTGTACAACAGCACCTGGGTCTACAACCGCAAGCGGCACGGCATCTTTCGGTTAGGCAATCGTGATTTCGACTTTCGGGTAAAGCCCCGTTTTCCAAAGAAACTCAGCCCCGAGTTCCTGTTCGTGGACTTGCTCAACAACCTGGATGAGCTGGCTGAAGATGGGGAACTGGTTCTTGGGCAGGCGCGCAAAAAGATGCCGTCCTTTGATGCCGAGCGCCTGCGCCGGGCGATTGAGCGCTATGCCAACGCGGCTACGCGAAAAATCTTGAGGGAGTGGAGCGGTGGCTGATTTTCTTCACGAGCGCAGGGATTTCGACCAACTCCTCGCGTTGGTGGCCGACGAGCGTGGTTTGGCTCCTGTGCTGGTGGAAAAAGACTACTGGATCATGCATTGCCTCTGGGGTCTTCAGGCCCAGGGGCTGCGGTTCGAGCTGAAGGGCGGCACATCGCTGTCCAAGGGCTTCGGTGTCATCCATCGTTTTTCCGAAGACATCGATATCCGCATCGACCCGCCGCAAGGAATGGACGTCAAGACAGGCCGCAATCACGACAAGCCCGCTCACGTCGAATCACGGCGAGCCTATTACGACGCGCTCGCGCAAACCATCTGCATTCCCGGTGTGGTCGAAGTTCAGCGGGATCGCCTGTTTGACGATGACAAGATGCGCAGCGCCGGGATCCGGTTGTTCTACACGCCAAGAACGGCGGCGCTTGCGGGGATCAAGGACGGCATCCTGTTGGAATTGGGATTCGATGACACGGCACCCAATCGCGCAGTGACCATCTCTTCGTGGGCCTTGGAGGCTGCCATGGGGCGCGATATCCCGCTGCGGGACAACCGTGCGGTGAATGTGCCTTGCTATGCACCGACGCACACTTTCGTCGAAAAATTGCAGACCATCTCCACCAAGTACCGCAGGCTGGATGCAAGCCGGGCATTTCCTGCCAACTTCCTGCGGCATTACTACGATGTGTATTGCCTCCTGGGCATGGAGGAAGTGCAGGGCTTCATCGGAACACCGGCCTATCAGCAACGCAAGATCGAGCGGTTCCGTTCCGGAGATGAGCTGGCTATCTCCCTCAACCCGGCATTTGTGCTGGCCGATGCTGCTCAATGCGACCGTTTTGCGCAGGAGTACCGCAAGACACGGGCCTTGTACTACCAAGGACAGCCGGATTTCGACCTTCTTCTGGCCCGCATCCGCGAGCACATCCATGTGCTGTGATGGGCACAGGAATCCTTGATGAAAAAGGACTCAATAGTCCTCATGGTCTTGCATAGGGATGGCCCGCCTGCCTGACTGGCAAGCCTCTGTGTTCTCTAACCCCGCCCCCCCGCCACCACCCACTCCTGCGGAAACTCCATCCCATCATCCTTGGCAATCTTCCTGAGGATATGCAGGCAGGCGCTTTGCAGGTCCTGCACCACGGCCTGCCGGGCAGCGGGGCCGTCCCTTTGCTCCAGCGCGTGGATCAGGCGGATGTGCGGATGCTCGGCCGCGCGGGCGTAGGTGCCTCGGTAGAGGTAGCGCACGGAGGGGCCGCACTTGAGCCATAGCAGGCCGATGAGGCTGGCCAGCACGGGCTGCTGCGCGGCTTCGATGATGGAGAAGTGGAAGCGCTCATTGGCGATCAGCGTGGCGTCGTCATCCACGGCGATGGATTTTTCCAGGTCCTGGTGCAGCCGGGTGAGGGTGTCGATGAAGCCCTGGCCCGGATGGCGGCTGGCGGCGGCTGCGGCGGCGCGGCCTTCCAGTTCGATGCGCAGGGCGATGATTTCCACGTACTGCTCCACGCTGAGCACGGGCACGGTGGCCACGCCGCGGTCGTCCAGGTCCAGGGCGCCTTCGGAGGCCAGGCGCTGTATGGCATCACGCACGGGCGTGGGGCTGATGCCGAACTCTTCGGCCAGGCTGCGGTAGACGAGGCGCTGCGCGGGTTGCAGCTGGCCTCTAACGATGGCGTCACGGATCTGCAGGTAGGTTTTTTCGGCAAGGGTCTGATTGGTTCGGATCTGTGAAAAAACGCTGGACATCGGGCCTCCGCAACTGCTTGGGCGCAATGGTACCTCCCGGGGAAGGACGGTTTGCCCATGGCCACGGTGTGTGGCTGTGCCAAGGGCTAACCCTGTAATTGGTGTTTGATACATCAAGTACCATGCATCATATCCAAGGGAGGGTGCATGCGGACATACACGTTGGAAAAAGCAGAACCAAGGATTCGTGAGCTGGCCGACGGCCTGGAGTTTCCCGAAGGCCCGGTGGCCATGCGCGATGGATCGGTCGTGCTGGTGGAGATCGCCAACGGCTGGCTGACCCGGGTGACGGCCGATGGCACAAGGCGGCAGCTCGTCCACCTGGGCGCGGGCCCGAACGGTGCCGCCATAGGCCCCGGCGGCAAGCTGTTCATCTGCAACAACGGTGGCTTCCAGTGGCACCGCAGTGCGGAGCATGGACTGCGGCCCATAGGCCAGGCCAACGACTATTCAGGCGGGCGCATAGAGGCCGTGGACCTGGCCTCGGGCCAGGTCGAATGCCTGTACACGCAAAGCGGCAGCGGACCCTTGAAGGGGCCCAACGACCTGGTCTTCGACCGGCATGGCGGGTTCTGGTTCACCGACCACGGCAAGGTGCGGCCGCGCGAGGTGGACCGGGGCGGCGTCTGCTACGCGCTGGCCGATGGCAGCGCCATCCGCGAAGCCGTCTTCCCGCTGTGGTCGCCCAACGGAATCGGTCTTTCTCCCGATGAGAAGACGCTCTATGTGGCGGAGACCTTCACGGGGCGGCTGTGGGCCTTCGACATCGGCGAGCCCGGGCACATCCTGGCCCGGCCCTGGCCCGATTCGCCCAATGGCGGGCGGCTGGTCTGCCGCCTGCAGGGCATGCAGAACATCGACTCCCTGGCCGTGGATGCCGAAGGGAACATCTGCCTTGCCACGCTGGGCGAGGGCGGCATCACCGTGGTCTCGCCGGCCGGGCAGGTGCTGCACCGGGTCGAGTTGCCCGACCCCATGACGACCAACATCTGCTTTGGCGGCAAGGACCTGAAGACGGCTTTTGTCACCCTGTCTTCCACGGGGCGGCTGGTGGCGCTGGACTGGCCGTGTCCTGGATTGCCTTTGAATTTCCTGAATAGATAAGTTCCCCCTGGCTTCCCTTTCCGTATCGCTGGCGATTGCCATGGCGAGGGAGCCGCTACGCCTTTTTTTGTTGAACGGAAACCGCAACCCATGTCGAAACCCCTGAGCAACCCTGGATTGAACAAGCAGGACACCGTAGGCCACCTGGTGGCCCGGGTCCTGAAGCGGCACGGCATCACGCAGTTCTTCGGGCAGAGCCTGCCCAGCATGTTCGTGCTGGCCGCCGAGGAACTGGGCCTGCGCCAGATCGCCTACCGCACCGAGAACGCGGGCGGCTACATGGCCGATGCCCATGCCCGCATGAGCGGCAGGCCGGCCGTGATCACCGCGCAGAACGGTCCGGCCGCAGCGTTGCTGGTGGCGCCGCTGGCCGAGGCTCTGAAGGTCTCCATCCCCATCATCGCGCTCGTGCAGGACGTGGCGCGCGACCAGACCGACAGGAACGCCTTCCAGGACCTGGACCACATGGGCCTGTTCAAGCCCGTGACCAAGTGGGTGCGGCGCGTGGACCAGGCATCGCGCGTGGAGGACTATGTGGAGCAGGCCATCATCGCCGCCTGCAGCGGCCGGCCTGGCCCCGTGGCGCTGATGCTGCCGGCCGACCTGCTCACCGAGCCTGCCCAGCCCTCCAGCGTGCCCCGGCCCGCTGCATTGGCCCGCTTTCCGCTGGACCGCGCCGTGCCCGAACGGCAATTGCTGGAACAGGCAGTAGGCGCGCTGCTCCAGGCCCGCGCGCCGGTCATCGTTGCCGGTGGCGGCGTGCACATCTCGGGCGCCAGCGAGGCACTGAGCGCGTTTGCCGATGCGCTGAGCCTGCCCGTGGCCACCACCAACATGGGCAAGGGCGCCGTGGCCGAGACGCATGAGCTGTCGCTGGGCGTGGTCGCCAACTGCCTGGGGCCCAATGGCTCAGGCCGCTACCTGAAGGATTTCGTGTCCGGGGCCGACGTGGTGTTCCTGATCGGCAACCGCACCAACCAGAACGGCACGGACAGCTGGACGCTGTACCCGCGCGATGCGCAATTCATCCATCTCGATATCGACGGCCAGGAGATAGGGCGCAACTACGACGCCATGCGCCTGGTGGGCGATGCGCGGCTGGCGCTGCAGGCCATGCTGGACATCGCCGGGCCGCTGGATCTGTCGGCCCGTACCGGCCAGCGCGCTGCACTGGCCGCACGCATTGCCAAGGGCAGGGAAAGGCACCGACAGGAATCAGCCGAAGTGCGCCTGTCCAGCGCCGCACCCATCCGGCCCGAACGCATCATGCATGAGCTCGACGCCCTGCTGACCGCCGAGGACACCGTGGTGGCCGATGCCAGCTACTCCACGCTGTGGGTCACCAACTACCTGACCGCGCGCCGGGCCGGCCAGCGCTTCCTCACTCCGCGCGGCCTGGCGGGCCTGGGCTGGGGCATGCCCATGGCCATGGGCGCGCGCCTGGCGCAGGACGGCGGCCAGGTGTTCTGCCTGGTGGGCGACGGCGGCTTCGGCCATGTGTGGTCGGAGATGGAGACCTGCAGGCGCATGGGCATCAAGGTCATCACCGTCCTCATCAACAACGGCATCCTGGGCTACCAGAAGCATGCCGAGCATGTGAAGTTCGGCGAGCACACCTCGGCCGTGAACTTCAGCGGCGTGGACCATGCGGCCATCGCACGGGCCTGCGGCATCCACGGCGTGCGCGTGGAATCGGCCGATGCCATCGCCACCGCGCTGCGCGCCGCCATGGCCGCCGAAGAGGCCACGCTGATCGAGGTCATGTGCACCGAAGACGCCTTTCCCCCCATCACCTTCTACACGCCGGAGAGCCACTGATGAGCGCGCCTGAGAACTTCCCCCTCCGCACGGCCCTGGTGACCGGCGCCGCACGCGGCATCGGCCTGGCCACCGCCATCGAACTGCTGCGCGACGGCCGCCAGGTGGTGCTGGCCGACCTGGCCGCGCCCGACCTGGATCTGGTTCCGCAGGAACTGCGTGCCCGGGCCAGCGCCGTGGTGCTCGATGTCTGCGACGAGGCGGCCCGCCAGCGCGTGGTCGCGGACATGGTGCAGCGCCACGGCGGCGTGGACATCCTGGTCAACAACGCCGGCATCAGCCTCAAGAACGCCAGCGGACAGTCCAACGGCATCCTCGAAGTGGGGCTGGGCGAGCTGCAGCAGATCCTGGACGTCAACCTGCTGTCCATGCTGCGCCTGTGCCAGCTGGCGCTGCCGGGCATGAAGCAGCGGGGCTGGGGGCGCATCGTCAACGTGTCCTCGCTGGCCGGGCGCGGCAAATCCATCGTGGCCGGCCCCGCCTACATGCTGAGCAAGTCCGCCGTGCTGGGCCTGAGCCGCTCCATCGCCTCGGAGATGGGCCAGTACGGCATCACCACCAACTGCGTGGCGCCGGGCCGCATCCTGACGCCGATGGCGCAGCAGGCCGGCGACGAAGTCAACCGCCGCTATGCGGAGCAGATCCCGGTGCGGCGCCTGGGAGAGGCGGCCGAGGTCGGTGCTGCCATCCGCTACCTGTGCAGCGAGTCCGCAGGCTTCACCAATGGCGCGGTGATCGACGTCAACGGCGGCTTCTTCATGAATTGAGGAAGGACGACCCCCTGAGCGGCTGCGCCGCTTCCCCCTCTCGCTTGGCGGGGGGGGCGGCACCCTCGGTGCGGGGCTGCCCTTCCTCGGTGCCCCCACTTCCAGGGCGTGCCTGCTTCCCGGCCAGTGGGTAGTGCGCGGCACCGTGAAAGCACGACTTCCAAAGACGACAGAACCCAAGATCGCAACGAGAGACAACCATGCATGCATATCCATCACCCGCATCTCGCAGATGCCTGCTTTCGGCCTTCTGCGCGGCAGCGCTGGCGGCCGCAGCCGGCGCCCCGGCGCTGGCCCAGGGCACGGACGCGTTTCCCGAGCGGGAACTGACCCTGATCATCAACTACGGCGCAGGCGGCAATACCGACGTGGCCTCGCGCGCCATCGGCAATGCCATGGAGGTCCTGCTCAAAAAGCCCGTGGTGCCCAACAACCGCGCGGGAGCGCAGGGCACGCTGGGCGTCTCGTCGCTGGCCCGGCAAAAGCCCGACGGCTATACGCTGGGCGTGGTGACGTTTTCGACCATCGCCATCACGCCCCACCTCATGAAGGTGGACTACAAGGTCGATGACTTCGACTTCATCGCAGGCGTGGCCCGCTACCGCTATGGCGTGGCCGTGCGCGCGGACTCGCCCTACAAGACCATGGCCGACCTGGTGGCCGCGTCCCGCCAGGGCAAGGGCATCTTCTTCGGCGCGCCGTCCGCGCCCAACAACCTGGCCATGTACGAGCTGGGGCGCAAGACGGGCGGCAGGTTCGAGGAGATCAACTACAAGTCCGGCGCGGAGACCGTGGCCGGCCTGATCGGCGGGCAGGTCGATGTCATCGTGCAGAACCCCTCGGACATCGTCCAGCACGTCAAGGCCGGAAAAATGCGCCTGCTGGCCAGCGCCAGCCCCATGCGCTGGAAGGAGTTGCCCGAGGTGCCCACGCTCAGGGAGCAGGGCTACGATGTGGAGATCGACTCCTGGATCGGCCTGGCCTACCCCAAGGGCGTGCCCCCGGCCCTGCGCGACAGGCTGGAGCGCGTCGCCATGGCAGCTGCAGAGGGCCCCCAGGTGGCGCGCATCTTCGAGTCGGCCGGTGTGGACCCGGCGCCGCTCACCGGCGCCGAATACCGCAGGAAGCTGGTCCAGGGCCATGAGTCCATGGGCGCGGCCATCAAGGCAGCGAATCTGCCGCGCATGAACTGAGGGCGGTCCGGCTGCCTGCCGGTCTTGATGCACGGGTACTGCTGCAGCATGTGCCGAAAGATCATGAAAGGTTGCTCGTCGGCGGGGGAGCGCTCGCGCCCGCTCCCTGCGTTCGCTGTATCGGTCCACCAGGTAGCCTGTGCAGTCCAGCCGGTGCAGTCCAGCCGGTGCAGTCTCGCGCTTCAGCAGGGTGAACTTGACCAGTTCCCCCAATCACGTACACCGCGCGCAGGGGGCAAGTGCCTGCGCCTCAGCGCGGCGCCAGGAACTGCTCCATGCGCTGCAGCTCCTCATCCAGCGCGCTGCGAAAGGCGGCATCGCCGGGCGCCGCGCCGGCCACATAGCCGAATGACGGCTCCAGCCGGCCCTCGCGCGCCTGCAGGTTGGCCCAGCCGATCACATGGCCGCGCCAGAGCATGGGCAGGGCGTAGTAGCCGAGCTGACGCCGGGCCGGTGGCGTATAGGCCTCGAACTTGTAGGTCCAGCCCCAGAGCAGTGTGAAGCGGCGCCGGTCCCAGACCACGGGGTCAAAGGGCGCGAGCAGGCGCAGCCGCTCGTCGAAGGCATGGCGGCGCGAGCGTGGGTTCTCGTCGGCAGGCCAGTACCAGGTGGTTCCGTCGATGCGGCAACTGGCCAGCTGCTCGCGCGCCAGCCGCAGCGCCGCCTGGGTCTGCTGCGCCAGATGGGGTGCGCCATAGCCCAGCAGGCGCACCAGGTAGGTCAGGCTGGGGGCCGGCAGCGGTGCGTACTTGCGCACCACCAGGTCGATCAGCGCGGCGGCGCGCCGGGCGCTGGCGGCGGGGCTGTCGTCGGCTGGCGGGTGGGCGACTGCCTCGTAGACGCGCGTGCCGCTGTCGCGGCGCTTGACGCGCAGCAGGCCGCGGTAGTGCATGCCGTCGAGCAACTGCGTGCTGGCGCTGCCCGAGCCGCCCCAGTAGTTCTTCACGCTTCCGTGCGAGAAATGCTGCTCCACCTCGCGCGGATGCACGGCGCCGCGCTCGCGCACAAAGGCCAGCACCTCGGCGGCCTTGCGCTGTGTCTCGGCATCCCAGGCCTTGCGGGCCTGGCGCGGGTGCATCAGCGCCAGGTGCTCGCTGGGCAGAAAGCCGTAGTTGACCAGGCAGTCCTCGTCGATCGGCAGGCGCGCGTAGCGGCGTTCCAGGTCGCCGGCGCGGTAGTCCTTGACGCGGTGGCGCAGCGTCAGGTCCTGCGCCCGGGCCGGCGCGCGGATCGGGTCTGCCTGCACAAAGCCCAGGCGCTGTATGGCAGCAGGCAGGGTGGTCGGCGTGAACAGGGTGCGCGCCACGGCATGGCGGCGCAGGTCGTCAAGGCTCGGTTCGGTGGGCATGGCTTGATTGGAGCACGGCAGGGCCGCCGTACTTCCTGATCCTGCCGTGCCGCTCAGGCCTTCCTGGCACGCCTGCGCCGCCACAGCGCGCGCAGCACCCAGCCCAGCGGCAGCACCACCAGCACCAGCCAGGGCAGCACGGCCGCCACGAAGGTGATCAGCGCGGCCATGCTCTCGCCCAGCACATGGCCGGCATCACGCAGCGCGCGGCCTATGGGGCTGTAGCTGGTGCCGCCCTGCACCAGGGCGCGGGTGGGCGTGAACTGGATCTGTATGTGCTGCTTGCTGGTCTGCTGCTCCAGCACCTTGCGCTGAGCGGCCATGGCGTCCAGCTCGGCCTGCGTGTCCGACAGCGTGCGCTGTATCTCCAGCAGGTCGGACATGGTGCGCTTGGTCGTGGTGTCGCGCAGCATCAGGCGCAGGCTGTCGCGGAACTCGGTGCGGTTCCTGATGCGCGCCTCCACGTCGATCACCTCGGCCGTCTTGTCCTCGCTGATGGTGTTCTGCGACACGATGGTGGCCACGCCGGCCAGCGTGCCCAGCAGCCGCTGCACATCGGCCGGCGCCACGCGCATCTCCAGCATGGCGTTGCCGGGCTGCTGGGGCGTCTCGCGCAGCAGCGATGCCGACAGCAACTCGCAGCGCAGCGTGGCACACAGGTCGCGCACCTGGCCCCAGGCATCGGCCAGCTGCGCCTGCGGCACTTCCACGTTCAGCTCCTGGCGCACGGCCAGGAAGCGCTGGGCCATCTCGTCCTGCGCCGATGTCTCTGGTGCGGCTGCTGCCGCATCCTCGGCCTGCACGGTGGCGGCGCGGCCTTGCTTCATGCCGGCGCCGCCCGCCATGGGCGCGGGGGCGGGCGCAGATTCCATGGCTGCTGTGTCATGCCGCTGGTTGCAGCCCGCAAGGGCCAGCGTGGCAGCCATTGCCAGCGCGGCCGGCAAGGCCATGCGGGAGGGCAGAGTGGAAGGCCGGGGATGCGTCATGAATTTCCTCTTGAAAACAGGCAAGAACAGGCCGCTGTCAGAACTCAAAGCTCAAGGCTCAAGGCTCAGGGCTTGCCGCCGGGGCCGAACATGGAGTCCACCTCGGACTGCAGCTCGAAGATGTCGGACACGGTGTAGAGCCAGTCGCCCTTTTGCAGACGGCCCGGGTCCGGCGGCGTCTCCACGCAGGCCTTGACCAGGGTGAACTGGCCGGCCGGGTCGGGCAGGAACTTCAGGCCCGATATGGAAAACCGCGCCACCCGCCCCACACCATCGTTGTAGCGCCGGCCCCGGGCGCGCACGTCGGCCAGCTCCGCCATCTGCGGCAGGTGGTCGAACACCGCGTCGTAGAACTCCACGATGGGGCTCTGGTTGGTCCGGGCGCAGCCGTGCACGTACAGGGCGTAAAAGCGCCCGTCCAGCTCCATGGCCACCACGTCGGCCGCGCGGTAGAAGGTCAGGCTGTCGGGCAGGCCTGGCGAGCGTTTGGGCGGCGCGGGCGGCGTGTCCAGGAAGTCCTGGCGGATCTGCGCCGACTTGCGAAAGAAGTCATCGCTGAGCGCCACCTCGGCATTGAGCACATCGATGGCCGTGCGCGCGGCCGCGTTCAGGCCCGCGTCGGCCAGGCCGTTCCTGTGCAGCACGATGGCCAGGGCCAGCGCCGTCTTGTGCCGGTACAGCGCCGTTGCCTTGGCGTCATCTGCCTGCAGCACGCAGCTCCAGCGCCGCAGCAGGGGCGGCACGGCATGGCCGCCGTAGTTGGCCGCGATAGCGGCATCGTGCCGGCCCAGCGCAAACGTGCGCGCCATCACGCGCGCCACGTCTTCCTCCAGGGTCTGCACAAGGGTATCGGCTGCCAGCTTGGACAGCGCCTGGGTATGGGTCATGGCCATGGCGTCACTGGCTCCAGTTCGATGGCAGGTTCCTGAAATCCGGCCGGCAGGCCATAGCCGCCGGTGCTGCGTTGTTCGTTGCGGTGCTCGATGCAGTGTTCGATGCTCAGGTCATGGGCTTGCATGGGTCTGTCGCAGGCGCCTTCGCGCCGGGGCCGTTGGAACGCCGGCCAGTGTGCCCCAAGCCGGGCCGCTGGCGGGGTGTGGGCGCCATCGGGTCTGTATCGATCCGCTACCGGCGCGGGCTGCCGTGCTGACGTCTTGCCGTCACATGAACCGGCAAGACTCGTCATTTGCTTTGCATGCGGTTCATGCGGGTCATGTCAAAAGGGGGGCGCAGCCAGCCCCGGGGAGATGCACGATGTTCTGGGACAAGAAGCTCAGGCGCTGGGCCGAGGCCGTGCGTGCGCGGGCCGATCTGCCGGCGCGGCTGGTGCTGTGGAATGGCGAGCAGTTCGACTTCGGCCGCTTCGAGCAGCCGCGGGTCACGCTTACCGTGCGCAGCGCCTCGGCCCTGCCGCTGCTGCTGGACCCCAGCCTGGACCACCTGGGCCAGGCCTATGTGAAGGGCCAGATCGACATCGACGGGCGCCTGCCCGACAT
Organism: Delftia sp.; assembly: GCF_059499305.1. NCBI lineage: Bacteria > Pseudomonadati > Pseudomonadota > Betaproteobacteria > Burkholderiales > Comamonadaceae > Delftia > Delftia sp. The sequence goes on from NZ_JCABYI010000036.1 coordinate 229,206, forward strand.
CATCGACTTCGGCTATGCGCTGGCGCGCCGCATGTCCAAGACCCAGGGCGCGGGCAAGGGGCCGGGGCGGCTGGCGCTTGCGGCGCGCGCGGCCAGGCGCTTTCGGCACAGCCGCAGCACGGACCGCGAATCCATCCAGTACCACTACGACGTGTCCGACGACTTCTACCGCCTCTGGCTGGACGAGGGCATGGTCTATTCCTGCGCCTACTTCGAGAACGGCGACGAGGACCTGGCCACCGCCCAGCGCAAGAAGCTGGACCACATCCTCACCAAGATCCGCCTGCAGCCGGGCCAGCGGCTGCTGGACATCGGCTGCGGCTGGGGCGCCCTGGTGCTGCGCGCGGCCCAGCACTTTGGCGCGCACTGCGTGGGCGTGACGCTGTCGCGCAACCAGTTCGAAGCGGCCACCGAGCGCGTGCGCGCCGCAGGCCTGGCCGACCGCATCGAGATCCGCCTGCAGGACTACCGCGACGTGCAGGGGCGCTTCGACCGCATCACCAGCGTCGGCATGTTCGAGCATGTGGGCCGCCGCAACCTGCCCATGTACTTTGCGCACATGCGCGAGCTGCTGGCCGACGACGGGCTGGCGCTGAACCACGGCATCACCTCCACCGATGCGGACGTGGGCGCCACGGCGTTGGGCGGCGGTGCGTTCATCGACCGCTATGTGTTTCCTGATGGCGAGCTGCCCCACCTGAGCCTGGCGCTGGAGGCCATGCAGCGTGGGGGGCTGGAGGTGCTGGATGTGGAGGGGCTGCGGCGTCATTACGTGCGCACGTTGCAGTTGTGGCTGGAGCGGTTTGAGGCTTGTGCGACGCAGATTCGGGCGTTGGTGGAGGAGGAGAGGTTTCGGATCTGGAGGGTGTATTTGGCGGGGTGTGCTTATGCGTTTGAGCATGACGATGTGTCTATCTTTCAGGTTGTTTGTCGGAGGGCGGGGCAGGGGGCTGCTTCGTTGCCTTGGTCGCGGCGGTATATGTACGAGCAGACCTTGTCGTGAGGCTTGTCTTGTTCGCCTGGCGTGACGCGGGTTTGGCTTTTTGACCCTGCCGGGTGGTGTTTTTTCGAGGCCGGGTCTCGGCCCGGCGGCCGACCTACTTTCCTTTGTTTCGCCACCGGTACGCCGGCCGAAGGAAAGTAGGCAAAGCAAAGGCGACCCGAATGCCCGCGACCCCTTCGCTGCGCTGCGGGGCAACCTGCGTCGGGCC